>JAYULL010000194.1:0-1008 GCA_043763625.1 Sphingobacteriaceae bacterium | reverse complement strand
CCGGCAACTTTACCCTGAATTAAGTCAACAGCATTTCGTGTTACTCCTTTGTTAAAGTTCTTCTCAGTTACCAAAGTAACAGCCCCTGAAACATTTCTTCGGGTCTGTGTGCCATACCCTACTACCACCACTTCCCTTAAATTTGTATTTTCATCAACAAGAGTAACATTCAATACAGTGCGATTATTTACGGCAATTTCTAGTGAAACGTACCCGATATGAGAAAAAACTATAGTTTCGTTCCCGTTCGGCAACACCAAGCTATAGCGGCCGTTTCCGTTTGTTGTAGTGCTGGTGTTTTGCCCTTTAATTTTAACATTCACGCCGGATAGTATTTCTCCCGAAGCACTTGTTATTTGTCCACTGACTATCACATCAATACCCGTTAAGGTTCGTATTGTAATGGGAGTAATAACTATCGTTCGGTTTTGTATTGTATAAGTTATAGGCTGCGATTGAAAACACCGGCTTAACGCTTCTTCAGGCGACACCTTCGTTACTCTTATAGTAACAGGCTTTGCCTTGGCAATCAGGTCGATGGTGTAAACTAAGTCATAGCCGGTTTGGTCGGTTATTTCTTTTAAAACATTCAGGAGTGGTTCGTTTTCTTTAGAGAGGCTGATCTTTTGGCTATAACCGATTCCGGCAAAGCAAAAATGGAAGCCTGCAATGAAAAAGAAAAACGTAAATTTCATAACCAACAGGAATTTAAGAATCTCCGGGCGAGGGCGCAACAGCACTCTCCCGGCACAAAGAAATTTGTACATTTGATTTCAGGTTTATAGTTTAAATTGGTTTGTTAGTCGCAAAAAAATTTGAATAAGACCTTTATAAAAGCCGGGGGTATGTCAGTACTTCCGGTTTTATTTTAGGCTTTCGGTTAGTAAATTACTTCATTACCGTAATCCCCCTTTCTTCAATTTTAAAGTGCACTGCTTTAGTTAATTCAAGGGCTCGCAGCACTTCTTTTAAGCTTTTACTCTTAGAAATGCTTCCACCAAAATTTAC
>JAYULL010000193.1:0-5657 GCA_043763625.1 Sphingobacteriaceae bacterium | reverse complement strand
AAAAACATAAGCCTTGTAAAATTGCTGAAAGGAAAAAATCCATTATCTAACAGCTTCGAAATTTGCGGGGATTGAAATATTATATTTCTTTATTACCTCAGAATTATACACTCGCTTTCTTATCTTAACCAATTCCCAATTTAAGTCTTCGGTTTTTTTTGTTTTGAGATATTGGGCTGCTTGCAAGCCGGCTTGATATCCCCATTGATAAATGTCTGCGCCGAAAGCCGCAACAGCGCCTCGCTTTACAAGCCCTGCTTCGCTTGTAAATATCGGAATGCCTTTTTGATTGCAATTTTTCAGTATCGTTTCGAAAGCGGCAAATACCGTATTGTCCGGATTTGCAAAAAAGGCATCAATATTTTTGTTTAGAAGAGATTGTGTTACGATTTGAGCTTCGGCAGAGTTATTAAGCGGCAAGGCTTCTATTATTATATTTAATTTTCCGGCAAGAGATTTTATTCGCTCAAGTGCATCGGCAGATTGAGGCTCGGATTGGTTATAAATCATGCCGACTACTAAATTTTTATCTTTTTTATTTAACAGCTTAGGGATTAAAGAAAAAGAAGTATCGATATAAGCAAGCTCCTCGGAAACACCAAACAGATTCGCCGGTGCTTTTCCGTCGCTGTCTAAAAGTTTCATCCTTTCCGGAGTTGGTGAAACCATCATAAAAATGGGGAAGGTTTTGGTTTTTTGCACTGCGGTTATAGTTGATAATGTTGTACTGGTTGCCAGTAAATCAACCTTCTCTGCAATAAAATAGTTAACAATTTGGGTTAAGGTGGGTATATCACCTTGTGCATTTCTATAAATAATCTTTACTGTATGACTACTGTCGCTAAACCCGTTTTTATTTAGTGCATCGGTAAAACCAACCCTGGCACGAGAAATAGTTTCGTCTTCAAAAGCATCAATAAAGCCGATAACAGGAATAGAACTTTTTGGGCTTGTATTGTTGCACGCCGTAGCCATTATCAGCATGGTTAAAAGGACTAAAATTTCTTTTTTAAAGATCATTCCGCTAATTTACAATTTGTTCGCGGGGAAATTTAAACGGACCAAATTTAAGTAGTGCAACATGTTTCACACATCCTGTACAATCTTTAATCAGATGACCTAAATTACTAAACAAAAGGAAGTTAAGTTTGTACTTTTGTTTAACTAAATCAATCCGATGAAAAAAAACCTACTAATAGTTTCTACTTTTCTTTTGGCATTAGCTTACGGTTGTAAAAAATCTGAAGAAATTACTGTAAAAAAGCAAATGAAGGTGGAAAAGAAAGACGCTGTTAAATATTCCGGCGATTTTGTAAGACCTTATTATGATCTAACTTGCGAAATTGTAAAAACAACACCCGGATTTTTCCCAACCCAAGCAGCTCGAGCTTACGGATACATTTCTATTGCTTTATATGAAGCAACCGTTCAGGGAATAAGTTCAAACCTTTCTTTACAGGGTCAAATTAACGGACTGGCAAAAGGTATGCTGCCCAAACCTGAACACAATTTAGAATATAACTGGGCATTAGCAGCAAATGCATCTATTGCCGACATTATGAGGAAGATGTTTGAAATTAACATCTCACAAGAAAATCTCACTTTAATAGATCAACTCGAATCGGACAATAAATCAGCCCTTTCCGCTTATGTTAACACGGATGTTATAATTCGTTCGGAAGTTTTCGGAAAGGCAATTGCGAATGCTGTATATGAATATTCAAAAAGCGACGGAGGGCATCATTCCTATCTTGATCCTTTTCAGTTGCCTTATACAGTTCCTACAGGTGAAGATAAATGGGTTCCCACAGGGCCGGTGCATACTCCGGTTTCGCCTAAGTGGGGAGAAAATCGTCCTTTCTTAACTGAAAATGTTACCCAAACAATGCCTCCGCCTCCCTATCTTTTTTCTTCTCAGCCGGGTTCAGCTTTGTATAAAGAAGCCTTTGACGTCTATACTCAGGTAAAGAATAACACACCCGAACATATTGCTATTGCTAAATTTTGGGCCGACGATCCCAAAGGTACCTGTACTCCTGCCGGACACACTTTTAAAATCCTGAGCTTTTTATTGGAAGAAAACAATGCTTCGCTTGCCAAAACCGCAACTTCATACGCCAAAATGGGAATAGCAGAAAACGACGCTTTTATCGCATGTTGGAAGTGCAAATTCAAAGATAACTTGTTGCGTCCGGTTACCTATATACAGCGCTATATTGATCCCGCGTTCACAACCGTAATCGGAACGCCGCCCTTTCCTTCTTACATTTCCGGACATTCTACCGAGATCGCGGCAGCTTCTAAAATTTTCTGTCGCGAATTTACCAACGGAGACAGTAAATATAAGATTGTAGACAGGTCTCAAGTATCATACGGGTTAGAAATTCGGACATGGAACAGTTTTAATGAAATGGCAGACGAGTGCGCCAATTCTCGCTTCTACGCAGGGATCCACTATCAACAAGATAATAAGTACGGACTGCTGCAAGGAAAAAAAGTAGGCGAGTTTGTGAACGAAAATATTAAATGGCCCAAGGGAATTTAATGCCTTTCCTGCAAAAACAAAAAGCAGGAAAAAAAGCAAAGCCGCTCGAACATCGAGCGGCTTTTTTGTTAGTAGTTAGTTAGTAGTTATTATAGTAGTTAGTGATAATTTCTTAGCCTATTTTGCGCAAATACGCAACCAAATCAACAACTTCTTCATTCGTCAAGGTTTCAAAAAGTCCTTGAGGCATCAACGAAACAGGAGTTACTTCTCGAGATTGAATTCCTGATTTGTTAATTATTACATCTCCTTGTCCCACAACCCTTAATTTTATTTGACGCTCATTTTCAGAAACTACATTCCCGGAATAGGTTCTCCCGTCGCGAGTAGTTATAACAACGAGTTTATAAGCGTCTTGGATTTCGCCGCTTGGATTTAATACGTTAAATAAAATATAATCAATATTAGATCGGTTGGAACCGGTAAGATTAGGCCCTATATTACCGCCCTCACCGTTTAACGTGTGGCAACTTCCGCAAGTGCGTAAAAAGAGCGCTTGGCCTTTTTTCAGATTTGCTCCCGTTAAAGCTTTGCCGTTTAATATGTCGTGATATTTAGCATAAGCTTTCTTATCGCTCGGAACGTCATCTATCGGTCCCCAAATCTCTACAAATCCGCTACCTACAACCCGTCTTAGTTGCCGTGCAGTATTTGCCGGAATATCACGTTTCGGTATTGATTTATCTTTGATGGCATTGGCTAACATCCAACCGTATCGAGGGCGTGAAGAAAGGGCTTGTACAGCTTCGGCTTTTTCAACTTCGGAAAATGAGCTGTAATTCTTCAAAACGGCTCTACCTAAATCTTCTTCTTCAAAGGCTGCAATTGAACGTATTGCTTCCATTCTAAAAGTTTTGTCGTTCAATAATGCCGGCAGTTCTTGCAAAAGCTCTTCTCTTTGTTGGGCAGCCAACATCTGCATCGCCTTCTTCCTTTTCTCTACCGAAGCGCTTTTATCCTTTAATACGTTTAAAGAAGCAACCGCAGCCTCACTGTCCCCAAATTGCTGTGTAATTTCTTCGGCAAGCTCAGCCGATTTATCATTACCGCCTTTAAGCTTACTATACAACTTCTTCCAATTTTCCGGCGCCTTTAAATCTGTTCTGCCTTCTAATGCACTCATCATCCCTTCCAACAGGCCAACTTGTATCTGAGGATATTTTGAAATTGCATCGGTAAGTGTCGAGATTCCATCGGCATCCACTACTCGCCTCGCTGCAAATTGAGTAAGCATCGGGATTTTGCTTTGAGATATTAAGCTTAACGCTTTCGCGGGATCTTGAGCCACCAACGATTCTAATCCGTACCAAATCACCTTCGGCAAGTTGTGGTCCTCTTTATCTTCGCCATGTTTAACCAATTCGGCCGCTATTGCCCACCCGCCGGTTTTATTTACTCTTTGTAAAGCAGAAGCCAAGTATAATCTAACGACGGGTGAAGCATCACTGCGAGCCATGTCGGTAAACTTAGCTAACACCTTTTCTTGCGGAGACTTATCTTCGCATAAAAGCTGGATTGCCCAAGCACGAATATATTCATCCTTGTCTGCAAGAGCTTCGGTCAAGGTATTCTCCGATAAACCTCCTGTAACATGTAATGACCATAATGCACGCAATCGCCAATCAGAATTCGCATTTTCATTAAAAATTTTAAACAGCTCTTTGTGGGTCGTTTTTTTAAGTAAACCTTTGGAAGCTCGATATTGTAGAATAACTCTAGCGCGACGAGCATGCCAGTCGCTGTTATTGGTTTGGAAATCCACCAATTGTTTATCGCTCATCTTTGAAAGGTCGTCGTAACGACCTTTAAAGTCGGGTGCCTTATTATCTTTTGCAGAAATCCTGAAAATCCGACCGGTTTCCGAGTTTAAAACTTCTTGTCCGCAGATGTCGGCGTCGTGCCAGTCTAATACAAACATATCTCCTGCAGGACCGATTTCCATGCTGAACCCTACCCATTGAGCGTTGTTTGCCATCATAAAATCATCCCCGTGATGGCCTACAAATCCTGAACCTTTTCGTTCTAAGATGTCAGACAGAACTCCGTGTTCGTGAATATTGGCCATAAACATTCGGCCTTGATGTTCCTTGGGAAAAGCATCTGACTGATAAATCCTCGCTCCTCCGTGAGCCGAACGGTGACTGTGATCTGCTATTGTTTTTATATCTTCATACACATAAGGATTAAAATGCCGGCCGCCTTGCCGGTGATAGATACCTCCCGGAATCACGTGCCATAAATGGGGAATAACACAAGCACTTATAAATAACTGGCCCTTTGCATCATAATCAATTCCCCATGGATTACTGAATCCGTGAGCTACAACTTCGAATTTATCTTTAGTGGGGTGGTAGCGCCATACTCCTCCGTCAATATCCACTCCCTCGCCCTGCAAAATATCTTCGGGAAACGGTTCTTTGTGCTTGAATAAACGCCCTTTTCCTATCGGCTTTCTAACCTTTGACGGTGTAGCATAACCTTGGCAACCGTATAACCATCCATCCGGGCCCCAATGGAAACTGTTTAAGGTTTCGTGTCTGTCTCGAATTCCCCAACCGGTAAGCCGAACTTCAATGTTTTCCATTTCGGCCTTATCATCATGGTTTTTGTCGGGAACAAAAAGCAAGTTTGGAGGTGCACCTACGAATACCCCATCGAAACCAACAGCTAAGGCGGCGGGAAAAGGAATTCCTTCAAGGAAAACTTTTTTCTTATCAGCTACCCCGTCATGGTTTGTGTCTTCTAAAATCAATATCCTGCTGTTTCCGGCATTTGAGAACCCGTGACCCCGAGACTCGTAATCCTTATTTTCAGCAATCCATAAACGACCTTTATCGTCCCAGCAAAAGGCCATGGGCTGAGTCATCATCGGTTCAGCTGCCCAAACATTAACTTTAAAACCGTCTTTAACAGTCATGTTTTTTACTGCTTCTTCCGGCGTTAAAAATTTAGCTACTTTTCCCTCCTGTTTAGCTAAATCCCATAGCGCAGTAGTATTGTACATACCTGTGTTGCCGGTATAATCTCCCCAATGGCCGGTAATCGTTAAATCGTTTAGTTCACCGGTATAAACTACCAGACCTTGCTTGACTACTTCAGTTTCACCTTTTTT
>JAYULL010000192.1:0-5736 GCA_043763625.1 Sphingobacteriaceae bacterium | reverse complement strand
CGTCTCGATCGTAATCAAAAAAAGCAGATTGGGTACTGTAAGAAGGAACATTCAAGCCATATTCAGCAGCTCTCTCTGCAAAATGCGGAACCCCGTCTTTACCCGGTCCTTGATTTATAAATAATTCGTGAGTTCTGAAATTTTCCTTTGTAGTTCCGGAATAACATAGATAAATGTCAAGTAATCCGTCCCCATTGATATCAACTATGGTAACCCCCGTCTTCCAAGCTTTCTTCTTTCCTTGAGTTCCTGTGGCCTCGGTAACGTCTTCAAATTTGAAGTCTCCTTTGTTGATATACAATCTGTTTCTATCCCAATTACCCGAGAAATAGATATCCTCTAATCCGTCGCCGTTAAAGTCTCCGGTAGAAACTCCGCCGCCGTTATACAAATACTGGTAAGTTAATACGTTTACGTCTTTTGTTTCGTCGAGAGTGTTGGCAAAATTTATATTAGAATGCTCAGCGGGAATAAGCGTAAAGAGTGTATCAACACTTTCCTTATTACTCTTTTTGCTTGTACAAGCAAAAAGAAATACCGTAAAACTGAGCAGAAAGTATTTTATTAAATGCGATTTATTCATTGAGATTTAAGAAGGGTTTAATTGCTCGTCAGTGTTTATATGCTTGAACAGTCTGTTGATTAATGCCGAAAAGTAAGGTATTGTTAACATTTACTATACTCCTTACATCACCTCTAAGCTTAAATCCGGAATTTATCTGGGGAATATAAGTAAATTTGCCGCTACCGTTGCCTTTCAAAAGCATACCGAAGTTGGCATCCGATTTCCCGAATCTTAACCTTGCCTTTTCAATGTTACCGGCAAGCAGCAAGTCCTTGTTGCCATCCTTATCATAGTCAAAACTTGAAAATGCAAAAACGGGAGATGCTTGAACTTCTAACGGTAACTCTGCTTCTTTAAATTTGCTGCCGGTATTAATGAATAAAGCAGTTTTAAGGTAATTTGCTTCGAGATGTTTCGCACCTTTTAATTCTTCTTTCGTAAAGATATCTGTAAGGGTTGCATCCGCATAGCTTTCGTAATTATTAAAACGAGTTCGCATTATACTCATTTGGTCAAGCAGTTCGTCTCGGGTAATGTACGGATAACTTTTGCCTTGCAGGTAAAAACACAAAACAGGATCAACAGAGCCATTGCTGTCAAAATCTTTATAGTACATTTCTGCCGGTTCTTTATCAGTGGCTTTACACTGCGTGTTCAGACCGTGATTCCCGACTAATAAATCAGGTTTTCCGTCATTATTAATATCCTCTACAAATAATCTATTCCACCAACCTTTATATTCTTTATCAAAGTAATCTTTGGTGCGGTTTTCCAACTTTCCGTTTTTGTTTATCAAAATGGTAAGAGGCAGCCATTCGCCGGTAATAACTAAATCTTGTTTTTTATCGCCGTTTAAGTCTAACCAAGCAGCGTCGGTTATCATTCCTAAATGTTGAAGGAAAGGTGCAACTTTATTTATTTGATCAGTAAACCTGCCTTTTCCGTCGTTAATTAAAAAATAGCTTTGAGGAGCCTCCGGATACCGTTCCGGTACAACTCTTCCTCCCAAAAATAAATCAGGATATCCGTCATTGTTAAAGTCGGCAACTCTTACGCAGCTTTTGCTTCCCCGTAAATCGGGCAAAGCATGAGTCGCTTTTGTGAACTTGCCTTTACCGTTGTTCAAATACAAGCGGTCTTGCAAATAAGCTTCGCCGGGGGAAAAATAATGATAACCGCCGCTTACTACATACAAATCGTTATCTCCGTCTTTATCTGCGTCAAAAATAGCAGCATCGGTGTCTTCGCTTTGTTTATCTTGTTCAAATACCGGTTGAGTTGATTTGGCGAATTTTCCGGCTTTTACTTGGATAAATAGTTCTCCGGGTTGATCTTTTGCTCCACCGGCATAAATATCTTCGAGTCCGTCTCCGTTTACATCTCCCTTTATTAGGCAAGGCCCCGAAAACGATAGGGGGTTTATCAGCAAGGGCTGACGCTTAAAGTCGTTTACATTATTTTTTGCATGCGAAAACAAAAGGGGAGATGTTATTTTAGTAAATATAGGTTTAGGCGACGCCGGCGACGAGTAGCTACCGGTTGCGTCCTCCTCTTTTAACCTAAGGGTTTGGTTTGCATTTACGTTTTTTAAGACTTGCTCTTTGCCGCTTAGCCAAACCACTCGCAATGAATCTATCGTTTTATCTTTATTTAAGCCAAAATGAAGAACCGGCGAAACACTTGAAAGAAAACCCCGCGTCGGGCTTTGTTCTAAATATTGCTTTTTACCTTTTAGATAAAGTGTTACCTGAGCGTTAAGGCCAAAGGGATTTCCGGTTTTGCCCTCAAGTTTTATTTTTAAGTAACTGTTTTTTAATAATTTATCGGATTTATTTTCAAACACAAAACATGGCTGGTTGATATTATTTACAATCAGATCCAAGTCACCGTCGTTATCTAAATCACCGTAACCGGCTCCGTTACTGTTTGACGGAAAATCCATTCCCCAATTAACTCTTTCGTTGGTAAAACTCAAATTTCCGTTATTCTTATAAATATAGTTTACTACGTTTGACGAGGGCATATTATCCAACATCGTTTTAATGTCTTTCAGCTTTAATTCCCCCTGTACATTCTTTAAATATTCATCGTTAAACTTAACAGCATCCATATTTGTGATGTCTTTGAAATAGCCGTTCGTAACAAAAAGATCTTTCCAACCGTCATTATCGTAATCTGCAAAAAGTGGTGCCCAACTCCAATCCGTATTCGAAACTCCGGATAGCTGACCCACTTCGCTGAAGGTGCCGTTTCCATTGTTTACATGTAGCATATTTCGCATGTATTGATAATAAAAGCCCGACTCAACATGTCTGTTAAATGCTTCGTAGTTATCTGTTGTAATCAGTGATTTCTGTCTGTGATTATCTTCCGGCAGCATATCAAGGGTATAAATATCGGGATAGGTGTCATTGTTAATATCCGACAAGTTGCTGCCCATTGAATATAACGTTATATGCTCGAGGTATTCGCTAAGCCTGTTGGTGAAGGTTCCGTTTTTATTATTGATGTATAAACAATCAGGCGCACCGTAATCGTTCGATACATAAATATCGGGCCAGCCGTCTTTATTTATATCCGAAACACCTACTGCCAGTCCGTAAGAAAAAGCAGTACTTTCGATGCCGGCCTCTGAGGTTACCTGTTTAAACTTGCCCTTATCGTTCCGATAAAATTTAGAACCCGATGCCGGATCGATTTTTTTCTGCAGTTCCTGAATCGTGAGATCATCTAAATTGCTCAGCACTTTCTTGTTATGGTTTAACATAAAAACGTCTAAATCACCGTCTTTATCATAATCAAAAAAAGCAGCTTGGTTAGTATAGGAAGTATCGGCTAAACCGTATTCTTCGGCTTGTTCTTTAAAATGAGGTGTTCCCTTAGCATCATTGCCCAGGTTAATAAACAGCTCATTTTTACGACGATGCGGAGCGAGCTTACCGGAATAGCATAAATAAATATCAAGTTTCCCGTCACCGTTAACATCAGCCATCGACACTCCTGTTCGCCATGCTCCTTGCCTGCCGGCTACCCCGGCTATATCCGTTATGTCTTCAAACTGCATTTTACCTTTGTTTCGGTATAGCCGGCTTTTGGTCATATTTGCCGTTAGAAAAACATCATCTAAGCCGTCACTATTTAAATCACCTATTGCCACCCCGCCGCCGTTATAGAAGTTATTGAAATCCAACACGTTCATATATGTATTATAGCGAACGGTATTCTCAAAATTTATGTGTGTTTTTTCGGCAGGAAGTAATTCAAAAAGAGGGTTTTCAATTTTCTTGCCGGATCGGCTGTTACAGGAGGATATAATAAGGGCAAATAAAGCAAAAGAAAGAACGAAAAGTTTAATCATAAATTGAGCGAAATCGGAATTAAAGAATCTTCACACTCCTGCAAAAGAAGCTTTAGTTAGTTAATGTTTAATCTATAAAACTAAAAAATTCTACAGATATTATGTTGAAGATTTTGATATTAAATAACCCGCCTTATTTGGAACAAGAACTTTTAGAACAATTGAGCTACAACTTAGAAGAGTAAGCTTATTCTTCCCTTTTTATCAGTATTAATGTTTCTCCGTTCGAACCGCGTAGTTCCATTTTTAACGGGCTTGAATCCTTCATAAATTTGCCTTTGTATTTAATTCCTTTATCTGCTCCGTCGGAGAAAGTAAATTCTATTTTCTCGTTTTCAAAACTTCCGGCGAGAGTATCAATACTTTCAATACCCTCTTCAGTGGCAGTAAAACCCGACTTGTTTACATTGGGGGTGTAATCCCGGAAAAAGAATTGGCTGTTACGATTGCTTTGCCAAATATTAGAAATATTCGGTATAAATAAATCTGCAATAGAGTCTGCTCCGCAGCCGGTAAAAATTAACATTATCACCACTGCTATTAAACTTTTTGTTTTCATAAAATAAATATTTTATTGTTTGAGAAGTGAATTTATTGCAGTAATACGCTCTCCCAGTCCGCTGATGCGTCTGGAAATTACTTCCGACTGCTGCTGAATATCGTTCGATAGTTCTTTTAGCCTTGTTTTCTTTTTTTGCTTATTCTTTTCTTCATTAGCCTCGTAAAGCCGGGGAATGAACTTATAGTTTACTTCAAGAATGTAGGGCTTATGAAACTCTTCTAAAGCAAAATCAATCAAGTTGCCGAACCTCAGCGAAAGCTCTTTGCTCTTCCAGTAGGTTGCAATGGCTTGCTCATAATTATCTTTATTGGCGTTAAGAAGATTAAAGTACTCGTTATAATTATAAATGGTATTGGTGAATTGCTCGTAAGCAGCCTCACTTTTTAAAGACTTGCTTAAACTTACGAACGCATCATTAAAGTTTCGACATTCGTTCAAATAATTGCTTAATGCAGAAGAAATTAAAGGGTAATATTCAAGTCTCCCTTTAATCAATTCTTTGTTATCGAGATTCTTTTCTTTAAGCAGCGCTACAATCCGGTTATAGCCCCTTTTATTCTCTTCTTCGAGTTTGCCGATAACATTTTTTTGTAATGCTTTTTGAGATTGCCTTATCGTTTCCGTCATCGAAAAAAGGGGGTCAGGCTTAGGTTTTTCAATAAATATATCTACAAATACCGCCGGGTCTTTAGGTAAAACTGCTTTTCCTTCTTGCGGAAATTTTATCTGATAGCTTTTTAAACTCGCTGATTCAATGTTTACGTAGCTGATTTTTTCCGGGAGTTTAAGGCTTATTATTCCTTGAGGGTCGGTATCTAAACTTTGGCCGCTGATAATAAATCTGCTGTTGCTTAAAGGGGTGTAGTCTATGTAACGCACTCTGAATTTGTAAGCAGAGCTTTGAGCAATCGCATTAGTAGTAGCGATACTTAGAAGTAAAAACAAACTTTTAAGCAGTTTCATCACTCCGTCCCGATACTTAAATAATCATTGTTTACAATCGTTCTTAAGCTGTTGTACAATTCTTTATTAGCCTTGGTCACTATTATTCTTGTTTCCGTACCCGACTTTATCGGGAGAGTAACGGCGAATGCTCCCGTGGCATCTGTTTTAATAAGCGTATCAATTCCCGAAAACTCTATCAGGGCTCCGGCTATTCCTTCTCGTGCAGGTAATTTAATTAGACGGCCCTTTACTTTTGTGGTTTCAAGTGTTCTGTTTAGGTAAAGATGAAGATTGGTAAAGCTTTCC
>JAYULL010000191.1:0-22986 GCA_043763625.1 Sphingobacteriaceae bacterium | reverse complement strand
GACGTTGCTCACCGTCGGTATATCGTTTACTGCCGTAATCGTGATGTTCACTGCTGCTCCGGCGGCTGCGTAACCTGTGCCGTCGGTTCCGTTCCAGTTGAAACTTGTCGAGCCGTTGTAGTTGGCTGTTGGTACAAACGTGATGTTGCCTAAGTTCGCTGCGGTGATGACTTGGTTGACCGTGATTGCGGTACCGCTTAGTCTTAAAGTTCCGTTTGCAGGAAGACTTGTTACTTGTATGCTGTTTAGTGCGTTGCCATCAATGTCGGTGAACTGCGCCGTAAAGTCTGCTGCTGCGAACGTGATCGTTGCGTCTTCCGGTCCTGATTTAGTTACGTTGCTAACCGTCGGTAAAGTATTTACTGTAATTTGAACATCGTCTGTAATCGCTGTACAAACTCCGTTGCTGATTGTCCAACGGAAAACATATACACCGGTTGTTAATCCGGTAACCGTAGTAGTATTTAAAGCTGCGTTTGTAATTGTTTCTCCGGCGGGACCGGAAATCTTTGTCCAAGCTCCGGTTCCGACAGTAGGTGCATTCCCGGCTAAAGTAACAGAACCGGTTGCTCCCGACTTATTGACTGTTTGATCTGAACCGGCATTAGAAGTTGTAGGTGCCTGTTGAACGGTTAGTGTAATGGCATTAGATGTAACCGAACAAGTTCCGGAAGAAATAATGGCTCGGAATTGATACCCGTTGGAAGCATATGCAGCTGATGTAGCAGAAAGAGTTGCAGTTGTCTCTCCTGAAAATCCCGGCATTGCCGAAACATTTGTCCAAGATCCGGAAATAAAAGCTTGCCATTGATACGATAATCCTATGCCTGTCGCAGTAACCGTAGAAGTTCCGCTGCCACCTTCGCAGAGCGTCATATTCACCGGTTGAGTTGTAATAACAGGCATTGCGCTTACCGTTATAGTACCCGTTGCAGTAGCTTGAGTACATGTTCCGGTTGTAGTTACCGTATAATTAAAGGTTCCTGATGCTGTAGGAGTTCCGCTGATTGTGAAAGTGCCTGCGTTGTAAGTTCCGGTTAATCCTGCAGGTAAGCCTGTAACTCCCGCTCCTGTTCCCCCTCCCGTTACTACATAAGTAATATTCGTAATTGCAGTGTTAATACAAGGAGTTTGGGTAGTAGTAGCGACCGCCGACGTAAGTGATATTATTGCACTCGGGTTTACCGTAACCGTTACTGTAAATGTATTGCCTGCACAGCTTCCTGAAGTTGGTGTTACTGTATATGTAGCAGTTTGAGCTGTAGAAGTAGGATTAGTAAGAGTTTGACTAATTGAAGTTTGGCCCGACAGCGCACTACCTCCCGTAAGGCCTCCTGTTACTACCGGTGCACTCCAAGAATAGGTGGTTCCTGCCGGAACTCCCGAAGGTGTAACAGTAAAGGCTGCTCCACTGCAAACCGTAGCGGTTTGGTTTGTAACTGCAGGCTTCGGGTTTACCGCAACGGTAACATTTTGAATATTGGTACATCCGTTAGCGGTAAGTGTGTAAGCATAAATAACGCTTACAGCAGAAGTTGTTGTGTTGGTGAGAACCTCATTCGGATTACCTGTTCCGCTTGCGGCCGCTTCACTTATTCCGGCAACTGCGGCTCTCGTCCAACTAAATGTTGTTCCGGTAGTTGCACTTGCAGGAGTATAACTAAAAGCAACACCGCTACATATAGCCGGCGGAGCGAGTAAACTGCTTAAACTCGGTGTCGGGTTAATTACTACAGCTACGTTCTGCGTATTGCTGCAACCGTTAGCAGTTCCCGTATAAACATAAGTTACGGTAACCGGCGCAGTTGTAGTATTGATTAAGGTTTCGTTCGGGTTATTTGTACCGGATGCGGCTGCATTGCTTATTCCGGTAACTACCGCTCTATTCCAGCTGAAAGTTGTTCCGGCCGTTGCACTCGCAGGTGTATAGCTGAAGTTGGTATTATTACAAACAGCACTTGGCGTTAATGTGCTGCTTAATGTCGGCAAAGCGTAAACCGTAATGTTTACTGATTCAGTCGTGGCACTGTATGTCGTGCCGTCATTTGCTCTCCAAGTAAAGCTTGTTGCTCCGGAATAGCCGGTGGTTGGATCAAAAGTTATGTTTGGAATATTCGCTAACGTGATAACTTGATTAACGGTGATATTAGTACCGCTTAGTTTTAATGTTCCGTTTGCCGGGAGGGCCATAATTTGAATACTGCTTAAAGCATTCCCGTCTAAATCACTGTAGTTTCCGGTAAAATTAGCGGCAGTAAAAGCAATTGCAGTATTTATACACCCGCTTTTGCTGAAGCTTGTTATTTGAGGAACGGTGTTAACCGTAATTTGAACATCATCTGTTGCCGGAGTACAACTTCCACTGCTTAAAGTCCATCTGAAAACGTAAGTTCCTGTAGTTAAACTTGATACCGTAGAGGTAGCCAGAGTGGAATTAGTTATCGAACTTCCCGCAGGACCGGAAACATACGTCCAAGCACCGGTTTGGCCGGTTCCGGCAGCAGTTGCAGCAAATGTTGCAGTTCCGGTAGCACCACTTTTATTTAAGGTTATATCTGTACCCGCGTTTGAAGTAGGCGTTGAACTTACAGTTATCGCTGCTATTCTGCTGTTGGTTCCGCAAGCATTTGTAGCGGTTACGGTTAAATCACCTGATGTAGCACCCGCTGCAAAGGTAAGCGTAGCAGTGTTCGCAGAACTTACTATCGTAACCCCTGTACCGCTATACGCCCAAGTATATGTTTCTCCGGCAACTGCGGTAACTGAATATGCTTGAGATGCAGAAGGGGCGCAAACAGCTGTTGAGCCGACAATAGTTGGTTGTGCGGGAGAGGTGCTTGGTGAGCCGGTAGCAACAGTTGCAGTTAAACCTACAGAAGTACAGCCACTCAAGGTCGCTGTTATAGCTGTATAACTGGCAGCACCCAAAGCACTAATAGTTACCCTACCGTTTCCTGCCGTAGTTAGGTTTTGACTTGCTTGTGCAACCCCATTTTTCTTAAAATCAATGGTATAAGTAGTACTTCCTGTTAAGAATTCTAATTGAATGGCGCCATTTGAAGCACCGCAAGTAGCATTAGTGATCGATCTAACACCCGGCGTAGGTTCCGTATTAATCGTAAGAACTACAGTGCTCGCAATACTCGTCCCGCAAGCATTTGTTGCTGTTACAGAAAGAGTTCCTCCGGTAGCCAAGGTTGAAAATGCGATAGAAACAGAATTAGTAGTTCCACCGGTAATTGTTGCTCCACCACCACTGTAACTCCAGGTGTAAGAAGAAGCGTCTGCCACAGCAGCAATAGAAAAGGTTTGCGTGGTTGATTGACAAAAAGTAGTTGTTCCTGTAATAGTACCCGGAGTTGCCGGAGCGGGGCCTGTTAAGGTTGCGGTAACCGCCGTTGATGAGCAGCCGTTAGACGTAACTGTTATATTAGTGTATGTAGCTGCACTTAATCCGCTCAACGTAACCATTCCGGAAGCAGCAGTTTGAATTACCGCTGTTTGGGCAACTCCGTTTCTACTGTAGTTGATTGTATAGTTTGTTCCGTTTGTTAAACCGCTAAGTGCTATACTTCCGTTGGTGCCACTACAAGTGGTGGGAGAAGTACCCGTTGCAGTTACGGTTGGAACGGGAATTACGGTAATTGTTATGGAAGAACTGTTAGAAGCAGTTGCACAACCCGAAGTAACGGTTCTGCGGAAATAAGTTGTAGAAGCTAAAACACCCGGATCGTAGCCTGCTGCCGCAGCCCCGGAAATATCTGTAAATGTCAGGTTATCAGTAGAACTTTGCCATTGATAGGAAATTGTTCCGTTTCCGCCTGTAGGTGTAGAACCTGTAATCGCTGTCGGATCTGCCCCGCCGCAAATGGTAGAAGTTGCGGGAGCAGTAATAGTATTGCCGAGTATAGGAGTTGAAACATTAATAACCACATCGTCAGCACTTGTACAAGAACCGGTGGTTATTGTCCATCTCAAGGTATAAGAACCTCCGGTTAAACCGCTGATTGAACTATTATATAAGGTATTATCAGAAAAAGTCGGGGTATTAGGTCCGGATACTACCGTCCAAGCACCGGTCCCTGAGGTCGGACTATTTCCTGTTAAGGTGGTTGAAGTTGTTGAACAAAGGGTTTGATCAGTTCCGGCAGCGGCTGTAGTAGGCGCTGCACCAACACTTAATGTAGCAGCAGAACTGGTGATAGCCGAAGTACATACGTTAGATACTTTAGCTCTGAACTGATATCCGTTTAAACCGGTAACAGAATTTACAGATAAGGTGGCATTTGTTGCCCCGCTGTAAGTGGCACCATTGCTTATATCTGTCCAACTTGATCCGTTATCGCTTGATACTTCCCATTGATAACTTAATCCAAGCCCGCTTCCAACCACGGTGAAATTGGCGGTAGTTGCCGAGCAAGCCGCCGTACTTGAAGGTGATGTAGTTATTGTTGCTCCTGTATTAACCGTTAACGTTCCTGCGTTTGAAGCATTAGAAGCGCACGAAGATGCACCGGTAATTGAAACCACACATCTGTACTGATAGGAATTCATCCCGGTAGTAGTTGATGTTAGGGAAAGAGTCGATGTTGTACTTCCGCTGAAACCGTTGGGTGTGTTGGTGACATTAATGTCGCTAAAATTATTTCCTCCGTCGGAAGAAACTTGCCACTGATAGCTCAATGCAGAATTTCCGGTTGCCGTAACCGAAAAAGTAGTTCCCGTGCCGGTACAAACAGACTGATTAGAAGGCTGAGTGTTAACCGTTGGAAGACTTGCAACCGTTAGAGATACAACATTACTGTAAGAAGGAGTAGCAGTTGTTATTTTACGACGATAATACGTGGTAACGGTACTTACCCCCGGATCGTAAGTTGCATTGGTGCCGTTAACGGCGATGTTAGTCCAGGTAATATTATCGGTAGAACTTTGCCATTGATAAGTTGCGCCGGCCGTAGTACCTAAATTAGTGAGTGCCGCAGGATCTGTTCCTGAGCAGAAGACCGCGTTTGACCCTATGCTGTTTGTAGTACTTGCTCCTGTAAAGGTTATCGTAACATAATCGGTGCTTGTTGAGTTACAGGTACCTAAGTTAACAATGCGCCTGTAAGAAGTAGAAGACGCGGTAGTTTGGGTTGCCGGATAAAAGTATTCGCCGGTAGTACCTACAGTCCCTTGAGTTGCGGTGATATTTTGCCAACTGGCCGGCACTGCAGGTGTTGCGCTGTACTGCCACTGATACGTATAAAATGATTTTTGAGTTGTTGTTCCGGTGAGAACTTCGCTGCCTAAAGCTCCCGGCGTAGCTCCGGTTTGAATGGTTACAACATCGCCGACCGCCGCATCATCAAAAGATTTTAATGTGTTGGTCGCAATAGTCGGATGAACCGTTATCGTAACCACGTTACTGTAATAAGTAGTACCTCCCGTTGCTGTAGAAGTGGCTATTCTTTTGTAATAGGTTGTTGCCGTTAAAGTTCCCGGGGTATAATTATTTGAAGTTGCACCAGAAATATTGGTGTATGTAGTTCCGTCAGTTGAACTTTGCCATTGCAAGGTGTAACCGGTAACAGCATTACCGGTAATTGCTCCCGGAGTTCCTGACCCGTTACAATAAACAGTAGTTGCCGGAGCAGTAATGCTCATATCGGGCGCAGTTCCGGTATCTACATTTATTGTAGCTGTGGCCGTGTTTGATACAAAGCCGTAATTATCTTTATAAGTGTAGGTTATGGATGTAGTGCCTGTAAATCCTGTTACCGGAACAAAGGTTAATTTTCCATCGGAATAGAAATCCGAACTAACCGAAAAAGTCCCCTTGCCGGGAACGGTTAATGAAGTCTGTTGTCCGGTGGTGCCGGGATCGAGATCAATGGAACTTCGACTAAAGTCCTTAGGGTCATTCGCTAAAACATCATTATTTAAAATATCTATCAGCGCCGTGAGGTTCTTGAATACCGTGACGTTATCATCGGTGGCTACCGGATTAATTAATCCGGTTCCGTTGGAATAGTTAACATCCATTCCTCGGATTTCGTGGTAGTTTGTAGATCCTCCGGTTGATGCGGCAAAGCCTGCTTTTAAATAAGTAGGTGTGGTAATTGCCGGGGTGTAGGTAGCTGCGTTGATTACGCGAACTCTTCTGGGAGTTGCGCCTCCAATCGTAACATCAATTGTTACGGTAAAACTTGTAGGTGTGCCGGTTACAATATTAGGTACAATGTTTATTCGAGCTTTTCGGTAGCCAACTACGGTAGAGTCTGTTACTCGAGATGCTCCGCCGGAAATTGTAAACACATTACCTGCTCCAACGTTCGGAGTAAAAGCCGTGCTGTTTGTTGCTACTCCCGAAACGAATTGGTAAGCATTCACTCCTGTCCTGGTTCCGGCAGCATCAACATGTCCTCTTACAACTATTGAATTAGGCACTATTGTACCGGCACTTGCAAAGCTGCCGGTACCTGCATTTTTACCCTCGCTGCCTATCCCAAAATTTCCATACTCGTCGAATCCGACTCCCAAAAATCCGCCGTTCATTCCGGGAGAAACCGGGTTATTACTTTGGGCGTATCCTAAACTTCCTCCATACGCACCTTGATCAAACGAGGAGATACTTGCATCGAACAAGAAAAATGTAAATCCGTCTGCACCCGTACCACCATAAGTGAAATATTCAAACGCTGCCTTTATACCGTGCTGCGCCGGGAACTTAGCATCACTGTACGCATAACCTTTTTGAGATACTGCTACACTGGTTAATCGTAGATAGCCGTCTGTACCCGGATCAATGGTTCCACCCGTTAAAGCGGCGCTTTGCCCGTAAACAGTTCCCGGAGCAGTAGAGCGCTTATAGGATTCATTGTATGGAAACTGGGCCTTTGCTATTTGTACAAGGCACAGCAAGAATATAACAAGAACACAAAAGTTCTTGAACTTACTAATTCTTGAAGGTACCTTAATTATCATCGTAACTTATGTAGCGATTAAATAGTTAGCTAATTAATCGTTTGTAAACCGAGCGTTAGTGGTTTACCTATTTAACTTTTTAAAGGACAATATCTATTCCGAGTGCAGGCGGCAGGCTTTAACGTGGCAATGCCAAAAGCTAAGTAGATACGATGCCCCATTATTCTCATATATTCTACAGAATATTTCTCAGGGGCCTAATACTGCTTTAATAAAGCGAGTTTGGTAGCCGTATTCTTTCTCACGGGGTGATCAGGTAATTGTTTATCCATATATCGATTGGTTTTAAGGGAATAAAGGTTTTATAGCAAAAAAATAAATCATAATATTTACAATGAGGCCCACGGTTATTAAGATGCTTACAGTTAATATTTCAAATTTTCTTTCTCGCACCTTGTATCTATCCTGACTATAGTTTCTCTCCGGGACCTTCATAATTAATATGTGCCTTTTACGCCTTTTTTTAACTTTTAGTTACTAAACATTTTCTATTAAAGATTTCCGGCGGTTTCTTTCAATAAGAAGGCCTTGATAATTTAACCGCGGGCTTAGTTGCTGTACTGTATTCTACACAGAGTGACTGACTTTCATCACGGGAGAAGCATAACCCTTCCGGAAGATAGGCTAACAGTTACTTGCTGTTAATCAATGTCTTATTAGAAAACCTTCCCATCCGGCGTTGTAATTGCCATTGTTGAGCGAACATTAAAATAGAATACAATGAAAAAATTATTTATACTAACGGCTGCATCAATGATATGTGGCGCAGCGTGGGCACAAACGGAGTCGAGTGCAAGTACAACAAAACCTCCTCTTAAGTTTGGATTAAAAGCAGGAGTCAATTTGCCTAAATACAGTTTCGGCAAATCAGGGGCAGACAATCCCGAAACGAAACAAACTACCAATTTTCATGTAACAGGATTCTTGGATGCTCCTTTAGTGGGCGCATTGTGGGTTCAACCGGGGCTTTCCTTACAAGGTAAAGGAGGTAAATTTTTTGAGACGAATAATTTAGAAATTGAGCAGAATACGATGTGGATAGAGGTACCGGTAAACTTTGTGGGTAAAATACCTCTAAGCCCGGGGGGCGCTAACATATTTTTAGGTGCAGGCCCGTATGCGGGTTTTGCTATAACCGGTGAAAACAAGGCAAAAACTTCAGGGACTTCAGGATCAACTACCGTAAAATCAGATGTAAAGTTCGGAAAGAATGCTGATGATGATCTTAAGCGTACTGACTTAGGACTTAACTTCATCGGAGGCACTCAATTAGGGAACGGATTAAGTGTGGGAGCAGGTTACGGAATGGGCTTAACAGACTTACGCCCTACCGGAAAAGGCGACGACGGACAAATAAACAACCGCGTGTGGTCTTTCTCTCTCGGATATTCTTTCTAAACTTAACCTAATCACTTTTGAAAAAATCCTGTTAAGCACTAACAGGATTTTTTTATTGGCGTGGTTTGTATAATTTAGACATCGAATATTTCTAAGCATGAGGCTGAACCTGTTTTTCTTATTTTTGGGTATAACACTTTTTTGTTTCGGTGCTAATGCACAAACTTCTGTTGCTATTAATAATTTTTTGGTAAAAGAAAATCTTCTCAAAAATGAGAAATTAGCAATTATTGCTGCAGACGAAAACGATAAACCTATTGAAAGTGTAAACGGTACTTTTATTTTTTCGCTAAACGGATTTAAACACGAACTACACTTTAATGACGGCATTGCTGTTGCTCCCGAGAAAATAAATAAATCATCTTTTGTTTATGTAAAACACGAAAATGAATCAGGCACGCACAGCAAACTGTTCTATGTTATAAAGAAAGGGGAGGATTTAAATCCGATTAGAATAAGCACTTTAATGCTTGTTATTATTCCGCTTGTTATTGTAATAGTGGCAAGTATGTTTAAGCGTTTCATCTTGTTTGCCGCGGTGATATTGTTGATTCTATTTTTATTTAACCATAGTCAAGGTTTGAGTATTTCGCGTTTGCTTGAGGCGGTATTCGACGGATTAAAATCCCTCTTCTAAAAGGGCATTCCTATCCCGAAATTGTATTGGATAAATCTGTATTGATCGGGTGAGTGGGTGGTGTTGTAGTTTTGTTTAAACTCGCTGTCAAAAACATGCCTGATTACCCACTGGTCATTCACAAATTGCGGATCTTTCACCTTAATTCCGGCATCAAAACGGAAAACAAAATATTCTACATCAAACCTTAAACCGGCACCGGCGCCAATTGCCAATTGCTTAAATACTTTGTTAAATTCTATTTTGCCCCCGGGGTTTTCTTCTGTTTCTTTTGTTCTCCATATATTTCCGAAATCCGTAAACGTAGCTCCTTTTAGTTTCGATCCGAAAAAGTTACTGAGTATTTTAAACCGGTACTCTAAATTCCCTTCCAGTTTAATCTCCCCTAATTGGTCCAGGTTTCGTAAGTTCCTTCGAGTTTTATCGTCAGGCAGAACTTCGCGGTTGTAATTTCCGGGACCCAGAGTTCTTGCTTGCCAGGCCCTTATCCCGCCGGAACCCCCTGCATAAAAGTTTTTCTCGAATGGGAGTGCTTTATTGTTGCCATAAGAAAAAATCACTCCCGGGTTTATGCGGGCCACCAATTGCCTTTCTTTACCCAAATAACGGTACCACCTCAAATCAACCTCACCCTTGGTATATTGCAGATAAGGAAGATTAAAAACGGTGCGAAAACCGTCGTTGTCTCTTTTAAAATTAAAAACACTGCCCAACAAGCCTAATGTGTTTCCCGAAACATCAACAGCACCCCTAAAGTACAGGAAGTTAGCTTTTGTGTTTAATCGCAAATTGTTATAGGTATAAGCATACTGGCTGCCTAGGGTAAAGTAGCGCCTGTCGTTGGTTCTAACATACAGCTGGTATCCCTTATTTTCCAAAGAATCACGAAAAACCGGATCAAACCTTCCGTCGCGATACTCGATATTAAAGGGGGTAAAGCTATGCAGCTTATATTTCGTTTCAACCCAATCGTAAGTCAACGAGTTGATAAATATCCGGTTTGAAAACGCACTTACTTGATCAAAAATTTGCAGACTGCTTGATACAGTAGTGTGTGGCAGCCCGTTCAACTCTACTTTGGAAGTTTTAAACGGCACAAGCAGTTTGGGGAAGACTATATTTAAGCCCGCTTGAAAGTCTCTATTGAATATATTATCGAATACCGTACTTGATCGTGCATCATATAAAATACCGTACTTGAGCTTTACTTCTAACTGTTCGGCTCCTCCGAATAAATTATGGTTTGTAAACGTATTGCCAATATTAAAGCCGTTCCGCCCCGAATTAAAGGTGTACTCCCCTTCTACCCGATTGCTCATCTTCTTTAAGGGCACCACTTCTATTTTCGCATCCAGTTTGGTGCTGTCGCTTGTTTTAACATACTCAATTTTAACATTTTTAAAAACGTTTAACGCGTACAATCTATCATAGGTAAGATTTTCATTATCAATATTGTAAATATCACCCTTCTTAAAAAACAGATAGCGATTAAGTGCCTTAAGGCGGAATCGGTTTGAAAAATCGGAGTAATGATACTGAGAATCCAGTATCATTGATCTTGGTTCCACTGCGTCATCCCGGGTATTTTTAATGGTAAAGAAAGTATTGTTGATGTGATAAACAGAATGTGATTTTCTGTTTAAAGGGTTAGTAAGAGTCATCTTAACATCTGCCAAACTCAATTGTAAATTACTGTCTACCTCATAGCGAGTATACTGGCGGAGAAAATCAAAATAACCCTTTCTCTTCATTGTGAGATAAACTTGTTCGCGGTGTTGAACAACGGAATCTGCATCATAAGGATATCCGGGTTTTATTTTGAACGGAACTCGGAAATTATCGTTATAGACTTTGGCTATAGCAGAATCATTTATAGTGCGAGTATAGTTTCTGATTCGAAACGAACTACCTTGATCTGCAGTAAAAGTTAGATATGCCTTTTTCTTTTTAACTTTTATATCGCTCTTAACTTTAGCGTTGAAAAAGCTTTTCGACTTCAAATACTTCTCTAATTCAATTCTCGATATTTCAACCAGGGGACTGTCTAAAATATGAGGAGCTTCGCCTATATTTTTAATTTTTGAAGTTTTGTATTTGCCATGCTTGGTATTTACCAAATTATAAAGAGCCAAGTTGAATCGGGAGTTGGACCTGATATCTTTTTGAACGTATAAATTTGCTTCCTCAACCAGTTCTTTATCAAAGCCTTTCATCGTCACCCTCTTCACTAAAGCCTGATCTTTAGTTAAAAAACGAGTAGAAGAACATGCACTGAAAATCAAAAGCACTATACTTGTAAATAAGAAAATACGGGTACTTAGTAATGCTTTCAAAATCTCAAATAAGTTTCGTAAATGCGCTTCATCATAAGAAATACAGAATAGAACACAATCTGTTTATTGTAGAAGGTATAAAATCCGTAACTGAATTTCTTCAGTCGGATTACCGGGTCGATACTGTTTTTTGCACTCCTCAAGTGCTGCCAAAAATCAACAAATTATCACAAATAATAAAGCAGATTGAAATAAGCGAAACAGACCTTTCCAAGATAAGCTCTTTAAATGCACCGCAAGGCATTTTGGCTTTGGTTAATATACCGGAACCATTCCAAATCAAAGCAGAAGATTTCACGGGTTTTACTTTAGTTTTGGATGGTATTCAAGATCCGGGAAATTTAGGTACCATTATCCGCACCTGCGATTGGTTCGGTTTTAAAAATTTGATCTGTTCCGAAAATTCGGTAGAAGTTTATAATCAAAAAGTGGTGCAAGCAACTATGGGCTCCTTGTCAAGAGTTTCAGTATTCTACACGTCATTAGATTTATTCTTAAAAGAAAGCAAGAAACCTGTGTTTGGAGCACTTCTTGAAGGTGAGTCTGTTTACAACACCACATTTAACGGAGAAGGTTTTATCCTGTTGGGCAATGAAGGCCGTGGGATCTCCGACAATATTCGAGATAAAATTAATTACCCTGTAACTATTCCCGGCTCCGGCAGTGCAGAATCGCTGAATGTAGCCGTGTGTGCAGCCTTATTCTGCTACGAGATAAAAAGAAATTGTTAAAAATATTGGGCGGGAGTTTAATTTTGTTATTTTTGCGAGCCTAAAAATAAAGGGTCGGATGGCCGAGTGGCTAGGCAGAGGTCTGCAAAACCTTCTACAGCGGTTCGAATCCGCTTCCGACCTCAAAAGCAGGGAAAGTAAATTAGATACCATGGGAGTTACTCGTTTAAAAAGAAAAGACAGAAAAAATAAAACTGTTTCGCGTTTAGAAGTTCAGTTCTTAAAATTAGGCCGAAATATCGAAAACGGAAGCCGTTCTGCAGAATCTAAAACCGGCCAAATCGCAAAAAATAATGCAGTTTTAGCTCAGATAGAAGCTCAGAATAAGTAAAGTTCGACAGACAAAATATTGCCCTGCTTTAATTAAAGCAGGATTTTTTAGTTTACAAGCCGAGCTGCAATACTTTTTGATTAATTTTCGTTATCAAACCCGGTCCCTCGTAAATAAAACCTGTATATAATTGCACCAAAACAGCGCCTGCTTGTAATTTTTCTACCGCATCTTCAGCCGAATGAATTCCTCCCACTCCAATAATCTGAAACGACTTCTTTGACTTTTCTGCCAGATATTTAATTACTGCTGTCGACTTATCCTTCAACGGCTTTCCGCTCAATCCGCCGGCTTCCTCGGTAATATTTTTTCCTGTCTTTAAATTCTCTCTCGATATGGTTGTATTAGTTGCGATTACACCTGCTATTTTTGTTTCGATTACAATTTCAACGATATCGTCCAATTGATCTTCTGTTAGATCAGGAGCAATTTTTAGAAGAATCGGTTTCGAGATTTCGTTTTTAAGATTGCGTTTTTGCAAGGTATTTAAAATGTTTTTCAAAGGCTCCTTCTCTTGAAGAGCACGCAAACCGGGCGTATTGGGCGAACTTACATTAACAACAAAATAATCTACAACGTCAAATAAAGCATCAAAACATTTAATGTAATCGCTTACTGCATTTTCATTAGGTGTTACTTTATTTTTCCCGATATTCCCGCCTATTATAATTCCGTCCCGTTTTATTTTCTTTAAGCGGTAAGCGGCTATTTCCGCCCCTTGGTTATTAAATCCCATCCGATTTATAAGAGCTTCATCATGCTCCAAGCGAAACATTCTCGGCTTCTCGTTACCGGGTTGCGGCAACGGAGTTACTGTTCCGATTTCAATAAAACCAAATCCTAATCCTGCCATTTCTTCTATAAATTGGGCATTTTTATCAAATCCGGCAGCCAAGCCCACGGGGTTTTTAAATTTCAAACCAAACACTTCTCTCTCTAATCGTTTATCTTCTAACCTTCCTAAAGAATTTATCGCGAAAGTTAAGCCTAAACGTCTAACACGCTTTAAAATTCCGGTTACAAAATGATGAATATCTTCAGGATCGAATTTAAACAGAAGCGGTCGCAGCAATTTATACATGGCTCGAAGATAGCGTGCTTTTAGCCATTACTCAACATCCGATGTAAACCCGGGGATTATTATTACCGGTTATTTACACATCTCCACAGTAAATTACACATATTATTCTTTTTTGTAACTACCTGAAAAAACAACTCGTAATAAGAGGCACGATGATACACAATTCACAGTTTAAGAATAAGTTTGAAGAGAAAAGATTTATGAATCATATGCTTAACGACAGATATGATCAAATTTTGGTTTTATGGGGCGTTGGAAGCTTATTCCACCTTTTAAAGTGGTACCAACATATTGACTACTACAAAGGGATTGTAAAAGTTGCTGCATGCATAGAAAGATATCATCAAGAGAAACTGTTACCCAAACTCAAAAACCGGTGTATTTTACATATTTTATAATTTAAATACGAATTTTTAGTTTAACCCTTTGTTGTTTAAATATTTTAAATATTTTCGTGACCAAATATTGCCAATTCCGCAGCAACGTTATAATAAACCTTTTTAACCCGTCAATCTTATTAAAATGATTAAATCATTCATTACCGGTTTTACCTGCTTTGGAGTTTCTTTCCCTATGGTTATTAATCAGGAGTATTTAACTGCATTGGTAATTCTAATCGGCGGAATATTTATGTTTGCTTTGACGCTTGTTATAATTTATTTAAAGGAAGAAAACAAATCGACGAAAGAAGTTGCTAACCCTAATCGATCTGTCAATTTTTTAGTTACCAAAAAATATAAATCCAGCTTATCTCCGGAAGATTTTGATAAGGTTGTTGCTGTACTTCAAACTACCGGCAACACCTACGTATACAATTAAATACAATTGACTGTACACCTGTTTGTAGTTAACCTTAATATCTCATTGTCTCAGAGCAAGAACAAATTTAGGGCAGAGCGGTTACATTAAATTACATGGTAAGATATGAATACTGAAAATCCACCTACATCTTTTAAGGTTTACGTTGATCTTTTTAACAAGGGTGAATTAAGTGAGCTGCAAATTATTGCCGACCAAGGAAACTACTCAGTATTGTTGGATGAAAGTAAACTCGGCACAATGGCTAAAGACAGCGAAGTTGGATGGGTAAAAGTTGAAGGCACTATTCCGGCCGAAAAAATGGATCAAGTAGGCAGCCTTATAAACTTAAAATTAAACAGCAGAAAAAATTACAATTAACGGAGCCTCCGGAAATTAGGAATGCCTAAAATTTAACGCCCGTTGTGACCGTCTGGACCGTGTGCATGGCCATGTGCCAGTTCTTCCTGAGTCGCCTCCCTCACGTTTAAAATCTGACCTTTAAAGTGCAAATTTAGGCCTGCCATAGGATGGTTTAAGTCTACTATAACTACAGCATCGGAAACATCCGTTACGCGTGCTCGAAATTCGTTGCCTTGGTTATCTTGCAAAGGCAGCACCGAATCCACTTCCGGCAGCTTAGTCCCTTTAAACATGTCGCTAGGTAACTCTGCAGTTGCCGCCTCGTCTTTGGGTCCGTAAGCATCTTCGGAAGTAAGCTCGAAATCGTAGGTATCTCCTTCACCCAAGCCACTAAGGTGCTGTTCGAACTTCGGCAACATCATTCCTACTCCGTATAAAAACACTAGAGGATTTTCTTTTGTAGCCTGTTCAACAAACACTTCTTGTCCATTTTGGGAAGTGTATAAATCGTACGTAAGCGAAACCACGCTGTTTAATTGAATATTCATTTTTTTTAAATTATAACTACACCGGATTATTTCTATAGAGTATTGATCTGAGGGCTCCGAGTATTTTACCAACGGCATACTGTAAATTCTGTTTTTTCGGAAAACAATTTATTCCCGTAACAACAAATGCGGTAAAGCCTGTACCGTTAAGCTAATTCAGAAAAATACTTATAAAAGAGAGGTATTGTTTCTATGCCTTTGAAAAAGTTAGCTACATCGAACTTTTCGTTTGGCGAATGGAGATTGTCACTATCAAGCCCGAAACCCATTAAAACAGTCTTTATGCCAAGCTCCTTTTCAAACAAGGCAACAATGGGGATACTTCCGCCGCCTCTGGTTGGGATCGGTTTTTTTCCGAACGACTCTTCTATGGCTTTTCCGGCTGCTTTAAAAGCAGGACTGTCGGTTGGTGTAACTACGGGCTCCCCGCCGTGGTGGGGTGTTATTTTAACTTTAACTGATTTTGGCGCAATTCTTTCAATGTGTTCTCTGAAAAGCCGAGTAATCTTTTCTGAACTCTGATTTGGGACTAACCGCATAGAGATTTTAGCTGATGCCTTAGAAGGAAGAACTGTTTTAGCTCCCTCGCCGGTGTAGCCGCCCCAAATTCCGTTAACTTCTAGAGTGGGCCGAATACCGGTATGTTCGATCGAAGTATAGCCTTTCTCGCCCCAAAGCTCCTCTACCCCTAAATCGTTTTTATATTCCTCTTCAGAAAAAGGGGCTATATTAAGTTCTGCACGTTCCGGTTCCGTTAAAGCAACAACGTCATCATAAAATCCGGGAATAGTTATATGGTTATTAATATCATGAAGCGACGCAATCAAACCGCAAAGAATAGTTGCCGGATTTGCAACTGCACCGCCGTAAACTCCGGAGTGCAAATCGCGGTTGGGCCCTGTAACTTCAATTTCAACATAAGAGAGTCCGCGAAGCCCGGTTTCTAACGAAGGGTTTTCTAAACTTATCATCGAAGTATCAGATATCAGAACAACATCAGCCTTAAGTTTATCCCGGTTCCCCTTAATAAACATATCTAGATTTGCAGAACCTACTTCTTCTTCCCCTTCAATCATAAATTTAACGTTGCAGGGTAGGGTTTCTGTACGAATCATTAATTCAAACGCCTTTATGTGCATATAGAATTGGCCCTTATCATCGCAAGATCCTCTTGCAAATATTTTTCCGTCTCGAATTACGGGTTCAAAGGGCGGAGTATGCCATAGTTCAATCGGGTCAGCAGGTTGTACATCATAATGCCCGTAAACCAACACGGTCGGTTTTTCCGGGTCTGTTATTTTTTCTGCGTAAACAACGGGAAAACCGCCTGTTTGACACACTTCAACATGGTCAGCTCCCGCTTCTATAAGTTTTTCGGCTACAAAATCGGCGGCTTTCAAAACATCTTCCTTGTAAGAAGAATCAGCGCTTACTGAAGGTATTTTCAGCAGAACGAATAATTCATCTAAAAATCGTTGCTTATTGCTTTCTATATAGGTTCTAATATGTTGCATACTTGTATCAATTAACGCAAAGAGGATTAACGGAAAAATGTCTAAAAACAAAAAAAGTTTTCACATTTCTATGAAAACTTCTCAAAAAGGTTATATCGAAATTAATCGTATTGACCTAATTTTGCACGTCCGCCACCCATTACTTTTTGAGTTTTAGCCGCTGACGGTTTAACTCCTTGTTCTTTTTTGCAAGATATCATTCCGATAGTTGCAACGGCGATGACCGTTAGTACAATTCTTTTCATTTTTAGTAAGGTTTTTTAAATTAAAGATGTTCAAATCTAAAAAAGATTTCCAATTAAACAAGACGCGTAAAAAATATTATAATTTTTTATGTTGTAAATTATATATTTATATTACACCTGAATTATGACGTTTTCTGCTCAATATTTACTAATCTTACTTTTTATCTTCGGCTGTCTTTTCTGTTCTCAAGCTCAAGAAATAAAAATATCCTCCCAAGTCGACCGGTTAAACGAACTCGGTTATAAAGCCAGATTAACCGATCCCAGGCGAACCATAACCTATGCGGACAGCGCGCTAAATCTCGCAAAAAGAATAAATTACGGCAACGGAATAGGTGAAGCATATCGGGTGCTAGGAATCGGAAATTTGTACCTCAACAAAAGCGATGTTGCCATTCAAGCTTTTTTGTCTTCTTTAAGCAGTTTTTCTGAAACCGGTGATTTATTGGGGCAAGCGAAAACCTCTAATAATCTCGGTAATCTATATCGAGATGCAAATAATAATAAAGCCTTAGAATATTACAGGAAGTCTTTAAATATTGCAAGTAAATTAGAGGGAAATGACCTAAATGCGGCTAGAGATTTGATAGCAGGGGTTAATTTAAATATCGGCAACATATTGTTTTCTAAACAGAATTATGAAGAAGCATTAAAAAGCTTTAAAAAAGGAAAGGAAGAATTTACTAAGCTGAATAACCCTATTTCTTTAACCCAATCTATTCAAAACATAGGGACTACTTATTATCAGCTTCGCAATCTCCCGTTAGCGGAAAAAAACCTTTTGGAATCTTTGAAAAAAGCAAAAGAAAACGATTTGAACAATTCTATTGCCAGTATCAGCATTACCTTGGGGAACCTTTATATAGATCAAAAAGATTACCCAAAAGCTGAAAAGGTGCTACGTGATGCAGAAATATTTGTTAAAAATTCACGAGACTTAAAACTTGCGCAAGATTACTTCTACACCTCTTACGTGTTCGAAGATGGCAGAAAAAACTATTTTAAGGCCTTACAATATTTAAAACACATTTATAAAAACGACAGTATTGCAAACAATAGAAATCTGTCTAACCAGCTGAAAATGAACGAGGAACAATACAAACAGAGGCTTACCATTGCCAGACAAAAAAATAATAAGATTTTATTTTGGGCAAGTTCTGTTGTATCGGCCTTATTGCTTGTGGTGGTTGGACTTTTATATTACAGTAATACCAGGAAAATTAAGACCAACAAGCAGCTTACCATTTTAAACAGCGAAATTCTTCAGCAAAAAGAAGAGCTTGACTGGATTAATCAGCGTTTGGAGAAAATTATCGACGAGCGTACAAAAGACCTTCAAATTAAAAACCAAAAACTTTCTGAATACTCTTGGCATTTATCACACCAAATCAGAGGACCGGTTGCAACCATGAAAGGGCTTATGCTTTTGGAAAAAGACCGGCTTATTGATAACGAGGAGTTCGTAGTACAGTTAGGGAAATGCTTAGTTGATATCGACGAAAAAATAACTAACATCAACGAAGCTTTGCATGATGTAAAAAGAGAGCGTTTAGGAAATTCCGCGGCCGGATAATAAAATCTAATAATTCTAACTGTCATTTTTTACTTTTGCCTTTTAAATCAGAGGAGTAGTTTTGGAGTATTTAAAAGGTTTAAACCCTTCGCAAAAGGCAGCAGTTGAGCAGACAAAAGGGCCGGTGATGATAGTTGCAGGAGCCGGATCGGGAAAAACAAGGGTAATAACCTATCGAGTTGCGTACTTAGTAAACACAGGAATTGATCCCTTCAATATTCTCGTTTTAACCTTTACCAATAAGGCGGCCAAAGAAATGCGTGACCGTATTACTTTTGTTGTAGGCAGCGAAGCGAAAAACATTTGGATGGGCACTTTCCACTCGGTTTTTGCAAAGATACTTCGAGTAGAAGCCGATAAAATAGGATACCCGCATAACTTTACCATCTACGATACCGACGACAGTAAAAGTTTACTCCGGGCTATCTTAAAAGAGCAGCAATTAGACGATAAGTTATACAACTTAAACTTTGTTTATAACAGAATCTCCACGGCAAAAAACAATCTAATCTCTCATCAGGAATATCTGCAAAACGAGCACATTCAAGCCGAAGATTTTTCGACGGGGAGAGGACAGCTGGGTGAGATTTATAAAATCTACACGCAACGCTGTTTTAAAGCAGGAGCTATGGACTTTGATGATCTCCTTTTCAAAACTAATGTACTGCTCAAAGAGCATGCGGATGTACTTTACAAATACCAGAATAAGTTTAAATATCTAATGGTGGATGAGTATCAGGATACTAACTTCTCGCAATATTTGATCGTTAAAAAGCTTGCTGCCATAAACGAAAACATTTGTGTGGTGGGTGACGATGCTCAAAGTATTTATGCGTTTAGGGGAGCCAATATTCAAAATATTCTAAATTTCGAGAAAGACTATCCCGACCTTAAGATATTTAAGCTTGAGCAAAATTACCGTTCTACCCAAAATATTGTAAACGTTGCCAACAGCATAATCGCAAATAATAAAAATCAGTTACAAAAAACTGTTTTTTCGGAAAACGAAAACGGTGATAAAATAAAAGTTATAAGAGCCTTCAGCGATAACGAAGAAGGCAAAGTAATAGCGGAAGCTATTGCCCAAGAAAGATCATTAAAAGGTCTTAAACATAAAGACTTTGCCATTTTGTATCGTACTAATGCGCAGTCGAGGGCGATGGAAGAAGCCCTACGCAAACTGAATATACCGTACAAAATCTACGGAGGGTTATCTTTCTATCAGCGTAAAGAAATAAAAGATCTTATTGCCTATTTCCGGCTAACTTTTAATCCGAACGATGAGGAGGCGCTTAAACGAGTAATCAACTACCCTCGACGAGGAATCGGAGACACAAGCGTAGATAAAATAATTGTTGCGGCAGATAAAAACAACCTGACCTTTTGGGAAATTGTAACGGAAGCTCCGAAATATTTGGACGCCCGGAGTGCAAGCTCAATAAGTAATTTTGCTACTTTGATTCAAAGCTTTCAGGTTATCTCTAAAACACATTCCGCGTATGATGCAGCACTCTATATCGCACAACATTCCGGTGTTTTAAAAGATTTGTATGAAGATAAGTCCGTGGAAGGCTTAAACCGGCATGAAAACATTCAGGAGTTGCTGAACGGCATAAAAGAATTCAGCGAACGCGAAGACATTGAAGACCGAGGATTGAATGTTTTTATGCAAGATATTGCTTTGCTGACTAATGATGATAACGACAAAAATCCGAATGCAGATACCGTTTCTCTAATGACTATTCACTCGGCTAAAGGCCTTGAGTTTAAAAATGTGTGTGTTGTGGGCTTAGAAGAAAATCTATTTCCTTCCCAAATGTCGCTGAGCTCAAGAACTGACTTGGAAGAAGAGCGCCGGCTGTTTTATGTAGCCATAACACGAGCAGAGAAAAAATTAACTCTTAGCTATGCTACATCACGTTATCGCTGGGGTACTCTGACAAGTTGCGAACCAAGCCGTTTTATAAACGAAATTGATCCTCAGTATTTGGAGCTTGATTTTAAACCTCAACAACCTGCGGGAAATCCTTTTTTCGACGACGAAAGAACCTCTTGGAGCAGAAATACAAGCGAAGCTTTCAGCAAACCTAAACCTGCATCTTCTCCGAAAATAACTTCTATTTTACCTAAAGCTCATGTAGCGAGTGCCGGATTTGCTCCTTCCGATACTACCAATTTGCATGTAGGAACGGAAGTGGAGCACGAGCGTTTCGGATACGGAAAAGTTATTAATCTTGAAGGAAACAAACCCGATATAAAAGCAACTATTTTCTTTAAAGAGATTGGCCAAAAACAATTGCTGTTGAAATTCGCAAAATTGAGGATTGTGGGATAGGGATAAACAAAGGCCGTTAAGTTGTTTCCTCTAAATGATTATTGACGCATCGGCTGTCGCGGTTTCATATAAACCTTGGAAAGGAAGCTGCTACCCCGCCGATATCCCCGGCGCAAATAGTTTGATTTCTATTGCCGGCATTTCAACACCCTCAAGCTAAACGTAACTTTTTACCGCTTTCCACAACTTTCGTTTCTCCAGAACCGGCATTTAAAAACTCCTGAAATTTTTCGATTTGCAGCTAAGGTTCCGCGGCTTATTACCTATTACAAGCAATTTAACGGAACAGTAGATTTGATTTCAGATTTTTATACAACTGTTCCGGAAGGATTGCAGCAAAAACCGGCCTATGTTTTCTACCAATGCCTCCAAAATTTCACTATAAAGAAGAACAGCCGGAGAAGATCTTAAACCGCAATTATAATCCTTTTTAAAGGTTTTGAAATCAGACATGAAAGCCGGTGGAAAAAGGAAATTTACGACAAATTAGCAACGCATAATATCAGCCTTTACGGCATGAGCCGTCTTATTTACCCGCTGTGTTATTTTGCAAACACTCCGTTTTTATATTTTCATTTACACGGAGACGACCAATTGCACGCTTCTAACTATGAAGAAAAACCGCTTAAGTATTTTACGGACAAGATATACAAAAACACAAACGTTAAAAAAGCTTATGTTTTCTTTAATAATGATATTCTTACACACATGTTATTTTGAATGCAAAATGCATGAAGCAGTATGCGCTGTCTAGAGATGAGCAAAAATCTTACTACTACAAGCGGGTCTAAAACAACCTATTCCGTTTTACCAGGTAATTGTGTAAAACCTTGTAAAACCCTTCATTTATATCTGCGTCGATCAAATCGATACCGTATTGCCCGCACTTCGATTTCAGCTCCTGTTGCACCGCATTAAAGGCTTTTAGATACGTTTCCTGAACTTGGTTAGCTTGCACTTTAATTTCGTCGCCGGTTTCCAAGTCAACAAAATGATAGGGTCTATTCTCGAAATTGAAACCTAACTCGTTCTTATGATCCAGTACATTAAACAGAATTACTTCGTGCTTGCGATATTTTAAATGCTGCAAAGCCAAAAAAACATCATCTAAGCCGGAACTGCGGGTATTCAGCATATCACTGAAAACGATAACCAGACTGCGTTTATGAATTTGCTCGGCTATCAGGTGCAGTGCATTTGAAACGGATGTTTTTTTATTTTTATCCGGGGTTTGAATAAGTTTTTCAAGCAGGGTAAACAGGTATTTTTGATGTGCAGGAGTGGATTTTGCCGGAGTTAACAGTTCTATATCTTCGGCGAAGAAAGTAAGACCGAAAGCGTCTCTTTGTTTCTTCAACAAATAAATCAGAGAAGCCGACGCCAGGACAGAAAAGTTCAGCTTATTGAAATTTTCTTCCGGATAGTACATGGAAGAAGAAACATCCAGAACTAATTGACAGCGAAGATTTGTTTCTTCTTCAAATCGCTTAACAAAGAGCTTATCTGTGCGTCCGTATAATTTCCAATCAATATTTTTAATCGACTCACCACTGTTATATAACCGATGTTCTGCGAATTCTACAGAAAACCCATGAAACGGGCTTTTATGTAGTCCGGTAATAAAGCCCTCCACAACTTGGCTAGCCAACAGCTCCAAGTTTCCAAAGTCTTGTAAGTCTTTATAGGTATTTAAGTTTGGAAGCAACTTTTAATTGATTTTAGAATTACGATTTACGATTTTTCAGGCAACAAAAAAAGCCTCAGAAATTCTGAAGCCTTCTTGTATCGGATACTTATATTTTAAACTACTTGCTTGCTTAATTTATCAGCTAATACCGATTTTGGAACTGCGCCTATTTGTTTATCAACAATCTCGCCGTTTTTAAAGAACAGCAAAGCAGGGATATTACGGATACCGAATTTCATTGAAACGCCGGGATTATGGTCTACATTCAACTTGCCAACCACCGCTTTACCTTCGTATTCTTTTGCAAGCTCTTCCACCACCGGACCAACCATGCGGCACGGGCCACACCATTCTGCCCAAAAGTCAACTAAAACAGGTTTATCTGATTTCAGCACCACTTCTTCAAAGTTCGCGTCTGTTAATTCTAAAGCCATAATAAAAATATT
>JAYULL010000190.1:0-23197 GCA_043763625.1 Sphingobacteriaceae bacterium | reverse complement strand
AAGCTGTTGAATAAAAAATGAGGTTGCAATTGCTGCCTTAAGCGATACAACTCCGCTTCTCGAGCCGATTTTTCCGCATCCGACTTTCGCTGCTCATTTTCTTTTTGCTCTTGCTGCGTAAACCAGAGCATACTCAGCAAAGCCATCCACCCGATCATTAAAAATCCGATACAAAAACGAATCGGTAGGGATTTTTCCATCAGGCTCAAATAAAACGCGTCGGCCTCGAAAACCGAGACCAAAATATAACGAGTAGTAAGAAGCCAAATTCCCGAAAGGAGAAAGCACCAGACAGCGATATAAAAATACTTCTCTTTCCCGGGTTGATAAAAGCGTAAGGTATTACTGATTGTAAGACTTGAAAAAACTAAAAAAACGTTGCTCACTCCGGCATCCGCTCCCGCTACATTCCACTCCAGGCCCAGCCAAGCTAATGTTACTTGATGAATGAGCGCAAATAAAAGCCATACCCCGGCAAAAATCAGTTGAACTCGTGCAGATGATAGTAGTGAGGCGGCCATGTTAGTTCGCTTCGACCAGCTTTTTCTCGATTTGAGCCGCTTTTTGATTTAGGCAAGAAATAAAATAATCGCCGTCTTCTACTTCATGGATAGTGTAATGCAGTTCGATACCATCGCGTAAATCAGGCAAGCTATAAACCTCGGTAACGTTTATAAACTTCCAATATACTTTGTCATGCTTGGTATTTATAAACTCCTGTTCTTCAACCCGGCCCAAGTTTAGAGCTTTTTCAAAAGCTTGGGCTTCATTTTCGGCTTGTATAAGCCGCAATTGCTCATCAAACTGCGGCCTGTGATCGCCGCTTCCGCTGATAATTTGAAAAATAATTTTACTTACAAACCAATTCATATAGTGCAGGTGTTAGGTTAAAAATTTTTGATTTCGATGCCGCCGAACACGGATGTGCCGCGAAGGATTAGTAGTTTATTGCTGCCGGTGTTATCTTCCACTACTTGCCTTTTGTCTTCAATACCGCCGAATACTGCAGACATTTCGCTTACTACTTTCCAGTTTGGCGGAAGCACAATTTTTACTCCTCCAAATACCGCGGTTACGTCTAAAATAACTTCGCCCTGAATATCGGCCTGACTTAGATTGATGTCGGCTCCGCCCATAAAAGCTACAATATCCCCCCCTCTAAATTGCTTGCTCACTATATTTTTCCGAACTGCGCCAAATACGCATACTGCATCGATATAATCGTCGGTACCGGCATTTGGGCCGGCACTAAAGCGAGCTTGTTCTGCATAAGCAGAGCCCGGTTCTTCCACTTTTTTATCCCAACCTTTTCCTGCCGGATCCTTGCAATTCCAAGTATTCGAATTAAAGCGATGTTTGTGCCTCCCGAATATGAGATACAAACCCAAACCGATTATAAATACCGGCCAGAAATAGTCGTGAAGCGATAATTCAGAGAAGATTTTTTCAGATAAGAAAATTACACCGATTAAAATTATGATATACGCTCCCGGCCTTTTAAAATTATTTTTTACGCCTTTAACTACTCCGATAGCAATTAAAAACATGGGCCAACTGAACAACCAATCCGGTATAAACATACCCATGGTTTTAGAGAGGGCAAGTACGCCTACTGCAAGCAGTATAAATCCCAGAACTACTTTTCCGGAACGTTGATTTTTATGAGGAATTGTTGTCATTTTCTTTTTTGAATAGTGTAAAGGTAAAGCGGGATAGATATGCCGGCAATAGCAATTAGGCAAGATCAGCCAAGAATTCGGTAAGCGCCGGGATTTCGTCGGTGAAAATGCGTCAACTATTAACCGCTTAGAATATCTTGTATTAAAAGCTGCAGCACCGGAACTACTTCTTTTTCGAACCAAGGACTTTTTGATAACCAAAAGCGGCTGTTAGGCGAAGGATGCACAATAGGAAAGTAAGCGGGAAGGAAATCACGGAAAGATTTAACAGTGTTTGTAAGATTGCTTCTGTTGTTTTTTAGATAGTATTGTTGAGCATAACTTCCAACCAAGACCGTTAATTGCGGTCTTTCAATCTTTGCCAAAAGTTGTTGGTGCCAGGTAATTGAACAAATTTTAGGTGGAGGTAAATCACCGCCTTTTCCCTTACCGGGATAACAAAAGGCCATCGGAATGAGAGCGAATAAATCGGAATTGTAGAATTCCTCTTCAGTTACTCCAAGCCAATTGCGCAGTCGTTTTCCGCTTGTATCGTTCCATGGTATTCGGCTTGCATGCGCTTTTACTCCGGGAGCTTGCCCGATTATAATAATTTTAGAATATCGGGAAGCACTTAATATAGGTGCCGGACCGAGTGGTAAAGCAGTGCAGAGCATACATTGTCTAATTTCCGGCAAAAGCGCTTCCATTGCTTTTAGTTCTCTTCTCTCTTCACCAATAGAAACTCGTCATTGGCGAGTTCTAAATAGCCGAACTCGAAAACAAAGCAATAGGTTTTTCCGGTTTGAGTTTGATAGAGGTTAGTAAAGTATTCGAAATTATATCCTTTAGAAACCAGTTTTTTCTTCAAGATTTTAGTCTTTCCTGTTGGATTTAATTCAGCTAAAATTTTTCGATTTTTCTTAAGAATAGCGCCCACCTGCTTTACATAAGTATTGCTTTCGCTGTAAATTTTATTGTTGTAATTGCTGCGGCATTGGTCGTCGCAAAACTTTTTGTCTGTTCTTCCCTGCAAGGCTTCGTTGCAGCTAAGGCATAAGCGAGCTTGATTCATTGAGAGTTCGTTTTGGATAAAACTACAAATTTCTTATCCGATTACAAACGCTTATAATCGTTTAGTTACGGAAGTAGCCGGTTACACTCCGAATCGGGATTCTTGGTCAATGCACCTTTGTGATGTCGAAAGCGGAAAGCTCAAGGCTGAACGCTAAAAGCAAATTAAAAAAATAAACATTAATTAAAAAAAGTTATGAGCAATTTAAAGAACAGTGTGCGCTTAGTAGGATTCGTAGGTAACCAACCCGAAGTTAAAACAGTAGGATCAAACAAAAAACTGGTTAAAATGAGTATCGCCACCAACGATTTTTACAAAAACGATAAGGGCGAAAAAGTGGAAGACACCCAATGGCACAATCTGATTTTGTGGGATAAGACCGCAGGCATAGCCGAGAAATATGTAAAAAAAGGATCGGAGATAACAATTGAAGGTAAGCTTTCAAGCAGAAATTATACCGATAAAGACGGCAACCAAAGGTGGATGACTGAAATTATTGTGAACGAGTTGTTGTTACCAAGTAAGAAGTAAATGCTTCAATTGAAAAGTAAGACGACCGCGGTCGTCTTACTTTTTAAATACGCTTAAATCCCTCCGCCAACCTCTTCGGCGCTACTAAGCAATAAGCAGAAGTTAGCGCATCAAGCAAGGTTTCTTCCTGTACTTTTTCCAAGTTTATTAAGGTCCACCCTTGTTTTCCCCATTTGTTCGGTACCGGAAAAATAATATCACGATCAAAAGCAGAATGCCTTTTTGTAAACAGGTAATGATTAAAACGAGTCTGTTGAACAGCTGCCAAAGAGTATGCTTTCGGATATTCATCATTCGTTTTAAGTTTATTGCAGCGGCATTTGCATCACATTGATGTTATCTCCTTTCATTCCTTTATAAAAGTTCCGGATTAAGCGATAATTCGCCTTAGTATGGCTGATTACAGGTTCGATAGCTGCCCCTCTTGAAGGTTGGTCGTCGCAAACCTTTTTATCGGTTCTTCCCGGCAAAATTGCGTTGCAAGAAAGGCATTGTTGAAACCGGCAGTTTAGGGATTACAAATCCTCATTTATCTGTTCTTCGACACACCTTGCAGAACAGGTCGAAGAGCGGAATATTCACTTATAAAAAGGCACAGAAGGGAAAAACAAATGCTCATCATAAATGCAACAGAAATAAGCTGATCCTTAGAATATTTGCTGTCTTCAGAATAGGAATTCCATATCAAAAAATATGTTAATTTTCTTGTTTCTTATAGAAATTCTTTATACTCGTATGAGTAAACCTCCAGTCTACAGGCCAATACCAACAAGGCAAGATTGCGGTAATTTTATTAAGCTTGATGATCTTTCTAGATTAATTGATTATTTAAAACCTCATTATGCAAATAAAACTTTTACCAAGATTCAGTGCTAAAAATGTTTCGGTTGCTTCACTTTCCAAATCCTCAAATCAAAGAAAGAATTGTTCCTTGACGCTTGATTTACGGTACTTTACCTGTCTTTTTTTATTGCTTGCATTTACTACGGCTTTTGGCCAACGGGGAAGGGTTAAGATGGCCAACGGCACGGTGGTAAGTGATAGAGGAACAAATCTGAGAGGAGCCTTCGTTTCTACCGATTACTTTACAGACTATAGCCTTCCTGCTGATGGAAGACAAAAAATCATGAACTTGCCCACCACATTCGGAATGAATGCAGTTCATGTGTACCTTGAGAAATGGGATATTGTGCCGGGCGCAAACGTTAGGATGGCTGATAGCTTAGTTGCCTGGACACGTGCGGCAAATATGTACTTAATTATAACCATCGGGGGCGGAGATAGAAATGGGCAGTTTGACTTGGCGCAGACTAAAGCTTTTTGGACGTTTTATGCCGGTAGATACGCCAAAGAGACGCATGTCATTTATGAAATCCATAACGAACCCGATTTTGGTTGCAACGGCAATGGTACTTCGGCTAAAGAGATTCAAGTGATAGATATGAATGTGGAGATGTATAATACCATCCGTAGTAAAGCACCCGATACACACATTATTCTATATTCTAATGGAGGGCTTTCGCATACTAGTCAGATAGAGGGGATAATTGACGGAATGAAGGCAGGAGGCGTTAGTTTCACTAACGCTTCGATCGGTTACCATGGCTATTACTGGTGTGTGCAGGCAAGGGACGGTACAGTTGGTGGTGTAACTTACGACAACAATACTGAAGCACTTGCACTTGACCCGCTGATTGCCAAGGGTTATAACTTTATTAATACTGAGTTTGAGCGGGGCGATACATTTACAGGAGACGAAACCAAAAATGGTCAGCTTTTGAAACTCTATGAAGAGCGAAATATGTCTTGGTTAAGTTTTTTCGATATATTTGGAACAACCGCTCCTACGCAAAATTCATCCCCTGCTCCGTTAAATCAAGACTTCATAACCGGTGTACAAAATATAGGCGTTACCTGGACGCCTGATTATGGAACCTGGCCTTCAATCACACCCGGTGTTTCCCTGTCACCAACTGCTGCTACTATTGCAGTTGGCGGAATAGGAATGCTAAAAGCAACGGTTAGCCCTTTTGGTGCTGGCCAGGGTATTACTTGGTCATCCGATAATACTGCTGTAGCTACGGTTAACAATGGTGTAGTAACAGGTATGGCAATTGGAACAGCTACTATTACAGCCACATCTACTGCCGATAATACTAAAAAAGCTACGGCTTCCATTACGGTACAATCGCCCGGTGTTTCTACTATAACAGACCGTACCGACCCGGTTTTTTCCGGAACTATTACTGCCCGGGGCGCAAGCCTTAAATCAGATCCCCGTGGTAACATGGAAAAGGCTTTTGATAATAATCCTGATACTTATTGGTCAGACACCAAAAGAAAATCGTGGATTCAGTTTAAGTTCGATGATTCCGAACAATACGCCGTCTCTAAATACACTATTACTTCGGGCACTGCACGTAGTAAAAAAGATCTAAGCCGTGATGCTTCAAGCCCTAAGAATTGGACGCTATATGGAACAAATGTTGAAAACGGAACCTTCCCCGGAGATTATGTTGCGGTGGATACCCGGACAAATATGATTTTTCACAGCAGAAATCCTAAACAAACATTTACGATTAATAATACTACCGAATATAAAGCTTATCGCCTTCGAATCACTGCTAATAATGGTGCGAGGAATATTCAGGTGGCTGAAATCGAACTATTTTCTCTTCCTCAAACCGCAGTCGCCAAAACATCCACTGAAAAAACTCTTGCTAGAGCAGACGGCTCGAATTTGGATGAAGGTATTACTTTTAATAGAAATGTGGCTATTTACCCTAATCCTGTAACAGATGGATGGATAACACTGAGCTTAAATGACTCAGATTTAAATAATAAACTTGAAGTTTCATTATCTGATTTGTCAGGACGGGTTGTGGTTAAAGACAATTTTATAAGTAATGGAATAAGTCAACGCTTTAACATGGGAACATTACAGCCGGGTGTATACGTTATACGGGTTATCGGCCAAAATACTATGTCCGGTTCGAAAATTATAGTACAGTAAATGGTGCTTAATTATAGTAGGAGGAATGCTTTATGGCAGCCTCGTTTTATGAAAAAATTAACTAAATAAATTTGTCGAAATAGAAATATCATGATGAAAATTTTAAGTTTACTGATGGTTATCGCTTGCTTTTTTACTTTTTCCGGTTGTAAAAAAGGTAAGAATAAAGTCGAAGGAAAGGATGGAAGGATCGATATACTTGTTGGGAAAAACTGGAAACTGACGGCTTATACAGAAAATGGAGCTGATGAACTCCAAACTACTTTTGCGAATTGCGAAAGAGATAATATTGATAAATATCTTGCTGATGGCACTTATAATGAAGATGAGGGCCAAACTAAGTGCAATCAAGATGATTCACAGATTGTTAGAACTGCGAAATGGAGGTTAGACGGCAGTAAATTGATTTTATCTCAAGAAGACCTTTCTACAGAGTATACTATTATAAATTTAAATAGTACAACATTAAAATATCAGGTTCGGGCATTTGGTGTAAATTACATTTACACGTACGCAGCACAATAATATATAAAGCCGTTGCAAAACCTTATAATTACGATTTAAAATTTTCAAGGGATATAGATGTATTTAACAGTATAGTGAAAGCTGAAACCGCAAAGCTTGGTATTCCCTATATTAACACTACTCCTTTATCTCGTTTGGCGGCAAATAACACTTCGCTTGTTGCTGCAGACGGCCTTCATTACTCAGCCTCCATGTATAAATTATGGGTGGATAAATTAGTTCCGGTAATTAATCACTATTACATTCCTTGATCGGGCAACACCCGCCTGGTTAAACTTTATAAAGTGTCAACGGTGGTGTGACTGCGGAAGAGTTTATTCTTCCGGTATTTCGGAAGAATCGGCGTTGTAGAATTTTCTGATCCGGGTTAAAGCACTTTCGCGGTCTTCGCTTGAAACCATTACCTTAACAGGATTAAAGCCGTCTGCTCCTAAGTTTCCGGGGTAAATATTTCCCATTAATTCGTTGTACAGGAATACCTGAAGGCCGGCTTCTTCTAAAATACTTTTAATAAATCCTGATTGTATAGAACTTCCGGCAAATACTTCTACGGGTCTGCTAGTATCTTCAGATTGCATAGATAAAATTTTACGTAAAAATACTTGTTCTATTTATAGACATTCAATTAAAATCTTCGAAATCCTTTCGGGAATAGGTTCTCGGCACTGCATGTGCGTCTTCTATAAAAGCAAAATGAACGGCTCTAATACCTTTTAATTCCAGTGAGCGAAAATGTGGCTTCTGCTAAAAAGCTTTCGGCTCCGGCCGATCCCGAGCCTTCCGTAAGTTTTGCGGGATTGGGAATCTCGACATGCAAAGTATCTGCAACCCGGCCTTTATTTTGAAGCTGTACTGCCGGATATTTCAAATTGAGGGCATCAATCATATCTTGAGCGGTAAGATTACCGGCTTTGCTGCCTTGAACATATTTCATCTGCATCTTTTGCAGCTCGGCGTTGTATTCCGCCTTCCAAGGCAGCACCAAGAGTTTTTCTTCCGGTTCTCGTTTTTCTACCTTGGTTTCTGAACGAACTTGTTTTTCCGAATCTTGAACGCAAGCTCCGCAAAGGAAGATTGCAGAAATAGGTATCAGGTTTCTTATTTTCATTTCAGGGAGTGGTTCCGGCTACCGGAATTATTTTTCCGTTAAAAAACTTCCCCCCTGAAATAGCAAAATCGGCAATAAACTTTCCCATTTCAAAAGCAGGCACCGGCGACTTGTAGTCAGGGAACGCTTTTTCAAGCATTTCTGTTTGCGCCGATCCCAAAGCAAGACAATTTACTTTTATATCTCTGTCTGCCAATTCTATAGCTAAGCATTCTGTTAAAGCATGTAACGCAGCTTTGCTCGCCGAGTAGGCCGCCAAACCCGGGAATTTTACGCTTCCTTGGAAGCCGCCCATGCTTCCGATATTTACAATATGCGCAGGTGCATTAAACAAAGGCATTAAATGCTGAATCATTTTTACATGGCCCAGCAAATTACTTTGCATCATTTCAGCAAAATCAATTTGCGAAAGCTCTTGAAAGGGCTTATTAATTAACGCCCCGGCATTATTAACCAGTACGTCAATTTTGCCGAAACGCTCTTTTACAAAAGGAACCAAACCTTCTTCGTAGTCATCATGAACGATATCAAATCTTGCAGGATATAACGTACAATCAGGATTTAGCCCTTTTGCAATATCATACAGCCTGTTTAAATTCTTTTCAGACCGGGCTAAGGCAATAACCTTATTATCGTTGCTTTGAATAAGTTCTAAAACTGCTTCAAACCCCACACCGCTGCTGGCTCCTGTTATTACAATTTTCATAAAATGCTTAAATCAATTAATTCGCAAAAATCAACCTCTTTACTAAGTTAAACAATTGATCTCTTGAACAACAGCCGGGAAAAAGTTTAGGTTTAAAATATTTCAAGAAAGAAAGAGGGATCAAGAATTACTGCTTTTATTTTCGTTCCGGATTTCATCTTCAAGCGGTGTCTTAAACTCCTTCGAGTTATAAACAAACCAAATTCCGGGAAGAGCAGCAATAGTCGACAAAATCGAAAAGGTTATAGTGACGAATACGGCCAACACGGGCTCCATCCCAAAAATAGAAGAAGCATGTGTCATCACATACTCTCGGATGCCGAAACCGCCTACACTTATCGGAATTACAGTAGCTAAAGAAGACACTAAAAAGGTAAACAAGTAAGGAGAAAACTTGCCGTGAAAATTTTGTGAAAGCAAAATAAAAATAACACTTAATAGCTGCAATGATTGAACCGCTCCAGCTTTAAAATGAGCTATGATGAAATACCGGTTGTACTCACTCCAAAATTTTTCTAAAACCGTATAATATACCGCCGATCCGGCACCAAAAATAGCGAGAGCTAAAAAAGGGTTTATATTAATTTTTGGGATAAGAATAATAAGGATTGTAGATATCAATCCTATTGCCCATAGGCCACTAAAACGATCTAAAAGCAATGCAAAAAATATCTTTTTGGTAGGTTCATTAAATTTTTTTTTCAGCAGATAAATTTTATACCCGTCGCCTCCTACACCTCCGGGCAGGAAAGTATTGTAAAACATCCCAAGCAAATAGAGTCTGAAGTTATAGCCGAATTTCAGATTAAGCTTTAGACTTTTGAAAAAGCTAAGCAGGCGCCATGCAGAAACTATTTGAGCAACAAAATAAACCGAAAATGCCAGAAAAAGATAAAGCGGATTACTCCGGAAGAATATTTTTTTTACTTCTTTAAGATCAATTTTTGTGAAAACGAGATAAAGCAACAGTAAGGAAAATCCTATTTTGACGAGGAGCTTAACAATGTCCCAAAGTTTCTTTTTATTCATCAACTAACGGCTCTCGTTCTTATAATTACGTTTGAAGCCATGCTCGAAGATACCGATTGCATTGTGTTATCCACAAAATCAGAGAAACGTCTTTTAAAACTCGGCATTTAATCCGAAATAAAAATTGCGTTGCGGAGCAGGATTGTAGTACCGACTCCCGGCCGCGTTTAAGTCATTTCCCAAACTGTATTTTTCGTTTGTTAAGTTTTCGCCTCCCGCAAAAAAGTCTAACCGAGTTTTTTTGAAAGAAGTTCTTATACCCGCTCTTGCTTCAATCAAATTATACGCTCCCGCTTCTATCGTATTTGCATCATTCACAGGCATGGACGATGTATAATTATGCTGACCGAACAAATATATTCCAACGGGTAGATTTACAACCAATCCGCTAACTATTACATTTTGAGGAACACCCGTAAGTCTGTTATTCGAGTAGCTGTTACCATTGTCAACGTAATCGCTGAACCTGAAATGGCTGTACGTAAAGGCATTCTGTAGTTGGAGTCCTTGAATGACCCCTGTAGAATGCGGAGCTACTATCCAAAAAAACAATTGACTTTCAAAACCCCGCTGCTTAGTACCGCCGGCATTAACAAAATATTCGGCTCCGGCTTCGTTTTGCCTTCTTACAATGGCTTTTTTTAAGCGGTAATCAAAAACCACAGCGTCCAAATAAAGTCGGTCCTGAATTCCGTGAAAACGAAAACCTGTTTCATAGTTCCACCCTTTCTCCGGCTGTAAATCGTTGTTTACAATATTATTTGAAGGATAAGTTTCTTCAATTGTAGGCGGAGAATACCCTTTAGCTGCCGAGGTCCGCCAATTCAAATCAGGAGTAAGTGCATACGACAGTGCAACACGAGGCATCAGCTGTGCATCAAGCTTGCGCTCATTAAGTTCAGCTGCCGGAAGCGGAACGTCGCCTAACTTGTATTTGTAATAATTTAAACTTCCGGCTGCTTCCGCAACCCAATTTTTATAACCGGCCGAGATATGTGTAAACAAAAAAGTTTGATAAGCTCGTAATTGAACCGGAGTTTTTTGAAGAGGGCCCTTTGTACCGGCATTATTATCGAAATTAGATTTGTTTGAACGTGTAACTTGGGCTTCGAGTCCGGTTTGCCAGTTTACCTTCACTTCACCTGTTCGCCGATTCTTCACTTCAATATACGTTCTCGCTCCGCCTGAATTTTCTTTCCGTTCTTCAAAATTGGTTATAAACGGATTTGCGAAATCTGTGTGAGATGCAAAAAACGAAATAACATGCCGAACGGACTCTGAAAATTTATACTCATTAGCGATGCCCGTAAAAACCGTTGCATTTTGAATCGCGGCTTTTTGCGCTACAGCTCCCGGTAAGACTTTGGTTTTTAAGCGGGCCGAGCGAGGGTTTTCTTGAGATTGTTCTATTGTTAATCCGCCCGGGGTTTGGTAGTTTATTTTAGATACCAGCAAAAGGGAGCGCAAGCTTCCCTTTGCTGAATAATTCCATGCGTTTGACAAGTTAAAAACGTTGCGCTTTAAAGCAGAATTTTCGCGATAACCCTCACTTTTCAAGTTTGCCTGACTAATATTTAGAACGTCGTTGCCCCATGTTTTACTCACAGAAGCCCTCTGCTGAAACAGCCCGTAGCTCCCGCCGATTAAGGACGCGCCTGCACCGATACTGTCTGTATTGCTGTTTATTGAACTAATATTGATAACTCCGCCGGTATTTGCCCCGAAAATACTTCCCTCGGGCCCTTTTAAAACTTCTATTCGGTTTACTCCGGAGGCATCTAAAAGATTTACATAGGTATTTCCGCCGGCATCAGTTAAGGGAAAATCTTCATAATAAACTTTAACATTCCTAATGCCGAAAGGAGAACGAAGTAAACTTCCGCGTATAGAAAGCCGATAACTTCCCGGCGACCGTTCTTCAAAACGAATTCCCGGAACAGTGTTCATGGAAGACACCAAGGAGGTTGGTGTATGTTGCTGAAGCTGCTTGGCGGTCAAAATACTTACAGACGCCGGTGAGGAAAGCAAAGGACGTTCAGAAAAGTAAGACCTCACTACAACTTCATTAAGATTCTGAGTTGAATCACCTTCGTTTTGCGCTCGTGCCCCAAAAGCGACAAATAACATTTGAATAAATAATAGTAATTTTCTGATCATAGTATTTTATAAGACCGCAAAAATATGTTGTTTGAGATACAAAGAGTTAATGCAACAATAAAAAAATTGAAACTCTGTTTTTATTATGCTGTTAGTATTATTAAACCTATAGAAAATGGCTATAACATTTAAACAATTGCTCCAAGAAGGCAAACACACTACACATATTAAGAATTATTCGGTAAATGTAAATCTACCTGAACGTTTAATTTCTGTTTTTGCCGGCTCCCTGCTTGTTGCCGGTTCCGTAAAAAATATGCTTACTTCGCCCAAACTCGCTATTTCCGAAGCCGTTGCCGGAGGGTTTTTGCTGCTTCGCGGAACTACCGGCAATTGCCCGCTTTATCGAAAACTGGGCCGTGATACCAATACAATTGAATCAATTAACATTCGCCAAAGCTTAATTGTGAATAAACCTCGAGAAGAAGTTTACGATTTTTGGCGCAATTTCGAGAATCTCCCTTACTTCATGAAACATCTTTCTAAAGTTTTGCAAAGCGATGATAAACACTCGCACTGGGAAGTTAAGCTTCCGGGCAACATCGGACCGATAACATGGAATGCAGAAATTGTGAAGGAGATTCCGAATCATTTTATCGGATGGCGTTCTATTAAAGGATCTATGATCGAGAATGCCGGAAAGGTAGAATTTAAAGATGCTTTAAACGGTATGGGAACCGAAATTCAGGCGGTAATAAGTTACCATGCCCCCGCGGGCGCTTTCGGTACAAGCATTGCTAAACTAATTAATCCGGTGTTTAAGAAATTAGTTCAACAAGATATCTTAAACTTTAAACATTATTTTGAAGTGGGCGAAATCCCGATTACTTCAGATTTTTTTGACCGGATGGAGTAGAAAGAAAAAGGTTGAAAGCTGAATGCTCAATGCTGCTAGCTGTTAGCTGTTAGCTGTTAGCTGTTAGCTTTCTTAACAATATCCTCGGACACAGAGTTCTTCTCTTTATTCTTCTTTCGTCGAAACAGTCTACCGGGATGTCGTGTAGGCACTTCGTCGCCAAGCAATTTACCCCAGGGTTTTAATTCGTCTATCCTGTCGAAAATAATTTTAAGAATTGCCACAAACGGGATAGAAAGAAACATTCCGGCAACTCCCCACAGCGCTCCCCCCAACAATACTACCAGAATGGAAAAAAGCGCATTTATTTGAACTTTAGAAGAAACGATTCGCGGCACCAGAATATTGTTGTCGATAAATTGAATAATGAGGTAAGCAATAATAACTCCGATTTGGGTAGAATAGCCGTCTTTAGTAACAGTTGCAATAAGTACAGGCAAAGTAATGGCTATTAAGCCGCCGATGTACGGGAGCATATTTAACAAAGCACCTATCACTCCCAATAAAATCGCATAATCAACATCCAATAGTAAAAGGGCCGTTGAATTCAGAATTGCAACGATAAACGCTTCTAACAGCAACCCGACCATATAGCTCTGTATAGCTGTTTTAGTTTGATTGAGCACTTCGCGTACTTTCTCTGAATATTCGTCGGAGAATACATCATACAAAAAACAAAGGATTAACGACTTATAAAACAAGAAAAGAAAAACATATACCGGCACCAAGAGAATTAGCGCCAAAGTGCCCAATGCCGAACCCAGCGTTTTACCTAAGGCAGCTTTACCGCCATTAAGCGCTTCTCGAAAAAACTGAACTTGCTTTTGTGCGGTCACGCCGAAGTCGTTAAGCAGCCACTGTTGCAAGTGCTGAACAATCTGATCGAACTTCTTAACAAGTAAGGGAAATGTCTCCGAAAACCTCGCGATTTGAGATGAAAGAAAGAACAGAATAGTACCGACCGCAACTATAGTTAAGAGTAACACCGTTATAATAGCAAGAATTCGAGGAACTTTTTTGTGAAGTTTATTTACTAATGGATTTAAAAGTATGGCTATAACTGAAGCAAACGCAAGGGGCGACAATATATCTTTTAGATTAATGAGAGTATAACTCAGCAAAACCAATCCGAAAAGAATGACGGTACTTTTGATGTAAAAGGGGTATTGCTTTATATCCATAAGTTTAGGTTAAAGGGCAATTACAGTTAAACCGGTGAGGGCGATTAAAGATTTGCACTTCCGGATATTTTTTTAGCCGCACAAATTGATTTGCTTAAAGTAATATCTTTGGCAGCGAATAAAACTTATTATGTTTAAAAAGCGAATAGCAATCTTTGCTTCCGGTTCCGGCTCTAACGCACAAAAAATAATGGAGCATTTTAAAAAGCACCCGGATGCTGAAGTTGCCATTGTACTCACTAATAATCCGGACGCTTATGTGTTACAAAGGGCCGATAACTTCGAAATTCCTACTCATATCTTCGACAAACAAGAGTTTTACAAAACGGATTATGTAGTAAATCTATTGAAAAACCTACAAGTAGACATAGTTGTACTTGCCGGATTTTTATGGCTCGTTCCTCCTAGCGTACTTAAAGCATTTCCAAACAAAATTATTAATATTCATCCAGCACTTCTACCCAAGTACGGCGGCAAGGGCATGTACGGCGATTATGTACACGAAGCGGTTTTGGCAAACGGAGATGAAGAATCCGGCATTACCATCCATTTTGTAAACGAAAACTTTGACGAAGGCGAAGTAATCCACCAATCTAGATTTAAAATCGAGAAAGGCGACGATTTAGAGATGATAAAATTTAAAGTACAGCAATTAGAGCACTATCATTTTCCTAAAATAATAGAGCAGCTGCTAAAAAAAATGAAGAGTTTGTAAAATAGAAGCATTCAAAAACAAAGCCGGCTCTACTATCAAGAGCCGACTAGGCTTTTTTTATTTTTTTACGGGAACTGATTTCTTTATCGCTGTTGCCGGTTTTTTCTTTATCGAACTTGACTTTGCAGAAGCAGCCTTTACCGGAGTCTTTTTGGCAACTGCCGGAACCGGCTTAGGCAGTTGTTTAGCCGGCTTAACTTTAACCAACTCTACATCAAAAACTAAGGCACTGAAAGGTTTTATGTCCGCTCCTGCTCCTGCAGAACCATAGCCCAAAGACGAGGGGATGATGAACTTGGCCTTTGAACCTTCATTTAACAAAACCAGACCTTCGTCCCAACCTCTTATCACTTGACCCTCGCCTAAAACAACATTTATCGGTTCGTATTTACGGCCCGGTTGTTCCAAACCCGCTTTCTTAGCTTCCTCCTCTATGCTCGAATCAAAAACTTTTCCTTCCAAGGTGCGCCCTATGTAATTAACTAAAACGGTGTCGCCCGATTGAGGTTTGGAATTAGTTGAACCTTGGGTAATTATATATTTTAAGCCCGAAGCTGTGGTTTGCGGATTCAAGTTATTCTCGGCAACATATTTGTTCAAGGCATCCTTTTCTTGCGACTCCATTTTAGCCATTTCTAACTTTTTAGCTGCAATAACTTGATCCAAGTTCTGAACGGAGTCAACTTTAATTATAAAATGCAACAAGCTGCCTTTGGGTAAAAAAGGTGGTCGCTGCGCTTCTGCATTTTTAAAAATAGAATCTGTGGGAACTTTCGCTAAAACACTGTCATTCGCTCCAAGTAGTGTAAAAATACCCATCAAATCTGCAATGTTTTTTGATTCCGTTACTTGTACCTGTACCGGCCGTCCTCGTTGATAACTGCTCATTAAAACCGAATCCTTATCGGTTTTTTGAATAAAATTAAAGGTAATTACGTCATTGACCTTAATCTTTGGGCCCTCGTTAGGAGTAAAAATAGTGTATTGCACTCCCTTTAAATTTCCGGTTTTTTCTTGTGCCGCAACATTTAAACACGCTACTGAAACAAGTAGAAATAATATTGATTGTAATTTCATATCGGTAAAAAAAAGCCTCCGTTTCCGAAGGCTTTGCTTTCTATTTTTGTGAACTTGTTTGAGGTGCGGGAGGGGCCGAAGGAAGAATTTGAACATTCGGAGCACCCGCTCTGTTTGGAACTACATTTTCTATAGTGATATCAAAAACAAGCGGAGTATAAGGCGGGATAGAAGGATTACCCTTTTCGCCATAAGCTAACTTTGAGGGAATAATAACCGTGGCTTTAGTACCCTTATTAAAAAGCATCAAAGCTTCGTCAAATCCCGGAATTGTAGAATTTCCTCCAACCGGAACCTTAAGCGGCTCGTATGGGCGCCCTGCAGTAAATAATCCTGCTTTTTTTGCTTCGTCAGGCAAAGTTGTGTCAAATACTTTTCCCGATAATAGATACCCCTTGTAGTTCAACGACACTGTATCGCCTGCAACAGGTTTCTGTCCGGCACCTTCTTTATCTACAATATAGTTCAGTCCGGAAGACGTTACTTTTATCTTAGATTTTAAATCCTTTTTAGAAATATAACCATTTATTCTGCCGCCTTCATTATTTTTGGCTTTTTGCATTTCAACAACCATATATTCGTTAAGCTTGGTTTTAAATGCTTGGTCATCCAGCTTTCCCTTAGGAATTACCTTTAAAACCTTAATATCGTAAACCAAATATTTTCCCTTTGTATTTTTTGGCTTAGGCTTCTGCATTTTCTTTTCCATAGAATCAATGCTGATTTTAAAAGTAGCGCTGTCTCCTTCGCTCAACATACCCAATGCTTCGAATAAATCGCCTTTAAATATCGACTTTTGACGAACCAACAGCGACGGGCGATCAAATTCGTAAGAACTGAATAAAACTGAATCTTCTTCTGTTTTCTCTACTGCTTGAATAGAAACAAAATCTCCTTCTTTAATCAGAGGCGAAGTTTTGTCTTCATAAATTTTATAAAGCATATCGCCGGCCGGTCCTTTTTTAAATTGCTTACAACTTGTTAATGCTGCCAACGCAATTCCTAATGCTAAAAAGCTTTTTTTCATTATTGATATTTAATTTATACTGTTAGTAAACTTTTATACTCTTGTAAAATATTTTTAAACTTAACTACCACGTCTTTAAAAGAATCTTCCGAGCTTCCGCCTGCAGCATTTCTATGACCACCCCCGTTAAAATATTTTTTGCAAATTTCGTTTGCCGGAAAATCTCCTACCGAACGTAACGACAATTTAACCCTATCTTTTCGCTCAACAATTAAAGCCGCAAGTTTTATTCCGTTTATAGAAAGCGCATAATTTACAACACCCTCGGTATCGCCCGTAATAATATTAAATTTTTCAAGCTCGTCCAACGAAACGTGAATAATTGCTGTGTTAAGCTCCGGCAATACTTCTAATTTATTTAACAAGCAATGTCCCAGAAACCTCAAGCGAGTTTCCGAAAAATTGTCATACACCAGTTGGTGGATTTTTGAATTTTCGGCTCCTTTTGTAATTAAGTCGGCTATTATATAATGAACTTGGGCGGAGGTAGTGGGAAACCGGAACGAGCCTGTGTCTGTCATTATACCGGTGTATAAACAAGTAGCCACATCTTTGTTAATCAATTGCTCTTCGCCCATAACAACAACTATAAAATCGTAGATCAATTGGGCAGTTGCGCAAGCATTAATCGTCCAGTGGCGGTAATCGTCAAACCCCTGCGGTTCTAAATGATGGTCAATCATGACCTTACTTCCGGTAGCATTTTTAACAATTTCGCCCATCTCGTTTATCCGACCTAAATCATTAAAATCGAGGCAAAAAATTATTTCTGCTGCAGCTATTAACGCCTTTGATTCTTCAACTTTCTCGGTATATATAATAACTTCAGGATTATTGGGAAGCCACTGTAAAAAAGCAGGATAATCGGTAGGAGTAATAACCTTTACATAATGCCCTTTTTGAACCAGATAATTATACAAACCAAGGGAAGAACCTATTGCATCGCCATCGGGTTTATGATGCGTTGTAATTATAATCTGCTTTGGTTCGGCTAATAAATCTTTAAGCGACGTTATATCGGACATTCAGGTGTTAAAAGTTCGCAAAGCTATTAAAATAAATCATTTAGCCCGTTCCTAATTAAAACTTTAACACACCCGTTAAACTAAAAACTCTACTTTTGCAGCAAATTTAAAATGACATGGCAACAAACAGAACCTTTACTATGATTAAACCCGATGCGGTTGAAAACGGATACATCGGTGCAATTTTAAACGATATCCTACAAGGAGGATTTAAAATTATTGCTTTAAAATACGTTCGCCTTACTCAAGAAACCGCAGGAGCATTTTATGCGGTCCATAAAGCGCGTCCTTTCTACGGAGAGTTGGTGGACTTCATGTCTTCAGGACCGATTGTTGCAGCAATCCTTGAAAAGGAAACTGCTGTTGATGATTTCAGAAAACTGATCGGAGCAACAGATCCTGCAAAAGCCGAAGCAGGAACTATACGTAACAAATACGCAAAATCAATTGAAGCGAATGCTGTTCACGGGTCAGATTCTGACGAGAACGCGGAAATAGAAGGAAACTTTTTCTTCTCAGCTTTCGAGAGATTTTAAATACAAACATTTTACTGTAAAAAGCCGGATAGCGCAAACTATCCGGCTTTTGTTTTTTTATAGAAATCAGTAGATTGCTTTACCGTTGCTCCGGCATTATCAAAGTTATCGTCTTTGCGAGGCACGAAGCAATCTTACCACTGTCCACTTAAACATATCTTGCAATGCTTAAAGGATTTTTCAACGTTCCAACACCCGTAAACGAACCGATTTTAAACTATGCACCGAGAAGTCCGGAAAGAGCAGCTTTAAAAAAAGCTATAGCAGAAGCATATTCACAAGAAGCTGACATACCCATGTTTATCGGGGGAAAGGAGATTCATACAGAGAAAAAAGTACCGATTCGTCCTCCCCATAAGCATAAACATATTTTAGGATATTTTCATGAAGGCGAGAAATCTCACGCCAGCGAAGCTATAGAAGCTGCCTTGGCTGCCAAAGAAAATTGGGAAAAGTTAGCATGGGAACAGCGTGCCGTTATATTTTTAAAAGCTGCAGAACTGATTGCCGGACCCTATCGGTATAAGTTGAATGCCGCCACGATGCTTGGGCAATCAAAAAATGCATATCAAGCCGAGATTGATTCAGCTTGCGAAGCAATCGACTTTTTGCGCTTCAACGTAAAGTTTATGGCTGATATTTATGCTCAGCAACCGCCGGTATCGCCAAAAGGAAGCTGGAATCGTGTTGAACAGCGACCGCTCGAAGGTTTTGTGTTTGCCTTAACACCTTTTAATTTTACGGCAATAGCCGCAAATCTGCCGGCATCGGCAGCAATGATGGGCAATGTTGTAGTTTGGAAGCCCGCATACACCCAAATATATTCCGCCCATGTTTTGATGGAAATTTTCCGCGAAGCCGGATTGCCGGACGGTGTTATCAATTTGATTTATGTTGACGGTCTTGAAGCCGGAGAGATAATTTTTAATCACCCGGATTTTGCGGGAATTCATTTTACCGGCTCTACAAAAGTGTTTCAAAGTATTTGGCAAACCATCGGACAAAATATTCATAAGTATAGGTCTTACCCTCGAATAGTTGGCGAAACCGGCGGGAAGGATTTTATTTTGGTTCACGGGTCTGCCGATGTTGAAGCTTCTGCAACAGCCATTGTCCGCGGAGCTTTTGAATATCAGGGACAAAAATGCTCGGCTGCTTCACGTGTTTATGTCGCTGAATCAGTGTGGCCGAAAGTGAAAGAATTAATGCTTCGAGACTTAGCTTCGATAAAAACCGGACCGGTTGAAGATTTCGGCAATTTCGTTAACGCCGTTATCGATGAAAAGTCTTTCGATAAGCTCACTAAATATATTGATGCCGCAAAGGCGAATGTTGATTTAGAAGTTATTGCCGGCGGGAAATACGACAAATCCGAAGGGTACTTTATCGAACCTACGGTTATCCTAACTAAAGACCCTTACTACACCACCATGTGCGAAGAACTTTTCGGACCCGTTTTAACTGTGTATGTCTACAGAGACGAAGAGTTTGATGCCATTCTCGAAACCATAGATAAAACTTCTATTTATGCTCTAACGGGAGCAATACTAGCTCAAGATCGTTATGTGATAGAGAAAGCAACTTATGCTCTCCGCAATTCTGCGGGAAATTTTTACGTCAATGATAAATGCACCGGGGCAGTTGTAGGGCAGCAGCCTTTCGGCGGAGCAAGAGGCTCGGGCACAAATGATAAAGCCGGATCGATGATTAACTTATTGAGATGGGTTTCGCCGAGAACAATTAAAGAAACTTTTGATCCGGCGAAGGATTACCGGTATCCGTTTTTGGGTGAGGGGTAAAACTTAAAGGGTAAATCTTTTCTCGTCATATGGAAATAATGCACTAAAAGCATCTTAAGAAAAGTAATCCACAACATATAAAAATTTGGAAGTCACTTTTCTGATTTTTGCTTTACTGAGCGGCGGCCTTTTTTTGTCCGCTTTTCTTTTCCTGATGAATATTACCGGAGTAAACAACGGGGCAAATACGTGGCTCGGACTCTTTTATTTCTGCTTGGGTTGTGCTTTCTTCCAACAGCTTATGGAAGAATCCGGGTTGGCGAACAAATTTTCGCTACTTGTACATCTTAGCGAATTAAATAGATTCGCACTTGCGCCGTCTCTCTACTTGGCAATTTGCGGCTTTATAAATCGCAAAATACCGCTTTGGCAAAATCTGCTGCACTTTACCCCGGTTGCTTTTTTTGTATTGCATTCGGTCGAATTTATTATTCCGAATTTTATTCATCCGGGATCCGCTAATCCTGATGTTCTACCTAGAATTGTTGTTTTACTTCTCGGAAGTCTTTCTCGAATTCAAGGAGTTGTTTATTGGGTTTTATCCTATTCGGCAATCTTAAAGCATAGAAAGAACATTCGCTTGATCAACTCCGGCATAGATGAGATCGACCTGAAATGGATTAAACATTTTTTGCACGGCGTACTTATCATGCTGATTGTGTGGCTTTCCGGCAAATCGCTCGAAATACTAGAATCAATTACACCAATCGTTTATGCCGTCGGAGTATTTTACATCGTTTACTTCTCGCTTAAACAAGTCGCTGTTTACCCGTTTGAAGCGAAAGAAATGGAAGATGTAGATCACGTTTTAAATGAAAATAAAAATTACGAAAGACTTACGTCGGCGCAATTATCGATTTTAAAGGAAAAAGTTGCAGATTTGGTTGCTACGCGAAAGCTGTATTTGAATCCGGAACTGAGTTTGCCGGAATTAGGCCGCGAAGTTGGAATCAATATCCATGATCTTTCTTACATCCTGAATCAGGGATTTCGAAAAACGTTTTATCAATACATTAACGAAATGCGAGTGGAAGAAGCAAAACGTCTGCTACTATCCGGCAAGGGAAAACAACTCGACATGATGGGAATTGCTTACAGCGCCGGCTTCAATTCAAAAACTACATTTTACACTGCCTTCAAAAAAACTATCGGCCAAACTCCGACCGATTTCGTTAAATCTCAAACTACCGACCAAATGGCGTCTTTAATTTAAAGAATAAGGTGTTCGGTTGTATCCGACGGAACGCTTTACATCCACTAACGGTTTACTATTGCTTCATAAAACAAAAAATTTATGAAAGTAAAATCACAAAAACCGAAAGCAACTAGCTTCTCAATCAAAAACCTAAAAAGCTTAAAAATCCTTGCATTTCTAATTGCATGTTTTGTCGTAAATCCGGCTTCAGCTTTTAACATTAAATCCGGATTAGTTAACGAAATTCCGGCAACCGATTTAAAAGCATTTGAAGGCTTTTATCAATTACCCTCAAAAGTCGCTTATATCGAAATCACCAAAAAAGGCGAAAATTTAATTGCAACACAGATTTGGGATAAAAGAGAATATGTATTATTCAGAAAAGCTGATTTAGACTTTGAATCGAGAGACGAAGAACATAAGGCCTCGTTTTTTAAAGATGACGCCGGAAAAATAACCGGAGCTAAAATATTCAACCGAATTATTATTACAAGAGTAAATTACGACCCTACCAAAACTGCCGTATTAACTTCAAATCAGTTGCAAATTCTTACCGGAAAATATCGGTTTCAACGCGACAAAAATCTATTTCTCGAAATCTCAGCAAAGAACAACTCTTTAACATTAAAGCAATTGTGGGACGGGAAGGTGTTTGATTTTATACCAAAATCGGAGTTAACCTTTTACAACACTGAACTCAATTTTCCTTTAAATTTCAAAAAAGAAGAGGGCATCATCAAGCTATTAACCTGCTTTGCAAACGATGTTTGGGATAAAGTAGAATAACGTTGCATAATCTCTGATCAATATGAAGAAGATAATTTATTTACCAATATTAATGCTTGTCTTAACTCTAACCCAACCTGTTGCTGTAAATGCGCAACAGGTTGCCGATATGGGTTATACTTATAAAATTAAAAAGCCGGCTTACGAGCTTGGCAAGGGTCCGATTATTGGGTTCGACGAAGCGCATAACAATGAGCAAACTCTGAAAGGCACCTACTTTCCATTCAATAAATTACTGAGTCAAGACGGATATAATTTGAAACCGGTTCGAGAAAGGCTTACTCCCGGCGCTTTAAAAGATGTCGGAATATTTGTTACAGTAAATGCTATGTACGATCCCGGCAACTGGAATTTGCCCATACGATCAGTTTTTAAAAATGACGAAATAGAAGTTATTTTCGATTGGGTAAACAACGGCGGAAGCCTGTTTCTGATCACTGACCACATGCCATGTTCCGGCTCCGCCCATGATTTGGCGGCAAAATTCGGCTTCAATTTGATAAACGGAACCGCAATACGAAAAGACAGAAAACCGGAAAAGTTTTCGAAAGAAAAACACACGCTGCATGCATCCGTGATTACCAACACGCCGGGAGCAGAAATTGACAGCATCATGATTTGGGGCGGGGCGGCTTTTATAGCGCCGAAAAATGCCGAGATAATTTCATCACTAAGTGACGATTATGAGGTATTTCTGCCTTCCAAAACATCAGATATCTCGTTCCCGATTGCCGATACAATTCCTAAGATTTCGGGTTCAGGTTTAGCAAACGGTGCGTTTTTAAAAGCAGGAAAAGGAAGGGTTGTTGTATTCGTCGACGGCGCTGCGTTTACTGCCCAGCTGGAAGGCATTAAAAGCAAAAAACGGGGAATAAATAATCCCGGAGCTTCGCAAAACGCTCAGTTCCTTTTAAATATTATCCGATGGTTGGATAAAAAACTGTAAAGCTTTATTCCCAATTGTATTTATCTGAAAAATAATCGAGGATAAAAGGCGTAAATTATTTCAGATGTAACCAAATTGGTTTTCAGCAAGCTACCGGCAGCCCTTTTCTGTCGATAACCTATTCTCAGCCCCGAAAAAATTAGCAGCAGTGCGGTTAAACCACCGCCGGCTCCTACAAAGTAATCTTTGTTCAGTGTACTAAGGGCGGTATCTCGGAAAGTAATGTTTATCGAATAACATGCTTCAGGCTGT
>JAYULL010000189.1:0-5800 GCA_043763625.1 Sphingobacteriaceae bacterium | reverse complement strand
GGTTCGTTATAAGTTCAATTGTTTCAATCTGGCTACTTTGCATTCCCCGGAGCATAATCGCCAAATCTTCGTTGCTCATGTAAGTAGGCTTTCCGTCCTCATCAATAAAACCCCGTTCTTTCCGTTTAGCGAAATATTGCCGTCTTTATCCACATTAACTCCCGGCGCCTTTTGAAGAACTTCGAGAGCGGTGTTGCCCACTGCTACACTGCTTCCTTCAACATTAACAATCATCTTATCGGCTCTTCTTTCAACAAAAGGTTTTTTTGCAGTAATAGTTACTTCCTTTAGATTTTGGCTCCCCGAAATCAGAATTATTTCCGAAACTTTAATTTCTGCTTCACCAATAAGAGTAATCTCTTTGCTTAAATTTCTTTTATATCCCACCGCAGTTACCGATACCACGAAACTTCCTTTATCGGTACTCTCCAATTTATACTCACCTGTCTCTTTTGTTAAAGTGGTTTTTATAATGGAAGAGTCTGACGTTTTTAGAAGATTTACCGTTGCAAATTCTACCGGGCGTTGTTTGTCGTCGATTACTTTTCCCGATATTTTAAATTTTACTTGTGCATTTAAACAGTTTGTTAGTACAAGCAGCAGAATTGCAATAAAGCAGCATGTTTTTAAAGATTTCATTAGTATAAGTGTTGAGATTTTCATCTATTTGATTATTCGAGATTTTTAATTCTTTTAATAGGACGACGGAGGCTTACCGAGGGTTACACCTGTTTATGTTTTTTTCTTTTGTGCCGCGTTTGCCGAGTCTGCAGTGGTACTAGTAATCCATACAGAATACTTATTCACCTTAATTTATAGCTTAATCAGACTGTTAATGCTATTTTCGATGTTCGGAAACGAACAGTTTGTGTTTGGGCTACTTTTTTTCCGGCAAATCGTCATCCCCGATTTAAAGCTTACATTTCAACCCTTCCGTACGCATCTCCCATTTAGAAGAAAATCTTTCCGGATCGGTTCCTTCCGGACATTCCCATAAATTTATATTCTGAGCAATACGATTCATTTTTGCTCCTAGAGTAATAATTGTATTTTCGGGAACTCTTAAAACCATTTTTACTTCTTGACCCCGCCAAAGTGCATTTTTCGGGATATCAATCAGATATGGAAAGGAAATGAGTGAGTCGCGAACAGTAACATCATACTTAATTTCGCCGGCGTTTCTAAGTGCGTTTTCGTAATTTCTTCCGCGTGATTTAAACGTTTGAACTAATTCCGGCTTTTGTACATCACTCTTTTCGATTTTTAGTTCCAGGTGATGAGGCTCTCGAATATTAAGGTCGTCGCCGTCAATTGCTATAGTTCCTCTAATGTTAGATTCTTTAATTCCGTAAACAGAGCTATCGCTTTTATCGGGAAATCTACTTTCATCCAAATTAAGGTAATAAGATGTTTTTAGGGGCAGACTTATCGTTTTAGTAAATGAACCCTCTCGCTTAAACTCAGAGCCGACTTTTGCACCGTAATAAACGCCGAAACAAATCGAAGCCAGCCAAACCAGCAGTAAAACGAAGGAAGTTGTACGGCCTGCAATCTTGCGGTTTAGTAATATTCTTACTGCAAACAGAATAAGTGATATTAACGGAATAAAGAGAATAAAGAAAAAACTGACTGCAATCGGTTCGAAATATTCGGGGTTGATTACATTTAGAGGGAAAAGGCTGAGGTCGGTATCATTAAATAAACCTAAGGAAATTACCAGTCCGATTATTATAGCAAATAAAGCAGCCCCTCCCAAGAGAATAATAAAAAATCCGGCAAGTTTTGCTAAACCTTTTATTATGCCGGTACATACATGAAGTAGTTTACCTCCAGCTTCTTCTATAAAATCCGAAAGTCTTGTTAAGGTCGGTCCTGCATCTTGGTGTACTTTATGAAGATTTTGTTTTACAGCAATAAATTCTTCTTCAAAGTTTTTCTTTAAATTAAGGAGGTTGATTTCCTCACCTTTCATTGCCATTCTTTCTGAACGGGTTTTGGCGGGTGGCATTACTACCCATAAAATCATGTAAACAATAACACCGGTTCCGCCAATTAATACAGAAATTGCTAAGACTAGCCGCACCCATTTGGCTTCAATGTTAAAATAATGACCTATTCCGGCACAAACCCCCCCTAGTATTCGAGCATCGGTATCGCGAAAAAGCTTATGTTCGGTTAAGGCTGAGTTTGTATACTCCGGCGTTTCTTCTTCGATATCAAAATCAGTAACTCTACCCATTTGAGCTGTAATTTCGTTAACATCCGAAATGGTAATAACCTGCTTTTTATCGTTTTCCAGTTTTTCACTAAACCTTTCTGCAATACGGTTTTCAATATCCGATACAATCTCATCCCGGTCAGCAGTTCCGGCAAAGTGTTGCTTAACTTCGGTCATGTAAGTTTTTAAAATATCGTATGCGTCCTCCTCTATATGGAAGATAACTCCGTTAATATTTATAATTATTGTTTTATTCATAACTGTGTGATTTTTAATCTATACTTAAATTGCTATTTTTTGCTACGCCTTGCCGAGTTAGCTGTTTGAACAGCAAATAATAATTCGTCCCATGTTTTGTCGAGCCGTTCAAGAATTTCTAACCCTTCTTGTGATAATTTATAGTACTTCCGAGGAGGTCCTGATGTAGATTCAACCCAATTATAACTAAGGAGTCCATTGTTTTTAAGTCGTGTCAGGAGGGGATATAAAGTGCCCTCCACCACTATCAAGCGAGACGTTTTCAGCTCAGCCAAAATATCTGATGCATAAATCTCGCTACCGGCGATAACACTTAAAATACAGTATTCGAGTATCCCCTTGCGCATCTGAGTTTGCGTGTTTTCAAAAATCATAATGCAAAGATATATATTTAGTAAGGTACTATGCAATACATAATACTAAATTGCAAATATGGTATTTAGTCGTTGCTTAAATTTGTATACTATTAATGTGGAGAAGCAATTATTGATAAAATGTCAAAAAACGTTAAAAAAATGTTAACGAAAACTTGTAACTGTAAATTTTGTTACACATATTTACACATAGTGTATATTGGAATTTTTAAACTAACGAAAAACAGGAAAAAGTAAATATGAAAAAACTTCTATCGAGTTTATTCATCTTGCTCTTAATGGCAGTAGCTGTCATAGCGCAAGAGCGTACTGTTACAGGTACGGTTACAGCAATGGAGGATGGTTTACCTCTTCCGGGGGTAAGTGTTAAAGTGAAAGGAAGTGCTGTTGGTACTCAAACAGGTGCAACAGGTAATTTCACAATTCAAGTTCCCGGCAATAATGCTGTTTTAACGTTTTCTTATATCGGTTACACAGGCGAGGATGTAGAAGTCGGGTCAAGCAGTTCAGTTAATGTTGTATTGACGTCAGGAACTCAGCAGCTTGGAGAAGTGGTTGTAACTGCATTGGGCGTACAAAAATCAAAGCGAGCTCTGACCTATTCTGTACAAGCTGTAAAGCCTGAGGAACTTGTCGCTTCTCGTGAACCAAACATCGTAAATGCGCTGGCGGGGAAGGTTGCAGGTGTACAAATTAATAATTCAGGCGGGCAAGCAGGGTCTTCTTCAAGAATTGTTATTAGAGGTAATACTTCGATAACGGGAAATAATCAGCCTCTATTCGTAATAGACGGTATTCCGATTGATAATTCTAACAATAGGGCATTGGATGAAAATACTGAGAGTGCTTTATTTAACGGTTACGGCAGTAATAGAGCAATAGATATTGATCCCAATATTATTGATGATGTTACAGTTTTAAAAGGAGCAAGTGCAACGGCTTTATATGGATCACGGGGTGCTTTTGGAGTAATATTAATTACTACGAAAAAAGGGAGTAAAACAGATCGTAAATTTCCTGATGTTTCATTTTCTTCTAACGCCTCTTTCGATAACGCCTTTACAGACGGTTATCAATCTTCATATTTACAAGGGCTTAACGGGGCCTATAGAAACGGACTGCCTCCGAATTTGGGCGGTTATGCTGAAGTAGGGACTGCTACTCAAACTTCAGGAAGTTGGGGCCCTCATAAAGATTCAGTATCGCAAGCTGTAGTAGGTGCTATCGGAAGGCCTCAAGTTATCGATCCTAGAAAAGAGTTTTATCGCACCGGACAAACTTACAATAATTTCATTTCCTTAAGTGGTGGGGGTGATAAGTCCACTTATTTTTTATCTTATTCTAATTTGGACCAACAAGGGGTAGTTAAAAACAACACGTTTGTAAGAAATAGTATTCAGGGAAGTTTTAGCTCAAAACTAGGGCAGAAAGTAAGCTCTACTACCTCTTTAAATTACGTGGCTTCTAAAAATAATAGGTTTACCGAAGGAAACGGACAACGCTCGTACCTATACGCATTAAATTTTCAGCCGATAAGCTTTAATGCTAAAAATGTTTATGAAAAGAACAATGAGAATGCAGCTTGGACAGCATCAAATAACTTTACTTCAGGTTTTAACAATCCATATTGGCTGATAAACAATAACAGTGTCCCGAGCCTTGTTAACAGAGTTATCGCTTCAAATGAAACAAGTCTTGAAATAGCGTCGTGGTTAAAGCTTACCAACAGGCTTGGACTGGATACCTATACAGACGAACAACAGGAACGCGTAAATATTAACACAATCAGCGTACCTCAAGGACGAATGTACGAAGCGGTTATTAAACAAACTCAACTGAACAATGACTTGATACTATCGGGAAACAAGGATTTTGGAGATTGGGCCGTTAATGCACTGATTGGTAACAATATTAACGACAGAAAATACGGTTCCAGAACCATAAGAGGCGAGGATTTGAGTCAACCCGGATTTTACGACATCAGCGGGGCTATTTCAACAAAACCTTTTCAAGCCGATTCTCGAAGAAGATTGGTGGGTATGTATGCTAGTGCGAGTGTTGATTATAAAAATTATTTATTCTTAAATGCTACTGCAAGAAACGATTGGTCATCTACCTTGCCTACAGAAAATAATTCTTTCTTTTATCCTTCTGCGTCAATTGGTTTTGTATTTACAGACGCTTTCAACATGTCGAGTAACAAATATTTGCCTTATGGAAAGCTTAGGTTCTCTTATGCGCAAGCAGGAAATGACGCTTTGCCCTATTTAACATCGCAAACCTATCAACAAGCCAACCCAAGTGATGGTACTCGAGGCAACTTCTATTTTCCATTTGGTGGATTAAACGCCTATCAAACCGGCACGTTGTTAACAAACAATAACTTGGTGCCGGAGAAAGTTACGGAAATTGAAGCGGGAGCGGATTTAAGGTTTTTAAATAATCGGGCAGGTTTAGAGCTTTCGCTCTATAATAAAACGAGTGTTAATCAAATACTACAGCAAGAAATTGCATCATCAAGCGGTTATGTAGAAAGAGTAATTAACGCAGGAAAGTTATCAAATCAGGGTATTGAATTTATATTAAACGCGTCGCCCGTAAAAACTGCCGATTTTAGTTGGGATATTCAGCTTAATTATGGCAAAAACAAATTTAAGTTAAAGTCATTGGCAGAAGGGGTCGACAATATTTTTCTTGGCGGATTTGAAGACCCTCAAATACGAATAGATAAAAAATACGGATATGGAGTAATTTGGGGTTTAGGATTTAAAAAGAATGATAAAGATCAGTTGCTGATCGATGATGAAGGATTGCCTGTAATAGCTGATGACTTAGGTCCTTTAGGAAACGTTATGCCGGATTGGACCGGTGGATTCCGAAACACCTTTGCTTACAAAGGGCTTTCGCTTTCGACTTTAATTGATGTAAGAAGAGGTGGTGATTTGTTAAA
>JAYULL010000188.1:0-78222 GCA_043763625.1 Sphingobacteriaceae bacterium | reverse complement strand
TGTCAGGGCTAATTCTTCTGATGCTACAATGGGCATGGTGAGTAAGTAGCTGAACTAATTGGAGCCCCTTTTTTCTAATCGTCTATCCTTAAAACGATGAGTATATTCAGGTTTATACAGATTTATCATCCTGATTTAGTTTCTGCAATTTAACAAAAAAAATGTGGGTACACAGTAGGGCTATGTGCGAGAGTGTATTTAAAATTTGCACTATCGGTTGCGGCATTTCAAGATGCCTGACATCAATGATTTTTATACATTCGTTTGGGAATTTACTGAGCAAATTATCAAATTCCTCTGCTTCTTCTTCGTCTTTAATATCGTTTACAGTTTCCGAATTTTCTTCTTTTGTAAAGTAGCTGACATATAAATCCGGCGCCGGATTTTCTATCCCGAAAGCAAAACCTTTTGCAGATAAAAGTGAAATTAAAGGTGCGGGTTCAAAGGTGTTAATCAATTTTAGAGTTTCACCGGGTTTTAAATCTTTTATATATCGCAAAATTTCCTTTAGCGGATCTTTATGCTCGGCAAGAATAGGACGTACATCCAGCTCTACCAAGTTTTCAGTAGGAATCAGGTTTGCAGACTTAACCTGTTTTTCTTCCACCTGAGCAAGTTCCGATACCTGAAACCCTATTTGTGACATACTTTGCAGGAAGTCAGAAACTTGGCAGCCGGCAATCCGGCAGGCTTCCCGTACGGAAACTCTTCTTGCCAGTACATTACGTAAAATCGGATTTTTAAGCTTGCTGAAATTTTTATTGAGTTTTACCAAAGCTTCAATCACTTGATCTTGCCGGCAATCTAACAAGTCTTTTATGCGGGTGTCGGCATTAATGGCTGTTGTTTTTCCAAAATTCATGAGAATAATTGTCTATTACATGGTTGTGGGAAGACTTAATGCACTCGCCAATTTCACCAAGCTGACGAGTATTTAGAACAGTTTCAACATATGGAAACAGCGCCCGTTCTTCGAAGCGAACGTGGGAATCCACAAATTCGGCAATTTGCAATATCTTTTCGTCAACTCCTTCCGTACCCGAATCCAAACATGTTACCATTTTTTCTAAAATTTCATGCTCAACGAGTGCTCTTATTTTCAATTCGTTATCGTTCGGTAACCACGACAACACTTCATTTTCTTCAACCAAACAATGGGGCTGTAGAACTTTTTCAACGAAATACTTGATGTAGTCAATTAAAACTTCGCGGCTTGTATTATTGGTTAAGCCTTTTCTGAGTTTCCAACCAAACAATAGAACGTGATGATGGTCTTTTGATAGTTCCTGTAAATTAATATCCCTTCTCATGTCTTTGAGTTTTTAGTGTTTGCCTTTGGCTTTGGCAAAACTAAATTCGGCAGTATTTAACCGGGATTTAGGAATGTGGCTCAGCTCGAGTTGTGATCTTAATCACGTCTTAGAAGGTAAGCGATTTTGTTCGTCTTTGCGAAGGCAAGATGATGTTTTGCATAAAGACACCTTGTTTTTTGAGAGGAGATTCGATGAACGATCTTAAATACTAACATTCAAAACAAGGTAAGAGATTGCTTTGCGCTTTATGTCGATCCTTTTAAACCCTCGCAACGAGGCCCGTATAAGGCGCCAAAGATTCCTTAAGTATATCACGAAGAGCACCTTCAGCTGCATCAAGTTCTGCCTTGAATTTCTCCAATTCCTTATAGTTTCTCGTAAAAAGCCCGCCGGCAGTCTTTCGATAGTATTCAATTCCGGTAAGCAGTTGTGTTTTAAACTTAGCGTAATACTTCAACCGCTTCTCGTTTAAATCTTGGAAATTATTTTCGAGATCCGTTTTCAGGTATGCTACATAAAGCTGCAGTTCTTTAATAAACATATGCGGCCGATCAACTCGCGGAAGCAGGTTTAATTTACCGTATATGTGTTTTACCAGTTCATCCAAAGAATAAATTCTATCGAAATAAGCAAGGTTGGGCCCGGGACAAATAACAACCGCTTTATTTTCTTTCGGCTGCAAAGTGCCGGTTTTATAATAAGCCGAAGTGCTCAAGCCTTCGCACAGGCACAGCTTTTCTGTAATTCTTTTAAACTCTTTTTGATAATCGCTTTCTGAATAATTATAGCTCTTAAGTTGTTCTATCTTATGCTTTTGGTATTCCCGAGAAGCGGTACAGATAGGATTATCGGTAAATTCTGTGTTAGAAACCAGATACTTTTTAGTACAAGGACTTCCCGGACGTTGTTTGGCAATTCTTTCGAGGCGTAATTTTTCTGCTGATGAGTGTCGAAAATTATTAAACGGAACTCCTAAGGGAGATGATCCGCTAATATAAAAATCATTTTCTCCGGCATTTATCAGGTTAGCTAAGGTGCTGTTATCAACATTGGTAACTTCGGGTACTAACAGAAAAGGACTGCCCCATCCTGTTCCGTCTAATCCGTAGTACGACATTAAAAATTCGTTTTCTTCAGCCGTTCCTATTCCCCCTTGGGCAGTAATTTTTTGCGACGGAATATCGGAAGCAATAAATCCTTTTCCGGCCAAACCCGCAGCGTAAATTGTTGCGAGTTCTTTTTTCATTTCCTCTCGTTTTTGCCTGAATTCTTCCAAAATGGGCCCCAGCAAAAAGCCTTCGGTGGCAAAAGCATGGCCTCCGCAATTAAGTCCGGATTCTACTCTAAACTCCGAAACCCAGATTCCTTTTTTAGCAAGAAACTTCGCTTGAATCAAGGCTGAGCGGAAATCGCTTACTTTTAGAATCACCTTCTTTTTTGATTCTCTATCGGGATAAAATTCCCTGAAGTTTTCCAAATAACTGTAAAGGCGAGGGTTCATCCCTGCCGAAAGAATAACGGAAGAAGTTAAATCGCTGTTTGCAAATCCGCGTAAAGCGGCTAATGCATCGCTGTTTTCTTCGAGCGGAATATCAATTGACGACTTGTTTAATTTATCAACCTTCGACATGATGTTTACATCAATCGCTCCCGGTTTCATTTCCTGCCTTAACTCTCGCTCTTTTCGTGCTTTTTCGGCAAGGTCAGCTTCTTTTAACATCAAATTGTATTTCTCTTTCAGATTAGAAGTTGCCGGAAGCAGATCGAAGTAACGGCTAATATCAGAAAGAGGTTCAAAAGGTTCTTTCTTTAAATTTTCGAACTCGATACGAACTATATCATTTATCAAATTCAAATAACTAGTTATTCTTTTGGAACGCGCATCCGCTTCTTTACCGGGAATGTTGAGATATTGAAGATCATATTTTTCACTGTAAAACTTCCTCATTCGTTCAAGCAGAATGTCATCTACAATAGAAATTACGGACGAAATTCCGAACTTGGCTACTTTAACCGGAGTATCAACAGAATAGGCTAACCCCAAAACCGGAATGTGGAAGGTGTGACTCATGGAAAAGAATTTTTGGCAAAGCTATAAGTGTCGGTCGTGCACAAAAATGATTGCTCTTTTCGGAATTGATGATAGAAGTCACTTTTGAGGACGCGAAACCTTCTTTTCTTAAATTTTAAATCACTATCGACTTTATTATTTCTTTAAGCTTATGTGCTGAAGCCGCTAATTGTTCCTTTTCAAGGTCATTGATATTTAAGTCTAGCACTTCTCGAATACCGTTCCTGTCAATAATACAAGGCACACCCAAAAACACGTCTGAAATCCCGTGATAGTCGGTTAAAAGAGTAGAGGTATTAAGCACAGATGCTTCATTATCGAGTATAGCCGTACAAATGCGGTCGAGTGCCAAGGCGATAGCATAGTAAGTAGCACCTTTACGATTAATAATTTGATAGGCAGCATTTTTAGTATTGTAAATAATTTCGTCTTTGTCTTGGGGAGAAAGATCAATGGGCGCTCCCGCAATATTGGCTAAACTCCATAAGGGTAATTCGGAATCGCCGTGTTCGCCAATGATATGCGCATGGATGCTGCGTGGATCGACCTTTAGCTTCTCACCGATTAAATACCGAAGCCTAGAGCTGTCCAATAGAGTCCCCGAACCTATTATCCGATGAGTCGGCCATCCGGATTTTTTCCAGGTAAAGTAACTCATAACATCAACCGGGTTTGAAGCAACAAGCAAAATAGCCTGATTATTATACTTCAAAATTTCGGCTGTAATACTCTCGAAAATCGAAACATTTCTTTTAAGTAAATCAATACGATTTTCGCCCTGCTTTTGAGCAGCACCGGCAGTTATTATGATAATATCGGCTTCCGCACAATCCGGATAATCACCCGCCCATACTTTGGCCCGACTTAAAAAAGGCAATCCGTGATTCATATCCAAGGCGTCGCCGATTGCTTTTTCTTTATTTGCATCAATAAGAACAAGCTCATCCATTCTATTGCGCAGCAATAAAGTATAAGCAGTGGTAGAACCTACGGCGCCGTCACCGATAACTACAATACGTGTCTTCTTTTCTAATGATTTCATAAGTAATAATTTTGTGTCTTCTCCGTAAAACGCTAAGGTGAGAAAACTTTAGTTTCTTACAGTAAGCGATTGCATTAATTAATTTGAGGTTGGCGCTTTAGAAACTTAAACCGTTTTAAAAGGGACGTGGTTTTTAGTAGAAAACAGAAATCATCCGGGCAGAATTTGTTATTGAAAGACAGGATTGCAATTTGAGTAGACAATACAATGAAAACACCCAAAACGGAGACTTCTAAGGGGCATCGATTTAAACAAAAAAGCATACCGGAAAAAAACTCCGATATGCTCAGCCAGCAGTTAGTTAGTTTTACTTATTCTGCTTTTTATAAATATCTGAAGGAGAGTCGTACGCATCAATATATATAACCATTTTATCCTCCCGGATATTTATAAACTCTTTTATATTATCTATTATGTCGTTAAAAATTATCCTGTCGCCAAGTTTTTTGGTCAATATGGAAGTATCTTTAATGATCTTGAAGGTTCCTTTTTCGCTTAATTCGCCGTTTTGATATTTTTCGAAATTTGTTTCTGTAAATTTTAAGATGTTTCCGTTTCCGGCACTTTGTTGATTTACTTTTCCCGTCATTCCCTCAACTTTAGCATCTAGTTCCCAAGTACCTCGGACAGAAGAGTTACCCGAAATTTCTTCATCGCAGGCGGTAAAAATCAAAGAAACAAGAGTTAAGGTAACACAGATTTTCTTCATGTTATTATAATCAGTTAATACCGGTACGGAGATAACTCTTTAAACGCTACAACCAATGTTATTTAATCGCCGGTTCTCGTATCCGCCGGCTTCTAATTATTCTGCATAAACTTTAAAATCTTTACATATAAACTGTTCCCGCCCAAAACCATTTGGGTAATCATGGGTATATGTTTTTTCTTGTTTATGTATAGTAAGTCAGAAGACACGCCGCGTTTTTGAAGATTGTCGTTAAAATTTTTAGAATGGCTCAGGATAGAAGGGTAGGTTATACTTCCGACTAAAATTAAGTGAGGATTCTTAATATTACTTGCATAAGTTAGCGGTGAGGCCTGTTTCCAAACTTCGGGTTCTGTTGTAAACGTTTTGATAAACGAATTATAGTAAGAATCTTTCTCTGCATTAATCATATAGTCGTACAGGTCCAAACCGAAAGGATCATTAAGAATTACACCTCGAATCGGGTTTTCGATTTTAAGGCTTTTAAAATAGCTCGGATCCCCATTTATGAGCTCGGTCAGATGTCCTCCCGCTGAATGAGAAATTACAAAAATCCTATCGCTGTTTCCGCCGTATTTTGGGATGTTGAACTTTACCCATTTCAGTGCAATTGCGCAGTTAAGGGCCATACTTTGATAATTGGAACCGGGAGAAAGAGGATAATTTAATACTGCAGTTACAATGTTTTTTTTTGCAAAGTTTCTCCCGATCCACCAATAAAGCTCCTTGTCGCCACTGTTCCAAGAACCACCGTGAATAAACACCAGAACATCTTTTATATTTTCCTTATCCTCGGGGTAATAAACATCCAGTAAATTATCTCTCCCTTTCGAATTTTCGTTATAAAGAATATTCCTGTCTCGTTTTATTCCTTGAGAAAAGAATATAGCCGTATTGTATAAAATAATCAGAAAGGTACTTTCCAAACTCATTTTATCAGCGGGTCTTTCTCTCCGGCAAACAAGTCGTACACTTTTTTATCCACCCAAGCCGGCACCAGCTTATTCATTAGAACGGCAAGTTTACCCTGTCGGGTCATAATTACCGTTCGTTTTCGATTGGCAATTCCGGCAATAATAATTTCGGCAACTTCTCGAGACGACATCATTTTAGTTTCGTCCATGCTGCTTTCGCCTTGTTGCGTGCCATCTTTTGCCAAAGCAGTATTTCGAATGTTTGAAGCAGTAAAGCCCGGAGCAGCTAACATAACGTGTAGGCCTGTTTTAAGGTTTTCAACTCGTAAGGCTTCAAAAAAACCGTTCATGGCAAATTTTGAAGCGCAATATCCTGTGCGTCCCGGCAAGCCGCGATACCCGGCAATAGAAGTTACTCCTACAACAGAGCCGTTGCTTAACAGAAGTTGCGGTAAAGCGTACTTGGTACAATAAACGGCTCCCCAAAAATTTATATCCATTAAATTCTTTAGCACTTTTAAATCCAGGTCCTTAAAAAGAGCCCGCATACTGATTCCGGCATTGTTAATTAATATATCAATGCGATTAAAAGTAAATTCTGCTTGGCGGATTAAATGTTCGCAATCTGCTTCTTTCGATACGTCGCATTGTACAGCTATGGCTTTTATTTTAAATTCGTTCTCAAGTTGTCGGGCTATTTCGCAAAGCGTTACAAATTGCCGTGCACCTAAAACTAAATTAGCACCCAAGCGGGCAAATTCTTCGGCGCAAGCCATTCCTATACCGGACGAAGCCCCGGTAATTATTACGGTTTTGTTCTTAAAATCCATGTTATTTTAACAGGCTGTTTTCGTAAGGAATACGGGTGGCTATAGAGCGGGCCAAGGTAACCTCATCTACGTACTCAAGCTCACCGCCAAAAGAAATACCCCGAGCAATAGTACTGATCGGAACATTGAACTCCCTGAGTTTTTTATAAATGTAGAAAATTGTAGTATCGCCTTCCATCGTGGCGCTAAGGGCTAAGATTACTTCTTTTACTTCTTTGTTTTTTACTCTTTCGCTTAGGGTTTGAATGTTCAATTCCGAAGGTCCTATACCGTCCATCGGCGAAATCAATCCCCCTAAAACATGATACACTCCATGATATTGTCCCGTATTTTCAATAGCCATTACATCACGCGTGTCTTCAACTACACAAATTAACGAACTGTCGCGTTTTACATTCGAGCAAATCCCGCAAAACCGGGCGTCAGATATATTATGGCAATTTTTACAATAGCAGATTTCATTTCTGAGCCGGGTGATTGAATTGCTGAACTGCTCCACCTCGCCCGAGCTTTGGTTAAGCAAATGAAGTACAAGTCGCAAAGCTGTTTTTTGGCCCACTCCCGGAAGTTTTGAAAATTCGGCTACAGCATTTTCAAGCAGGCGTGACGAAAAGTTCATTCTGCAAAACTAACTATTTTAAAAGGCTTTTATTATGTCTCGAGGCATTTGCAATGCCGGAAATATTGTTTATTGCTAACTTAAATTATACATTTAGCCGCTTAGAAACATTCACTATGTCACCGGTTGTACTTCTTTCGTTTTTAATCGGATACTTTGTATTGCTTGTCGGAGTCTCTTTTGTCACTTCAAGAAATGCTACCGATAACTCTTCTTTTTTTATTGCTAATCGAAACTCTAGGTGGTACCTGGTGGCATTTGGAATGATTGGAACGGCACTTTCCGGGGTGACGTTTATTTCGGTTCCGGGAGCGGTGGGTAAAGACAGTTTCGGTTATTTTCAGTTTGTTTTAGGTAACGCCGTCGGTTTTATCATCATAGCAACCGTACTGCTTCCCTTATATTATCGTCTCCATCTTATTTCAATTTATACTTATTTGGAGAAACGGCTCGGGCATTTGAGCTATAAATCAGGGGCAATGATCTTTCTTATTTCCAGAACAATAGGTTCGGCCTTTCGGCTTTATTTGGTTGCTATCGTTTTGCAGAAATTTATTTTCGATGCTTGGAATGTCCCGTTTTGGGCTACCATTCTTATTTGCTTAATGCTAATTTGGCTCTACACCTATCGTGGAGGCTTAAAAACAATCATTATTACCGATACGCTTCAAACCGTTTTTCTTTTGGCTTCGGTAATGCTTTCTATCTATTTTATCGCCGACAGCCTAAATTTCAGTGTTGCGCAAACTTTCGAAGCAATTAAGGAAAGTTCGTATTCCAAGATTTTCTTTTGGGACGATTTTTTGGGTAATAAGGGCCACTTTCTTAAACAGTTTTTGGGCGGGATTTTTGTTACCATCGCCATGACAGGTCTGGATCAGGACCTCATGCAGAAAAATTTAAGCTGTAAAAATATCGGCGAAGCCCAAAAGAACATGCTGACCTTTACCGGCATTTTTGTGGTAATGAACCTGTTTTTTTTGAGTGTTGGGGCGCTTTTGTATATCTATTCATCGGCGAACAATATTGATGTTTCGACGCTTAAAACTCCCGATCATTTATTTCCTGAAATTGCTTTAAATCGGTTGAATATTGTTCCTGCAATTATTTTTATGCTGGGCTTAACAGCCGCTACTTTCGCCACAACCGATTCTGCTTTAACTGCCCTAACTACTTCTTTTTGTGTAGATTTCTTGAACTTCGATAAAAAAGAAAACCAAAACGATCCGCAATTGGTTCGTACACGACACCTTGTTCACATTGTGTTTTCATTTTTAATGCTGTTGGTGATTTTGGTGTTCAAAACTATTAATGATGATTCGGTAGTAAAGGCGATTTTTAAAGCGGCAGGCTACACATACGGTCCCTTGTTGGGACTTTTTTCCTTCGGGATGCTGACTAAACGCGATGTGGCGGATAAGCTGGTTCCGGCGATATGTATTTTGGCTCCTGCGCTTTGTTTTATTTTAGATTCAAATTCGGTTAAACTTACCGGTTACGCCATCGGTTTCGAGTTAATTATTTTTAACGGAATAATAACTTATATTTTATTGTTACTTACAAGCAAGTCTTCCGTAAAAGCCAATAATTTTTAATTCTTATACTAAAGAAGTGATATGACAAGTGACGAACATATTAGAAGTGCATTTGAAAATAAAGATTGGCAAGAAATAAAAGTAACTGACTCTTGGTCCATTTTTAAGATAATGGCCGAGTTTGTTGACGGGTTTGAGAAACTTGCGAAAATAGGTCCGTGTGTGTCCATTTTCGGTTCGGCACGTACTCAGCCGGAAAATAAATACTACCTATTGGCCGAAGAGATAGCTAGACTTTTAACTGACGGAGGTTACGGAGTAATCTCAGGCGGCGGTCCCGGAATTATGGAGGCTGCAAACAAAGGCGCTTACGAAAACGGTGGAAAATCGGTGGGTTTGAACATCGAACTTCCGTTCGAGCAATTTCATAATAAGTATATCGATAGAGATAAGCTTTTGGAATTCGATTATTTCTTCGTGCGAAAGGTAATGTTCATGAAATATTCTCAAGGTTTTATAGTTCTTCCGGGTGGTTTCGGAACAATGGACGAACTTTTCGAGGCGATAACACTTATTCAAACCGGGAAAATTGCCCGCTTCCCGATTGTGTTGGTAGGTTCTGAGTATTGGACCGGACTAATGGATTGGGTTAAGAATTTTATGCTGGCCGAGAAAAATATCAGTGTCGAAGATTTAAATCTATACCGTATTGTTGATACTGCTGAGGAAGCTGTAGAACACATCTTTAGGTTCTACAATAAATACGTGTTAAAGCCGAATTTTTAGCGTCATGCTGTTACGTTATCAATTTTAGTACGTACAGGTTAAAAAGGCACGATTCAATGATCGAGTTTTATGATTCGATTAAAAATCTATAAGCTTTAGGACAGGGGGTTAGTAGCGTTACCGGTTTGATATCGGTAACCGTTTAATTAAGGTTGAGACGAAAGCCTGACGGAGGCCGAAGTTTCAGCCTTAATTTTTATTCCTCAATTTTGTTCTTCTTACCCGAATCTTTTAATTTTTTTCTTTCCGGATGTATTCCTGCAATTCCACCGGACACCACGAACTTCATCGCTTCTGTTGCTGTAATTTTTAAGGGTATCACCTTTTCGGCTTTAACAATGCACAGCTGTCCGGCAAAAGAATAAGAAAAAGGAAAATATACAGCTACTTCTCCGGAAAGGTTAATTTTAGAAAGATCTTTCTGAGTAAGAAACCCGATCTGTTTTAACCCGCTGTCATTTACTTCTACCAGAACAGCTTCACTGAACTTTTTTTCATCACCTACAAAAGCCTCCGTTAAATCCTTTATCGAAGTATATATAAAATTAAATAGCGGAAGTCGGCTCAACCATTTCCCGAACCAAATCTTTATCGGATCGGTAATAAAATTGGTTACTACAATTCCGGAAAAGAGGATAAGCACTACAACCGTTAAAATGCCTAAGCCGGGAATATAAATCGGTTTACCGGCTTTATCAACCCAAATAACATCACTTAAATTAAGTGCAAAGTCAACGGAAGATACAATCCAATAGATCAAGAAAATAGCTGCGCCTACCGGTACTACAACTAAAACTCCTTTAATAAAATATCTGATTAAACTGCTTAAAAATTTATTCATAATAATATACCCGCTTTACCCGTTGCGATATTCCTGTTAATATTTCGTAAGGGATTGTCTCCAACGTTTCTGCCAAGTCTTCAACCCTGATTTGGTTATTGAAAACGATAACCTCGTCGCCTTCGCCGGCATTTACTCCTGTTATATCCAGCATACACATATCCATACAAACATTTCCGATAGTGCTTACCGTTTTTCCGTTTACAAGCATTTTTCCGGAACCGTTTCCAAGCTTGCGGCTGTAACCGTCGGCATAGCCGATTTTAACCGTTGCAACTTTTCCGCCCTCAGGCATTACACCTTTTCGGCTGTATCCTACAGTTTCGCCCGGCTTAACATTCTTAATTTGCGATATACTTGTTCGTAAAGAAGCAACAGTTTCTAAAGGAGATAAATTTTTATAAGAGCTGTCGACGCCGTAAAGGCCTATTCCTAACCGAACCATGTCGAACCGGGCCTCCGGTAAACGACTTATTGCGGAGGTGTTACCGATGTGCCGGAGGAAGGGGTAACCCAAGGCTTCTTGCAACTTGTTGGTAACCGTTTTGAATATATTAATTTGTCCGTGAGAAAAATCATCTAAATTTTCATTGTCGCTTCCAACCAAATGCGAAAAAACGCTTTGTACTTTAAAGGCGGTTGATTCTTTAAGCCGGGTTATTAAGGTTTCAACATCTTCGGGCATAAAACCTAAGCGATGCATACCTGTATCAATTTTAATATGAATAGGGGAGGCTTCTTTGTTCTTTAAATGTAAGGCATCTAAAAACTCTTCAAGTATTTTAAAGCTGTATATTTCAGGTTCAAGATTATTGTCAATGATTGAATCAAGTGCTGCAACGTCCGGATTCATTACCATAATTGGAAGCGTGATGCCCGCTTGCCTCAGGGCAACTCCCTCATCAGCGTAAGCAACAGCTAAATAATCAACTTTATTAAACTGAAGCAGATTTGCAATTTCAAAACTACCGCTGCCGTACGAAAACGCCTTTACCATTACCATTATTTTCACTCCCTGCTTTACCGCCGATTTATAATGGTTCAGGTTGTGCTCTAAAGCGTTCAGGTTTATTTCCAGAACCGTTTCGTGAACTTTTTGAGTTAGAGCCTTGCTTATTTGTTCAAACTGAAATGATCTTGCGCCTTTTAATAAAATCGTTTCATTGAAAAATTTGAGTGTCTTAAAATTATCTAGTAGGTCTGGGGTGCTGTCGAAGAATGTTTTTTCTATAGCGAACTTATCGGTATGAGCGCTAATTTGAGGGCCTACACCTATAAATCGACTAACCTCTTTAGTTTCAATAAGTTTTGCAATTTGAGTATAAAGCTGTTCCGTCTCTACTCCCGCTTCAGGAATATCCGATAAAATCAACGTTCTTTTGACGTGTTGATTTTGCTGTTTCAAAAAGTCAAGAGCGATAGCAAGCGACGAAATATCCAAACTGTAAGAATCATCGATAATAGAACAGTTGTTGATGCCCGTTTTAAGTTCGAGCCTCATTTTAACCGGAACTAATTTTTCTAAACGTTTATCGGCTTCCTCCGGCGATATACCCAAGGCCAATAAAGTTGCCCAGCAGCAAACGGCATTTTCTGTAGAGGCAGAGTCGGTGAAAGGTATAAGACATTCGATGCTGTCGTTTTGGTAATTGCCTCGTAAAAAGCGGTATTTTTCTTCCAAAATTTCATCGCCTGTTACTGCTAAATCTGCCGGTTCGGTTTGGCTCCAAGTGAATTTTTCCTTCCCGGGAATCTCCGCGGTATAAGTTTTCAGATATAGAGGTGAATAAATAAACAGATTGCTGTTTAGGAATAAGGAGAGCTTTTCAGCAGTTTTTTCTTCACGTGACGAAAATCCTTCGTTGTGGGCTTGGCCGATATTGGTTAGTATACCTATAGTTGGCTTAATTATTTTTTCCAAAGCTTCCATTTCTCCCTTTTTGGAAACTCCCGTTTCAAAAATTGCCAGTTCATGTTCTTCATTCATTTCCCAAACGGAAAGTGGTACACCAATCTGCGAGTTATAACTTTTGGGGCTGCGAACAATATTATAGTCAGACGCCAGCAATTGATAGAGCCATTCTTTTACAATTGTTTTTCCGTTACTGCCTGTAATAGCAATAACCGGATAAGTAAATAAGGACCGGTGATGAGCTGCAAGTTGCTGAAGCGCGGTTAGCGTATTGTCTACAATAAAAAAGTTTGCTTCGGTTAATTCTTCCAGAGGGAAAGTATTAATTGATACCACAAAGTTTCTAACCCCGGCCTTGTATACCTCTTCAACAAATTCATGCCCGTCTCGTCGGCCTTTTAAGGCAAAAAACAAAGCATTAGGAATATCATTAAGCTTGCGGCTGTCGAAGCACAAGGTTTTAATACTTAAAGAAGCATTATTTATAATTCCCCGAGCATCCATAATCTTTTCGATTTCGTTTGCCGGATAAAGCTTGTGATTCATAAAGTGCTAATTTCTTCTATTTTTCTTTCATTAAGTAATAATTTATAACTTTTGATATTGTGATACACGGAACAAGGCAACCATCTCTATTAATAAGTATTAACGAAGCTGTTGCTAAGGCTCAAGGCTTTTGCGCTTATCAAGAACGCAGCCAACACGAAGTACGACTTAAATTATACGATTTGGGTTTGTTTAGCGATAAAGTTGAACAGGTTGTTGCTCAGCTGATTCAAGATAATTTTTTGAATGAAGAACGCTTTGCAATTGCTTACACTATGGGGAAATTTAGAATAAAAAAGTGGGGGAGAGCCAAGATCAAACAAGGGTTGAGGTTGAAACGAGTGCCCGATAAATTAATAAGTAAAGCTTTAGCTCAAATAAACGACGACGAATATATAAACACATTAAAAGAACTTTTGGTGAAAAAAGAGGCAGTTCTCGGTCAAAAGGAGAAGTTGAAATTGAATTATAAGCTTACCTTTTACGCTCTTAGTAAAGGATATGAAAGAGATTTGATTACTGATTTATTGAAATCCAAATAGTTAACGGAGAAGCCCAAAAAAAGTCAAAAAAATTTGGCTAAGTTGCATTTCTGCCTATATTTGCACTCACCAAAATGCGAAAGTAGCTCAGTTGGTAGAGCGCAACCTTGCCAAGGTTGAGGTCGCGAGTTCGAACCTCGTCTTTCGCTCAAATCCCTTCTCCAAAGAGGGGATTTAATTTTAAAAGAGTCTTTTCATTAAGTTGAAGCACCTGCTCGGGTGGTGGAACTGGTAGACACGCAGGACTTAAAATCCTGTTCGCCTTAAAGCGAGTGCGGGTTCGATTCCCGCCCCGAGTACACGAAGCCGTCTTAGAGCTAATTTAAGGCGGTTTTTTTGTCTACTACTCACACTTTTCTATAGCACATTTATCCGGGAGAAACCGCAGTAATTGACCACGCCTTTTTTAATATCCCTTTTGGTTTTAAATACATTTATGAAATAGCGGATTAAAGTCGGACTATGAAATTATGTTTAAACTGATTCCGGTATTACCACTCAAAAAACGACAAGTAAAATCAGGACGAGAGATTGCTCTCTCTATAGCATGAGATTGAGCGTAAGGATTTTTTAACGTTTCGGCTCTCGGTGCAAATTCCACCGGAAGAGGTTAATTTTATTTAAATTCAACGGTTTGAAATTATATAGTAATGAACTTAAAAAGAAGGCTCTTTATGCGATACGATAATAGGACGGAAACTTTTAGGCGAAAGACACCAAGAAAGGCTTATTATTCTGTATATAATTTATTATGGGCGGCGCTCACTACTTTTTTAGCTTTGGAAGCCGGTGCACAAGTGGAAAGAGCTCCCTTCCTTCCTTCCCTTACAGAGCTTAATCGTCCGTTTGGCCCTACTGATAAACTATCATTCCTTAATCCTCCTAAAACTTATAAGCCTGCTACTTGGTTTCATTTTATTGGGGGGAACGTTTCTAAAGAGGGAATAACAAAGGATCTGGAGGCGATTGCAGAAGCCGGCTTTTCGGCAATTCATTTATTTCACGGGCAGTTTGGTGGAGCGTGGCCGGGTGTTAACCCACAAATAACCGCCCTAAGCCCCAATTGGGACGATGCGGTTCAGCATGTTGCTAAAGAATGTAAGCGTCTGGGCCTAAATTTTCTAATGAATAATACGCCCGGATGGGCAACTTCCGGCGGTCCTTGGATACAACCTTCTAATGCAATGCGCAATCTGATTTGGAGCCGTACGGATTTAGCAGGTGGGAAGATTATTAATCAATCAATACCTATTCCGGAACCTAGCATTGAAGAATGGCGTGATTATAAAGATGTAACCGTGATTGCTTTTCCTACGCCTTCGGGTGATTCGGGACAACCCTTAGAACCCGCATCTATTACAAGCAACATTAAAACTGATTGGAAGCCATATTTTGCAGGGCAGGCCCGGGAACCTGTAAAATTGCCGCAGGCAGCGGCCGGTAATCCTTATTGGTTAGAGGTTACATTTCCCGTAGATGTGATGTTGCGGAGTGTTGAGTTTTCTAGTGTACAAAGGTTTAACCACGCTCAAAGCTATGAGCCGGGTGTAAAAGTTAGCGTTCAAGCCATATTACCCAACGGAACAATGAAAGATATTTTGAAAGATGTGGCAATGCCACAATCCAACTTTCAAGATGATCGTCCTATTACGTTGGCATGTTCTGAAGTTGCCGGAATTAGAAAATATCGTATCTCCATTAACAATAAGTACTACATGGAGCTCTTTTCACTCCGGTTGTTTTCTGCGGCAAGGAAACACAATTGGGAGTCGGAGGCGGGCTGGACATTAAGAAGTATTGTACGAAACGGACAGCTTCCAAAGCAGTCAGAAGCTGCTTTCATAAAGCCTGATCAAATTTTGGATATAACTGATAAAATGACAGGTAGCGGAAATCTGACTTGGAACGCTCCAAAAGGTGATTGGACTATTATTCGGTTCGGCCATGTTAACGCCGGAAAAAAGAATAGTCCTGCTCCTCCGGAAGCCACCGGTTGGGAAGCCGATAAGCTTGCAAAGTCAGGTGCCGATGCACATTTCGCCGGATATATCGGCCGCCTCTCAAAAGCCGGCGGGCCTTTTGCCGGAGGCTTGTTAAACGGAATGTTGATTGACAGTTGGGAAGCTCATACCCAAAGCTGGACGCCGGGGATGGAGAAAGAATTTGAACGTGTTACTAAATATCCTTTGCAAAAGTGGTTGCCGGCTTTACTAGGTTACGTAGTAAAGGATCATGAAACAACAACTCGCTTTCTAACCGACTGGCGGAAAACGCTTAATGACCTTTACACTAACAACTTTTACGGGGAAATGTCTGCCTTGGCTCACAAAAACAATCTAAAAGTCAGCTATGAAACGGCGGCAGGGGATGTTATCCCGGGCGATATATTGGAGTATTTTAAATTTGCTGAAGTTCCGATGTGCGAATTCTGGCAGCCTATGGGCAAAAACTTTGTCGGTTCGCTCAACTTTAAACCTATCAAGCCCACAGCGTCTGCCGCAAGAATGTACGGAAAACCACGTGTAGCTGCAGAGGCGATCGTACAATCGTAAATCTTGATTTGGTAAAGTCAAACTCGTGCTTTGTGGTTTTCGACCATACAAAAACTGCAATGTCAGGCATGAAGGAAGAAAAAGTTGTGGCGTCGCTGCCAATTACCGGCACCTGGACAATAACTTTTCCGGAAGGTTGGGGAATTTCTTCTCCCTTGAAGGTAAATGAACTGAAACCTTGGAAAGACTTTGATCTTTCACCGGAAGGAAAAGCATTTGCCGGAACTGCGATATATAAAACGACGTTTAGGCTTAAGGAAAAAACCGGTTTAAATCAATATGTACTTGATTTGGGTAATGTTGATATGGCAGCAACAGTGATTCTTAACGGTAAAAAAGTCGGGAATGTCTTGGCGCCACCTTATAAAATTAATTTGAATGATGCGGTGAAAAAGGGGGAGAACATACTTGAGGTACAAGTGACAAGTACTTGGTTTAATCGTCTTGTCTTCGATGCCGGCCAACCGCAAGAAAAGCGAAAAACATGGGTAATAAACGGCCCTGGTTCCGATTCACCTCTACGGGCTTCCGGCTTACTGGGACCCGTTGTCATGCAAATTCTTAATTCGAAATAGAAGGTCTCAAAATACGATTAGAAATTGTATTAAAGGGAAGTTCTATATGCCTTTAGCAATTTAAGAAGCCCGAGTGGTAGTGAGAAGTAAAAGAGAAAAGGTAAATTCAGTTAAAAAGTTGTGTTCATACCGGTTTTCTCTTTTCTTTAATAAATTTTGCCGCTATTGATAGTCTTTACCCGCAAATAGCGCCGGAATATACCTGATGCTTGTTGATGGATTTTGAAATAGACGCAGAAACCTATAGAGACCTTGGGGTGTTTAACGCCGGAACAGGAAAATCGCTCGTTTCTATCATTGATAAAACAAAAACAAAAGGAGGAGAAGTACTTCTGCTTCGAATGATGCAAGAGCCTACCAACGATGTGGAAGCGCTTACTGCAAGAACAGAACTTATTAAATTCTTTTATACCCTATCCTTTGATTTTAAAATATCCTATCACGAGTTCGATGTTATAAGCCACTATATCTCCCTCAATAAAAAATGCCTTGGTAATAATGTTATTGATGCAGTTTATGATCACTACAATTATAAAATCAACCCGAGCCAAGATTATTACAATATCTCTTCCGGGATTAAAGAATTAATAAAACTGATCTCTACTCTTCGAGAGTTAATAAGGGAGATGGCCGATATAAAAATACCTCCACTGTTGCGGGATAAGTTTATGGTAGTCGAAACAATATTAGAAGACAATGTTGTAGTCAAAAACCTGACCCGCAAGAAACCTATAACTGCTTATGATATAAATTATTTAGACAACCTGTTTAGAAAAGATCAAAAGAGTGCCGTAAAAAAGATAATTGATTTGGTGTGCGAAATTGATGTTTATCTGGCTCTTGCAAGTCTTATTAAAACCGAAGCTTGGTGCTTTCCGAATTATATGCCGGGAAAGACTTCGGAAGTGGTGTTTGAAGGTCTTTATCACCCTGCTATAACTCAACCTGTAGAAAATGATTTTGAGATAGCCCGGCACACGAATGTTATTTTTCTTACCGGGCCTAATATGGCCGGAAAATCTTCATTTCTTAAAGCCGTCGGTATCTCGATATATCTTGCTCATCTCGGCTTTCCTATTCCGGCTCGCCGGTTTAAAACCACTGTTTTTAACGGCTTAATTACAACCATTAACCTGCCTGATAATATACAGGAAGGCTTAAGTCATTTCTACAGCGAGGCTAAACGGATACCAAAAACGGCAGAGAAGTTACTGGATAAAGGAGAGTTGATTGTGATTTTTGATGAACTGTTCAGAGGTACAAACCTAAAAGATGCTTTTGAGGCTACATTATCTTTAATTACAATTTTAGCTGAGGTAAACCTATCCAAATTTATCATATCCGGCCACTTTGCAGAGATTGTTGAAGACTTAAAAAAAGTTGGCGGAATATCTTTTTACTGCTTTAATTGTCGGTTTGAAAACGAACAACCTGTATTTTCTTATAAGCTGAAAGACGGTATTTCGGAGGACAGGTTGGGAATGTATATTCTTAATAATGAAACTATTTTTTCAAAACTGGAGGAGTTGGTTGCAAAGCAAAATGCGAGGGATAGAGTAAATGAAAAAGGTTTATAAACTCATCAATTCTTTTTACGAGCTGCGATTAAACTCCGACGTAGTATGGAACTCAACTTCCGGGAAATCCCTTTTAGCAAGATTAATTGCCCAATCGTTATCCGCCAAAAATACAGGATTTCCTTCTTTATCATATGCCATATTCGAAGCTCTGCGCTGAATAATCTCCTGTAAAGCTTTTTTATCGGTTGATGTTATCCAACTTGATTTTTTAAAGGTTAAAAGGCGAAAGGCACATTTTGCTCCGTACTCGTTTTCCAACCGAAAACTGATAACCTCAAATTGTAGTTCTCCGACTGTCCCAATAATTTTCCGGTTTCCGGGTTGTTGAACAAATAATTGAGCAACGCCCTCTTCAGTTAACTGCTGAATTCCTTTTTCGAGCTGTTTGGTTTTTAGTGGGTCGCGATTTTCAACTTCCTTAAATATCTCAGGAGAAAAGCTTGGAATGCCTTTAAATTGAAGTTGTTCGCCCTCTGTCAGCGTGTCGCCGATTTTAAAGTTTCCGGTATCATGCAAGCCTACAACATCTCCGGGCCATGCTTCTTCTACCAAGCTTTTTTCATTTGCCAGAAAATCCATCGGGTTTGAAAATTTTAACTTTTTTCTTAATCGAGTATGGTAGTAAAAGGTATTTCGCTCAAATTTGCCGGAACATATGCGTAAAAAGGCAATGCGATCGCGGTGATTAGGGTCTAAGTTGGCGTGAATTTTAAAAATGAAACCTGTTAGATTTTTTTCATTTGCGGCAATCTCACGCTCTACAGCTTCTCGACTTCTCGGACTTGGCGCAATATTTATAAACGTATCTAAAAGCTCTCGTATACCGAAATTGTTAATTGCACTGCCGAAAAAGACGGGCGCCAACAATCCTTCGTTATACATTTCCTTGTCCAACTTGCCGTAAATACCCTCTACCAGTTCTAAATCGTCTTTCAATTTAGTAAGATGCTTTTCCGGCAAAAACTCGGTGAGCAATTTATCTTCTAAGCTCGATACCTGAATAACCGGCTCTGTGACTTTAGATTTGTCCGATACAAAAAGATTAAGCCGGTTTTCGTGAATATTATAAACGCCCTTAAAGGTATGTCCCTGGCCTATGGGCCACGAAAGCGGGCAAACACTTATTTTGAGTATATTCTCAATATCATCAAGTAAATCGAATGCATCTTTACCTTCCCGATCCATTTTATTAATAAAAACAATAACCGGGGTATTTCGCATTCTGCAAACTTCCATAAGCTTTTCAGTTTGCTCTTCAACGCCTTTTACACTGTCGACCACTAAAATGACGCTGTCAACAGCGGATAAAGTACGATATGTGTCTTCTGCAAAATCCTTGTGTCCGGGCGTATCAAGAATATTTATTCTTTTGTTTTTATATTCAAAACCCATTACAGAAGTTGCTACCGAAATCCCTCTCTGCTTTTCAATTTCCATAAAATCGGAAGTAGTGTTTTGATTCGCTTTATTGCGTTTTACGGCACCTGCCGTATTTATCGCACCTCCAAACAACAAAAACTTTTCGGTTAAAGTAGTTTTTCCGGCATCGGGGTGACTTATAATAGCAAAGGTTTTTCTTTTTTCTATTTCGGGATGTTGCATGTTATAATGGAATTAAAGGAAAGGGACGTATTTTGCTTATAAGAAAAGCAACTTAAATAAATACGCAGGTTTGTAGAACATCAGAACGCAAAAGTAATATTTTTAGAAGAATGATTTCCGGGTATTTTGCTCCCGCGAGCAGAGGTCAGCCGTAAGTAAATAATAATGCACGAAAATAAATGTGTAACGCCACGCAAATTCTTTTTGCTAAAATTGTAATTAAATCAAATGTTCTTTTCGAAAAGGGCATTTTCGCGAAATGAATAAAGACTTCTACAAACACCTTTTTGATAAGCAGCAGTGTATCGGGTCCGTGCCCCCAAATAGGGAAATTGCCGAATGGGCACTCAATATTATTTGCTTATTGTTCCCAGAACACTCTAATCGTTTCATTTCTTCTGCTGAACAAATAGAAGTCGAGTTTGGCAAGCTTGAAAAAGATCTCATTCACCTGATGGATGCTACCAAGGAATGCGAAAATTGTGATAATAATGTTCGTGCAGCAACTTTTTTTGCAGATCTTCCTGAGCTTTATCGTGTTCTTAATACAGATATTCAAGCAATAGTTGCCGGTGATCCGGCTGCAAAAAGCACATATGAGGTTGTAAGAGCCTATCCGGGAATTTACGCAATTTCGTTTTACCGCATAGCTCACGTTCTTTTTAAATTAGACATCCCGCTTATACCGCGAATTCTTACCGAGTACGCCCATTCGCGTACAGGCATTGATATACACCCCGGCGCTCAAATAGGTGAGTATCTCTATATTGATCACGGTACCGGAATAGTAATCGGAGAAACTACCCTCATCGGGAATAATGTAAAATTGTATCAGGGTGTTACTCTTGGGGCCTTAAGTGTAGAAAAAGATATGGCTTCGTTAAAAAGACATCCAACTGTTCAGGATAATGTGATTATTTATTCCGGAGCAACAATTTTAGGAGGAAATACAGTTATAGGGCACGACAGTATTGTGGGCGGAAACGTATGGCTTACTAAGAGTGTTCCACCTTACTCGGTTGTTTATCACGAAACTAAGTTTAAAGTAGTAGAAAGAAAAGTAAAAAGTGCTGATATTTAAAAAATGGCAGGCATAAGTGATTTAGTGGGTAATACTCCCTTGGTAGAAATTTCCGGACTTAATCCCAATAAACAAGTTAAAATTTTTGCAAAGTTAGAAGGGAATAATCCCGGTGGAAGTGTAAAGGATCGGGCAGCTTTAAATATGATTAAAAGTGCTTTAGATCGGGGCGAAATTGACCGAAGCACAAAACTTATAGAAGCAACAAGTGGAAACACAGGAATAGCGCTTGCTATGATTGCCTGCTTATTTAATATCGAAATTGAATTGGTGATGCCTTCAAATTCAACTAAAGAGCGCACCCTAACCATGGAGGCTTTTGGAGCCAAAGTAACATTAATGGAAAGCATTGAGTCTTGCCGGGACTATGCTGAAGAAAAAGCCGCCGGCGGAAAGTACTTTCTGTTAAATCAGTTTGCTAATTCGGATAACTATTTGGCTCATTATAAAACTACAGGTCCGGAAATATGGAAGGATACCAAAGGATCTATAACACACTTTGTAAGTGCAATGGGTACTACCGGCACTATAATGGGAACGTCAATGTTTTTAAAGGAGAAAAATAATAATATTCAAATTATCGGCTGTCAACCAACTGAAGAATCGTCTATTCCGGGGATAAGACGGTGGCCGAAAGAATATTTGCCGAAAATATTTGACCCGAAAAGAGTTGATGCTTTGATGGACGTTTCCCAAGGGGAAGCAACAGAAATGACTCGTAAATTAGCTCGGATAGAAGGATTGTTTGTGGGAATGAGCAGTGGTGGTGCATGTGCGGCAGCAATACGCTTAGCTCAAACTTTAACTGAAGGTTTAATTGTTTTTATAGCCTGCGATAGGGGAGACCGATACTTGAGCACCGACCTTTTCGGCTAAAATAAATTGTATTTGCGACCTATTTTTGCCAATAGAATGAGCATGCCTACAACCATTTGTCTTTGTCTTTAAAGGCTAACTCGCTACCGTAAGAAAGTATAAAAATACTGCAAAGAACAATTAAAATAAATAATTCCATAACCTGCTTTTTGATTTTATACTCCTTTATTTTGATAAAAGTTACTCTTTTTAAGCGGTTTGTTTTTATATTGACTTGTACCCGCACTCAAATGCGTTTAGGAATTTTTTGCTTACTTTTTTTGACTTGCTTTGTAAGTCGTTCACAAACAAAGCGTTCGGCCGGCAGGATTATATTTAAAGAGTTTGACGGGAAATCCGAAAACGGAGACTGGCGAAAACAATACGGGTTTGAATATTTGCCTCAATGCGATTGGAATAACTGGTATTTCGAAGTTAATAAAAACTATGGAAAGATGCATTTCGACGGGGGTACAGTAAACTGTCCCGGAGCCGGAAATAATCAGCACATAGTCCGTTTTGATAAAACCATAGACCCGAGTAAACCTTATACTATTGAATGCGATTTTTTAATTGATTCAGCTTTCATTAACGACATTAATTCTTTCTGTATAAATTTTAATGTTCAAAAGGGAATGACTAAAGAAGAAGCTTTAAATGCTTGGTCGATCAATTTGGACATTACAGATAGAAAAAAGGGCTCCTATACTATTAAAAACATGGGATTTGCTGATATTAGGAATTCGGAAAACAAAACGGAATACGGCCGCTTTACAGAAATGCTTCCTCAACATCAAGGAGAAGGAGCCTTAGCTCTACCTAATATAAATCATTTTAAAATAGAAGTTAACCGAAAAATAGACGGATCGCCGGCATTAAAATGGGTAGCTGTTACGCGAAGCGATGCAACCGGGAATAAGGATTGTTTCCAAGTAGATTATAGTACTTTTCCTTACCAACCTGATTATTCGAAACCGGTAAGAATAGGATTAAATACACATGGAACAGATTGGGTAGTTAAAAACTTGAGTGTTTACTATTGGTGACCCATGCTTTTATAGCTTTGTAACAAAATATAATAATTTTAGAAACCTGAATTTTGCGGAATACGTAAAAAGAAGTGAACTGAGATTTTAAAAACCGAAATAGTCCTATGGCTGAAGAAAAAGCAAAAAAGATAAAAATTCTTTACGTTGACGATGAAGAGAATAACCTTTTGTCATTTAAAGCTACTTTCCGACTAAAGTACGATGTTACTATTGTTCCGGGCGGAGCTGAGGCAATGAAGGTAATGGAGACTAAGCCTATTGAGATTATTATATCAGATCAACGTATGCCAAATATGACGGGCGTAGAGTTTTTGGAAAAAGTACTCGAAATTTATCCCGATCCGATGAGATTGTTGCTTACGGGCTATGCTGATATGAATGCTGTAATAGATGCGGTAAACAAAGGAAAAATATTCCACTATTTAACTAAGCCGTGGAATGAGGAAGAGCTTGATTTTACAATAAATAGAGCCTATTCCGAATATAAAAAGAAATACGAAATTGTGGATATGAATCAAAAGTTGGCTACTTCCAACGACCAACTTGAATTTCTTTTACGTCAAAATTTATTGTCTTAATAACGCTTAAGCGTAATGTAAAGATAGACGCTCTATTATGGTTTTAGTTGCTAAAGGCTTGTTCATAAGGCTAACGACCGACTTATAAGACCGCATCCTGCTTAAGTCGTTTTCGTTTGTAGATGAGGTAGCGATGTATACAATATATCTTTCTTGAATGTTTTCAGGTAGTTGTTCAAACGCCTCAACAAATTCAAAACCGTTCATTACGGGCATTTGAATATCTACGAGTAAAACTGTTTTTGGCAAACCCTCGGGATGAAGCCTTACTTTAATAAGTTCTAAAGCCTCGAGTGCATTCTGAAAAATCGTAATCTTTTCACTCATTCCTGTATTTCGCACCATTTTTTCTTCGATAAAGCAATCTAGCTTGCTGTCGTCGATAATTATAAAATGTCTTTTTTGTGGTTCCATTATTTATTGGGAATAGTAACTGTAAATGTCGATCCTTCTCCTAAAACGGTATCAACTTTTATCTGTCCGTTAAGCTTAATCAAGGCATCTTTTACCGTGTATAAACCAAATCCTGAACCTACTTCCTCGGTTGTTGCCCTAAAAAACAAATCGAATATTTCGCCTATATGTTCTTGAGCAATTCCGATTCCGTTGTCTCTCACAGAAATTGTTGCAATGCCGGTTACTATACTAATGCTTAGATCAACTTTTTTTTCTGTATTATTTTTACTTTGATACTTAAACGCGTTTGATATTAAGTTGTTAAGAATTATCTTAACCGACATTTTATCACTACGAAAATCTTCTTGTCGATTAATATTGGTAGTGAATTGTATGTTGTTAATACGGGAAGTGATGCGATAGGTTTCCAGTAATTCTTGTATCAGTTCATCAAAATTAATTACAACAATTTGTAATTGACCGCGATTGATGTTGTAATAGTCATGAATGCTTTGAATGAAATTGTCGAGGTTTTTCACCGAATCCTGCATCATATTTAACATCTCTCTAATTTCGTGGATGTCATCAATATGTTGAGCTACTTCAATAGCGCCTAATATGCTTACCAACGGTCGTCGAATGTCGTGTGTGACGCTGTAAGCAAACTTATCTAACTCGTCATACGCTTTTTGTAGCTCCTTGTTTTTAACTGCAAGTATGGAGTGCGTTGTATAATACTTGTCAGCTTCAGTAATGCAAGAGCGTATGTCGGCATCTGTCCAAGGTTTTTTTACATACCTGAAAATATTCCCTCTGTTTATAGCTTCAATTACAGACTCTATATCTGTATAGCCTGTAATAAGAATTCGAATCGGAAAAGGATATTTACCCCTTATATCTTCAAAAAATTGCACGCCGGTTTTATCCGGCATTCTTTGGTCGCAAAAGATGATTTTTATGTCGGGGTTTTTTTCGAGATGGCTGAAGGCTTCATTGGTATTATTAGCAATTAGAATATCGTAATCTAACCTAAAGGATGCTTTAAATCCCAGTAAATTATTGGCTTCGTCGTCAATATATAAAATTTTGATCCTGTCAGGCATAGGGCTTCAGTTAATAACTAATTTAGTTATATTTTATGGATTAGCGGGACTTCCAAAGTAAATTCGGTTCCGACTGCTAATGTAGATTTGATGGAAATATTTCCATTGTGTTTTTTTATGATGTTATAAGCAATAGACATGCCGAGTCCGGTGCCCTCGCCCACTTCTTTAGTTGTAAAAAAGGGCTCGAAAATTTTTCTTTTAGTGTTTTCGTCCATACCGGTTCCGTTATCGTTTATTTTAATTCTAATAAAATTTTCGCCTTTTTCAGTAATGATTTTTAGAATTCCTCCCGGGTTGTCTCCAAACTTTTTATTAATTGCATGAACGGCATTGCTGATTATGTTCAAGAAAACTTGATTTAACTTGCCCGGATAGCACTCAATTACCGGAATTTCTGCATACTCTTTAACTAACTCTACATTGCGCATCAAATTATTAGTAATGACTAATGTTGAATTGAGCCCATCATTTATATCTGCTTTTTTCAGATCATCTTCGTCCACTCTCGAGAAAACTCGTAAACCCTTAACAATTTCTGCAGTTCTTGAAGCCCCTTCCCCAATGCCCTTAATCAAATGATTTATCTCGATCTTTAAATAGTCAAAATCGATTTCCTCCTTGTATTTTTCTATTTGGTTTCTTTTTGAAGCTACAACTTCTTCGGATAGCGCCACATTTTCAAACGTATTTATAACTTCTAAAAGTATATCAACATCTCGTTTCAGCGGGGTGACATTAGATGTAACAAAGTTTATCGGGTTGTTTATTTCATGTGCGATGCCTGCGGTAAGCTGGCCTAACGAAGCCATTTTTTCTGACTCTACCAAGTGACCTTCTGCTTCTTTAAGTTCTTTCATCGCTTTATTAAGATCTTCGTTGGCAACTCTTAATTCAAGGGTGCGTTCATGTACCTTAGTTTCTAAAATTATGTTTTGTTCACGGATGATGCGCTCGTTTTCTTTGGCAATAAGCAATGCTTGCGCTTGCGATTCTTCTTTTTCTTTTTTATAAGTATTAATACGGTCTGCAAGGGCGAATGACAACAGTGCGACTTCGATTCCGGAACCTATAAGTATGGCATTGCCGGTGAAGTTATTATACGGTAATATGCCCGCATCTTTTAAGAGGTATATTATTACACCAATCAAAAAGAATGACCATGAGAAATTGAAAAACAACGCAGGCTGATAGCCCTTTCTCAACACAAACAAGCCTGAAATTAAGATAGTTGCTGCAACAAGTCCCGCAGTTACTTGAAGCAACTGTTGTGCGATGATAAAATTATTTGAAAGCGTTATGAAAATACCTGCAACATATAGTAGTGACATAAAAACCAACACATAGAATAGGATATTCGCATATTTTTTCAGTTGGAGAAAGTTAACAACGAAAAGAATTGAAAAAATACCGGAGAGAGCAATAAACAAGTTGGGAGCCTGCCAAATTAACCACGAATTGTCTTGCCAAAAGAACTTAGCTCCGAAGCCTTTTAATGAAGCTTGAGTTAGGCCTATAATTAAAATGTAAAAAACATAATATAAGTAATTTACGTCTCGTACAGTTATGTATATAAAAATGTTGTATAAGAACATTATTAGAATAATGCCCGCGTAAATTCCAAAATACAGTTGGTCTAAATTTACTTCTTCAAAAACGTCTAATTGTTTGCCGACACTTATCGGAATATCTAAAACGTTATTACTTCTAATTCGCAGATAGTAGGTTATGCTTGAACTATGCGGCTGATGAATTTTGAAGAGGGGATATTGGCTTTGTATTATTCTTTTACGGAAAGGCGTTGTATCTCGAAGAGTTTGTATATTAATTTTATTATTTAAAATAGTATAGAACTTGGTTTCCGTTAGCGTGCCGTTGTGAATTTTTAATATATAGCCGGTGTCACTTGTATTATTGTTAACGGTAACTTTAAGCCAATAAACGGATTTTGTTAAACCGAAATTCGGTGTAGATGTTGGAAGATTGGTGAAAGATTTTTTTATCACCTCGTCTAATTTCAGGTTGCCGGCTTCGTCTTCTAAGAAAGAAATCGAAGAAATTAAACCTCCCTTACCCGGGTTAGCCGCAAAAGATGCGTTGGCGGAAAGAAATAATAAAAGTATAAGGAATGCTTTTCTTTTAAATAACATTACGGTTTAATTAACAATCGGTAGTCTATTAATACGTCTCCTTTTGGTCCTGTTGCTTTTATTAGCTGTTCCGGATTTTCCATCAGGGTTAAAACATGTCGTCGGTCTTCATCTACAGCTGTTTTTAATTCCTTCAAATCGTCAATCAGCATCGCTGTTGCCACAAGGTCTAATTTCGGGTAGTTAAAAAAGCCGTCTTTTCCTAACGATTTTTCAATATTAAATCCCGCATTGAGACACATCTTTACAGTAACCGGCGCTGCCAAGGCATAAAGGATACTTACTTTTAATTGATAGGCGAGCGCAATAGCAGCCCTTAACATAAAAAAACTGTATCCGTAACCGGCAATTTCTCTCGAATTCCATAATCCGCAAGCTTCGGCAATCGTTAAACCTGCGTGCCTGTTAATTACATCTTCTATGTTTGGATCTACCTTTCCTACAGCATCTACTATCGGCAGCAAAAGTTCTTCATCGGCAACTTGTATCCTTGCACCTCCCAGAGCTCTTCTGTCTTCCGGTGACTCCGCCAAAATTACAAAGGTGTTCTTGTGATACATCCATTTAGCGTTGTTTGAAGTAATCATAGTTATGCCGTACGATTCAAGCACTTTACGGTGACCCTCTACAAACCTTAGGCACGTTTCAGGCTCATCGCTAGCCCTAAACGCTCTAAATATCACCGACGCCATTAAAGTTTATTCACATGTTTAAAATATACTTTATTCAGGTCCCTGCGTAAGGAACGTACTTTAGGACTCTCCGAATAAAACAAACGGAATAAAAACATAGGTTTTTCAAATTCCGATAATTCAAACAGGCTCTTAAAGTCTCTATTCAACGTTATAAATTCTTCTCGAATATCATCAGCAATCTCTTTTCCGCCTCCATAATTAATTCTGGCAAAATGTAGAATAGAGGCCAATATAGGTTGAAGCGACACTTCATTTTTATTAGCTGTTAACCAAACTCGCTCCGCTGCTTGCCCTACTTTTATACAATTGTTTTTTGTGAACGAAGAAGTTGTAATTAATCCAAGAGCGGAAGCCGAACCGGCGAGTTTCCCCGTCATTTCTTCGAGCGCTTTCCCGCCCTTTAATTCTTTTACAAGTTTTATTGCTTCGGCGTCTCTGATTATACGAAAACCTACTGCATCTTTAGGGCTCAAATCTAAGGTTGTTATATCCAGGCCGTCTCGGGTTTGTTCTGCATATTCCGGTGTCCATCGCATCTCTTTTTCAAAAAGGTCATAATGTCCTTGCGGAATAAAAAGCCGAAGTTTTTCTGCTTTGCCCATTATATCGGCAAGCTTGTGTATCCTGTCTTTATCTTCTACTATTCTTACAGATACTTCGGGAATCGTTGCAGTAGAATTTTCAATTTCAGCTAAAATATTTCGATTGATTTCCCTGCATTGTCCCTCACTTCGATTAGTAACCCTTATCCCCAAATATTTCACCAACTCATCCTCTTTAACCGGAAGGCTTCTTTTTTTAATTTTGATTGCGGCAATTAGTCGAGGTTCATCAGCAAGGGGGAAAAGATGAATAACCGGCTCTACATTTATTTCTGAGGCTTTTAACTTCAAATTTTCTATAGCGGTCCCGAACGCCATATATGAGGCCATGTTCTCATAATCACCAAACGAAACGGATTTTTCCAGTGCATGAAAAAGGTATAGCTTTGATCCGTAACTGTGCCATTCCCATGGTTGATTATTGCCGGCTGAAGGAGCTAAAGCAGCCGCTGTTACCAATTCTTCAAAAACTTGTTCATCCCGGATATCGTTTTCTTCCGCAGGAATCTTAACCCTTTGGATTATATCAGTTACCAAATCTTCTGTTAAAAGTTCTGTATTGTAAATAAATGGTTCAACCGGCTTTTTTTCATCTGCAATTAATTCATCGAGGTCAATAAAAAACCTACCCGAAAGATGAAGCTGGTCTAAAAGAATTTTCCTGCTGATATCTGCAGTTATACCTCCTCCCATCGTTACCGCACTTGCCAATTGGGGCCAGGTGGATATTGATTTGCCTACTTCTACTGCGGAAGCTTTTAATCTTACAGACATTGTTTCAATACCTACAATTGGTAAAATATATGGCAATTTTTCTTCGTTCGTTTTTAAGCCCTTAACTTTAGTAACGTCCAGATGCTCCACGAACCCGTGCAGGATAGGGCGATGGGGTTCTAAATCGAATCTTTCAATATCTATAGTTCCTCTGTCGCTTGCTTCCATCAACACCGGAATTTGATGTTTCCGGGCCTTAAGACGGCAATTGATCTTAACGTCTACACCGTCGCACTCATCTATCAGAAGATCCAACTTCCCGTTTTCCAATAAGAATGTTTCGATGTTCTCATCAGTAATTCCGTCGTGAAAACAAGTCACTTTTAAAAAAGGGTCTATTTCGGCTATTTCTCGGGCAACCAAAATTGTCTTTTTAATGCCCATATTATGAATCCCGCTTCTCAAACGGTTAAGATTAGTAATTTCTAATTCGTCGAAGTCTGCAATTCTAAGCTCTCCGAATCCTCGCTCCATAGCTAATGTCAGGGAAACGGACTGGCCCACAGATAATCCTATAACTCCAATCTTTTTTTGCTGCAGTTGGTCTTGTTCTTCTTGAGTTATTTTGTATTTATTTCGGTTTGTTCTTAAATCTATGAACTCTGTCGCATCTAAAATATGAACTAATCGTTCTCCCCAAGGGTAATAGACCCAGACCCCATATTCGTAAAGTGGGGTATAGCCTACATGCTTAGATACCAGTTCGTTAATTTCACTTTCAGATAGTTTCAGTTCAGGATGTTTAGACTTTGCAAGTTCACGTAACTGGGAATAGATGGTATCGCTTACTTTTATTTGTGGTTTTGCTTCCAGCAAGTCGGCTAATTCCAATTGATCGGAATTTTGGCCCGGCCTGAAAAGCACCGGCAGATGTAAATTGTTTTCGGCAAAATTCGAGATGCTTTTAGCTTCTAAAAGTTCTGCAAGGTCCCTTAAAATTTCCATGTTGAATTAATTAGAAGATTTTAGAAGACGGAAGGCAAGCAAACTTTTTTTCTTTTTGGAAAAGCTCAGTCGGCTTATCGAGGTTACTAAAATCGATAAAAAAGAAAATAACGGGAACGTGTAAAATCATGAGGTAGATGTTTTAATTACAATTACTGCTTTTTACGAAGGTCCGACTTTTTTAGTTTCCAAATTTTACTGCAGATGTATCTTCTCAATTGCTGATTATTATAGTATAAAAACTGTCTTGAGTGGAACTTAAAATAGTTGAAAAAAAGCTCAAAAAACAAATCCAACCATAATAATTTTCTCGTAAATGTTTACGCGGTGTAACAAATTTAGCAATAGGTATTTAAACTGCTTACTCAAATAAAAATCTATATGAAAACAAATCCTTTTAAATTTTTCAGCATAACCCTTTGCGTTATGTTTGCGGGTTTGCTGATAGCAAATGTCATCCCGGTTAAAGCGAAAAAAAGTGTTATTGTTACAAATGCCGGTGTTATTGACGAGGCGACGAAGAACATCGAGTTCGACTTTGCTAAAGCAGGAGTAAGAAATAACTATTTTCAAAATTTGAACACCCTTGCTAAACTGATGTCGGATAAAAATTATGCGGTTTCACTTAGAGGGCATGCAGATGGAATAGGGTCGTATGTACCGAATTGGAAGCTGTCTGAAAAAAGAGCATTAGAGGTAAAAGAATATTTAGTAAGCAAAGGAGTTGACAAACGACGAATTGTTACCACTCCTTACGGCAGTACTGTTCCTATTGCTTCAAATAAAACAGAAGAAGGTCGTCAAAAAAATCGTAGAGTAGAAATTAAACTAAAAGAGATCGACTAAAAAAAATTTTTGAAAGACATTGTCAGGCCGCTCACACGCGGCTTTTTTTTAACTTATACCTCAAATCCGATTTCTGCTGTAAAGGCCTATTGTTTGATAATAAATCTCCGCTGTAAACTTAATTCAATTCAAAAATTTCTCCTTGATTTGGAATCGCAACAGAATATCCTTCTTGTTTAAGGCTATCGCTTAATGCATTTATGCTCTCACTCTCCCCATGAACTAAAAATACCTTCTTCAGTTTTTGCTTATCCTGTTGTTTAACTGTGTTGACCAGATCATTATGGTCGCCATGGCCGCTTAGCACATCAGTCTTTTTAATGGTGGCATAGACCGGAAGTTCGCGGTCACGAATGTGAACAATCGGATCGCCGCGTAGTAACCGATGTCCTAAAGTTCCTTTGGCGCTATATCCGATAAACAGAATGGTGCAGTAGTAATTCGAAATATTGTAAAACAAATGGTCTTGAATTCGGCCTCCTTCAAGCATTCCTGCTGAAGAAACGATAATACAAGGCTCAAAATAATTAGAAAGCTCTTTGCTTTCGTGCATGTTTTGCGTGTAAAACAAGTTGTCGAACTCGAATTCGTCACCCTTTTTTTGATAAAATTCTTGAGCGTCTTTGTTTAAATATTTGTGGTGTTTTCTGAAAACTTCAGTAGCATAATTGGCAAGAGGACTGTCAACAAAAACTTTTACCCGTGGAAGTAGTCCTTCGGTGAAAATTTTATTGAGAGAATACACTAAAGCTTGAGTTCGGCCGATACTGAATGCCGGGATAATTAATCTTCCGGGATTTTTAACGCATGCTTCCTCAATCGTGTCGACTAAGATTTCGGCAACCGTTTTATCCTTAGAATGTACCCTTCCTCCATACGTGGATTCGCAAACTAAATAATCAACTTCAGGAATTATCTCAGGATCAGTCAGCACGGGATAATTTAGTCGGCCTAAGTCTCCCGTGAAGGCAATCTTAGTCTGTTTGCCTGTTTCAGTGATTGATAGGAGAACGGAAGCAGCTCCCAATAAATGTCCGGCAGGAATAAATGTAAGTTCAATCTGTCCGTTAAGCTTAAAAGATTTATTAAAATCTATAGTCACAAAACGTTCAACCGTATCCATAACATGCTTTTGAAGGAACAGCGGTTGATATCCTTTTGATTTTTTCCGATGCTTATTGGCCTTTCTTTCTTTACTTAAAAATATGTTCACTGAATCGAGCAGGAGCAGCTCGGTAAGATCAGCGGTAGGAGGGGTGCATAAAATTTGACCGTTAAAACCTAAACGAATTAGAGTGGGAATGTTGCCGGAATGATCAATGTGGGCATGGGTTAAAATTACCACGTCAATCTCTTCGGGATTAAACGGAAACATAGCATTATCCTCTAAACGCGTTTCCTTTTCGTAATCTAAACCACAGTCTATAAGAATCTTGTAATTATCTGTTTCTAAAAGATGCATACTACCGGTTACCTGTTTCGCAGCACCTAAAATTGTTAATTTCATTTTAAGCTGTAAGCTCCCAGCAATCAGCTGAGAGCTTTTTTATATCGTTTTAATATTAGTTGGGTATAATTTAGGTTCTCTTTTGCAATCAGCTGTCAGCTCTTCATTAAGTGGACTTAAAATGATCTTGCAATAAGCACATTTAATAGCTTCCGCCCTGCTACTCACGGCTGACTACTCAGCTCACTGCCCAAGTCTGATTGCTGAAGACCATTTAAGTATCGATACAAGCCTTCTTCGTTCTTGATAAGTTCTTTGTGTGTTCCGGTTTCAATAATTTCCCCTTTTTCAAGCACAACGATTTTATCGGCTTCGCGAATGGTTGATAAGCGATGAGCTATAATAATTGAGGTTCGGTTCTTCATCAATTCTTCCAAAGCTTCTTGTACTAAACGTTCAGATTCACTGTCTAACGAAGAAGTGGCTTCATCTAAAATTAAAATAGCCGGATCTTTTAACAAAGCTCGTGCAATTGCTATTCGCTGGCGCTGGCCCCCGGAAAGTTTTACCCCTCTTTCGCCAACTACGGTATCATATCCTTCCGGGAAACCGGAAATAAAATCATGAGCATTGGCACGTTTGGATGCTTGCACTATTTCCTCTTCAGTTCCCGAAAGTTTTCCGTAAGCTATATTTTCCCTAATGGTTCCTCCAAATAGAATTACATCTTGAGGTACAATAGCTACCTGGTTTCTTATATCGGTAAGCGGAAAATGGCCGGAAGGTTTTCCGTCAAATAACAATTCTCCTTGCTGCGGATCGTAAAAACGAAGAACCAACGAAGCAATAGTAGATTTTCCGGCACCGCTGGGCCCTACAATGGCCACTTTCTCTCCGGCTTTTGCCTCAAAAGAAACACCCTTTAAAACGGTAATTTCCTTACGGGAAGGATAAGCGAAGACGACATTATCAAAAGCCACATCACCACGAATTTTAGAAACAGTAGCGTTTTCTTTGGCAATCATCGATATCGGTTCGTTGTTTTCGGCAAGAATTTCTAAAACTCGTTCGCTTGCCCCGACAGCCTTTTGTACGTTAGCATACAATTCGGGGAAAGTACCCATGGCTGCCCCCACAAAAATTGAGTACAAAATATAGGTAGTAAGATTACCGACAGAAAGCTCCCCTGCAGCTACCAGCACAGACCCGTACCAAATAACTCCCACTATTGCACCGAAAAGACAAAAGATAATAAAAGACGCAAAACCACCTCGCAAAGTTGCGCCGCGTAGTGCTATTGCTACAACTTGTCTTAAGCTTTTATCGTACCGGTTAGCTTCATAAGCTTCATTTCCAAACGCCTTCACACTGCTAATTCCCTGCAAGGTTTCTTCTACAACCGTGTTTGATTCGGCCAGTTTATCTTGAGCTTGCCTCGAAATACTTCTTATTTTTTTACCGAAGAATATTGCAGAAACTACCATTACCGGGAGAATTGCAAGATTGAACAGCGTTAGGTGCGGTGAAACTATTACTAAGAATGTAATACCACCTGCCAGTAAAACAACCTGTCGGGTCATCTCAGCCAAGGTAGTGGTAAGAGTGTCTTGTATTTGCGATAAATCTGCTGAAATTCGGCTGTTTAGTTCGCCTACTCTTCGGTTGGCGAAAAAATTCATCGGAAGAGTAATAAGTTTAAAGTAAGTATCTCGCCGAATATCGGCCAAGGATTTTTCGGCAACTTCAACAAATAATCTGACTCTGAAAAAAGAAACAAACGACTGTATGAAAAGAATAACAAATGAGATTATACCGATATAATTGATGTTGGCAGGGATGAAACTTAATTTTTGTTTTCCTTGTGCTGCATCAATCATAGCCCCTAATAAGCTCGGAAACGCTAACCCGGTTAGACTTGAAACAAAAAGAAAAAATAATCCTAATAAAAACTTGGCTCGATAGGGTTTGATATACGCCAGTAAACCGGCAATTTTGTTTAGCGTTTCTTTATTGATTTTCGCTTTTGTCAGCTCCTCGGTGGGTGCAGTGCTGCTGTTAAATCTGTTTCTTGCCATTCAAAATCTCGCTAAAAGCCCTTAAAAGGGCGGGTAAAAATAGCTTTTACTTAATTAAAAGCACATCAACCCACCGTCAATTTTTGCGAAAGAGAAAAACAAGCAATGCAAGAATTGAAATCACCACGGCGATAAGTCCGTAAGGAAAATCCGACTTCTTCACTTCTATTTTTGCCGAGTCAGCCTTTAATCTGTCATTTTCTTGCTGAAGCTTGGTAATAGTTTTCATATAGCCTTTAATTCTGCCTTCCGTTTCTATAGCTTGTGTTTGAGCTTGAGTTTTTTCAAGGTCCTTATAATCGAGCAAAACTTTGAGTTCACGTAAAATAGTATTGTCTGTTTTAAAAACTTCTGTCAATATATCAATAGAGCGTTGCATGTCTTTTTTGGTTTTCCAACCGAAAATACCTGTTTTCATGTTTAAACTCTTTTCGTATTGACCGAACTTGCCGCTTCTTTGGCTTAATAAATTATTTATTTTCTTGCGCTGAACTTCATACGGCGAATTTTTCTGCGCAAAGACACTTAAAGAAACAAATGTTAAAAGTAGAATGCAGATTGTTTTCATAGCTATGCTTGAGCCAATAAAATCAGAAAACCCGGAAATTGTTTATGAGAGAAACTCGATTCGAACAATATCATTTAAATGCAAACCCAATAAACCGCTTGCATTTCCTTTGTTGATTGCAATTTCAAGGTTATTGCTAATTCCAAACAAACAAAGTTTTTCGCCCTCGGGCACTTCGTTGTAATGCCAACTCAATTGTGTTATAGTTTCGTTCTTTCGAAAAAATAAAGTAAAACTTCTATTTTTTTGAACGCGGCTGAAAAGATCTTTGGAAATATTGGTTATTACATTCTGAAACGAGTCGATATAAATCACGCTTCCCCGGATAATGTCTCTCTCGATAACCGGGCTTAGATTCATTTTGTGCTCCAATTCCGTTACCGGAATACCTATGTCTGAAAGTTTGCCCCCGGTTGCCAACATGCATGCTGCCTTTACAAAGATGTCGGTAAGCGGAAAATGAAGAAACTTTAAATCCTGCATGATATTCAGCTCTACCATTTCGTCAGGATCGGAATTAAACATCAAGGAAAAAATTCCGTTGTCTGAGCCTACAAAAAAGTGTTCTTTATAACGCAAAGCCAAATAGCGAGTGTTTTCGTTATATACCGAGTCGATACCGATTAAGTGAACCGTACCTTTAGGAAAATAGGGAAATGCATTTTTTAAAACGAATGCAGCCTGCGGGATGTTAAATGCAGAAATAGCGTGAGTTATGTCAATAATATTTGCATTTGGCAGCATACTTACAATGCTCCCCTTTAAGGCAGCTTGATAAAAATCTTTATAACCTAAATCGGTTGTTAAAGTAATTATTGCCATTAAAAATTTAAATATTAATTGCTAATCTTGCGATAGGATTCTTCCTGCAAATATTCAACTTTTAATTTCAAAAAAAACAAGAACTAAAAAAAGCTCACTTGAACGAACTGAAACTTATTTTAGAAAACTTTAACCCGGTAGTGTTGTGGGGGGCGAACAATGAATATTTTGAGGTAATAAAAAGACAATTTCCAAAAATAAAAATTGTGGCTCGGGGCAATGAAGTTAAAGCTCTAGGTGACGAAAATGAACTGGCAAATTTTCAACTTCGCTTTCAAGAAATTATAACCCATGTTGAAAAGTTTCAAAGCATCAGTAATAACGATTTAGAAACGTTATTGGGACACAAATTAGCTGCCCAAGGAGATGGTGAAACACCGGGAGAAAAGCCAAGTGCCGGTTCGGGCGAAGCAATAGTTTTCGGCCCGAACGGAATTGTAGTAAAGGCTCGAACGGCTAATCAGCGCCGGATGGTAGACAGCATTAACAATAACGATATCCTTTTTGCTATCGGCCCTGCCGGAACCGGTAAAACCTATACTGCTGTTGCTCTTGCAGTAAGAGCACTTAAGAATAAAGAAATTAAGCGAATTATTCTTACCAGACCGGCGGTTGAAGCAGGCGAAAACTTAGGTTTCCTTCCCGGAGATTTAAAAGAAAAAATAGACCCGTATTTGCGTCCCTTATACGATGCGTTGGACGATATGATCCCCGCAGAAAAACTCAAAGCGTATCTGGAAAACAGAACGATTGAAATTGCACCGCTTGCGTTTATGCGTGGGCGAACGTTAGACAACTGCTTTGTTATTTTAGACGAAGCCCAGAACTCGACAGATATGCAGTTAAAAATGTTTTTAACGAGAATGGGTCCTTCTGCAAAATTTATTGTTACCGGCGATATTACTCAAATCGATCTACCCAAAAAACAACAATCGGGTTTATTTACAGCTTTAAAAATACTTTCGGATATTAAGAGAATAGAAATTATTTACCTTTCGGGAGAAGATGTGGTGCGCCATAAACTCGTAAGGCGTATTTTAGAAGCTTACGGAGATATACAGTAAGGTGAAAAATTAAGCCGGAGGCTGAAGGGTAGAGCAAAACTCAACAGCGTTGTGAAAAGAGCTAAAATTTTTAGAGATTGAGCAGTTGAGCTATGCTCGGTCAGCTTTGCAAAATCAATTTTAATTATAACTCAAATATTTAACTATCAATGTCCTCAATAAAGGAGACCAACTTTAAGCTTCCGGGTCAAACAGGATTTTATAAGGGTAAGGTAAGAGATGTATATACCATTTCAGGTAAGTATTTAGTTATGGTTGTTTCAGACCGCATTTCAGCTTTCGATATAGTTCTGCCAAAACCCATTCCTTTTAAAGGACAAGTGCTTAATCAGATAGCAGCAAAGTTTCTTGAAGAAACAAAAGATATTGTCCCAAACTGGGTATTAGACGTTCCGGATCCTTCTGTGACTATCGGCAAGATTTGTACGCCTTTTAAAGTCGAGATGGTTATTCGCGGTTACCTGGCAGGACATGCTTGGCGTGAATACAAAGTAGGACGTCGCGAAATTTGCGGGGTTGCTTTACCCGACGGGTTAAACGAAAACGATAAATTGCCCGAGCCGATTATAACGCCTACAACTAAAGCCGATGTGGGGCATGATGAAGACATTTCGCGAAATGATATTTTAGTGCGGGGTATTGCAACAGAAAAAGAATATACGCAATTGGAAGAATATACGCGAGCTTTATACGAACGGGGATCCGAAATCGCTGCCAAACAAGGATTGATTCTGGTAGACACCAAATACGAATTTGGAGAATTAAAAGGCAGAATACATTTAATCGACGAAATTCATACGCCCGATTCGTCAAGGTATTTTTATAAAGAAGGCTACGAAATTTTACAACAAGCAGGGCAGGAGCAAAGACAACTGTCAAAAGAGTTTGTCAGGCAATGGCTTATAGAGAACGGGTTTCAGGGAAAAGAAGATCAAACAGTGCCGGAAATGACCGATGAGCTTGTTAGTCTTATTTCTGAACGGTACATTGAGCTTTACGAACATATTACCGGCGAGAACTTTCAAAAGGCTGAGGTTTCGGAAATTTTGACACGGGTAGAAAGAAATATAATTGAAAGTTTGCGTCGTTTAAATTGAAAAGATTTATTAATATTGTGACAAGAGTTCTAAAACATAGTCGATATGAAATTTACGGTAGATAAGCACGAAAAATATGTTTTGATTAAACTTAACGAATCAAAGCTGAATTCTCTGATGTCTCCACAGTTAAAATCCGAGCTTATCCTGATTAATACCGAAGGACAAAGAAATATAATCCTCGACCTTTCTGCCGTAAAATATACGGATTCATCCGGCTTGAGCAGTCTTTTGGTAGGTCATCGTATCTGCAAAAATGCCGAAGGAGTTTTCATTATTACCGGTGTAAACGATAATATTTCTCGCTTGGTAAACATTTCTCAATTAGAAACAGTTCTCACTATTGTTCCATCAGTAGAAGAAGGTGTAGATTTGATTTTTATGGAGGAAATTGAGAAGGAACTGAAAAAAGAGGCAAAATAAGCCTCTTCGCATCGATGAATGAGATTTGAAGTCACAATTTTAGGAAGCAGTTCTGCTACCCCTATTTATAACCGGAACCCGAGTGCACAAATCTTAAATGCTAACGATCATTTTTTTTTAATTGATTGTGCCGAAGGAACTCAGCATCAACTTCTCAAGAACTGTATCAAGGCCCAGAAAATTGATTATATTTTTATAAGCCATTTACATGGCGATCATTATTTGGGCCTAATAGGCTTACTTTCATCGCTGCATCTAAACGGCAGAAGCAAGCCGGTTACTATTTTTGCTCCTGGTCCTTTAAAAGAAATTCTTGATCTTAATTTTAAGTATTCGGAAACTACTTTACGCTATCCGGTAATTTTTAATGCAACGCAAGACGAATCACCTCAAGTGATTTTAGAAACACCGGATTTAATAATTGAAACGATAATTCTTGAGCATCGCATTCCTTGTACAGGTTTTAAATTCACTCAAAAAAAGCGGTTGCGAAAAGTTCTTAAAGAAAAAATAGAAGAGTTAAATATTCCGGTTTCATATATCCCCTTAATTAAGCGGGGGGTTAGCTTTACTGATAAGGCGGGTAATGTTCACGAAGTTGAAGAATTGACTACCGACGCGGATGAACCAAGGAGTTACGCCTACTGTTCAGACACGATTTGCAATTGGAAGTACATTGATCAAATAACCAATGTAGATACACTTTATCATGAAGCAACGTTTACTCAATCTATGGTTGATAGGGCGAAAGAAACCTTTCATACCACTGCGTTAGAGGCCGCACAAATTGCAGTTAAAGCCGGAATTAAAAAGCAGCTTCTACTAGGTCATTTTTCTGCCAGGTACAAAGATTTGGAACCGCTGTTGGAAGAAGCTAAAGGTGTGTTTCCAAATTCCCGGCTGGCAATAGAAGGGCAAACTTTTCAGATTTAACAAGTTTTGCTTAATCTTTCTTCCCCCCGAAAACAGAAAAATGAACGTATCGCTTCGGGTTCGCTTTTAAGTCAACCATTAATTTATCCAAATTTCCGGCGGCATTATTTAGGTTGTTATACAATTTTTTGTCGTTTAGAAGTTGTCCTAAGGAACCTTCACCTTTGTTAACTTTATCAATTGCTGTTTGCATATCTGCAACTGCTTTATTTGCATTTGCAACGGTTTGAGCAACATCAGCTTTTGCTAATTGGTCGCTCATTCGGTCTAAATTGCCCATAATAGAAGAAATGCGTCGATTGTTATTTTTAAAATTAGTAGTTATCGATTCAAGGTTTGCAAAAATCGCGGTTAATCTACTGCTCTGGCTTCCCACCATATTATCAACTTTTTTGGTAGTGCCTTCTAACGTTTCAAGAGTTTTTGCAATGCTTGCAAAGCTGCGATTAAAGTTTTTCTGAAACTCGGGATTTATAGTGGCATTCAGCGATGTTAAAATAGAATCCATACGGCTAATGATTTTTTCGGCTTTCTTTTGTACTGGTTCTACCTGCTCCATTAAGTTCTTCTCAACATTGGCATTTAAAGTATCTCCGTCCTCAGCATATTTTTTACTTGTTCCTAAATCAAAAACAATCGCTTTTCCTCCCAGAAGGTCAGTGCTTTCTAACCGAGCAATAGTATTTGACGGAATTTCATACTTCGGACTTACCTTAAACTTGGCAAGTATTTTTCCGTCGGGCAGTAGAGTAAGGGCGGCTACCCTGCCAATTTGAAACCCGTTTACCAAAATAGGTTTAGAAACTGTAAGGCCGTCAACCCGTTCATATCTCGCAAAAATTTCGTTATCGCGGCTGAATACATCATTGCCTTTTAAAAAACTGTAGCCTACTATTAAAATGGTTATTGCTACAGCAGCTAATATGCCGACTTTGGTTTCATTTGTTATTTTCAAGGTATAGTAGTTTAAAGGTTTGGGTGTTGTATTTTATTCAAGCTCAACTTGCCGTTTGTAGTTCTGAATAGCTTTTAACAGGCAAGTTACTATTTCGTTCTGTCCGTTTTCTGAGTTAATGAACTCTTCTTCTTGCGGATTACTAATGAAACCGATTTCGGTGAGGATGGAAGGCATTCCTGCCCGCTGTAAAATTAAAATATTCTGTTCTTTCACGCCTCTATTAATTCTGCCGGTACCAATGTATTCATCCTGCATTAAAGTTGCTAATTTAATACTTTGCTCTCTATATATGTTTTTCATAAGTGAAAACATAATCATACTTTCAGGGTCCTTAGGGTCATACCCGCCATAGGTGTCTTTATAATCCTTTTCCAATAGAATATCCGCATTTTCTCGTATTGCCACATCCTGCTCGTCTAAACGTCCAAATCCGGCAACAAAGGTTTCTACTCCTCGTGTTGAGGTGCTTTGCCTTGTTTCGTACACCGGGACTTTACGGCCCCTCGAATCTTTTCTATATCCTGATATTATTCTATTAGCAGGCATTGAATTGCAATGTATAGAAATGAAAAGATCTGCTTTAAGTTTGTTTGCAAGATTAGGTCGATCAATATTAGGAACAAAAATATCCGTTGTGCGTGTGTAAACAACTTTAACATCATTAAGTTGACTTTCTATTGCTTTTCCTAATCGCAAAGCTACCTGCAAAGTAACATCTTTTTCAGTCGACATTCTGCCCGATGCGCCCGTTGCTTTACCGCCGTGACCGGCATCGATCACAATTGTTCTTATACGAAAAGGTGGAGTTTTAGAGTTGTAAGTAAACGATACTAAGGGAAGGAGAAGTAATAATGCGTTTATAACATAAATTAACATTTTGACCGGTATTATTTTCATTAATTTTGAACGTTGCATTTTATTTATTGCAAAAATAATATTCGTCATTGGATTTGAAATTTATAAAGGGGTTTTTTCTGAGATACGCATTTTTGACACTTTTGTTACCTATAGGTTTAAATCTCTTGGCTCAGACTCCGCGGATAAGGCCTGCCACAGAAAAGCTCGCAATCGATACGGCTAAGGCAGCAGCCGACACCATAAAGAAAAACGACGGCGAGCTTGAAACAGAGGTGCAGTATAATGCCGAAGATTCCATTCGCTATGATTTGAAGGATCAGAACATAGTTCACCTTTACGGCAAAGCAAGAATCAAGTACGGTGACTTTGAGCTGGATGCCGACTATATTCGTCTAGACCAAAAAAATAATACGATTTTCTCCACCGGTAGAAAAGACACAAAATCAGGTCGCTACAGGGGCAGGCCAATTTTTAAGCAAGGTAGTGAGCCGCCTGTTACAACCGATTCTTTGACATATAATTTTAAAACGAAGAAGGCCTATATCTACCAAATTCATACTGAAGTAGAAGGCGGTTTTATTCAAGCCAGAAAGTCGAAGAAAAATATTTACGATGAAGTTTCGCTGAAAGACGCGATTTATACCACCTGCAATTTGGAGCATCCTCATTTCGGCATTCATTTAACAAGAGGGTTAGTCACCGATAAGCAAATTGTTACGGGTCCGGCCTATTTAGTAATCGAAGATATTCCATTTCCCTTAGGTATTCCTTTCGGTTTTTTTCCAAAGTCTAATAAGAGAGCTTCCGGCATTATGCTTCCTACTTTCGGCGAAGAAGCTAACCGGGGATTTTTTCTTCGAGAGTTGGGTTGGTATTTCGGTATAAATGATTATTGGGATGCTACTCTTCGCGGTTCTATCTATAGTAAAGGGTCGTACGAAACCAGTGTAGATGCACGCTATCGAAAAAACTACAAGTACGACGGAAATTTGCAGTTCAGGTTCGCATCCACCAAAAACTTTAATGCTGTAGAGGGAACAGATGCATTTAAACGCGCTAACAAAGATTTTCACTTAAACTGGGGCCACAGCCAGCGGCAAGAGGCTAATCCCGGAACTACGTTCAGCGCTCAGGTTGACTTGGGAACATCGGCTTACTTCTCTAATACGGGTGCCGGAGGAAGCTATGATATAAATCAAGTTACTCGAAATTCCATGTCGTCAAACATTAGCTACGGTAAAACTTTTGCCGACGGAAGAGTAAACTTTACATCAAGCTTAACACACAGGCAAGATCTAAGTACAAAACAAGTTTATTTGGGCCTTCCTCAATTTAACCTTTCGGTTGCCACGTTTAATCCTTTAGATTCTAAAACAAGAGCCGGCGAACAAAAGTGGTATCAGCGTATTGCGGTGGGCTACAGTTTACAAGGGGAAAACTCGATTGATGCACAAGAATCTGAACTATTCTCTAAACAAGGATTCAAAAAACTTCGCACAGGCATGCAGCATAACATCCCTGTTAACTTATCGCTAAATGTGTTAAAGTATTTGCAGTTTAGCACCGGTGTGCAATATAATGAACGCTGGTATCTGCAATCGATCAGGAAAAACACTTTACAGTTTAACGACGGCATTTACCGGCCCAATACTCCTTTAGTTATTGATACAATCTCAGGATTTAACAGGGTGTATGACTATTCGCTTAATTCCGGGTTCTCAACTAAATTTTACGGATTGGTACCCTTTAAAAAAGGTAAAATAGCTGCAATTCGGCATGTGGTTACTCCTTCACTCGGATTCAGCTACCGTCCGGATTTTTCTCAGAATAAATACGGGTACTACGGTTTAGTTGAAGAAAACAATACCCTGCGTCGCTACTCTTATTACGAAAGTTCTATTTACGGAAGTCCGGGAGCCGGAAGAAGTGCAGGTATCAATTTTTCGGTTGATAATAACATTGAAGCGAAAAGACGAGAAAAGACAAGTACCGCCGGTTCTGATACCACTAAAAGTACAAACGGGTCTCAAGCAGATAAAATGCCGATCATTCAAGGTTTAAGTTTTAGCGGGTTTTACAACTTTGTTGCTGATTCTTTTAAGCTTTCGACGATTAGTATTTCCGGAAGGACATCCTTTTTTAAACAAAAATTGGGGTTAAATTTTGGAGGAACTTTTGATCCTTATCAAACCGATATTAACGGTAGAAGGGTAGATCGGTATTCACTTTCGCGAGGGAAACTTGCCCGTTTAACTGATTTTCGCCTTTCTACAGATTTCAGTTTAAATTCTACGGCATTAAGCGAACGTAGTAAAAAGCTCGAAGGGCAACAGGACAATAAAAACTTGACACCGCAACAGCAGCAGGAGTTGAATATGATCAGTCGAAATCCGAATGCTTTTGTTGATTTTAACGTTCCTTGGAATATATCCGCTTCTTACAGTCTGAACTTTTCGAAACAATTTGATACGCAAGTTCGCCGATTCCGATCGATAGTAACAAACACACTTAATTTTAACGGAGATCTTAGTGTAACGCCAAAGTGGAAAGTTCAATATTCATCCGGCTACGATTTTCAACGTAGTGAAATAAGCTATACCCAATTTTCAATTTACCGCGACCTGCATTGCTGGGATTTGAATATAAACTGGATTCCTTTCGGTAATTTTCGGAGTTACTCAGTTGATTTGAAAGTTAAAGCTTCTATTTTGCAAGATTTAAAGTTGAGTAAAAGACGAACTTTTATGGATAATTACTAATACATGCTGGCCGAAATTATTACCATCGGAGACGAAATTTTAATAGGGCAGATCGTAGACACCAATTCTGCCTGGATGGCGCAAAAGCTGAATGATGCCGGCATTCGTGTTAAGCAAATCACTTCGGTTTCCGACGATAGAACGCATATTCAGGAAGCGCTAAGAAATGCGCAGAACAGAGCAGAACTGATATTAATAACAGGCGGGTTGGGACCGACCAAAGATGATATCACAAAAAAAACTTTAACAGAATTTTTTGGAGTTGGGTTGAGGCGAGATGAAGAAGTGTTAACGAACGTAAAAGCGATTTTCGAAAGGCTCAAGGTTCCGTTAACGGAAATAAACAAACAGCAAGCCGATGTTCCGGAAAATTGCACGGTACTTCAGAATAAAAACGGGACCGCCCCCGGAATGTGGTTCAGTAATGCCGGAAGAATCTTTGTATCAATGCCGGGTGTTCCTTTCGAGATGATGTATTTGATGGAAGAGGAGGTTATTCCTCGAATTAAGTCTCTTTTTAAACTTCCTGTAATCGTTCATCAAACTATACTAACAGCGGGGATAGGTGAGTCGTTTTTATCGGAAACCATCGCGGGTATCGAGGACTCGTTACCCGGGCATATTAAACTTGCTTACCTTCCTAAACTAGGCCAAGTTCGTTTGCGCTTAAGCGGATACGGACCGGACGAAGCAATTCTTAAACAAGAAGTCGCCGGCTTTGCAAAACAAATAGAAGAATCTGCGGGCCAATATATAATTGCCTTAGAAGATAAGCCGATCGAAAAGGCTGTGCTCGACTTTATGCAGGTGTCAGGCCTTACTTTAGCAGTGGCCGAAAGTTGTACAGGTGGTTTTATTTCGCAACTGATAACTCAACACTCGGGCAGCAGCCGCGTATATTTGGGAGGAGCTGTAACTTATTCTAACGATTTAAAAGTTAAAATGCTTGGAGTTTCAAAAGATACCTTGGAAGAGCACGGAGCGGTAAGCGAGCAAACAGTTAAAGAAATGGTTGCCGGAGTGCTTAAATATTACGGTTCCGATTATGCTCTTGCGGTGAGCGGAATAGCGGGCCCCGACGGTGGAACGGAAGAAAAGCCGGTAGGAACGGTATTTATCGCGGTAGCAAGTAAACAAAATGTGATTACCGGAAGGTTTAAATTTGGCACTAAGCGAGCACAAAATATAGAACGTGCCGCCATTAACGCGTTGAGCATGCTCTTTAAATTACTTAAACAGGAGCAATATGCTTAAAAGCTAAAAACAAGTATTTTTGCAGCTTACTAAATTATTATGGCACAATACCGGTTGTTACTCCCCAAGATGGGCGAAAGCGTTGCAGAAGCAACCATTACAAAATGGTTAAAGCAACCCGGAGATTTTGTAAAAGCTGATGAGTCCGTTCTGGAAATTGCTACCGACAAGGTAGATTCAGAAGTGCCTTCTCCGGTATCGGGTAAGATAATAAAACATCTTTTTTCTGAAGATTCGGTGGCGCAAGTCGGTGATATGATTGCATTAATTGAAACTAATGAACCTGATGCGAAAAATAAAAATGCAGTTGATGAAACCGCTCCTTTTACTCTAAAAGAATCTGTTATAGACAATACACCCTCGGCGATAAACGAAGAAGCACTTCCCGCAATAAGTTTTTTACAGAAAGATGCTGAAAAAGCATTCAGTGTCGAATTTAAAGCAACATCAAAATTCTACTCGCCTTTGGTCCGAAGTATTGCAATGGAAGAAGGCCTGACGCAGCAGCAATTAGATCAAATAACAGGGTCGGGAGCTGAAGGGCGGGTAACAAAGCAAGATATATTGGATTACTTACAGGCAGCATCGAACGGCAATTCTAAAGTTGAAGACTCGGAGACAGGTTCTGCTAATAGTTATTCATCGCCTGTTTCTAAGCTCGTAGTTAATTCTGCATCTCTAAGCGGTAACGATGAGATTATTGAGATGGATCGTATGCGTCGAATTATTGCCGACCATATGGTTATGAGTACTCGGGTAGCTCCGCATGTAACTTCTTTTGTTGAAGCCGATGTTACCAACCTTGTAAAATGGCGAGAACGTGTTAAAAATAGCTTCGAGAAACGTGAAGGCGAAAAGATTACCTATACACCCGTTTTTATTGAAGCAATAGCTAAGGCATTAAAAGATATGCCGATGGTGAATGTTTCGGTGAGCGGAAATCAAATAATAAAAAAAAGAGACATCAATATCGGGATGGCAACTTCTTTGCCCTCCGGAAATTTAATTGTTCCTGTTATCAAAAATGCTGATCAATTGAATCTGGTAGGCTTGGCAAAAGCGGTTAATGATCTGGCCGGACGGGCCCGGGTTAACAAACTTCAACCTGACGATGTTAAAGACGGGACGTTCACACTAACCAATATCGGTATGTTCGGTAATATAATGGGGACGCCGATTATTAATCAGCCTCAAGTTGCAATTATGGCTGTGGGGGTAATAAAAAAGAAACCGGCGGTTATGGAAACGGAATTCGGGGACGTGATCGCCATTAGGCATATGATGTACATATCCATGTCTTACGACCACCGGGTGGTTGACGGGGGGTTAGGCGGGTCTTTTATTAGAAAGGTTGCGGATTATTTGGAAGCGTGGGATGGTGACAGAGAGATTTAATTTTTCAATTTTTGACAGCTACTGCCCATTTCACGGCACATAATCTCATTTGCGCTTTTCACCTATTTTGTGTGGCGTGTCCGTTTTGTTTTTGATCGTGCGCAGATTAATCCTCAACTGTCTCGCAGGTTTTAGCGTCAGGTTTTAATTTATCGAGTTGATCTTCCTGATGAGATCCTTTTGCAATTTCTTCTTCATTACCCGTTTTAATGTTATTGTAATCTTCTCAGTGTTGTTCCGACGGTTTGTTGTTAGGTTTTAATCCGCTGCTCGTGTTTGTTTTCCATCCTATCTGTCTTTAATTCAACAACACCAACGATTTCGGTTTGTTCCGCTTTTTATAAATCGAAAGCAAATTTTGCAGCGATTTCGAAAATTACTTTTTTATCCGGTTCGGCTATCTCAGGTACTCTTAAAATCCTATTAATCCGGGAATGTTGAGTAATAAAGTCTTCTGAATAAGGATCAGGAGTACCGTTAAAAACAAGGGCCTTAATAACAATCTTCCTTTTTTTCAACAGTTCTATTGCCAATAGCGTATGATTGATACTTCCCAAATAATTTCGACTCACCAAAATAACTCCGGCGTCAAGCTTTTCAATCAAATCCACTATTAAAGCCCTTTCGTTCAACGGAACCATCAACCCGCCCGCCCCTTCTATAATTAAATTATTACTTGTTTCAGGCAGAACAATTTCATTTAAATTAATCCTAATGCCATCCAGTTCCGCTGATTTATGAGGAGAAAAAGGTTGATTAAGCCGATAAGCTTCGGGATGGAAAATAGACGTTTTATTCGTGACTAAACTTTTTACTCTATCAGTGTCCGAATTATCCAAATCCCCGGATTGAACAGGCTTCCAATAGTCTGCCTGTAGTTTTTCAACTAAAATTGCTGACACCAAGGTTTTACCGATTCCTGTTCCTATTCCGGTGACAAAGAATCGCTTCATATTTCTTTCAGGCTTTTTGTAAGATCAATTATTTCCTTATTGGAGTTAAACGAATGCAAGCATATTCTTAATCTTTCTTTTCCTTCCTGAACGGTAGGATGAAGAATTGCTCGAACGTCAAAGCCATTTTTCTGTAATTTCTCTGCTGCGTTTCGAGCTTCCGCGTTTCCCGGCATCATCATGCATTGAATAGGGGAGCGGCTTTTAATAAAACCGGCAACAGAACAAGTGTTGTTTTTAAACAGCGCTATTTTTTGATGAAGCAAACTTTGGCCGGTTCCTGTTTTAAGAAGGCTGTAGGCCATTTTCACGCTTAAATGAGACCGGAAACTTGAAGCAGTTGTGTAAATAAACGGGCGTGAAAAATTAATCAAATAATCGCGTATAGTACTACTCCCTAAAACTATGGCCCCGTGTACTCCCAAAGCTTTTCCAAAAGTTACTACTCGGGCGAAAACCTTTTCTTGTAGAGAATATTGATAGACCAATCCTCGTCCGCAATTGCCGAAAATTCCTGCCGCATGTGCTTCATCTACGACTAATGCTGCATTATATCTTTCGGCTAAAGCTGCTATTTCAGCCAGTGGTGCTTCATCTCCGTCCATCGAATAAACGCTTTCTACTACGACATAAACTTGTCCGTTTGCTGCATTAAGCTTTTCTTCTAAGTTAGTTAAGTCATTGTGCCGAAAAGAAAACCGCGAAGCGTGACTGAGCCTTATCCCATCGATAATTGAAGCGTGTACCAATTCATCGGCAATTACAGTATCTCCTCTTTGGGGGACGCTTGAAAGCAAACCTAAATTAGCGTCGTAGCCGGAATTGAAAATAAGCCCCGACCTCGATCCGTGAAACTCAGCAATTTCCTGTTCTAATTCCTCAACAAAAGCAGAGTTTCCGGAAATTAGGCGTGACCCCGTTGATCCTAATAAATAGGAAGAGTAATTTTTTATTACTTCGTCTGTACTGAGTTTAAGTTCTTCTGAACGTGCAAAACCCAAATAGTCGTTCGAACAGAAGTCGACTAAGGTGTTGCTTTGCTTCAAGGAGCGAAAAGAGAGAGACTGCCTCCGTTCGCTAAGTTTTGCTTGTATAAATTCTTCAATTTTTTTCAAAATGGGATATACAAAAATAGAAAAGGCCCCCGAAATCGGGAGCCAATCTAACCATTAAATCAAAACTTAAAAACCTATTAATTTAATCTATCTTATTTTTGTCTTTTCGCTGCGGTGTTTTCCCCTTCTCTCTTTCAATTGTTCTTTGCGCTTCTCTTTGAGCTCCTTATATTTTTGCTTTTGTTGCTCGTTAAGCACTTCGTTAAGCTTTTCATCAGTCTCCTTAAAAGTTTCTCTTCTATCTTTAAATCTTTTACGGGCTTCTTCTCTTGCTTCTTGTTTAAATGCTTGGCGATTTTTTACTTCCTCTAAATTAATCTCGTAAACTTTTTCTTTTTGACCGGCACTAAGATTAAGCTTTTTGTCAAGCATTTCCGTGCGAGTTTTGGCTATTTCTTCCGGTGTTTTTCTTTCAACTTGTGGTGTCGACTCTTGCGCAAAACTGGCGGTTTTTAGGCTGATAATCAGTCCAATAGCAATGGCAAATCTTTTCATATTTTCCGTTTATTAATAGACGACTGTTATTGCTGCAGGTTTAATGCGCTTCTGAAATTCTTTTGCGCTTTCCTTTAAAAACTATTTCAGCTAAACCTCTGTTTTCATCGAGACTTAAAATTTAGGTAAACATGAAAAATAAATATTTAAGTATTCTTTTGTCTGTTTTGCTATTCACTCTTTCTGCGAAGGCGCAAGAAGATTCTCCTTATAGAACAAGTTGGAAAGTTGATGCTCCGATTATTGCCGCCGGAGTTGGGTTAAGCTTTTTGGGCCTCAGCATGATTAAGAATAAGAAGGGCTTAACCGAAGCAGAAGTAAATGCTTTAACAAAAGACAATGTTAATTCTTTTGACAGGGCAGGTGCGGGAAAGTACAGTGAAAATGCGGATAAGTTAAGCTATTACCCTTTTTACGCGTCGTTCGCAATGCCGGTAGCAATGCTTTTAAATAAAAACGAGGGTAAAAAGGCGGGTCAGGTTTTAGCTCTCTACTTGGAAACTATGGCGGTAACCGGAACGGTTTATACGTTAACCGCAGGAAGTGTAAGAAGAAGCAGGCCCTTAGTTTATTCAAACAACGCCCCTCCGGAAAAGCGTATGGAAAAAGGATCGCAGCGATCTTTCTTCGCCGGCCACACTGCCGCAACGGCGTCTGCTACGTTTTTCACCGCTAAAGTATTCAGCGATTTTAACCCGGATTCAAAAGCTAAACCCTATGTGTGGGCAGCCGCTGCCGTTATTCCGGCTGTTGTGGGTTATTATCGGTACCAAGGCGGTCGGCATTTTATTACCGATAATATAGTCGGATATGCTGTTGGTGCCGGAGTCGGGATTCTAGTTCCCCAACTTCATAAAAAAAGTAATAAAGCGGATTTAACCGTAACGCCGATAGTTTCGCCGGAATATAAGGGAACCTCTCTAGTTTATACGTTTTAAAATTTGTTATTGAACCGGCAGCGGCTTAAAAGCGGGTCGCTATCGGGGTAACTCCCTATACACTTTCGTTCTAATTCTCGTACACAAACGCCGTTTTTTTAATTTAAGTAAGTATTTATACTGCCGGCATAGCTTTAGCTTATGCTTTTAGTAAAATAGACAGAACGGAAAAAGCCTTATGAAGTATTTCCGTCTGAAGAAATTGTAACGTTTAAAGATAAAGGTTCCGCGAAAACGGCTATTCCTCTTTATCTGTTCCCGAGTCTATTATATATTTCATCTTCCTAAGCGAAAGAAAGCTTTGATCTACAGAAACTCTCTTTCCTTTTTACACTATATGTTATGAAAGAATTTAAAGAAGAACATATTGAATTATTTAAAGAGCAATTACAAAAAATTCTGGGCGCCGGGTCAATCGCGGCTTGGACGCTGTGCTTAGATAGTTACACAATTTTCGGCGAAAGGGCGTTGTTTGATTTTTTTGGCCTCGAGTATCCGATTACGGGCGAGCTGCCGCTTCCCTTTTTTATTAACTCCATCCATCCTTCCTGCAAAGAACAAGTTCTGGTAGCCATAAATTTGACTGTAAAAAACAGAGTTCCGTACGAAATAGAGTACAAGTTGATTTTCGACGGCGAGCACGAGCGGTGGGTGAAAGCATATGGAAGAGTAAATGACTTAGAGAATCCGACCAAACTTTTGGGTTTTATTACCGATATCACTGAGAAAAAACATCTAGAGAAACAATCTAATTCCATAGGAGCCGCTTTAAATAAAAATAACTTTCAAAGTATTGCTTCACATGAATTAAAGATGCCGCTTACAACTTTAAAGGCCTCAATTCAACTTTTAGACAGAATGGTTAGAGCAGATGCTTCGGTGGAGAAAACAAGCGAGCTGCTATCAAGCGCAGAGAGAAACGTAGATAAATTAGATACTCTTATTCCCGGACTGCTTAATTTGCCCAATTTTAGCGATAAAGGAATAAAACTGAACCGCAAGCCTACTACTTTAAAAAGCATAGCCGACGGCTGCCTTAAACACACACGTTTTATGGCTACCCACAATATTGTTATAAAAGAACAGACTTCGGCCGGTTCTGCTATAAACGCTGATGTTAATCGCCTCGAGCAGGTAATTATAAACTTTATCGATAATGCGATCAAATATGCTCCCTATTCAACCGAAATAATTATAGAAATTGGCGAAGCAGATGGTGAAGTTACACTTTCTGTAACTGACTTTGGTGAGGGAATAGAAGCAGATAAAATGCCTTTTCTGTTTAACAGGTATTATCGCATCAATCCGCCCGAGTTACACTATTCGGGTTTAGGACTGGGGCTTTATATTTCGAAAGAGATTATTGAAGCACATCAAGGTCGTATCGGTTTAATAAGCGAAGCCGGAAAGGGAAGCACATTTTGGTTTTCAATACCGGTAATGTCAGTAGCTCAACCGGTTAAATAGAAACCTGAGTGCGAATTAAAAGGCGTTAGCAGGGCTTATTAATTACTTGCCCCCCGAGGCACGTAAATATTTGGTCGATTAGAAAGCGTAGTCTATTTCACCAAATTCCGGTTTTAAAATTATTGCTGAAAATGCCTGAACAGGTGTAGTTAAAGTTGTAGAAGAGTTGATAAATCAGTTTAGCGGTTGATATAACCGGGATATAATTTTTCAATCATCCGGTTAATAGTGGCAATAAGTTTTAACGCCGACTGCCCACCCTTCCCATTAATTTCTATATACGGCAGATCGTTTTGGATAGAGTAGGAGAGTAGCGACCCGTCGTCGTTTATATCTTTCTTCTGGAGGATTGTATTTATTTTATTTTTTTTTAAATAGGTGTAGCAGAGTTTTTCTGTTACCAATATATAGTTTTCGGGGTCCGAGTCGGGCTTAAAATAACTGTTTAAGAAGGAAACTTGCGAAGATTTGCTTAAGGCGTTATTGAGGGTAATTAATAGCGGTTTATTTTTTTTACCAAAGTAAAGGTTAAGTATTTTTCGGGAGAGCACGCCCACTGAATCTAAAACCTCCTGATTACTAAAACTGCCTTCCGCTAATAGTGAAGCATATAGGCCACGGGATGTAAACATGTGACGAGTGTTAAATTTAAAGATTTCGCCGGGCCCGGTCAGTTTGACTAAGTCTGAAGTATGGAATTTAATAACGGTAAGACGTGCGCCGGAACGGGTTATTGCACGCACTAAATCTGTAGAAATATCCGAACTTTCATCTGTAGCTATAAACAAAAAATTAATGTCGGCCTGCACTTTGCCTTTTCGGATAATATCCACAGTTTGATTATATAATTCAAGAGAAATGGTATCCGTCGGCAATGCTTGAGCGGAACAAGTAATAACGGTAGAACTAAGTAATAATAGGTAGAAAGCCCGCCTACCGAACCACCAAATTATATTTTGTTTACTAAATAAACCATTAATAATAAGAGTTTTATCCGCGTTATTGAAAGTATTAGTAGAAATATAAAGTTTGGTAGGATTAGATAAGTGGCAGAAGTGCCGAAGATAATTTGGTATTTTCTTTTTTAGCAACTTAAGCATTTGAAAATCTGAATCTTATGATTGCTTATTTAAAAATTACTTAATATCCTAACAATGTATATGCATTCCCGAAATCCCGACGCATTAATTCAAATCTTTCTATCACTGTCGAGATGAAAGTTTCGTCAAGAACTTTAAAAATCTCGTCCACTCCTCCGGTTATATCCATCTCGGATACTTTATATGTTTGCTCAAAAGCGCCTCTTTCAAACTTGATTAAATATTTCATATTCATATAAAATATTGTAATCTTACAATCGGGTCTTGGCAATTCTGCAACTACTCTCATATCGTTTCTTTTGTTATCGGATTAATTCCGGCAAGTGATCCTTCTGTTTTAATTAGAGCAAATCGAGCAAAGAGCTCCTCTTTGTACCAATTTCGGGTGCGGGTTTTTTTAATAACTTCGGCATGTTCTTTAGATTGGTAAGAAAAACTTTTCATATGTTCTAAACTCTCCCAAATAGAAATAGTTGCTTGCTTGTAAACCGGAGCTTCGCCTATGCCAAAGGAAGTAATAAAACCGGCAGATGATTTTAATACATCTGCTACCGGGTTTACATGTTGCCAAAAGTCTTTTAATTTACTTATTCGAATAGTAGCCCGGGTGAGCACCACAACCGGTCCTTCGAAGGCTAAATCCTGTTCGTATTTAAAGGGTTCCTTTTCGTCCCACTTTCCATGCCCGGCAACAGGACTGCAAAGCATTGTAAATTTGTCTGTGCAAAACCTTTTCCACCACTTGCTAACCGAAGAGTTTTTATCAAAATCCTCCCAGTCATTTAAATCCGGCCAAGTTGAAATTAAGCCCCATTGTTGCCAATCCGGGGTTAAACTGAAAGTTCCGTTTTTACCGCTTCCGAACAACTTCCAAAAGCTGCACTTTTTATTTAAGTATAAGGGAAGGCGGTGAAGTGCCATGGCAAACAGAGCAAGCGGGATAAGTGATTTCCGATATCGAACGATGGTGAATGCTACAATCATGTAACCCAAAAATATAAAAACAAACTGTTGAGGTACAAATCAAAAGCGGTTAACTTTGTCATCGAACTGATTTAAAATTTATGAAGAAAGACGAGTACTCCTTTTGGACTAAATATAAGCGATTTGCAAAGACGGAAATTTTGCTGTATCTCATTATGCTTGTGGGGATTATTGCCGGAATTCTAATTTTCGGCTAGCCCTTTTTAACTTATTTAGTAAGTGTTAACGCTCCAAGGCTTCTCCGGTAACTAAAACTTTAAAAACAATAGAATAGCTTATATTCATACTATTTTCTCACATTTGCAGTACTATTATGAAGCTGAATTTAAAACGTCCCTTGGCTTTTTTCGATCTGGAGACTACGGGTACTGCAATAGGTATAGATCGAATCGTCGAGATTTCTATTCTTAAAGCCATGCCCGACAGCAGCGAAGAGATAAAAACGACATATATTAATCCTCAAAAGCCCATTCCTCTTGAATCTTCCCTGATCCACGGTATTTACGACGAAACCGTTAGAGACGCTTCCACGTTTAAAGAAATAGCCCCTGAACTTGCTGCATTCTTGGATAACTGTGATTTAGCAGGATATAATTCCAATAAATTCGATATCCCCATGCTGCTCGAAGAGTTTTTAAGAGCCGGTGTTGATTTTGATTTGGAGCACCGGAAGTTTGTGGATGTTCAGAACATCTTTCATCAAATGGAGCAGCGGACACTTAAGGCAGCCTATCAATTTTATTGCGGAAAAACTATCGAAAAAGCACACTCAGCCGAGGCAGATATTAAAGCAACCTACGAAGTTCTGTTGGCGCAGTTAGATCGGTACCGAGATGCCGAATGGGAAGATAAGAAGGGGAACAAATCAAAGCCGGTTGTTAATGACGTAGAGGCACTCCATGACTTTACTAATCTTAGTCGCCCTGTTGATTTTGCCGGACGAATTGTATTTAACGAATCAGGCGAAGAAGTTTTCAATTTCGGGAAGCATAAAGGCAAAAGGGTAGAAGATGTATTCCACGCCGAACCCAGCTACTATTCGTGGATGCAGCAAGGTGAATTTCCGCTTTATACGAAACGTTGTTTAGAAAAAATTTGGGTTCGCTGGAATGACAAAAAAATTATCATTAAAAAGCAAACAGAAACCACTATTGAAATAAACCGTGAGGATTTAAATAAGCCCGTTAACGCAGAAAGAAATAGTGCGCCGCGACCGGCTTACAATAAAAATCAGGAGAACCGACAACCTCAGAATTCGAGGCCGGCACAAAATCCAAAAAAAGCTGAACCGATTACTAACGATATGCTGGAGCAGCTAAAGCTTAAGTTCGGAAAGTAGCTTTCGGCTTTGAGCGCTCAGCTTTTAGTTCTCAGCTAAAACTTAAAACTTTTGACTTAAAACTTTAACTTTTTCTACCGCTTCATTGCCCGTTCCATTTCAATTTTCGAATCGCGTTCTTTCATTGTTTCGCGTTTATCAAAAGTTTTCTTTCCTTGTGCAAGGCCGATTTCTAATTTTGCGAAACCGCGTTCGCTGATAAATAACGTTAACGGAACTATTGTAAAGCCTTTTTCCTCGCTTTTTTCCTTCAGCTTTTTAAGTTCTTTTTTTGTGAGTAACAGAACTCTGTCGCGTTTAGCTTCATGATTATAGAACGAGCCGTGCGAATATTCGGCGATGTGTAAATTCCTGACATAGAGCGTATCGCTTAGAAAAGTACAAAAGGCGTCAGTAAGATTTGCCTTACCTTCTCGTATAGATTTTATTTCGGTCCCGAGTAATTTCAGGCCCGCATTGTACTTATCGAGGATATGATATTCGAAATAAGCTCTTTTATTTTTAATGTTTAAATTATTACTCATTACGGTCTAACTACACTTATTTAAGCGATAGGTTTTTGCTTTCAACCACACTCTTCAAAAGTAACATCAGATTCTTATTTTTCAAGTAACCTTGATGCCAAGTTCTTATATTGTATTTGTCGTCGAGAATCACCCAATAGGGGTAAGACAACTCTTTGGTTTCTCGGGCAAGGGATAAAGTAAGTTCATTGATTCCACCGGATAACCCTTGAGGTTTAAATTTGTAAACGGTATTATTAAAAGCAACGTCTTCCCGGCTCTCGGCATTAAAATTTAAAATATAAAAGTTCTTTTGAATATAAGCTGAAAGCGTATCGCGGTTTTTGAGTTGCTCATCCTGTAGTTTGCAGTAAGTACACCAGTTGGTATAAAGTTTTATAATCACCGGTTTCGGGTCGATTTTCATCTTCCCGGCTAATTCTTGAAAATTAGTATAGACTAGATTTTGCGAGGGACTCGTGACGGTTTGCAGCAACAGAATTAAAAAAACTACAAATGCTTTCATTTCAACAAGTATCTTAATCCTAAAAATCCCCTGCTTCCTTGCAGCGATGCGTAATTGTAATTCGGGTCGAATGTGTAGCCGTTAGGATTATTAACTCCAATGTTTTTATCAAAAGGATCAAATGGGCGCATTATCGGGTTCCCGGGAACAAAGTTGAATAAGTTTTTCACTCCGCCGTAAACCTCAATTCCGCTGTTGAACTTCCTGCTGAGCTGCAAATTAACTATGCTGTGATTCGGCGAGAACTCCGGCCGATAGTCGTTTGGAAGAATAGGAAGTCGCATCGGGCCTGACCACTTGCCCGTTAAATCAACTGTAATTCGGTTTTTTAGTGTGTAGGAGACTACAAAATTGCCGGACCAAGTAGGAGAATGTAGCTGTCTGTTTTTTTGTGATAAACTATTGGCATCTTTTTCCATTTGGTAAACGTTCATGTAACTCACCCCGGCAATTGCTTTTAAGGGAAAATCGAAAGCCAATTCACTGTTTAAAGAAACTCCTTTTGATACCGCGTATCCGTTCAGATTGTCATAAATGATTTTTTGAGGATCAGAATCAAAATCTCCGACTATCTTGTTTGTGAAATACGAGTAGAACCCTGTTGCGTCAAAGTTAAGCAAGTAACCATTTCCGGGAACTTTAAGCACGTAGTTTAGGTTGGCATTAAATGACCTTTCAGGATTAAGTTTTTCTTTGATGACCACTTCCCTCGATCCTGTTAAGGCTGCATGATCTTCTGTAAAAAGATTGACAACTCTAAATCCGGTACCCGCACTTACCCGTATGGTATTTGCTGAATTGGGCGCCCATTTGTATGCAATGCGAGGGGAATGAATACCGCCGTGATTCTTTTGATAGTCGTAGCGATATCCAAAAAGCAGCGTATTAACATCGGAAATTGTCCATTCATCCTGAACAAAAATTCCCGGTATCGGAGTTTTTTCGGGCCGATTGTTTCCGGCAATGTCTGATGTTCCTATGGTGTTATCATCATAACGGGTAAATCGAACAGAGGTCCCAAAGAGCAGGTTATGTTTTTTAATTTCTTTATCCCAGAACAATTGACCAAAGGCGACCTGTTGGTTAGCGAAATAGGGCGTTGTGCCGTAATATGAGTTTTGGTTATGCCAATTATAAGAGAACTGAAAAATGAACTTCTCCTCAACGGGAAGCTGATATAAACCGATTATTTCATAGCGCTTAGTGTAAATACTCTCGCCATAAATTGAATCTGTTCCCCGCCATTGTTTATTCCAACCGGTTTGTCCGCCCCAGCGATCTTCATAAACATATCTGCCTCCTAAACTTGCCAAGCGACTGCTTTTTCTTATAAAATTTATTTTATCGAAAATGGAAATTCTGTTTTGCAACGTAACATCCGTGAATCCGTCTTTATTTTTATCGTAAGGCTCGCTGTAATTGAAATAACTTATACCTAACAGGTTTTCTGTTTTCTTTGATAGCATTTTAACGGCCGCATCTGCGTTAAATTCTTTCCATGAAGTGCCCGAAAAGTCAACACTTAGCTTTGAAGCTTTTACCGGGTTTTTTGTTATCACGTTTATGATTCCGCCCATTGCTTCCGATCCGTAAAGGGAAGATGCCGGGCCTTTTACTACTTCAATGCGTTCTACAATACTGTTTGGGATTCCGCTAAGGCCGTAGACCGTAGAAAGGCTGCTTACAATAGGCATTCCGTCAATCAGTATCATGGTATAAGGTCCTTCCATGCCGTTAATATGAATGTCGCCGGTATTGCAAACATTACAATTTAGTTGCGGTTGTACGCCGTTCAGCATTCCAACTGCCTCAAAAAGGCTTGGAGTAGGATTTTTTCGAAAAAATTGCGGTGTAATAATCTCCACAGGAACTGCGGATTTAAGTCTCGAAATTTCTTTCAACGTTCCGGTTACTACTACTTCGTCTAAATTATTTTTATTGGAAGTGAGTTCAACAGGTCCGTTCCGAATCTTTAAGTCTTTTATAATTACAGTTCTCGGCTGGTATCCTACATAAGAAAATCGTAAAGAACCTGCTTCTGCAGGAACCGTAATTGCAAAGTTTCCTACAGAATCTGTTTGAACAGAGATTTTTGTTTTAGGTAACGAAACTTCGACAAAGGCCAGCCCTGTTTGAGTTTCCTTATCTGTTACTCTGCCTCGTACCGTGTCTTGTTGTGCTAATGCCGGAAGTGCTGCAAGTAGTAAGTAAAGTGTCAAGATTCTGTTTTTCATAAGGCCCTACTTTTTGCATCATTTTATTATTAAAACCGGAATATTAACCTTGTGCCTTACAGATTCTAGGGTGGTGCCGAATATTACATCACTGATTCCGGCGTGACCATGGGCACCCATTACCAATAGATCTATTTTATTGTCCTTAGTTACTTGTGATATTGCAGTTGCCGGCGCCCCGAATCCGATAACAATTTTTGCCCGGTAACCCAATACCTCTAAGCTTTTTCTATATTTTTCCAGATTCTCCGAATCGCTTCGGGTTTCATAATCAAGTACGTTTTGGCCGTGATATCTTGCTCCGGCGGTTTCTACAATGTGGATTAAAAAATACTGCCCGGCTTTTCCACCCTGCATCATTGCATGCCGAATGGTATTTAAATCATTTTTAGAAAAGTCTACCGGGATTCCGATTCGTTCATAGGATATCGTTTCTCCGGGACTAATATCCAAGGCTTCGCCATGGGGAATATTGCTTAACGAATACGTTTTATTTTTTAAAATCGGGAAAATAAAGATGTAAATCAGCAAAACAGCGCTTCCTATTATCAGCGGAAATACGAAAACGTAAATCCACCAGGCACTAGTTTCAGAATTAATCCACTCGCTAACCTCTCCGATAACCAGCTTGATATTTAGGGATATAATTAAAAGGGCACTTGCCCAAGCACATATTTTCACCCACCGTTTTATTGCAAACTCCTTCATTTCTTTTCGGCTCGAAGTGATATGAATAAGCGGAATTATAGCAAAGCCTAATTGCATACTTAATACTACCTGACTCAGAACCAATAGCTTTCCTAAAGCCCCTTCCCCAAAATACATAATGGTAAAAAAGGCCGGAATTATAGCAAGAAGACGAGTTATTAAACGGCGCAGCCAAGGTTGAATTCTTAAGTTTAAATGTCCTTCCATAATGATTTGACCCGCTAAAGTTCCGGTAATTGTGGAGCTCTGACCTGATGCAATAAGTGCTATTGCAAAAAGGGCAGGAGCAAGCGACCCGAAAATATTGCTCAGGAGCTTATGGGCGTCTTGAATTTCTGCTACTTCAAATAGGCCGTTTTTGTAAAAAGCGGTAGCCGCAAGTATGAGAATTGAAGCATTAACAAAAAAAGCCAAATTAAGCGCAATAGTGGTATCTATAAGATTAAATTTCAAGGCTTCCCCGATTCCCTTAGGTGATCTGTCGATTTTACGAGTTTGCACCAATGACGAATGCAAATACAGGTTATGAGGCATAACGGTAGCTCCGATAATACCGATAGCTATATACAAAGCCTCACCGGAAAGAATCGACGGTTTAAATCCGGAAGCAATATCAATTATCGAGGGTTTAACGATAAACATTTCAGTTAAAAACGATATGCCTACGATAAAAACCATAGACACAATAAAGGTCTCCATTTTGCGCATTCCCTTATTCAGCAGAAAGAGAAGGAGAATAGTGTCGAGTATGGTTAGTGAAATTCCCCAAATCAGCGGAAGCCCGAAAAGCAAATTTAAACCGATAGCCATCCCGATAATCTCCGCCAAGTCGCACGCTATTATCGCTAACTGCGCCAATACATACAGAGGATAGTTAATAAAGCTCGGATAAGTATTTTTTGACGCTTGTGCTAAATCCAGTCCTCTAACAATACCTAAACGTGCACTTAACGATTGTAAGAGTAAGGCGATAAGGTTCGACATAAGCAGTACCCAAATCAAGCTATATCCGAATCTGCTTCCTCCGGCAAGGTCCGTCGCCCAATTTCCAGGATCCATGTAACCGACGCTCACTAAATAAGCAGGGCCGATAAACGAAAACAGCTTTCGCCATCCGGTTTTGCCTTCCGTTTTCACGGAAGAGTGAACTTCACTTAGTGACTCGCTGTAGTTTCGGCTCATAATGCTATCAGAATATTTTTTGCCACTTCGCGGCTGATGGTTAACTCTCTATTGTTTATTTCAATTATTACCGACCCGTCGAACTCAATAATTTCTTTTAATATAATTTTTTGGCCGAGCGTTAGTCCTATTTTTTCCAGGTACTGCAAAAACTTAGAAGAATGCTCTCTTACTCCGCAAATTACACCGCCTGTACCCGGTTGCAGTTTCGTTACCTGCGTAAACTCTTTTTTGTAAAACTTTCCGTGCTTATCGGGAATTAAATCGCCATGAGGGTCTGTTTTCGGGTTACCTAAAAAATCTTCGAGCCGATCTATCAAGGTGTCCGATTGAATATGCTCGAGTTCTTCAGCTATATCGTGTACTTCGTCCCACTTAAATTGTAGTTTTTCCACTAAAAACACCTCCCACAACCGATGCCGTCTTACAATGTTCAGCGCTTTGTTTTTCCCTTTTTCTGTGAGAGTTACACCTTGGTATTTAATGTAATTAATCAGCTCTTTATCCGACAGCTTTTTTAGCATATCTGTAACCGAAGAAGCTTTTGTATTAACCACATCGGCTATATTATTTGTGCTTACAGCAGAGTTCTCGCCAAGACTTAAATGGTAGATCGTTTTTAAGTAATTCTCCTCCGTTAAAGAAGCCATAGTTTTAATGATAATTTTACAAACCTAATCATAAATTTAGACTAATCTAAAATATTTTTTAAATAACTAATGTTTTGCTTCTTTTGTTTGAAACCTTACTTTTGATTATGGCTTTTGAACCGGATAAAATTGATTTACAGATATTAAAGAAACTGCAGGAAAACGGTAGAATTACAAATCTTCAGCTTTCAAACGAAATTGGATTGTCGCCCGCACCGACTTTAGAGCGTGTTCGTAAACTCGAAAATTCCGGCTATATAAAAAGTTATCATGCGGTTGTCGACGAAGAACTGCTTGGCCTTGGCATCAAAACATTTATTCAAATTCAGTTGGATTTTCATAAAAATAACACGATACAAACTTTTGTTGAAGAAGTGAAACAGATTAAGGAGGTAATGGAATGTCACCACGTTACCGGTAACTGCGACTTCATTTTAAAAGTGTATGTAAAAAATATAAAAGCTTATGAGCAATTAATTATGGATAAAATAAGCAAGATCAGCGTGGTAAAAACTTTTCAAACCATGATTATTTTGTCTACAAGCAAAACAGAACCGGCAGTGCCGTTGGAATATTAGGGTGATGTGCAGATTGAAAGATTTGTATATGTGTAGATTTAGCAAGCAATTTTAAATGACGTTCATAGTTCAATCAAATGCAACTAAACGCCTGTATAAAACAACAAATATTTGCATTTTGTTATTTACGGTTACTTGGCTTATTTTATCGATTATTCTATTATTCAATAACGAGACTGTTGAATTATTGACGGATTACTTAATGTTGTTTAGTGCTACTGTTTTTCTATTAGGAAGTTCAAGTGCTGTAATAACTACTATCATAGACAAGACTCGAGAAGTATCTGAAGACGAAGTCCGGCAACTGTTATTAAATATAGACCAAAAGGACTACGAAAAAAGCAATTTCACCAATATTCTACCTAACAATAACTTTGTCGTGGTGCAAAACTTTAACCATGAAATCAATTCAGTTGAAGCTTTAATGTTACTGAAAATAGCAAAGGATAAAGGAATTGAAGTTAAACTAACGCAACAGGCGTACTTTACCGGTCTTGATCAAAGGCCTAAAGACTTGTTCAATGATTGCATAGGAATACTTTGGGGAACCTCTACTTAAAATAAACGTTTGTTATATTACGTCTAATTAGTTTTGACGAATGATACCCGGCGTATTATAACCTAAAAAAACTTTTATTTAAATTCGCTACTTAAAGTTCCCTTGGTACAACCACATTCGCAAATTCCCTCATCTGCAAATCTACAACTGCCAATCAATTTCCTCCTTTCCCTGCTCTTTTAAAATTTCATTTGCTTTAGAAAAATGCCTACAGCCAAAAAAGCCGTTATCAGCGGAGTAGGGTGAGGGGTGAGCGGCATTAAAGGTATGATGTTTCGAGGTATCAATTATTGAAGCTTTATTTTGAGCATATTTCCCCCAAAGAAGAAAAACGATGCCTTCTTGCTTTTTAGACAGTACTTCTATAACCTTATCCGTAAATAACTCCCAACCTTTATTTTTGTGAGAATTTGCGTCCGAAACTCGTACCGTTAAAACGGCATTTAACAGTAAAACTCCTTCGTCGGCCCACTTTGTTAAATCTCCGTGACTTGGAATTTGAAATCCGGCAATATCTGTTTGTAGCTCTTTATAAATATTCTTTAAAGAAGGCGGCGGCATAATTCCCTTTTGAACAGAAAATGATAGTCCGTGCGCTTGCCCTTTTCCGTGGTAAGGATCTTGCCCTAATATTACAACTTTAACTTTGTCGAAGGGAGTATGATTAAAAGCATTAAAAATAAGTGGTCCGGGAGGGTAAACCGCTACACCTTGCTCTTTCTCTTGCCGGAGAAAAACTTTTAAGTTTTTCATGTAATCTTTGTCAAATTCAGCTTCCAAGTAAGGTTTCCACGATTCTTCTATTGCGACAGACATTTCTCTATAATTCTATTGGTTAAGAAGTTAAATAAGCAGATATTTGTGCCGCTAAAGTAAAAAAAATAGATGCCGAATTTTATACGATTAATTATTGGAGGTGCTTTACTCGGAGGTGCCGTTGCTCTTTTTTGGTTCGGGTTTTGGGGCTGGGGAATTTTAGTTGTGCTGCTTTCAATACTTGTGTTCATAACTTTCTTTTTTAACGAAAATATGCTGATCGCTCAGTACTTTCTCCGCAAAGAAAACATGGACAAGGCAAAGGGATGGTTAAATAAGATTAGCGATTACGAAAAACAATTGATCTCTGCTCAGCACGGCTACTATCATTTACTTATCGGTTTAATTGAGTCGCGAACCGCTCCGATGCAGTCCGAAAAATATTTCAAGAAAGCGCTTTCTCTAGGAATGGCAATGGATCATAACGTTGCATTGGCTAAACTGAGTCTTGCGGGGATTGCAATGGCTAAAAGGAATAAACGCGAAGCAACCATGTATTTGCAGGAAGCTAAAAAAGCAGATAAAAACAAGCTTTTAGCCGAGCAAATAAAAATGATGCAAGGGCAAATGGTGCAAATGGATAAAACGGTAGTTCAAACGCGGGGCTTTCGGCCGAGATAATTTATTTTTCGTTAAGATGGTCAAACCGGGCAGACAAATCGTTGCTTGAGGTGCGACTAACTATATCTTCTTCGTAATCTTCCGTCCGGAAAGTAAAAAATTGCTGAGCTTGTATTCGTTTTAAAAGTTGATTAATAAAGGATAAGTCGAAATCGTCTTTACTCAGTTTAATCAGATATTCTTGTTCTGTTATTTCAATACTTGAATTTTTCATACCTGTAATTGTGTAAGGTAAACATAAAAAAGGCCTGTTAATCAACGATTACCGGCCCTTTAAGTTTGTGTTATCAATTATTTATTCAAACCATTGAAAAACCGTTTCTTTACTGGGTATAGTTAGATCTAATTTCAGTTTTTTTCGCATTCCGCCTAAATCGTTAAACACTTTATTCGGATTAGCTGCTTTTAATTCTTCAATGGTGTTAAAACCCATTTTTAATAGTACGGCAACCCATTCTGCCGGAACTCCGATAGAAACAAAGTCGTCAACGGAGGTAACTTTGAGTTTTTTTTCGGGCCGCATTTGCGGAAAGAATAATACTTCTTGAATTGTACTTTGGTTCGTCATCAACATTACTAATCGGTCTATCCCGATTCCTAAACCTGCAGTAGGAGGCATGCCGTATTCGAGCGCTCGTAAGAAGTCTTCGTCCATAGCCATAGCTTCCTCATCACCTCGATTTGCTAAGAGCAATTGGTCTTCAAAGCGTTCGCGTTGGTCTATAGGGTCATTTAATTCGGAGTAGGCGTTTGCAATTTCTTTTCCGTTTACAAAGAGCTCAAAACGTTCCACTAAGCCGTCTTTGCTTCTATGCTTCTTGGCCAACGGAGTCATTTCTATAGGGTAATCTGTAATAAAAGTTGGTTGAATTAAGTTAGCTTCTACCTTTTCACCGAATATTTCGTCTATTAATTTCCCTCTTCCCATTGATGGATCCACTTCGATGTTTAGCTCGCCGCACACTTGTCTTATTGAAACTTCGTCCATGCCGGAAACATCAATCCCGGTATACTTTAAAATAGAATCATACATAGAAAGCTTTTCATACGGACCGGCAAAATTGATCTCTTTTGGCCCAACTTTCACAGTTGTATTTCCGGTGGTAGCAATTGAAACCTTCTCTAAACATTCTTCAACCATCCCCATCATCCACACATAATCCTTATAGGCTACATAAATTTCCACAGATGTGAACTCCGGATTGTGAGTACGATCCATCCCTTCATTGCGGAACATCTTACCAAACTCGTATACCCCGTCAAATCCGGCAACAATTAATCGTTTTAAATATAATTCGTTAGCAATGCGCAGATAAAGCTGCATGTCCAACGTATTGTGATGGGTTTTAAACGGACGGGCTGCTGCACCGCCGTGAATCGGCTGAAGAATAGGAGTTTCAACTTCCATCCACCCCTGATCGTTAAAGTAGTTTCGCATAGTGTTAATTACTTTAGAGCGATTAATAAATATTTGTTTGTACTCAGGGTTGACCGTTAAATCAACATACCGCTGCCGGTAGCGCAACTCAGGATCTGTAAAACCGTCGTAAATATGTCCTTCCTCGTCGCGTTTAACAATGGGCAAAGGTTTCAGTGATTTAGACAGTATTTTGAGCTCGCTTACGTGAATAGAGATTTCACCGGTTTGCGTAGTGAAAATATAGCCTCTAACTCCTATAAAATCTCCAATGTCCAAAAGTTTCTTAAAAACCGTGTTATACAAAACTTTATCCTCACCGGGACAAATCTCGTCACGTTTCAGATAGGCTTGAATCCTTCCGGTTGCATCTTGCAGTTCAACAAAGGAAGCACTTCCCATTATCCGGCGGCTCATTATCCGGCCGGCAAAGCTGATGTTTTTATAGTTGGTTTTGTCCCGTTCGTAATTTTCTGTAATGTCTTCGGCTGTTACATTTACTTCGAATGCTTCGGCAGGATACGGATTAATACCTAAATTTCGCAGTTCTTGTAGCGATTGGCGACGTAATATTTCCTGTTCGGATAAACCTATACTCATCTATTTCAAATTTTGCCAAAAATAGTTTTTTAAAACCAAAAACGTGGCCGGAAGAGCATTCTGAAATATTAGTAAAATATTTATTCCGCTTCAGCTTCCTGATTATACATCTCGTCTATCACACTTGCATATTTACTCTCTATAACCTTGCGCTTTGCTTTAATGGTAGGAGTAATTTCTCCGGCTTCTATTGAAAAAGGATTACGTTTAACCACAAAATTTCGAATTCGTTCAAAATTGGCAAGTTCCCGCGACAGTTTTTTAATGTCTTGATTTATCCAATTTTTTACTTCATCTTCTTTTATAAAAATCTCTTCTTGATTGAAAAAGTCATCCTTCAGGCCGAGTGCTTCTTGGAGATTTTCTTTATTTGGAACAATGATCGCACTAACGTATTCGCGTTTATCACCAATTAAAAATATCTGTTCAATTTTCGGACTTTTTAAGTATATGTTTTCTACCGGAGTGGGATAAACGTTTTTACCGAAGGCACTAACCAGCATATTTTTTAATCGATCCGTTATTTGAAGGTATCCCCGGTAAAACCGACCGATATCGCCGGTATGAAACCAACCTTCGCTGTCGATAACATTTGCTGTTTCTTCAGGCTTGTTCCAATAGCCTTTCATAACACAGTGACCGCGAACCACAATTTCACCCTCTTTCGATTCGAAATTTACATCATATGAGTGGTGATTTTGAATGGCATAAAACTCCTTGGTTTCTATATCTTGGATACCCACTTCTATTCCAGGAATAACTCTTCCCACTGTTCCGATTACTTGGCGGTGAAATTCGTTAACTGCCAAAACGGGTGCTGTTTCTGTTAATCCGAATCCCTCTAATACTGTTATCCCGATATTTCCAAAGAACTCTCCCACGTTTTTTGGTAATGCAGCACCACCGGATACCATCAGCTTAAGCCTTCCGCCGGTTTTTTCTTGTATTTTACCGAAGACTAATTTTGTTGCAAGTTTTTGTTTTAAGGATAGAAAAGCGCCGGGTAATTTGCCTTTCTCTTTTACCTGCCGTAAAGCCTTTCCGGTTTCTAATGCCCACAAAAAAATTTTTGATTTTATTCCGCCTGCTGAAGTCCCATTTTTCATCGCCCTATCGTGTATGCGTTCTAGTAACCTGGGAACAACGATCATAACCGTTGGCTTAATTTCGATCATGTTTCGCCCGAGCAACTCAAGGCTTTGTGCAAAAACAATCTTACTTCCCGCCCACGAACAAATATGATAAGTTGCTGTGCGTTCAAACACATGCGATAATGGAAGAAAAGACAAGAACGTATCGTCTTTATTTATTGCCGGAATTTGTTGTAACGATGTTTTAACATTCTCTACAAAGTTATTATGAGTTAACATTACTCCTTTAGGGGTTCCGGTGGTACCCGAAGTGTAAATTAAGGATGCGATATCTGCCGGGAGAACGTTTTCTCGTGCTTCTTCAATTACTTTTTGAAATTGGTCTTTTATTTCCCGGCCTCGTTCCATCAAGGTTTCAAAGTTGATCACTTCAATCTCTATTCCTTCTGCCGGAATATACTTTTCATAGTCTTTAAATGCCGGAATTAATTTTTTAAGTTCTTTACAATTGCCGGCGATCTTTAAAATCTTCTTAAACAAAAAATGATTACCTATCAAAATTGCTTTCGATTGCGAATCGTTTAATATGTACTCAATGTCATGTTCAGAAAGGGTAGGATAGATAGATACGTTGATGCACCCTAATTGCTGTAAGGCTTGATCGAAATAAATATAGTCGGGGGAGTTTTCTATTAACAGGGCAAGACTGTCGCCTTTTCGGATGCCGTTCTGAAGAAGATATGCTGAAACAGCGTCAGCATTTTCCAGAACTTTTTTATAGCTTATTTCTGTCCAGCTATCACCTTTTTTTTCTGAAAGGAAAGTTTCATTCTCATCTTTAATGTTTTTAACAACATTCCTAAGTAACTGAGGAATAGTTTTCGGTTCCGATTTCAGATTCATTTGACGGGAGCGTGGTTAGGCTTAAAACAAGTTATACAAATTTGCTTTAAAACAAAAGAGTACCGAAATCGGTACTCTTTTTAAAATATCTTTTGGTTTGATGCTAAACCGAGAAACTTTCTCCGCAACCACAGGTGCGGCTGGCGTTGGGGTTATGGAAATTAAATCCCTTCCCGTTTAATCCGTCAGAAAAGTCTAACTCTGTTCCGGCTAAGTAAAGAAATGATTTCATATCGAGAGCCATTCTAACTCCTTTATCTTCAAAAAACTGATCGCCCGGTTTTTCTTCGTTATCAAAGTCAAGATTGTAAGATAAACCCGAGCAGCCTCCGCCTTTTACTGAAACACGCAAAAAATAAGAGCTGTCTAATTCGGAACCTTTCATTAAAGTTTCAACCTGACTTTTTGCTTTATCCGTTACTGTTACCATTTTTTAGATTTTAGTACTAAGATTTGAGATACAAGAACCGTCGAAAAGTTTCAATATTAATAATCTCAAATCTTATATCTCTTAATGGTGCGACTTTTCAACCTCGATAGGCTCTAAACCGTTTTTCACTCGATAGTCATTAATTGCTGCTTTAATTGCATCTTCAGCCAAAACCGAACAATGAATCTTTACCGGCGGTAAAGCCAATTCTTCAACAATATCCATATTGTCAATTTTCATTGCGTCGTCAATAGCTTTCCCTTTCAGCCATTCTGTGGCTAAAGAAGAAGAAGCGATAGCAGAGCCGCAACCGAAAGTTTTAAATTTTGCATCGGTAATGATATGGTTTTCATCTACTTCGATTTGTAAACGCATCACGTCTCCACACTCCGGTGCACCCACCAAGCCTGTGCCCACGCTGTTTTTTGCTTTATCTAATGTTCCAACGTTTCGGGGATTAGTATAATGATCAATTACTTTATCTGAATAAGCCATAACTTAAAATTTTTTCTTATATGTTTTATAACAATTTTTAAACCAACTTTCCATTTACAATGCCTAGTGCTCGGCCCACTCAATTGAATTCAAGTCAATTCCTTCTTTAAACATCTCCCACAGCGGAGAAAGCTCCCGTAAGTGGTTTACAGCCTTCTTCGTTTGTTCTATCGCGAAATCCACTTCCTCTTCGGTCGTAAATCTTCCAAGCCCGAAGCGGATGGAAGAGTGTGCCAAATCGTCTGATAAACCCAAGCTTTTTAATACGTAAGAAGGTTCTAACGATGCTGAGGTACAAGCAGAGCCTGAAGAAACAGCCATGTCTTTCATTGCCATCATCAACCCTTCACCTTCTACATATTTGAAAGAAATATTAGCGACGTGAGGTAAACGGTATTGAGTATTTCCATTTTTATAGCTTTCTTCCAGTTGGGTTAAAGAGCTTTCAAGTTTATCGCGTAAACCGGATAAGCGTTTTGCTTCTTCAGCCATTTCTACCCGGCAAAGCTCACAAGCTTTTCCTAAGCCTACTATTCCGGGTACGTTTAACGTTCCGGAACGCATAGCTCTTTCATGACCGCCGCCATCCATTTGAGCGGTAACTTTAACCCGTGGGTTTTTTCTACGCACATATAAAGCTCCAACCCCTTTCGGCCCGTACATTTTATGTGCGGTAAAAGCCATTAAGTCTATCCCGTCTGCATTAACATCCACAGGAATTTTCCCTACCGCTTGTGTTGCATCAGTAAAAAATAATGCACCGTGTTTATGGGCAATAGCTGATATTTCTTTAATCGGTTGAACAACACCTATTTCGTTATTCCCGTACATTATGGTTACTAAAATAGTCTTTTCCGTAATGGCTGCTTCAAGTTGCTGAAGATCAATTAACCCGTCTTCTTTCACAGGAAGATATGTAACCCGGGCACCCATTTTTTCAAGATGCTTGCAAGTATCTAAAACTGCCTTATGCTCGGTAACACAGGTTATTATATGATTCCCTTTTTCATGATACATCTCAAACACTCCCTTTATAGCCAAGTTGTCTGATTCTGTAGCACCTGAAGTAAAAATAATTTCCTTTTCGTTGGCACCGATAAGCGTTGCAACTTGCTCGCGGGCGTAATCAACAGCTTCTTCTGCAGCCCAACCGAATGCATGATTTCTGCTGGCTGCATTACCGAATTTGCTTGTAAAAAAAGGTAACATCACATCTAACACTCGCGGGTCTAAAGGAGTTGTAGCGTTATTATCCAGATATATCGGAAGATTCATGTTAAGAGATTTTAAATCAATACAAATGTAAGTATTTTTGCCTTATAAGGTTAATTAAGTATTAACAAGGCAGTCATTTCTATGCCATAATAAGGACCTGCCCGGCATCTTTCAGAGGGTTAAAATCTATAAAAAAATAGTTTTATAACATAATATCTCTTATATTTGCGCCTCTTGAAAAAATATTAATATGAAGGCTGATTTACACCCCAAAAATTATAGATTAGTTGTATTCAAGGATATGTCAAATGATTATTCCTTTGTAACTAAGTCGTGTATCGATACTAAAGAAACTGTTAAGTGGGAAGACGGAAACGAATATCCGCTTATCAAGTTAGAAATTTCTCATACTTCTCATCCGTTTTATACAGGCAAGATGAAGCTTGTAGATACTGCGGGACGTATTGATAAATTCCGTACCCGTTACCAAAAGAAGTAATAAACTTTTTGTTGAAAATATAAAGTCTCGGTTTAAACAGCTGGGACTTTTTTTATTTTTGCCGCATGACTCTGATTTTCTTTGATGACAACGCAAGAGAAACGCTTCTTCCTTTAACTTTTACCCGGCCTGTTGCAGATTTACGAATAGGAATTTTAAAGATTTCAGAAAAATGGCAGAAATATCTGAAGATTGAAAATTTCGGTTTTAAAACTGAAGAGTATCTTCAAGAAAAATTTCCCTTCAAAGCCTCTGAAAAATATCTTTTTATAAACGGATCCGTTTGTCCCGGTGCAGAACTACTTGAAGCGATTGACAAGTTAAGAGTAGGGGAAGTTTTAGTTCAAGATTCGACGGTAATTGCTTATAAAGCCGGTGACGCGGAAATCCAAATTGACAACTTGCAAAAAGTAGCATTTACTCACGACATTCTAAAGGTAGAATTTCCGGAACATATTTTTCAATATAGCGATGTCGAAATCAGAAAGGATTTTAAACTCATTACACATGGCCGGACTTCTAATTCATTGAGCAGTACAAATCGAGTACTGGGAGAAAATATTTTCGTTGAGGACGGAGCTGAAGCCGAATGTTCTGTATTTAACACCTTAAAAGGCCCGATTTATCTTGGAAATAATTCTCAGGTATGGGAAAACTCCGCTATTCGAGGTTCTTTCGCATTATGCGACGATGCGCTGGTGAAAATGGGGGCAAAAATTTACGGAGCAACTACAATCGGTCCCGGATGTAAGGTGGGTGGAGAGATCGGCAACTCAGTTCTACAAGCCAATTCTTCTAAAGGTCATGAAGGATTTTTAGGAAATTCGGTTTTAGGCGAGTGGTGCAACATAGGCGCCGACAGTAATAATTCTAACCTTAAAAATAATTATGCCGAGGTTAAACTTTGGGATTATACTAAGCAACATTTCAGGAAAACAGGCTTGCAATTTTGCGGATTAATTATGGCAGACCATGCGAAATGCGGGATCAATACCATGTTCAATACCGGAACTGTTGTCGGTGTCGGAGCGAATGTATTTGGATCGGGATATCCGCGTAATTACATTCCGGATTTCGCTTGGGGCGGAGCGCACGGGTTTGAGGTTTATGCCCTAAATAAAATGTTTGAAACAAGCGAACGCGTTTTTGAACGCCGAAACCAAATGTTAAACGAAACCGAAAAGAATATTTTGCACAAGGTTTTTGAGTTAACCGAACAATACAGAAGATTTTAATAACATATTATGAGAAAAAAAATAGTTGCCGGAAATTGGAAAATGAACTTGGATTTATCGGCTGCACAAAGCCTGTTTTCTGAGGTGGTGAATATGGTTATCGATGAAGTTTTGGGAGACCAACAAGTAGTTATTTGTCCGCCTTTTGTTTACATAAATACATTAAGCCAAGCAGCTAAAGGAAGTTCCAAGGTTTTTATAGGCGCCCAAAATTGTCATCAAGCAGATTCGGGCGCTTATACCGGCGAAGTTTCTGCTTCAATGGTTAAATCGGTAGGAGCAGAGTACGTTATTTTAGGGCATTCTGAACGTCGTCAGTATTTCGGTGAAACAGACGTTGCACTTTTAGATAAAGTAAACGCAGTATTAAAGAACAATTTGAAACCTATCTTTTGTATAGGTGAAACTTTGGACGAGCGTAATGCCGGAAAACACTTCGAAGTCATCAGGAAACAACTTGAAGAAGGCATTTTCAACCTTTCAGCGGAAGATTTTTCTAAACTTGTTTTAGCTTACGAACCGGTTTGGGCAATCGGAACAGGATTGACGGCAACACCTGAACAAGCACAGGAAATTCATGCGTTTATCCGTAAAGAAATTGAAGCAAAATTTGGAATCGAAATTGCAGAAAATACAACTATTCTTTATGGCGGAAGCTGTAATGCAAAAAATGCGGCAGAGCTTTTCGGCCAAGCTGATATTGACGGCGGCTTAATCGGCGGAGCTTCTTTAAAGTCGAGGGATTTTGTTGATATAGCAAAAACCTTTAACAAATAATGCTTTATTACGAAGTAGATTTTACCCTTAAAAACCATCTTGGCTTTCATCAGGATCTGCTGATAGATGCTTTGGCACAAGCCGGATTCGATACGTTTGAAGAAACAGAATCCGGCTTTAAAGCGTTTGCTTCAGAACAAAGTTTTAGCGAAGATAAGCTGAATGTTGTGGTTGCCGGCTTTCGCGAGTCTTTTCAGATCAACTTTTCGACTACAACTGTTGAACAACAGAATTGGAACGAAGTATGGGAAAGCAACTTTTCTCCAATAACCATTTCTGATAAATGCTACGTTCGGGCAACTTTTCATCCCGGGAAACCGGAATTTCCTTTTGAAATAATCATTGATCCAAAAATGGCTTTCGGCACCGGTCATCATCAAACTACTGCCATGATGATGGAATTAATGCTTGAAGAAGAATTTGCCGGAAAAAAGGTTTTAGACATGGGCTGTGGTACCGGAATTTTGGCGATTCTTGCCGGAAAGCTTGGAGCGATTGAAATCACGGCTATAGACTACGATCCGCTTTGCTTCGCGAGCACTCAAGAAAATTCGGCTCTTAACATTGTCCAAAATATTACTGCAATTTGCGGTTCTACGGAAGTAATTCCGGCAAAGGAGTTTAATATAATTTTAGCAAATATTAATCGAAATATTTTACTTCAACAAATCGCGCAATATTCTACAAAAATCAAAAACGGAGGAGTTTTATTACTTAGCGGCTTTTACGACACTGATTTGGAAGTTGTAACTATTGAAGCAGAAAAATGCGGCCTAGAATTTAATTCAAACAAAAAAACAGACAACTGGGTTGCTGCAAAATTTATTAAAAGAATATAAAACTTCCTTTTGTTTATTCTTGTTAACTTAATATAAAAATCATTTCAATGCGATTACACTTTATTGCTATTGGCGGTAGTGCTATGCATAACCTTGCCATTGCACTAGCGAAAAAAGGGTATCAAGTAACCGGTTCAGACGATGCAATTTTTGAACCTTCAAGTTCGCGCTTGCAAAAACACGGGCTTTTACCTAAGAGTATGGGTTGGGATGAAAATAGAATTACTCGGGATTTGGACGCGGTAATTTTAGGAATGCATGCACGTCCCGAAAATCCTGAGTTAAAAAAAGCGCAAGAGCTGAATTTGAAAGTCTATTCTTACCCCGAATACATCTACGAGCAATCTAAAGGTAAAGTACGAGTTGTAATTGGAGGAAGCCACGGCAAAACATCAATCACTTCTATGATTATGCATGTTTTAAAACATAACAATCAGGATTTTGATTATATGGTAGGTGCGCAATTAGAAGGATTTGATACTATGGTGAAGCTGACAGCAGAAGCACCGGTAATTATCATTGAAGGAGATGAATATCTTGCTTCGCCTATCGACAGGCGACCTAAGTTTCACTTATATAAAGGTAATATAGGATTGATAAGCGGTATAGCTTGGGATCATATTAATGTTTTCCCGACTTTCGGAAACTACGTTGAGCAATTTGCCGAGTTTTTAAAGACCTTGGTTCCCAGAGGAAATATAATTTACAACGAGAAAGATGAAGTATTAAAAGAATTAGTTTATGGCTATGATGGCAGTATAAAAAAAAATGCTTATTCAACACCCCGGTATAAAATTGAAGCGGGAATTACATATATCGTAACCGGCGAAGGAAAAGAAGTGCCGTTAAAAGTATTCGGCGAGCATAATCTTCAAAATATCGAAGGTGCAAAACAAGTTTGCAGATTATTAGGAATTGAAGATGAGCAATTTTATACTGCTGTGAGTTCCTTTACAGGCGCCGCCCGACGGTTAGAATTACTCGCATCAAACAATGATACTGCTGTATATAAAGACTTTGCCCATTCACCCTCAAAACTTAAGGCAACAATAGAGGCGGTAAAAAAACAATTTCCTGAAAGAAAGCTTGTAGCAATTATGGAATTACATACGTTTAGTAGTTTAAATAGAGACTTCTTAAACGAGTATACCGGTGCCATGGACTTGGCAGACGAGCCTGTAGTTTTTATTGATAGACGGACATTTGAGCAGAAACAAATGCAAGAATACGGTGAGGATACAGTAAGGAAATCATTTGGTAATAAAAAGTTAAAATTTTTCAACAATCCCGAAATATTGGAAAGATTTTTGAGTTATATTAATTATAACAGAAAAAACTTGCTATTAATGAGTTCAGGTAATTTCGGAGGGTTAAATCTTAACGAGTTGGCACGGAACATTGTAAAATAGGACAATAATTTAAATCAAAAGCACATGAAGACGTTAGGAAAAAAAATAAGGCTACTGCGGCATCAGAAAGGATGGAGTCAGGAAGACGTGGCTAAGAGGTTGGATATTTCAATACCTGCTTTTTCAAAAATTGAAACCGGCATTACTGACATTAACCTTTCTCGACTTGAACAAATTGCTAATTTGTTCGAAATGAGTGTTGTTCAATTACTTACGTTCAACGATTCAGAACAACAAGAAAAGTATGTTTCTGAATTGGAAACTATAACAAAAAAACTTCAGCAACGCGAAGTTGAAGTAATCGAATTACAAAAAAAGGTCATTGAGCTGTATGAAGAACTTAGACGTTCTAAAGTTTTAGTATAACCTACAGTCCGGCAATAAGTCCGGACTGCATGTTAAAAAAATTTACGCATCGTAACATGTTTTTTACCTAAGGTTGCACCGGTTGCCTCGTGCAAAGCCAGCATCTTATTGTTAAAATCTCCGACCCAAGATAGTTCAAGCTCTTTATACTTATTTAGGGGAAGCACATATTCTTTTAGTTTGATAAACAACGCAGATTCCAGTCCATGCTTCTGAAAAGCTTTTTTGCTTCCCATTACAACTGCACGCATTCTGCTAACTCCCCGCCATCTATAGTATACGAATTTGATTTTCTCAATAAGACCGAGTTTTCCTTTTAGAGGTTTGGTTATCTGATTAGCATCGGGCAGGATTACGACAAAAGCAGCAGGTTCATTGTTTATGTAGGCGAACCAAACCAGCTTCGGGTCTAAAATCGGTTTCATTTTTTGGAAACTTTCAAGAATTGTAGCCTTATTAATAGGAACGAAATTCGGGAAGTCAGACCATCCGTCGTTATAAATTTCCATAAAGTCGCGAGCAAATTTATCAAACTCTTTAACCGACAAATGCTTGAATTCATATCCGGGTTTTTGAGCTACCCAATTTGCTATTTTAGTGAAACGCTCCGGAAAGGGTTTATAAACATCCAAATGGTTGGTGATTTGTTCGTATAGAACTTCAAATCCGTACCTCTGGAAAAACTCCTGGTAATAAGGCGGATTGTAATTCATCCCGAAAGAAGGGTGTGTAAACCCATCAATTAGCAATCCCCAAAAGGTATCATTTTCTCCGAAGTTAATAGGCCCGTCCATCGCTTTCATCCCTTGCTTTTCCAGCCATATTTTAGCGGTATCGAAAAGTAGACTTGCGGCTTCATAACTGTTAACACACTCAAAAAATCCTATTCCACCGGTCGGTTGTTCGTATGAGTATGCCTTTTCATGATTAATAAAGGCGGCAATACGACCGATAAGTTCGGCTTTTTCATTTTTTAATATCCAACGCTTTGCTATGCCGTGTTTATGGAAGTTGTTTTTTTGGGGATCAAAAATTGCCTCGATATCAATATCTAAGGGACAGACCCAAACAGGATCATTTTGATAAATAATTCTAGAAATATTTAGAAACTCTCGCCTTGTTTTTTTGTCAGATACTTCGATTATAGTCATGCATCAAAAATAAAAAAGCATTCAGGGTTTCTGAATGCTCGGGGGAACAAGATTATATTGATTAATAGTCGTCGTCTTCAAAATTATTTAAACTTTCAAAATCCACATCTTCGAGCGGTTCATCAAATTCATCATCTTCATCTTCTAATTTTTTTGAAGGCTTCAAGTCTGCAGGTTTAACGAAAGTTTTATTAGCTCCACCCGGCACAATTCCTTTAGATTTAGCCTCTTGCTTCTTTTGCGTTTTCATTTTTTATTTAATTAGAGAGTTAATTAGGATTCTAAAAAATTTATTCGATAAAGATTTTATACAGTAAAAATAATATAAAAATGAATTTACTAAAAGATTTTAGATTATTCCGGGGCTCTTCCTATCTCGTTGTTAGTACTTGAAAGTTCATTTATTTTCGGCAATTCTGCTTTATCGTTAATTCCAAAATAGTCCATGAATACTAAGCCTGTGCTGTAAAGTAATGGCTTTCCTATGCTTTCTGCTTTTCCCGATATACTTATCAATTCTTTTTCCAGCAACTTTTGAACAGTATAATCGCAATTTACACCTCTTATTTGTTCAATTTCCAATTTGGTAACCGGTTGCCGGTAAGCGACGATAGCTAAAGTTTCTAAAGCGGCTTGACTCAGTTTTTTCTTGCTTCGGTGAATTTGAAGTCGGTTGATAACCCGGTAGTATTTCTTTTTTGTGAGAAATTGATATCCGCCATCAAGATAAACCAGTTCGAGAGCAAAGTTCTCATCGTACTTTTCTTGAATATCGCTAATAGATCTTTGAATTTCAGGTTCTTCGATTGCTTGTTCTAAAGCCTGTTGCAAAACATGTCGAATTTCCTTTAAAGAAATGCTGCTTTCTGAGGAGAAAATCAGTGCTTCAACATTAAAAGTGAGCGTGTCTAAACTAATTTTTCCGGACATGCTTAGTATTCAAACCGTTAATAATTTATCAACTGCTGCTCTAACTGCAACGGCATTTCTCGAAATTCGTATTGTTGCGTCCTTAATTGCGGTTTAAATCCGGCCTCACGTATCGCTTCTTGAATTCCGTTAGCTGTAAAACGATGGGGAGCTCCGGCAGCAGAAACTACATTTTCCTCAAGCATGATTGAGCCGAAGTCATTCGCTCCGCCATGAAGACAAAGCTGAGCGGTTTGTTTACCGACCGTTAACCACGAAGCCTGAATATTTTTAATATTTGGGAGCATAATTCTGCTGAGGGCAATCATTCGCAAGTATTCGTCCGTCGTAACGTTATTTGTGATTCCTCTTACTTTTCTCAGTAGCGTTCCGTCATCTTGAAAAGGCCACGGAATAAAGGCTGTAAATCCTTGTGAATTTGCTGGCTTTTCTGTCTGAACAGACCTAATCCAAACTAAATGTTCGAATCGTTCTTCAAGCGTTTCTACATGGCCGAACATCATCGTTGCCGATGTAGAAATATCGAGCTTATGTGCGGCCCGCATTACATCTAGCCATTCTTGTCCGCCACATTTTCCTTTAGATATTAATCGGCGTACCCGATCATTTAGAATTTCTGCTCCTGCCCCGGGAAGGGAATCAAGCCCGGCTTCTTTCAGTTGGCTTAATACTTCGGTATGTGATAAGTTATCAAGTTTGGCAATATGAGCAATTTCGGGCGGGCCCAGCGAATGAAGTTTCAAAGTAGGATATAACTTTTTTAATTGTCTGAATAAATCCCTGTAAAACTGTAAACCCAAGTCGGGATGATGACCACCCTGAAGCAAAAGTTGGTCGCCGCCAAAGCGAAAAGTTTCTTCAATTTTTGTCTTATAGGTGTCGATACCGGTAATATAACTGTCTTCGTGCCCGGGTCGACGAAAGAAATTACAGAACTTGCAGTTGGCAATGCAAACGTTGGTTGTATTTACATTTCGATCGATCTGCCACGTTACTTTCCCGTGCGGAACTTGAATTTTTCGAAGTTCATCGGCCGTGTACATTAACTCCGCAGTTCCGGCTTCTGCAAATAAAAACACGCCTTCTTCGATAGTTAAGAAATCAAAATCGTTCGCTCTTCTAAGAAGATTTTTAATATTCATTCCATGCAAAGATACTTACTGACGGTCTTTTTTAATAGCAATAGGAGGATTTGACGTTTGGTCAACAACTATAGATTATTGCTTTTAAAAATATTGGTACAAGGCAGGTGAAAGTTTGAGCAGAACGTAGATCAAACTGAGTTTTTTATTCGGAATTTTTGAAACGAAAGCGTGAGTCGCCTTTAACCAAGCAAGCCGGTTCAAAAAGAAAAAGAGCTTCTTTTCAGAACCTCTTTTTCAGGAATAGGTAAGTTTTAAT
>JAYULL010000187.1:0-79390 GCA_043763625.1 Sphingobacteriaceae bacterium | reverse complement strand
GGCTTTCATTGTTGAAACGATATCCATTGCTACTCGGAAAGTACTTACCTGAACCTCATTGGTATTTTCCCGAAGATATTGTATTAATTGAGAGTGCGCTTTCGCCGAAACTGTTAGATAATCGCCGCCAACTCCGTGAAACATAAAAACCCCAATGCCTTTTTTTGCGATAACATTTTTTACAAAAGCCGTTAATTGCTCTGCTGTTGTGCTTGCGGGCAGGCCCCAACTCGGTACGTTGAATAGATCTAGGTTCTTAAAGTTTGTAATTATCGCACTTGAATCCCCACCGCCTCGTGCGTATTTTATTAAGCCCGACTGCTTAAGGGCTTCCTTGTAATCTTTACCCCCAACAGAAGTTTCGCTGCACGGATAAGCATATGTTCGCTTCTCTTTGCCGTCAATGCCGAAAAGCAATTTGTTCATCATGCCAATTTCCCGAATAATAGAATTTGAATCGTAGTTCTCGCTTTGGTACTTAGGCGGGAGGTTAGCCAAAACTTGTTTAGAGCAGGGGTGATATAGCGTATGATTTGCAAGTTCATGCCCCTTATCTGCCGCTGATTTCCATAATTTCATTTGGTGTACACTAACCCGACCGTCTAAAAAGAAAGAACCTTTTAAGCCTGCTTGATTTAATGCCGGAATCACATTATCCAACTGACTTTGCAACGCGTCATCATAAGTTAAAACAATAATTGCCTTGCCTTTCCCGAAACTTTTAGACGATTGTGCTTCGCATAAATTGTTTGCGAGTACAAGTATTAGGAAAAGAAAAGCCCTCATATTCTTCTGATTCTTATAGTAAATGCTTCAGCCGGATTTCTTCTCAGTAATTGATCTAGATTGCCTCGGCTAAACCCTGATTTTTTTAATTCCGGAACTAGTTTATCAAATAGAGTGGTGTATCGCCGTATAGGTCCTCCGTCTTCTTTGCCCGGATCATAATAACCGGCATCGTGTGAAACGAGAACTTTAGACAGCAGCCCTGCGTTTTTTAAATTACTGATCATAGCTGAATATTCTTGAACGTTATCGTCAGAAAGCCCGTCTAAACTGATCCATGCCCCTTCATTTGCGGCTTTAATATATTTTGATTTATCGGGTTCGCTTTGAGCATGTACCCAAACAAATGCCGAGGGATGCACACCCGATTCTTTCAATAATTCAATTTCTTGAAAGGCCGGCAACGCAGGACCGGTGTGCGATGCAATAGTTAAACCTGTTTTTAGATGGGTTAAGGCCGCCGCTTTTACCAGCTTTTTATGGAGCTCACTTAACGCACCTGAATCAACACTTATCTTCATAAACCCCGGTTTAATATCGGCGCCGTCGATCCCGTTTTCAAATTCCTTAATCCAAATATCTGCGATTTTTTCCGGCGTTAAAACCCGGGCGAAGGCAGGGAAAAATTTATTGTCAACCGCTCCGTAAAAACCGGTATTAGTAATCATTCTGATTCCGGAAAGCTTGGAAAGTTTCTTCAACAACAGCACGTCTCTGCCCAAAAAAGCCGGAGTGCATTCAAAAAGAGTTTCGCAACCTGCCGATTTCAGCTCCTTTAAATAAGGAAGCATTTTTTCAATTACTTTCTCGTGGTTCCACTTATTCGGATCGTAGTTTTCGGCCCCTCCGAAGTCAACTAAAACGTGTTCGTGAATTAAGGAAGTACCAAGCTTCTCAGCAGGAATCGGCCCGGTTACGGTTATAATCTTCCCTGAACCGGAACTTGTAAAAGAAGGCAATAAGTACGAGGATAAAAGCAAGCCTGTGCTTTTTAAATACGTTCTTCTATTCATTTCAGCTTTGTTTTATTATCAATGAGTTAATAAAAGTACAACGAACTCGCGGAAAGCGGGCCGAATCTTTGGTTTGCAAAACCATATGATTATCGCGAAAGCTCAAAATAAAATTCCTTAATCAGTTTACTTAGATCATTAAATTCTGTTAATGGAAGAGTTTGGGCTTTGTCGTAAATATCATGATAGGCTTTTATACCGCCGGTTGTATAAATAAAAAATGCAGGAACGCCTTTTTGGGTAAACCAATAGTGATCACTGTTTGCTGTATTTCCGCGTTTATTGATCTTGGTGAGATAGTTTCTTTGATTGTTAATATCATTGAACAAGCCGAACTCATTAGTCAACGCAGTTGAATTTACTACCGTGATGCCGGTTTCTCCGGTTCCCACCATATCCAAATTAATCAAAAATCTAACTTTGCTTAGATCAAATAAGGGATTTTCGATAAAGTACTTTGAGCCTAACAAACCTGCTTCCTCTCCCGCGAAACAGATAAAAGCAACGGAATACCGTAAGGGTTTTTTAGCATAACATTTCGCCAATTCTAGCAGCATGCTTGTTCCGCTTGCATTATCATTTGCACCGGGAAAATAAGTTCTTTTACCCATACCGCCGAGATGATCGTAGTGTGCTGTAATAACCAAAATAGAATCGGGTCGTTCGGTTCCGGGAACAAAACCTGCAACATTTGCAATTTTATACTTTTTAAAGAACTTGTTTTGAATATTAACTTTATACGTTCGGGGATCAGTTTTTACACGAGTGCTGTCGATACGGACTTCGGTAAAGTCTGCCACCTTTTGAGAAACGGACCAAGTAAGTTTGGGTTCAATAAAAAGTTTAAAAGACTTGGATGAATCGGTAAAAAAACCGGCTCCGGTTTGGATTAATTTCCCCTCCGCTTTTAAGCTTTTACTTGCGGGATTTAAGATATAATCTCTTCCGGATTTCACGCGTTCATTATTAAGTTTAAGTTTAACCTTGCCGGGGAAAGTATTAACAGAGATTTCGAAAGGTTGATGGTAAGACCCATTATAGGATTTTAAGCCCAAAACCGAAAACTTGAAAGCTAAAAAATCTGCCGCTTTATTTACACCTTTTTTAGTATATCCTCGGCCGTAAAATTTAGAAGAAGAGAGTTTCTTTATCAGTCGTTTTGCACCTGCCGAATCCTGGGCGCAAGCCTGAGACAGAAAAAAGATTAACAAAAAAAAGAGTCTAAACTTCATAAAATATTATTTTATAAAGTTACCTCGAGGAATCTTAATAATTAAATAGAAAGAATAAAAGCAAAAAATCCGGAAACATACTGTTCCCGGATTTTCAAACTCATTAATAATTAAATTACTTGGTGCCGGTTCCTGTACCTGTTCCCGTGCTGGTGGTGTCGGTAGTTGTCCCGGTTGCACCGTTACCTGTAGTTCCTGTGCCGTTAGGTGCGCCCGGGGCGACCATTGCTGCCGTATCTGTTGTAGTTCCGGTTCCGGTCCCTGTTGTACTTGTCGTATCAGTTCCACCTTGTCCTTGACGCGTAGAAGAGCAACTTGCCAAGCCTGAACCGGCGGCAAGTAAGCATACTAAAATTCTTGTTTTCATAGATTATGTGTTTTCATTGTATGACTTGACAACAACCCCTTTACGCTTTTGATTTCACGATTGTAAAAAAGTTGTGATAAAAGAAGTTAACTTTTCCTGATGTGTCTTGAAATCGAGAAGAACGGTTCGGGGCAAAGTCGAGAAAAGCAGGTTTTTTAATTGAACAGGATTTTTTTTTTTAAGCTTGAGGAAACTCGGGCTTTTCATTTTACCGATACAGGGCCTAACTTTTCTAAAAACCTGCTACTCGCATTTTCGTATATTGCTATATGCGCCGTTACATCAAATTTGCTGCTATTCTTTTCCCTGCCATTTTATTCCTTATAACGTCATGCGATAAGAAAGATGAGTCATCGCCCTTGTCCGGCTATCCTTACAAAGGCAAGTCTCTTCATCCCCAGCTTGATTTAAGCCTTTTGCCGGATTCCGATTTGTATAATCTTAATAAAAAAGTCTCAAAACAAACAGCCGAAAAATTACATGCCAAGGCTGTAAGTTTAATTGATTCATTGAAACTTACCGGCATGGGCATAAGCATACTTATTCCGCAAGAAGGGCTTTGGAAATTGGATACAGGTTACCGATCAACGGATAAGTTAAAGAAGGTTGATTCAACGAGCGTGTTTTATTGGATGAATGTTGGTAAAATGTTTACCGGCAGCGTTATCACGCAGCTTGTTCAAGAAAAGAAATTGACGTATGACGATAAACTTTTTAACCGGTTCCCCGAATTTCAGTATGCCGAACAAATAACTATCGAACAGTTACTTACTCATACATCCGGAATCTACAGCTTTGATTCGGATTCAGCTAGCGGAAAAGACAAGCCCAGTTACCCCGAAAACGAATTGATTAATTTAGCGATTGCTCATAAAAATCTGTTTAAACCCGGCGAATATTGGCTATTCAATAATACCGGTTATTTATTGCTGGGAAGTATTGCAGAAAAAATTGAAGGGAAAGCTTTCGCTGACATTGTTGCCGATAGAATATCGGGACCTTTAAATCTTAGGTCGATAAAAGTTATAACGCAAGGAGAAGTTCCTGAAAATCCGGCGTTTGCCGATTACGACGGGGAAGTTATAAAAGAAGAATATGCTCACGGTGGTGCCGCAAGTATCTCAGGCAACTCGGCAGATATGCTTAAGTTTTTATATTTCAATTTAACCGGGAAGCTTTACTCAAAATCCTTGATTTCTTCAAATTTAGAGCAGTTATATCCCATGGTTGATAAAGGCTCTTTTTACGGGAAAGGAATGATGGTGTGGGATTTTAACGAAATTGATAATACCAATCATTTTTGGATAGGACACTACGGAGGGCTCTACAACTATAATGCTGTTGTAGCTTACGATACCGAAACAAAGGCCTTTATTGCGGTTTCGCTGAATCAAAAGATTTCGGCGACGGCTGTTGCAAATAGTTTGTTAGCGGAATTGAAAAAGTAATACTTCTTTTTTTCTATCGATTTCCTATTTTCGGTAAAAAGCTAACTATGAAAATCTTAACGGGATTACTTGTTGTTCTTATCTTACAAACATCAACGAAAGCGCAGAACAAAGCATTCACCGACAATAAATGTCTTATTGAAACTTCAACCGGTGGGATTTTAATATTCAATAATTTCAATAAACTCGATTTATACTTTTATATCGATTTAAAAAACACATCTGTAACCACTACCGATCGAAATAACCTATTCAGTGTGGGCGAATATGCCCTACAGGTTTTAGCCTTGGATAAAACGAAATTTACCGGAGAGACTGATCAAGAAATTTTAGGAAGTCATGCCCGGTCGGAAACAGCGTATATGAATAATCAATTTAAAGCAAAGCTTGAACTTAAAGCCGAAGCGGTAAAGCTGAAATTCGGTTCAGCATATTTTTGGCAATACGATCTGCCGGAAAGCGTGGCTAAAGATGTTCAACAGCTGTTCGTTACCCTTGTTTATAAGGATTTCATTATCAGCCTTAACACAGCCAAACTCCCTAATCAAAACTTTGAAGGCGCGAAGGCTTTTTTGATGAATGCAGCAAATTCCATTGTTTTTACCGACCGACGGATTAACTTGGAGTACTTGTGCCGAGAAAGGAAGAATTAAAATTTACCTGCCCGCTATATCCATGTTCCACAATTGCCGGAGCTCGTTCCTTGTACACATTTAAGTCTTGCGGGGCCCAAGTTCCCAGTCCGTCCACATATCTGTTGAACATGCAAAAAGCTGCGGCAATTAAAACTGTATCGTGTATTTCTTGATCGCTTGCGCCTTCGGCCTTTGCTTTTTCTACCTGTTCCGATGTTACGTTTTTGCCTCCTTTTTGTACACTTCCGGCAATTGCAAGTAAAGCCTTCATTTTATCTGAAACAGGCGCTGTCAGGTAGTCTTCTTTTACTTTACAAATCAGGCTTCCGTCTTCATCACCTAAATGTTCGCTTGCAACAGCTCCGTGCACATGCTGACAGAAAAAGCAGTCGTTTTGCGACGAAACAAAAGTTGCTATCATTTCCCGATCTCCCGGCGAAAGCCCGGTTTGCCGACGCAATAAAACATTCGCCAACTTATTTAAAGCTTCGGCAGCTTCCGGATCAAAAGCCATTAGACCTCTGATTCCGGGAAAATCATTTTTTAAATTTATATGTGCCATATCAGTCTTTTTTAGGCAATGAATAACCCAGAGTCCCCATACGTTCGCCCATTGCTTCGTATTCTTTAGGGTCGGTAGGAGTTAAACTTGCAAGTCCGTCTACATAACGATTATACATGCAAAATGCCGCGGCAATTAAAACGGTATCGTGAATGTCGCGGTCGCTTGCACCGAGTTGTTTAGCTGCCTCTACCAATTCAGTTGTAACGGTTCTTGCATCTTCCTGCACTTTCCCGGCTATCCGTAAAAGCACTTTTAATTTATCGGGGATAGGTGCAGCTTCAAAATCTTCTAACACAAAATCTACAACTTGTTTATTTTCTTTATAGAGATAACGAGCTGCCGCTGCATGACTGCTCATACAAAACATACAGTCATTTTTACTCGAGGTATAGGCCGCGATAAGCTCCTTTTCGGGAGTGGTTAAACTCCCGGAAGGATTTCTTAAAAGCGCTTCTGCTAATTCGTATAAAGGTTTTCCGGTTTCAGGACGAAACATTACCAAACTTCGTATTCCGGGAACTCCTTCGGGTACGTTAATATGTGCCATAGTTTAATTTAAATGAGGCTCGCCGTCACTCGAAAAAAAGGTAACAACCAAGCCGATTAAAAAAGTGATTGAAAAGGTTAAAACTGCGCTTCCGTATCCGCCCAACGCAGTTACTAAAGCACCGACAAAAAATACGACTGTTGCTGTGGCTAACCGGCCGATATTAAAGCAAAACCCGGTTGCTGTAGAACGAATGTGAGTTGGAAAAAGACTCGGTAGATAGGCAGAAAGCGCTCCTTGGCTTATTCCGAAAAACAGAGCCAAAATGGCTGTTTGGACATAGATAATCGAAGAAAACGCCGTATTTGTTTTAAAAAGAATAAAGCACATTACAAAACTTCCCGCGAAGGTTATCATAACGGTTTTTCTATTTCCTAAAGCATTTACAAACCAGCCGGAAAGTGCCCCGCCTATTATTCCGCCGCAACCCAAAAGTATCATGGTTAAACCGCGTTCTTTTTGGCCTGAATTTGCATCAGGAAACAAACTTTGAACCCAGGTTGGCATCCAAGAAAAGATAGCCCAAAGCCCTATCAACATTGTGCCGAACATGATAGAGCCGGTAAAAAGGTTTTGCTTGTGAGAAGACCGGAAGAGATTATTCTCCCGGTCGTTTAAATTGTTTTGTCTGTTTTTCCGGATTTCTTGCCACTCGTCCGTCTCTTTTAGCGAGAGCGAAGCCAGTCCGGCAAGCAAAGGCAATATTGCAAGCATAAATGCCGGACGCCAATCAGAAAAAGTATTGTTTGCAATTCCCGCCGAAATTATTCCTACCGGGAAAGTAACCGCTAAAATTCCCAACGCAATAGCTCTCGACTTTTTCGGCCATACTTCAGCTACTAAAATTGTAGACAATACCAGGGTTCCGCCAACTCCTATTCCTGAAATAAAGCGAAAAGCAACCAACACTATCCAGTTATGCGTAAAGCTGATAAGAATCGTGAAAACTGAATACAACAAAACAGATGTCACAAATACTTTTACCCTCCCTATTTTATCACCGGCAAAACCGAATAAAAAGCCGCCGATCATCCAGCCGTATAAATACATTGCTCCTATATAGGCGCTTACTTCGCCTAAACGTTGTTCGCTTACATTTCCGAGCAATTCTTTTACCGTAACCGGTAAATACACCGACATGATAGTGGAAACAAAGCCGCAAAATATACTACAAACAGCACATAGGCCAAAGAGAAAAGCTTTGTTGTTGCTTCTTTTACCGGCGCTCAGAATATTTTCCATAAGCCTACTTCAAAAGATCGTCAAAGGTTAGCGAAACATAATACAGGCCGCCTACTGCCGGCGAACCGAAAGCCTGAACATTGTATTTATTCGTCAGATTACTTGCGCCGACTTTAACTATCGACTTGATAGAGGGAACCTTATAGCTCACTTGCGCACCAAGTTGCGAGTAGGCGGGAACTCTTCCTGGGAAAAGTCCGGTAAACGTTCCGATATAGTCGAAAGCGGTTTGCCATCTCCAATTAACGTTGAAGCCGATATTCTTATAAATGCTCCTGTTCTCGATACTTAAATTAGTTTGATATTTTGGCGTATTAAATGCCGGAACGTTGTTGCGATTCGCATTTTTCAAATCGAAGGTGTTTAAGGAACCGTTACCGCTCAGCAAATAATTGTTCGGAAGATAATAGGTCAAGCCTAAGGAAGCTCCCTGCGAACTTACTTCGTCATCGGCGTTGGTATAAACTTGGTAAAGTCGGGCATTTCCCGGAGTTCTAAGGTCTTGTACTGCCGCCATATTTACTGTTCCGTCGGCGTTCAGTACCGGATTTTTGGTGCTAAACACCACTTGGTTTGCGATAAAATCTTTGTAGCTGCTGTAGTAGTAATTTCCGTCAACAAACAACTTTTCCGCAATTAAGCCCTTATAACCAATCTCGTAACTTTGAATACGTTCCGGTTTTACGTACGGTGTATTTGCTTTTTTTAATATTTTGGTCGGATCTGCTCCTTGCCCGGCTGCTCGAAGGGCTCCTGCGGAAGCTGCGGTAAACGCGTTTTCGTAGACATTCATGCCTTCGCTATTTTTCCTTGCTCCACCGAGAATGGTAATGACGCCGGCATTCAGCTTGATAAACTGATCTACAGGAGTAGGGTTGCGGAAACCGGTTTGTATTGACGCCCGAAAATTATGATTTTTTACCGGCGAGTAAACAATTGAGGCACGAGGAGTGAAGCTTCCGTCGAAGTTCTCGTTTTTATCGTAGCGGGCCGAAGCCGTTAGTTTTAGTTTCTCTTGCAGCAGCAATTTCGAAACTTGTACAAAAGCACCGCCTTCTTTTATGGTTATTTCTTTATTTAAATCATCAAAAAGGGTTCCTTCCGTGTTCATATCAAACATGCGGAAGTTACCACCCACAAGTAGATTAACAACTTTAGCAAGGTGACTGAAATCGTATTGCCCCTCGGCGTGATACAATTTGCTGTTACTGAAAATTCCGGCACCGGTTATTCCGCGAATGCTCTTGAATTTGTCTTTTTCGCGGTTAAAATCGGCACTTCCGGGTAAAAAGCGACCTTGATCTGCAAAAGTACGAGCGGCACTGTGGCTGGTTGCCGTAACTCCTTGAACAGCTCCGTTATACGCTCCGGCATAACGAGCAAACCATGTACTGTCAGCTTTATTCGGGGCAACCACATTACCGTTTAGGTCGCGTACCCAAGTTTGGTTGATTTTTTGACCGAGCGTTCGCGAATTGTAAGAGTCGTGCGAGTTTTCTATTGTAGTATAACCTCTTACAAAAAAGTTAGATCCCTTCAGCTCCAAACGATGCTGCTGCAGAGTAAAGTTGTTAATAGCAAAACGACTGCTGCCGGTATAATTTGCTGTACCGCGGCCCCAATTGTACTGATAAATTGCCTCGATATTATCAGTAATCCGGTAATGTAAAGCCCCGTTAAGCTTTAAATTATCCACATTATAATCCGATAAATCTTTTTCCTCGTAACCGGTTCTTGAAACGAAACCGGCGTTAGGAATGGGTTGTTGCGTTACAACTTCATCCCCGTAGATATTTACCAAGTTTTTTGCCGGATTAGCCGGACCTGAAACGGCTCCGGGATTAAGATCGGAAGTAAAATTAGTAGCATACCAATCTAAACCCTTTAAATAAGATGCGTTTACTTTAAAAGCAAAGCGATTATTAAAAGCTTTCGCGTACCGCAGAGAAGCGTCATAAACGGGGGCAGCAGAAGTATTCGGGTCACTTAAATGGTTTACACCTAATTTCCCCTGAACGCTTAAACCCTGAAATTGGTAAGGGTTTTTAGTGCGAAGCATTAAAACGCCGTTGAATGCAACCGGCCCGTATAATGCCGAAGCGGCACCAGGGATTAGTTCGACACTCTCCATATCTAAATCAGAGGAGCCGAAAAGGTTTCCTACAGAAAAGTTCAAACCGGGAGTTTGATTATCTACACCGTCTACCAACTGCAAAAGCCTGCCGGTACCGATTCCCCCGAATCCTCGGGTATTTACTGCTTTAAAAGTTAAACTGCTCGTCACCAAATCCAAGGACTTCATGCTTTGCAAACCTTCGTAAAAGTTGAATGAGGTAGTATTTTGAATAGCCTTCGAATCCAATTTCTCTACCGTTACCGGCGATTGCATAATACTTTCTTGAACACGTGAAGCCGAAACCACCACTTCGTCCATTGCTGTTACTTTAGCCGAAAGAGCCACAGAAACCGCTTCTGAAGGATTAATTATTTGAACTTCTTTTAGGGCATACCCGATTGCAGAAAATATTAAAACAGCATTCGCAGGAATTTTTCCTTTGATTTCAAAACTTCCTTTACTGTCGCTTATGGTTCCTTTAGAGGTGTTTTTTAGGTTAATACTAACTCCGGGAATCGGTTTACCGGTTTCTGCTTCGGTTACTGTTCCTCTGATTTGGGCCGCCGCCAAAAAAGGCAATACAAGTGCTGTAAGCACAATAATTATAATTCTGTTCATGATAATAATTTTTGTTTCGGAAAGGTTAGGTCCCAATAGGTTATTTGATTTAGGTTTAATTTTAATCACTTATAGTCGTTGTTTTTTGCTCGTAAGTATCCTTGGTTTACAATTTTATCACCCAAGGTTTGGTAATACTCCTGGTTATCAGGAGTAACACTTGCCATTCCGTCTACATACTTATTGTATAAACAAAATAGTGCTGCTATCAAAACTGTATCGTGTATTTCCAAATCTATCGCTCCTTCTTGCTTCGCTTTTTCGATGAGCTCAGTTGTTACTTGCTTCCCCGATTTTTGGACTGCTTTTGCAATTTTTAAAAGTGCTTTCATTTTTTCGGATACCGACGCATTTTCCAAATCGTGTTTTACTTTTTCTGCCGTTTCGGTTTCGCCCAATAAAATATTTGCAGCGACGGTATGGCCCGTTGTGCAAAACTTACATTGGTTGTCGTGCGAAACGACAGTTGCTATAAGTTCTCTTTCACCTTGGGTTAAGGTAGATTCTCCTCTAAGCAAAATCTGAGTTAAATCCCGAATTGGATAAGCAGTGTCTAATCTATATTCGAGCAAGCCGGTAATTCCGGGAAGGTGCTCGGGTAAAGGAATATGAGGCATTTTCTTTGATTTTTTAGCGTGATAAAAGACAGTGTAGTGTCAGTAAAAGTCGAATGAGAGGAGAAATGCTCGATCCCTCCTCGTATCGACAACTAACTACTAACTAACGATGAGTATCTAAAAATGTCCTGCGTTTTAGCCGAACAGTTAAAATTCTAGTTTAATTTGCACCATCAACTTTTGCGCGTTCAACCGCATAGTTTCCTATCGCTTTCCCGGCTTTCAGTCCTTCCGTACAATCGGCACGGTAATGAATACCGCCGTATATCCGAGAATTTGAAGCGTCTGTTGCCATTTGAGCATAAACAGCTTTCTTTTCAGGAACCAAATATCCGAGAATTTCTGCTGCTGCCCCGCTAAAAGTCGAATGTCCGGAAATATAAGCCGGGAAATTCGGTACTCCTGTCAACGTTTTTATATCGAGGTCTAACTGGCAGGGGCGAGCATTAAAATAAAAATATTTAGTGTTCCAGCATACAATTGCCGCGTCCATCATGGCAGCATTAAGCAAAGCATAATTGCGGGCCAGTTGGATTTCGCTATATTGCTTTTTAACAAATTCTTCGGTTGCAATCAAATTCCAATGCCCCGGAGGGGTATAGGTTCCGGCACCGTCTGCCCAAAAATTGACTAAGCGCATGTGCTCTCGGGTAGGATTTTTAGTATATTCCAGCACTTCCTCTAACTCCTTTTTCATAGCAGAAGAATTGGCTAAGGGCGGCGGGCCGGGCCGTAAACTTGCAACAACTTCAGGAGCGAACAACAAAGGCTTAACGTTTCCAAACGCAGCCAGCATCGGCGGGCGCTTTGGAGTTTCCAAGCTATACCAAGGTGTTTCTCCTTTTGCAATACAATCGTCCTCCAACTTTTTCCATAATAAGGCGTCTCCTCCCGCTTTCCCCATGCCGTCACCTTTTGCTCTGGCAATAACTTTACGTGCTACCCAACGACCCAACGAATCGCCTGCGGCTATATCGCTGGCTACGTTTGCGCCACTCCAAATGCGGTAATTTTTCTCTTCTTCAGCTTTTTTAGTGATGTAAGCGATATCTGCCGGAAATAATAATTTCATCATTTCAAAAGAAGCACCCGCGAGAACGGCATCCTCCGAAGGATAAGAAGGTAAATCACTTTTAGGGATAGCAACCGCAATAGTATTATCAATTTTATAAGGCGCAGGGCGATTGAATTGCGATTTAAAGTTCCAAGCCATAATTAACGCATCGTATTGTGCTACGCTTACGTAAGCATAGGCACGAGCTGCGTAAGGCGGATTAGAAAACGGAAACTCAGGATAAGAGAACGGATTTTTAGCATCGGGCACCGGATATGTTCCGTCGGGCTTTTGGTAAGGCGGAAGGTTATGTTTTGCAACAAGCTCACGCATTATTTCGTTCCATCTAACCGTGCTTCCAACTTTCCAATAGTCAATAACTTTCTTTTGTTCTGCCGTTAGGTTTGAGCTTTTGGACTTTAAATCTATCAGCTCGTTTTGATAAGCATCAGAATTGGTAGCTGCCGGTGCAGGAACCGGGAAATCAGTAGTTGCCGTTGCAATAAACGGTTTCCAACTTTTGGCTTGAAGATCGGTTGATGCCGGATTTAAGGTAGGTAGGCTTGCAGTTTCTTCAGTTATATCCTTATCACAAGAAACTATAGAAAACACACATACCGCAATCACTATATATTTAAGAGAACTTTTCATTTTTAATTTTTTGCTGATTTACGATTTAAGTTAAAAGCATAATCAAGCCCCGCCATAAATCCGGTTGCTTGACCAACGTTTCTGCCGGCTAAAACACGCCACACATTAGCATGAATTCCGAAAGCGGTATGCTTCGGCAGATAGAATTTGGCAAGTGCTCCCACCTTCGTACTGTTCATTTCGTTGCTTACAAAAGGCATATCATTTTTGCGGATGTCGAAACCGCCGAAGGTTGTCATGTTATCCAAAAAAGCATAAGCAATCAAAATTCGGCTGCGATAACCGGCACTTGCTTGAAAGTTTCCGGCATCCGGCATTTTAACTTCGTTCGAATTAATTTGACGAGTGGTATAGTATGCGCGTCGGTCAATTTCTACGTTGCTGCGATGCATGTATGCTGCCGATAAAGTAGCAAAAGCTTTGCTTCGTTGCACATCTGCAATTAAACGTCCGCTAAGTACATTACTTCCCATGCCAACGGTCATTGGCATAAAGTCAATATTATAATTGTTGCTTGGAGCGGAATAGCCTCCAACAGCAAAAAGCGAAAGGTTTTGTCTACCGAATGCTTTCTTAATAGGTTTCCATTTAACATAAAAGCTTATGTCCTGAAATCCTTTTAATCCGGCTAACGTTCCTTTGTTTGCATCGGTAGTAACATAAGGCAACCCGGCAATCAAGTTTATTTTATCCGTTAAGCCGTAGTTAAACATTAGCATGTATGATTTTGTCGAAAGCCGGCCGATGTTATCATTGTTCCGCTTAAAGGTACCTTCCCAGTAATCAGACCAGCTATTGTAACCAAAATCAGCTGCAACGCATAATTTGTTCTTGGTCATCATCAAAGCGTCTTGCTCGTTTTGAGCCGACACCTTTGCGGTGCAAAGAAATGTGCAGACAAATACTGCAATAGATTTAGAAAAATTGTCAAACTTCATCAGGGTTAATAATTGAGTTAATATTTACGTAGGTATTTATACTGCTTTTAGAGAACGCAGCATTCTTCTTGAACTTCAGTAGTGTTAAAAATTCACTTTTGGAAGGCAGATCATCTCTATCGGTCACGTTACAAACAGCTTCGGTACTTTTTATTGCGAAACACCCTTGTGCGTTGACCTTATAGGATAGCAATGCGGAGATAGCTAGCAGGGTAAATAAAGTGTATATGTATATCATAAACGTGGAATAAAAGACAGCATCCCTTGCTGTTTAACTTATAAGAGTTAATTATTGAGATCAAAAATTTCTTGTGAAATGCAGTCGGTTTTTTCAAGTCTTTGGATTAACTAAAATCCTTCGGAGCGGGATAATAGACCTCTGCTTTGTTTATTATCCTCAGTAAGAAATTTTACGGATTTTCTTTATTCGGCCACCTCGTAGGGAGGTCAAAATAAAAGGAAGGCGTAAAAACTCCTCACCGGAATAACAAACTACCGATATGAAACGAAGACCGACTTCAAGAAACTAAGAAAGGAAATTCGGAGGTTTTATTAATTTTTGGTAATTAAACAGGGAAACGAGAGCAGAATTTTTAATGGAATGAGCAGAAGTTTCTTCAAGAAAGTTATTTGCACTCCAATTATTCTCTTTTGTAATATAATCGCTTATTAACATTTTGAACACCGAGGGAGTATCGGTCTTCTTTTGATTGGGATGTTTAAGTCCATTTACCAATTCAAAGAAACGATCGCGAGCAGATTCAAGTCGCAGTTTTTCGTAATTGGGCAAGCAAAGCAAAACCAGCGAATCTGTAATAACTTTGCGCTTTACATATTTGTAATACTTTCCGTTAACTTCAATCTCTCCGTTTACCCGTTCAAAGTCTTTCCACTCGGTTGTATACGGAAGTTTAAAAGGAATTTTAATTTCGATTAGTTTTGATTCGTCATAATCATTCTTATCGAATTTTTCTTCTGCAACTATTACCGCTCTTTTTTCTAAAATAAAAGCAATAATCCGGTATCCAAAACTGTTAAACAGTATGTTAACCAGCATTACTATTGCAAAAAATTTCTTCAAAGTGGCGAATTTCGGTTATATTCAGTTAGCTACTTGCTGCAGAAAGAGCAATACAATTACATACTCCGATTGTTTGCGCAAGAATATTATTTCAAGATTAAGAATTTTTTTTGGAATAGAGAATTAATTATAAAAAACTAAGGCATTAATTTATTTTGCCGTTCACCTAAATAGTATTTTCTCTAGACTATAACTTCTTGGTTAAGTTAGGGACGACTTGCCTTCTTAGTTGTTCGTTAGTCGAGATGCTACAATTAAAGCATTCCGGCAGTCGAATCCTTTTTATTAATGCTGCTCGTAAAACCAAATCCATAATAAACTTTTTAACAAAACAATTTTCCCAAACTAATACCTTTGAACTGATAATCTTAACTGAATGGCTTTAAAGCAACTCTTATCAACTTTTACACTCTGCTTTATTACTTCGGCGATTTTTTCGCAAACTTCTGATAGCACTCGAACATTAAATGAAGTTATAATTAAAGCCCTTAGAACTCAAAGAGAAGTTACACGGCTAGACTCCATAAAAGGTACTTTCATTTATTCCGGCAAAAAAAATGAAGTGATTAATCTTACGGCAAAAGATGCTGCCCTTACAGAAAAGTACGGCCGTCAAATTTTTGCAAAAATTCCGGGAGTTTTTGTTTACGATATGGACGGTACCGGAAATCAAATAAATATTTCAACTCGAGGACTTGATCCGCATAGAGGTTGGGAGTTTAACACTCGTAAAGACGGAATTCTTACAAATTCTGACACGTACGGATATCCGGCAAGCCATTACAACATTCCCATGGAAGCAGTGGAGCGTATAGAGTTGGTAAGAGGCACGGGATCGCTTCAATATGGCGCTCAGTTTGGCGGAATGCTTAATTATGTAAGTAAACAACCTGATTCAACACGAGCTTTCAGTTTCGAAAGTATTAATACAATAGGTTCGTACGGATTGTTGAGCACCTTTAACTCGGCAAGCGGAACTGTAGGAAGATTGAAATATTTTGCTTGGTTTAACGGTAAGAAGAATACAGGCTACCGCAGAAATGCTAACTCAAACTACGATGCCCAAAACCTTACACTGTATTATCAAGGAAGCAAAAATTTGCTTCTTAAAGCAGAATACACTCGCTCCAATTATCTTATACATTTAGCTGGGCCGTTAACTGATGCGCAATTTCGAACTGACCCTCGCTTTGCAACCCGTTCTCGTAATTATTACAATCCTGAGATACATATCCCTTCTTTAACTTTAGATTGGAAACCGTCTCGCACTACCACTGTAAACTTTACTTCTTCTGCCGTTTTAGGCAACCGAAACAGCGTTATTTTTGATAAGCCGGCAACGATTGCCGATACTGTAAATTCTGCTACGCTTGCTTACAATAATCGGCAAGTTGATATTGATAAGTTCAACAGTTTCACTTCAGAATTGCGAGTGTTACAATCCTACAACTTGTTTAGCCGCACTTCTTCTCTAGCTGCCGGCATTCAATACATGAATAACGATTTACATCGGCGACAATTGGGTACGGGTACAACAGGATCTGATTTCGATCTGTCTTTAGCGGTTCCCGGTTGGGGAAGAGATATGCATTATAGAACAGGAAACATTGCTCTTTTCATCGAAAACAGATTTGCGTTACTGCCCCGATTTTCAATTAACCTAGGCCTACGCAACGAAATCGGCGAAACCGAAATGACCGGAATTATTAAGAATTACCCCGCAAACGATATCCCGAATACTATTAACCACAATTTTCCATTACTTGGAGCAAATGCGCAATACAATATTTCAACCGACATTAATTTATACGGGGGTTGGACTCAAGCTTATAGACCGGTAATTTTTAAAGACATTATCCCGACTTCTACATTTGAAATTGCCGATAAGAACCTAAAAGACGCTCACGGATACAATATCGAAGCGGGCATAAGAGGAAAAAAACATTTATTGTCATGGGATGTGAGCTACTTCCGCTTGTTTTACAAAAACCGCCTCGGAACCTTGGCCCAAACCAATAATGCCGGGGAACTAACAATTTTTAAGACGAATATCGGCAATTCTTTAACAGAGGGATTAGAGCTGTTTGCCGAGCTGAATTTGCCGATTGGAAGAAAAGCAAACCTCTCGATATTTACCGCCACTGCTTATATGGATGCAAAGTATATAAATGCTTCCGTAAGATCAGGAAATTCGAATGTAAATATTGAGGGAAACAGAGTAGAAAGTGCTCCGGAATGGCAAAGCCGAAACGGCGTAACGCTAAGATTTCCTGCATTAAGCTTAAGCCTACTCTCAAGTTATACCGGTAAAACATTCGCTGATGCCTTGAATTCGGTTGTGCCTTCTTCATCCGGCGCTACCGGAATAGTCCCCTCTTATCATATACTTGATTTTAACGCAAAAATCAATTTAAGCAAAATGATAAATGCTCGTTTTAACGTAAATAATGCCTTTAACAAAAGCTATTTTACTAAAAGGCCGCAATTTTACCCGGGCCCGGGAATATGGCCGTCGGATGCGAGAAGCTATTCTTTAACTTTAGGAATAAGGCTATAAAATTAAAAGGCAATGAGAAAACTCCTTTCATTCTAATGCTTTTTTATCATGCAATGCCGGTGCATTGTTTCTCTTTTATCGGTAAAATTTGCTCATATAGACTCTCAAAAAATCATTGTTCAAAGAGAAAATGTAGGACATGCCGGCACCTTGATTTATCGGAAGAATATCTCTGACAGCCCCGCGAATATTTACACCACTTTGCTTGGCAGATAAACTTTTAAACTTTCCGGCGCCTACCCCTTTTAATAATAAGCCGTATGAAGCATCGTAAATCCCTGCCTCAGGCTTGCTTTCATAAAAATTTCCGGCAAGTAAAATATCTGGCCTGCCGTCCTTATCAAAGTCAGAAACATTAATAGCATAAACGGAAGAAAATTGAGCTTCCCGAGGTAGAGGAGATCTTATGAAGTTTCCCTTTCTATTGTTTATAAAAACGGAAGTCTCAAAATTATAAGCATCAAGTTTAACCGCATCTTTCAACTCATCTCCTGAAAAAATATCATAAACAGTCTGTTCTTTATAATCTTCGTATTTCAGGTATTTTTTCTGTAGGGATGGTATTTGCGAAACTAAATCATGACGTAAAATAAAAGGGTATTGCTTTGTGCCATTGTAAGTGCACAAAATTTGTTCTATAGCGCCGTTATTGTCAAAATCGTTAACATACATAGTAACAGGCCTTTTCAGGTTTGCTTTAAACCGACTGTTTGAACCATGGTTTCCGGCAATAATATCCGGGTAACCGTCTGTATTTACATCTGCAATTGCAATTCTGTTCCACCACCCGTTTGTATTTAATAAACCTGCCTTTTCTGTTACTTCTATCAGCTTTGAGCCGGTATTATGAAATATCCGTACCGGCATAAACTCGCCGACTACGACCAGATCCTGTTTCCCGTCTAGGTCGTAATCGAACCACTCTGCATCAGTTATCATCCCCAATTTAGTTAAAGAAGGAGCTATTTCACCTGTGATATTGTTAAAGCTGCCCTTGCCGTTATTAGCCAGTATATATCCATTTACGGGTAGGCCATACGAAAGCGGCGTTACTCTTTCGCTTAAAAAAATATCTAAATCTCTATCACCGTCAATATCTGCAACAGCTATACAAGAAGTTGCTGCAAGCATTTTCGAAGCGGGGAGATGTGTGGTTGATTTAGCAAAGTTCCCTTTTCCGTCGTTAAAATACAGTCTGTTTTTTAGCTCCGCCGCCCCGGGCTTAAACTCGCTGCCCCCGGAGCATACAAACAAATCCTGATCATTATCACTATCGCAGTCAAAGAATAAGCAGTCAGCGTCTTCGCATTGCTTGTCTTGCTCAAATGCATCTTGCTTACTTTTAGTAAAATCTCCTTTTTTATTTTGAGTATAAAGCTCTCCGGCTTGTCCGCTTGCTCCGCCTACATAAAAATCTTCGAGACCGTCCCCGTTAACATCTGCTTTTGCCAGGTGCGGACCTTGGGTTGACAGCATATGAAATGTGAGAGGATTATAATCGAAATCGCTGTAGTCGTTTTCGCGGTGTTTGAATTCAATGCCGTGGTTACCGGTGCTCTCTGTTAACAAGGGTTTTACAATTTTTAAGGGAACCGGGATATAGCTTGCGGATTTGCTCTCGGTAATTGTAATTTGACGGTTGGGTTTAATATTTCTTGTAATTGATCTCTTCCCGTCGGGCCAAACTATCACTAAAGAATCAATTTTATTTGTCCGGCCCACCCCAAAATTTAATCTATTATCAACTGTAGATTGAAAGCCTCGAGCCGGCATTTGTTCTTGTATGGAAATGTGTCCGTCATAATACAAAGTAACTTCGGCGCCTATAGCAGCTGTATTTTTACCGTTTCCTGCTAATTTTATTTTCAAATATTTGTTCGAAGGGTTTTTCGAAGAGCTTTCGTTTCGGTACAGAAAAGCCGGCATATTAACGTTGTTTACCACCAAATCTAAATCCCCGTCGTTATCCAAATCAGCGTAAGCCGAACCGTTTGAAAAACTCGGTTCATCCAGGCCCCACTCTTCGGCTTTATTTGTGAAAGTCAGATTGCCCCGATTCATGTACGCGTAATTCGACACGGGATTTGAAGGAATAAGATCTATAAGTTTTTCATAATCGGTATTTTGCCCGGTAATGGCATTTTTAGCAAATTCTTCGCTAGACAGATATTGAATATAATCTTGATTTGTAAGATCGAGATAAATACCGTTTGCAATGAAGATGTCTTTTAGTCCGTCGTTATCTAAATCGGCAATTAGCGGCCCCCAGCTCCAGTCAGAAGCATTAATGCCGGCGTAACGGCCTATTTCACTGAAAGTATTATTGCCGTTGTTAAGCTGTAAAGTATTACGAGAAAACTGATAATTGTAGCCGTTAAGTAAGTTAAATTTATACTTATCCCAATTCTCGAACGATGTGTTTGTTTTCAATCTTTCTTCCTTGTCGGGAAGCATTTCGGTAGCAAAAATATCTAAATGGCCGTCGTTATTAATATCTGCAATGTCTACGCCCATTGATGAGGCGCTTATGCTGCTGATTTCTTGAGTAAGGCTTTCGGTAAACCCTCCTTTTTGGTTATTGATGTAAAGATAGTCCCGCTCGAAAAAATCGTTAGAGATGTAAATGTCTTGCCAGCCGTCGTTGTCTACATCTGCTACCGATAATCCCAAGCCAAAGCCGATAACGCTGCCGTAAATACCGGCTTCACTACTTATATCCTTAAACTTTCCGTTATCGTTTCTTAACAGTTTGTCTCCGCCCAAACTATCGCGGGTGTTCCGGTTTTGACTGACAAGATTAAACGTACCGATAGACTGATAAGAGTTGTTTAATACATACAGATCTAGATCGCCGTCTTTATCGTAGTCGAAAAAAGCAGCGTGAGTAGTTAACCCTTTATCGGCTACACCATATTCTACTCCGAGTTCCGTAAAAGTTAAATTTTTATTATTAATGTAGAGTTCGTTTGCGTTATTCTTGCCGGTTATATCGCCGCTGTTGCAAACATAAATATCGTTGTACCCGTCTCCGTTTACATCTGCCATTGTAACGCCGGTGCTCCAATTACCCGCTTTTTTTTTAATGCCCGCGTTTTCGGTTATATCTTCGAATTTAAAATTTCCTTTGTTTAAAAAAAGACGATTAGGACCTGAATTTGCAGTAAAAAAAACATCGATTAAATTATCATTGTTGATGTCAGCCAAGCCTACTCCTCCTCCGTTATAGAAGCTGCGATAGGTAAAGATGTTGAAGTTGTTATCGGATTTTGGTTTGTTTTCAAAATCAATACCGCTTTCGCTTGCTGGGATTGACGTGAAAAGCACATTTCTTTTTTTTGAAGAATTTTTAGTGCATCCGGTTCCCAAAGCCAATAGCGCTAAGCTAAATAGCAACCGGCGGAAAAAAATGTTAATTGTTAGTTTCAATTGGGGAGCCTGTTTCCGGTTGTTTAAAAAAATCGGTAATTAAAGAAATACGCCGAATCAGAAGTTAAATTATAGTTTTTGAAAGTAAAAATTAATTTCCTCTTTCTCCGTCAAAATTTTATAGTTTTAAAAACCAATTGTATCATATGAGCCAACCTAAATTCACAGAAAGTAAGTATATCGTTACCTTGATATTTGTAACCTCTTTGTTTTTATTATGGGGAGTAGCCATAACAATGGGAGACGTTTTAAATCGGCATTTTCAGTCCGTTTTGGGAGTATCAAAGTCAGAATCGGGATTAGTTCAGTTTTCAATTTTCGGGGCCTATGCGGTTATGGGAATCCCGGCAGGATTATTCATGAAAAGATTTGGATATAAGAACGGTGTGCTGCTAGGGTTAACTCTTTATGCACTGGGCGCTTTTCTATTTATTCCTGCGTCTAACGCAGAATCTTTTACTTTTTTCAGAGGTGCCTTATTCATTTTAGCTTGCGGACTTGCTACTTTAGAAACTGTTGCCCATCCTTTTGTTGCAGCACTTGGCGACCAAAAAACCAGTGATCAAAGAATAAATTTTGCACAATCATTTAACGGCGTCGGTGCGGTTATCGGACCGCTCATCGGGGGATACTTTATTCTTCGGGCGGGTCAAGCTCATTCTAACGACTTAGTTTCGGTTAAAACTCTTTATATGGTAATTGGGGCCATCATTCTGAGTATTGCTGTTGCTTTTTGGTTTGTTAAAGTTCCGCCGGTTGTCGATCCCCATGTAAGCGAGGTTGAGCACGAAGAAAAAGTTCATAGTTCCACAAGCATTTTTGCTCATAAACACTTTGTATGGGCTGTTGTTGCTCAGTTTTTTAATACTGCCGCTCAAGGCGGAACTTGGGCTTTCTTCATTTTTTACGGAGTGGAAGACATGCACTTTTCTGCCGAAAAATCCTCTTATTACTTCAGCTTAAGTATGCTTATGATGATGGTTGGAAGGTTTATAGGTACCGGATTAATGCGTTTTATTGCTCCAAACAAGCTCTTGGCGGGCTTTGCCCTGGCTAATATTGTAATGTGCATTCTTGTAGCTCAAAATTCCGGATGGATATCCTTTATCGCCTTAATCATGATAAATTTCTTTTTCTCAATTATGTTCCCCACAATTTTCAGCTTAGGATTAAAAGACATGGGGGCAAAAACGCAGCAAGCGTCGTCATTTATAGTAATGGGTGTAGTGGGAGCGGCGTTAATGCCGCCGCTTATGGGTTTAGTAGCTGATAAATACAGTGTGGCTCACGCTTATTACTTACCGATAATTTGCTATGTTGTTATCTTTTTATTCGGCTACAGGTTCTTTCGCACCAGGTTTCAACAGGGTCATGTTTCAAAGTAAACTGAGGTTTCAAAAATAATAGAGGATTATTCCGGGTCTTACCGGTTTCAATCGTTTAGTGTGTACAAAATACAACAAGTCTAAGCTGTTAAAAAGTGTTAAATTTTCAGAAATAGGGTTTCGGGATAAAACTTTTTATCCTATACTTGCAACTCTTGGTATTGAAATTAAGTATAAGGCGTTTATAGTCTTGGTGGTTTAACTTATAAACGAGTTTAATAATGGGTAAAAAAATAATAGTAGCAATACTACTTATATTCACTTTTGCGTCCTCTCGGGCGCAAACGGCAAAAGAAGAAACCCAAATCGCAGATCCCGATAATTTAGCTTCCGATTATTTCTCGCAAATTATGGGTGTAGCGCTATCAGCTACATCTAACTTAAAACTTTATCAATTTGTTTACGATTGGATCGGGACTCCCTACCGGTTGGGCGGAGATAATAAACGAGGAGTAGATTGTTCAGGGTTTGCTTATCAGCTGTACGATAAGGTTTTTAATACAGTTATCGGTAATAACTCTCGCAATATTTTCAGTATGGTTAATCCGATTAACAAAGAAGAATTGCAAGAAGGTGATTTGGTGTTTTTTAAAATAAAAAGTCGTGCTATATCTCACGTAGGAGTTTATATAGGCGATAATAAATTCGCACATGCTTCTAGTAGCAAAGGGGTAATGATTAGTAATTTAGACGAGCCCTATTGGCGAAGATATTACTACAAGGGTGGCCGGTTAGTAGAATCGTTAAGAGATCAGCTGGATCTGGAAAATAATTAAGTTTTTATAGATATAAGAAAGCCGGATTCTGTCTAGAAACCGGCTTTCTTGTTTGTATCATCATCAAGCTTTGGATACGTCTTGCGTATTTCGTACCAAGCCTATACCTGAAAAAAAGAAGATCAGTCCTAGAATACCATAAACAATAAGTGATTTTGAGCCTTCAGAGTTTTGTATAAAACCGATTGCTGCATATATCAATCCTACTATACCTAGTATGGTAAGTATCGTTCCAAAAGTGCGTTTTACGTTCATTGTATATATTTTTACATAAAGGTTACAAAAACATTGCCGGGTTAAAAAAGCTTTCCGGGAACGCCGCAGCTGCCCTAATATTTACCATATTCTTACCCTTTTGTCTTTTTCTCTATACATTCTGTCGCCGGCTTTAATATTAAAGGCCTTATAAAACTCAGGCATATTAGAAAAAGGTCCGTTTACCCTGAATTGTTCAGGCGAGTGAGTGTCTGAAGCAATTCCCAACCGGATACTCTCGGGTGTGTACTTTAACCTCCATACTTGTGCAAACGATAAGAAAAAGCGTTGATCTCCCGTAAAACCGTCTATTTTATCTTTTCCTTTTCCTTGTTCTGTTAGTTTAAATGCTTCGTATGCTATTGCTACACCGCCTATATCAGCAATATTTTCGCCTAAAGTAAGTTCACCGTTAATATGTAGCGAATCTAAAACCGTGAATTTATTGTATTGGCCAACCACCACTTTAGCTTTTGCCTTAAACTTTTTAGAATCCTCGGCCGTCCACCAGTCCGCTAAATTCCCGTCCTTGTTAAATTGGCGTCCTTGGTCGTCAAATCCGTGTGTCATTTCGTGGCCGATAACCGCCCCTATAGCGCCGTAGTTTACCGCGTCATCAGCTTTGATATCAAAAAAGGGGAATTTTAAAATCCCGGCAGGAAATACGATTTCGTTAAAACTCGGATTGTAATAGGCATTTACCGTAGGTGGCGTCATTTGCCATTCTGTTTTATCTACCTCTTTACCTAATTTACCCGCTTTTTCTTTGTAATCGTGTTTGTTAATAGCGACAAGATTTTCAAAATATTTGTCTTTTTTGATTTCTACCTCATCGTATTTCTTCCATTTGTCGGGGTAACCGATCTTTTGTATAAAGGCATCTAATTTTGCCAGGGCCCGTTCCTTAGTTTCAGGACTCATCCAATCAAGCTTACTGATTCGACTTCTGTATACTTTCTGAAGATTATTAACCAGGGAAAGCATCCGCTCTTTCGATGCTTTAGGGAAGTGCTTTTCTACATAAAGTTCGCCTAGCAATTCTCCTAAACCGTCGTCAACTTGGTTAACCATCTGTTTCCACCGAGGATTTTGTTCGGTTTGGCCGTTTAATACCTTATTGTAGAACTCGAAGTATGCATCTCGAAAAGGTTTACTTAAAGACGGAGCAGCATTATCAAGGGTCACAACCCTGTATTTTGTTTTCCAAATATTAAGCGGCTCAGATTTCAACAATTTATTCAAGGCTTTATAATACTGCGGTTGGCCTATTAAAATGGTGTCAGGTTTAACTTCTAAATGTTTTAAAAAATCATCGAAATTTATTTCGGGCATTTGCCTTTTAAAATCCCGAAGGGCATATTTGTTGTAGTTCTTTATCGGATCTCTCAGTTCGGTTGGATTCGAATGCGACGAAGCAATTTTTGTTTCTAAACTCAGAATCTCCTTGGCGCTTTTATTCGCAATCGCATTATCCTCGCCCGCCAATACCAGCAGTTTAGAAATATATTCAGTATACGCCTCCCGAATTTTTTTAGAAGACGTGTCCATATTAAAATAGTATTCCCTAGTAGGCAAACCGGTGCCCGATTGTACAAAATGAATTGCATTTTTTGTGCTAATCTTATCGTCAGGCCCGATGTCGAATCCAAACAAAAAGCCGTTACCTTCTTTATAGCCTTCTCCCGATAAATTCACTAAATCTTGAACAGATTTAATTCCATCAATTTTATTGAGAAAAGGTTTTACCGGTTCTAAGCCTCGTTTATTCATAGCAGCCGTATCCATCCCGCTAATATAAAAGTTGCCTACCTTTTGCTTTACGCTATTCTTATCCCCGTCTTCGGACGATGCTTCTTCCAATATTTTCTTTAATTCCTTTTGATTTTCTTCGAACAAGATGTAGAACGAGCCCCCAACCGGCTTCAGATGCCGGAATCCTTGTTTCCCTAAGCCATTTTCCGTTAGCATACAAAAAGAAATCTTCACCCGGTGATACGGTTGTATCCATTCCTCCTTTATCGAAGAAAGAAGTTCCGGAGTTTTCAGTTTGAGAACTCTTTTTATTTTCGCAGGCTAAAAACAAGAATAGAGCGGCAAAAAATAAGGCAAATTTAAATCTCATAGAAAGTGGGTTTAGATGAATAATAAACTCAATTTAAGCTTTTTTTGAATACCGAGCCGTCATTTTTGCAACCCGTTCTTCCAAAGATTCGGTTGTCAGCTTTTCGCGTAAACGATCAACCATGATCGGGAAAGAAAAAGGAGTCGGTTTTTCACTTGCGGTTATTATAACATTTAGTTTCTGAATCCGCTGTAAAGCTTCTCGCAAACGGAATTCTTCCAGTTGAAATTGCAGCGCTTCATTATAAGCTTGACGCACTAAAACATTATCCGGCTCGTATTCCTTAAATACCTCAAAAAGCAATGACGTAGATGCCTGCAGATGTTTATTTTTCATCACCTTTCCGGGAAAACCGGTAAAAACCAAGCCGGCGATATGAGCGATATCACGAAATCGTCGGCGAGCCATTTCATTTGCGTTTAAGCTATGTTCTATGTCTTCAATTAAATTATCAAGGGTAAACAAATCTTTGGTTAAAGCTTCTTCTACAGGAATAGGTTCATCTGTTAATAATTCAAATCCGTAATCGTTCATAGCAATAGAATAACTTCCTTTTCGAATTTTCCCCAAACGGTATGCAAAGAGCGAAGCCATTCCTTCGTGAACCAATCGGCCCTCAAAAGGGTAGAAAAACATGTGGAAGCCGTCTCGCGAAATAAACTTTTCGATCAGGAACTCATCATGGACCGGTAAATGTGAAAGCTCTTTTTGTAAATTAAACAAAGGCCTGAGCGCAATAATCTCCGGATCCTTTTCTACATTATGCGCTACATCATCGAGCTTTTTTCGAAACATAGCCGAGAGTTGAGAGGATAAAGGAACTCGTCCGCCCATCCAGCTGGGTATTTTACCTTTCGGTTTAGCTGATTTCTTTACATAGGCTGTCATTTCTTTCACTTTTATGAATTCTAAGCTTCGTCCGGCAAACCAGAAATTTTCGCCGGGTTTCAACCGGGCTATAAAGTCTTCTTCGATAGAACCTAGATAGCCTCCGGTAAGAAACTTAATTCGAATACTTACATCGCTAACAATAGTCCCCATGCTTAAACGATGCCGCATGGCTACTCGGCGACTATTTACTTTGTATAGGCCGTTTTCTATTTCAACTTTTAGAAATTCGTCATATGCCGAAAGCGTTTTACCGCCTTTTGTTATAAAATCAAGAATTTGAATGAATTCAGATTCTCGTAAATCTGCGTAGGCATACGTAGATTTTATTTCCGGAAATATTTCTTCAGGTCGATATCCGTCTGATACTGCCAACGTAACTAAATACTGCATCAATACATCCATCGCCAGCAATATCGGATCTCGAGTTTCAAAAACTTCTTCAACTATTGCCTGCTTTATTGCCGCTCCTTCCAGCAATTCCAACGAGTGTGTAGGCACAAACCAAGCTCTGGAAATTGCTCCGGGATGATGCCCGCTTCTACCGGCACGTTGCATAAATCTTGCAACCCCTTTAGGGCTGCCAATTTGAATCACAGTATCAACCGGACGAAAATCAACCCCTAAATCGAGACTGGAAGTGCAAACCACTACTTTTAGAATACCTTCGTGTAATGCATTTTCAACCCAGTTCCTCAACTCATTATCTAACGACCCGTGATGCATCGCCATTATTCCGGCATATTCCGGATACTTTTCGAGGATAAAGGAATACCAGATTTCAGATTGTGAACGTGTATTGGTGAAAATTAAAGTCGTTTTGCTTTTAGCTACAATCTCCATTACTTCCGGCAAAAGTTTTATCCCCAAATGCCCTGCCCAAGAAAACTCTTCTATATTTTCAGGGATAACCGACTCAATAACTACTTTCTTATCAAGCTTTGCCCTTATCAATCTTATTTGATCCTTAGGAAAAGAGCTTCCGAGCAGCACTTCAGCCGCTTGATCGAGATTGCCGATAGTTGCGCTTATACCCCAAATTTTAAGGTGAAAGGCGAAAGGTGGAAGGCTAAAGGAGGAAGGATTAGTGTCTGAGGTCTGAAATCCGATTCCCGTTTTTTCTTGCTTCTTGATCCCTGCCTCGTGGTTCTTTGCTCCCTGCTCTCGACTCTTGATTCTTATTTCTTGACTCTTACTGGTCCGCAATGCTTTCAATCTCGCCAAACCTAACTCCAACTGTACTCCTCGCTTTGTTCCCAGCAATTCATGCCATTCATCGGCTACAACCACTTGCAGGTTTTCGAACAGCTTCGGATATTCTTTTAGGGCCAACATTAAATGGAGGCTTTCCGGCGTGGTAAGTAAAACTTCGGCTTTGTTCTTCTTTAAATTTTGCTTTTCTTTTGCAGAGGTATCTCCGGTTCGAGTAGCAATCTTCCAGGGGATTTCCAAGTCGTCTACTACACTTTGCATTGCTTTGCGAATGTCGTTGGTTAAAGCCCGAAGAGGTGTAATCCAAAGCATCAGCAAACCGTTGCTTTTTCTTGTTTTATAATCGTCGGGATTTTCGTTAATGTAGTCTGCCAGAAAAGGCAAGAACAAGGCGAACGTTTTTCCGCTCCCGGTAGGAGCATTTAACAAGCCGGAATAGCCGTTTAAATATGCTTCCTCCATTTCGTTTTGAAACGGAAACTGCTGCCAATCTTTAAATTGAAACCAGGAGGAAATTATTTCTTGGCCTTTAGTCATTACATAACCTAACCGGGCTTTCCGCTTTTATGTTCGTTTAGCCGAACAAGGCTCTGAATACTTCTTCAACTTTTGAAACTGTTTTTATCTCGATTTTATACCTGTCAAGGTCCAAACCTTTTTTGTTGAATTTTGAAATGAAAATTGTTTCGAAGCCCAGTTTTTCTGCTTCTGCAATACGCTGTTCAATCCGATTAACGGCTCTTATCTCGCCCGATAAGCCAACTTCGGCAGCAAAGCATACTTTGAAAGACACCGGAAAATCTTCGTGGGATGAAGCTATTGCCACTACAACCCCCAGATCAATGGCCGGATCTTCAACCCGTAATCCTCCTGCAATATTTAAAAAAACATCTTGAGTACTTAGTTTAAAACCACATCGCTTTTCTAAAACGGCCAAGAGCATATTCATTCTTTTGGTATCGAAACCGGTCGCAGAGCGTTGAGGGGTTCCGTAAGCGGAATGGCTTACCAATGCTTGGGTTTCTATAAGCATAGGCCGCATTCCTTCGAGCATTGCGGAAATAGTTATCCCGCTTAAAGGCTCGTCTCGTTGAGATAGAAGAATTTCCGAAGGATTTGAAACTTCGCGAAGGCCGTTTCCCTGCATTTCATAAATCCCCAGCTCAGAGGCTGAGCCGAATCTATTTTTAACCGAGCGAAGAATTCGATAAACATGATGCCGGTCGCCTTCAAATTGAAGAACGGTATCAACCATGTGTTCTAAAATCTTCGGCCCCGCTATCATTCCGTCTTTTGTAATATGGCCGATTAAAAATACCGGCGTAGAGCTTTCTTTAGCAAAACGAAGCAATTCTGCAGTACATTCTCGCACTTGCGAAACACTTCCGGGAGTAGATTCTATATGAGCAGAGTAGAGGGTTTGAATAGAATCGATTATTACAACATTAGGCTCCAAAAGTTCAATCTGTTTGAAGATATTTTGAGTAGATGTTTCGGTAAGAATATAAGCTCCTTTATACCCGGAGTGAGAGCCGGCTGCTTTGGGAAGTAAGGGAGTTAATCGCTCTGCCCGCATCTTTATTTGCTGCTCACTCTCTTCGCCTGAAACGTAAAGAACCTTTAACGACTTAAGCGTTAAAGCAATTTGAAGCATCAAGGTAGACTTACCTATCCCCGGTTCACCTCCGATTAGTATAAGCGAACCGGGAACTATCCCTCCGCCTAAAACGCGATTTAGTTCTTTATCGGGAGTTAAAATTCTTTGTTCGTTTTGAAAAACAATCTCGCTTATTTCAGCAGGTTTTGCTACCCGCTGTTTAGCTCCCGGTTCTGTTTTCCAAACCGGAATAGCAGCATTAGGCTTTTCAATGAGTTCTTCTACAAAAGTATTCCATTGACTGCAAGAAGGGCATTTGCCTAACCACTTTGCCGATTCGAACCCGCAGCTTTGGCAGAAATAAGCAGATTTAGTTTTAGCCATTAATAATTTGCAAATGTGAAGATATGCAGATGTGAGAATAAACAAAAATGCAGATATGGAAACGGCAATTCGTTTGCATATCTGCACATGTTATCATTTTCGTATTACAACTTTATTTCTTCTTCCTTTGAGTTTAGGAAATGAAATTCGGTTAGAAAATAAGATGGTACTGCTTTTAGTTTAATTAAACGGCCATATTTAAAGAACCACTTAATTCTAAGAGAAACTATTCCTGCCTTAATATAAGCTGCGATATAAGGATGAACGCAAAGAGTAACCACTTTTTCATTCTGCTCTCGCAAAACGTAATCGAGATTGTTTTGAATATCGTCCATTAAAACTATACTGGCTTTTATTTCTCCTGTTCCGTCGCAAGCAGGGCATTTTTCGTTCGTTATAATATTCATTTCCGGCCGTACTCGTTGCCGGGTAATTTGAACTAAACCGAACTTACTGGGAGGTAAAATAGTATGCTTGGCCCTATCGAGGGCCATTTGATCGCGTAAATAGTCGAACAGATCTTTGCGGTTGCCGGACTTGTGCATGTCAATAAAGTCGATCACTACAATTCCGCCCATATCCCGTAGGCGAAGTTGTCTGGCAATTTCGCGAGCTGCCTCTTTATTTACTTGCAAGGCATTTTCTTCTTGGTTTTCCGGATTCGCAGTACGATTACCGCTGTTTACATCAATAACATGCAAAGCTTCGGTATGCTCAATAACCAAATAAGCGCCTCCCGCAAGATTAACGGTTTTGCCGAAAGATGTTTTTATTTGCTTCTCAACCCCGAAATGTTCAAAGATGGGCTCTTTGTGTTTGTAAAGCTTAACAATACGTTCTAGTTCCGGAGAGATATCTCTAACGTACGATTTCAGTTCCTCATGAATTCCGGGATCATTTACGTGGATATTCGTAAAATCAGGATTTAAGATATCACGAAGTATTGTAGAACTTCGACCCATCTCGCCAAATACCCGTTTCGACGGTTCTGCTTTTGGAAGCATCTTTGTAAAAATTTCCCATTTAGAAATTAGGTCTAACAGGTCTTTTTGTAATTCCTGTACACCCTTCCCCTCAGAAACAGTACGAATAATAACGCCGAAGTTTTTCGGCTTAATACTTTCTACAATTTTCTTTAGGCGATTTCTCTCGGTATTGCTTTTTATTTTTTTAGATATCGATATTGTTTCGGAAAAAGGAACTAAAACAGCGAACCTGCCGGCTATCGACAAATCGGAGCTTAAACGAGGCCCTTTTGTAGAAATAGGTTCTTTTGCTATCTGAACGGGTATAAGCATACTTTTGCTTAATACTTCAGAAATTTTACCTGCTTTATTTATATCTTCTTCCGGCCTGAAATTTTCCAACAGCTTATCATTATAGCTGCCGTTTCTTACAAGCTTTGTTAACTTAAGCAGCGATTTTAGTTGCGGCCCAAGATCGAGATAATGCAGAAAGGCATCTTTCTCGTAGCCTACATCCACGAACGCAGCATTTAAGCCGGGCATTATTTTTTTTATCCTGCCCAAATAAATATCACCAACAGCGTAGTTGTTGTTAATGCGTTCTGTGTGAAGTTCTACGAGTTGCCTGTCTTGCTGTAAAGCTATAGTAACCCCTGTAGGGGTTGAATCAATAATTAATTCTTTTACCAACAGCTACTCTTTTTATAGGCAGAAAATTTTTTCTGCCCGGTTTAATACAAAATAATTTAAAAATGAACTGTAACACGTTTACCTCCCGAAGTTTTCTTAAACGGGAGGTACCGGGAACCGTTTCAGGTTCTTACTATTTTTTCTTGTGACGGTTCTTTCTTAAACGCTTTTTGCGTTTATGCGTAGCCATTTTATGTCTTTTTCTTTTTTTACCGCTTGGCATAATTTAAATTTTAAATGTTTTATGATTTTTATTTACTTAATTCTTGAATTTTGTTGTCTACGAATTTAGACAGCGCAGGTTCGCCCGCAAGTTCTTTGGCTTTAATATAAGCATCAATTGCATCAGCCTTTTTTCCTAAACTTTCTAAGCTCGATGCCATGTAAAACCAAACCTCGGGAGTAGATCTTTGTTCAATCACTGTTTTGAAGCGGGTAACGGCTTTATCAAACTGACCGGATTTCATCGAGAAAAGCCCTAAATTTAAATTCGCATTGACGTTTTTCGGATCTTCTTTTACTACTCCGAGCAACAGTTGAATCCCTTGCATTGGGCTTCCCGCTCCATTTACGTAAGCCACGCCTGATCCTGTTCTGGCTGCTAAATTTTTCGAGTCTAACTTTAAAGCGCTTTGATAAGCACTAAGCGCTTTTTGGACAAGTGCAGGTTGGATAATCGAGTCTTGGCTCCGTTGATACGCTTCAGTAAATTGATCGCCTGCTTTTAACCAATCTTTCAGGGTATTACCCTTTTCCGCTATTTGTTGATAGTAGAAAGCACTTGGCCCGGGCTGATTTAGGTCGTCCCATTTTTGTGCGAGTTCTGTTAGAAGTTTTTGCTTTTCAGCTTCCGGAGCACTGTTAAGATTTTCTTCTAAGGCAGTTATTTCGGCAGATAAGCCTGCATTTAGAGTTTCTTTTGCCGGCTGAGAAACCCGTTCTACCGTTAAATTTACCTGTGTAGCACCAATTGCTTTTTTAGCAGCTTCTCCGGCATGTTGGCCCTCGCCTTCTTTGTTTAAGCCTTTAATGTCTAATGAAAGCAATAGTCCCATCATAACTACAACTAACCCGATAACGCCTATTTGCTTTCCGTTCAACATTTATTTTTAGGCTTCTACGCTTTTAAAAGTGCTGCTTTTTACTTTTTCCACAAACACTTTAGCCGGTTTAAAACTCGGTACAAAATGCTCAGGAATAATGATAGCCGTGTTTTTAGAAATATTACGTGCCGTTTTCTTTGCTCTCTTCTTAACTATAAAGCTTCCAAAACCTCTTACGTATACGTTTTCGCCTTTAACCATCGAGTTTTTTACCACTTTAAAAAATGCTTCTACAGCCTCTTGAACATCTACTTTTTCAATGCCTGTCTTGTTAGAGATCTCTGCAATAATTTCCGCCTTAGTCATGTCTTTTTACTATACAATTTTTCGTAAATACTTAAGTGTTTTGGGGTTGCAAAAGTATTGCTTTAAATTGAAATGTTGAAATAAATCGAAGTGTTTTTTTGGCCGAGACGACAAAGATTACAAATTGTATTTTTGAGTTTACGCGAAATGGATTTTATACAAGAAATTATAGGCTGGTATCGGCAAAATAAACGCGATTTACCGTGGCGCAACACTAAAGACCCTTACACCATTTGGCTTTCAGAGATTATACTGCAACAAACTCGGGTCGAGCAGGGCATGCCGTATTTCTATCGCTTTGTCGAAAACTACCCTACTGTTGCTGATTTTGCTTCGGCTTCTGAGGAAGAGATATTAAAGCACTGGCAGGGCTTAGGTTACTACTCTCGCGGACGAAACATGCACAAAACAGCTAATGTGGTAATGGAAGAATTCTCGGGCTATTTTCCGAAGAAATATGACGAGTTGATTAAGCTCAAAGGAATAGGAGAATATACCGCAGCTGCCATTGCTTCTTTTACCGCCGACGAACCTAAGGCTGTAGTTGACGGAAATGTTTTTAGATTGCTTGCACGATACTATGGAATCGGCGAGCCAATCAACACGCCTAAAGGCAAAAAAGTATTTACCAAATTGGCAAACGAAGTAATAGACCGACAACAACCGGGGTTATCAAATCAAGCTGTAATGGAGTTCGGATCATTAATTTGCCGACCAAAGAATCCTGATTGTTTCAATTGCCGGGTAGTAAGTAATTGCACAGCGTATCGAACAAATACAATTACAAAATTGCCCATGAAATTGGGTGTTCAAAAGGTTCGCGATCGATATTTCAATTATATAATTGCCTTAAAGGAAAATAAGATTTTAATAAACAAGAGGGGGCCGAACGATATTTGGCAAAACCTCCACGACTTTCCGCTGATTGAAACAAGCCAATTTTCGAGGGCTGAAGAGTTAATTTCAGGAGAATACTTTGAATCAAAGTTTGGGACTAACTGTGTAATTACACACGTGGAAGGCCCGGTAAAACACTTGTTAAGCCACCAAAGAATTTTTGCTCAATTTATATTTATTAGCGGTTTTACCGACAGTTTATTGCCGGAAGCACCTTGGTCCTATATTGCTGAAGATCAATTAGAAAAATTGCCTGTGCCAAAATTAATTTTTGCATTCTTAAAAAACTTTTCTAAATTGAAACACTAATCAATTATAGCTTAACAGCATGTCAGGAATAAACAAAGTTATTTTGGTGGGACATCTCGGCAAAGACCCCGAAGTGCGCCATTTAGAAGGCGGTGTAAGCGTAGCAAGTTTTCCTTTGGCTACATCTGAAACTTACAACAAAGACGGACGAAAAATCGAGCAAACAGAGTGGCACAACATTGTTATGTGGAGAGGCTTGGCCGATATTGCTGCAAAATATTTACAAAAAGGGCGATTGGTTTATATTGAAGGAAAATTAAGAACTCGCTCTTTCGAGGATAAAGAAGGGCACAAAAAATATACTACGGAGGTTGTTGCCGAAAATTTTACGATGCTGGGCAGAAGAAGTGATTTTGAAGGTACCGGCCCTACCGGCGGCCAACAAAACCAGAAGCATGAAGAACAGTTTACCGATTTCAGCAACACCGGAGCCGATGACGATTTGCCGTTTTAAAGAATTAAAAGCACTTAAATAGAAAAGAGAGGCAACATCCTCTCTTTTTTTATGCTCCTGTTTTATCTTTAAATATTAATCTGTCTATTGAATACTTTCCGCTTCCGGCCACAAATACTACTACAGAAAAAAGGAGGAAAGTTAGAGACTCCAACTTAACGTCGAACGGATCTTTAGCATGGGCAATAAAAAAGGCAACGTTCATAGCAAAGAAAACAGGAATAGCGGCGAACCTTGTTAGTAAGCCTATCGCTATCAAAATACCGCAACCAAACTCAGCAATTACCAATAAATTGAAAGACAGCGACACACCGAGGCCTATAAAATCTGAAAAGCCTGAGAGGTATTGATCGTAATTTTTAATCTTTATCCATCCGAATCTTATAAACATGCCCCCGAAAATCAAGCGAAGGAGAAGGCTTGATAGATCAATATCAAGAGATTTCCAAGAAAAAAGTTTGTTGTTCATAGAAGTTCTTTTGGTGTCATCGAAATTAAACTTCTTTATAAAAAAATCCAATAATTCCGTAATATATTCCTTTAATTGAAACTTGATCCCTTAAATCATACTTATAATATCACACTTTCACCGTTTTCCAATTTCCTTTTTTAAAGTAATACCAAGACACCAGAGCAATTAATACTTCTGCTGCCGGAATTGCTATTATCGCTCCTGTTGAATTCATATTAAACCCTTTAGCAAGCAAATAGGCTAGTGGGACTTGGAACATCCAAAAACAAACGAAATTTATTCGGGTGGGAGTTTTAGTATCTCCTGCTCCGTTTAACGCCTGGGTCATCACCATTGCAATAGCATAAAAAATAAATCCGGAGCCGATTATTTGAAGAGCCTGCACTCCATGAGCCGAGATTACGGGATCGGTTGTAAACACTTTTATTATCGGCCCCGAAAAAAATAAGAACAAAATCATGACGAAACTCATAAGTATCGCGTTGTACTTCGCTGTCAGCATTACGCTTTTCTCTGCTCGATCTATTCGATTTGCGCCTAAATTTTGTCCGACTAAAGTTGCGGCGGCATTACTTAATCCCCAACAGGGTAAAATGAAAAACACAAAGTTTCTAAAAGCAATTTGATATCCTGCAGAGGCTGCCGTTCCGCCGGTTTCTGCTACAAGGCGGGTTAAGATGATCCAGCTCCCGCTGGCAATAATAAATTGAAAGGTTGCCGGCCAAGCAATAGTAACTATAGACTTTATAATTCTCGAATTCCAATTAAAGTGCAGAGTTCGAAATCTTAAAACGCCGCTTCCTTTGAACAAATGATAACACTGAAAAAGGACTCCGCTGCTGCGCCCGATTACCGTGGCAATTGCCGCTCCTTTCAGGCCCATGTAATGAATAAAAAGGGGGCAGAGAATGATGTTAATAATGCTCGCTATCCATAAACTTTTCATGGCCATTGCTGCATCGCCGGCACCGCGAAATATTCCGTTGATTAAAAAAAGCAACATAATTACTATACTGCTTCCTAACATTATCCGTGTAAAAATTGCTCCGTCTCTTACCGCTTCGGCACCTGCACCCATTAAAGTTAAAATTTCAGCGGCGAAGAAAATCCCGGCCATGCTTAAAATTACAGTTGCAATGAGACAAATAATAAGCGATTGAGCACCGGCATGAGCGGCATCTTCCGGATTTTTCTCTCCGATTCTTCTGGCAACAATTGCGGTAGCCGCGGTACTTAACCCGATAGCTATCGAATAAACGATGGTAACAACAGATTCGGTTAAGCCGACGGTTGCAATAGCATTCTGACCGAGTTTACTCACAAAAAACATATCAACCACCGCAAACACGCTTTCCAAGCTCAACTCTAAAATCATAGGTATAGCGAGCAGAAAAATCGCTTTAGGAATACTCCCCTGTGTATAATCTTGCTGCTCGCCGTTTAGAGAAAGCCTAACTGCAGCCCAAATTTTTGAACTTTTGCTTTGTTTAGTATTCATAAGCGTAAATGAAGCCGGAAATTAATAAACTTGTAAATAGGTTACGTCAGATTTTCCGGCTTTGCTACAACGCGGTTATTGAGGAGGGTTGGCTGTGTAACTCACCATCCACTGAATGCCGAACTTATCTGTTAGAAGGCCCCAGTAATCGCCCCAAGGCATATCCGCGGGCGGCATTGTTGCCTTTCCGCCGGAGGCGAGGCCGGTGTAAAGGTTATCGGTTTCTTCTCTACTTTCTGCATGGATACTTATTGAAACGTTATCTCCTATAATAAGCTGCTGCCCCATAGATTGTAATGCATCTGTTCCCATTAAGATAGTTCCATTGGCCAAAGGTAAGGCAATATGCATTATTTTGTCAGCTTCGTCTGCAGGGATATTTTCGCATCCGGGTGTTCCCTTAAAGCGTGCCAACATTGAAAAGTCGCCGCCAAATACTGATTTGTAAAAATTAAAGGCATCTTCTGTGTTGCCTTGAAAGTTAAGATAAGTGTTTACTGCTTTCATGATTTTTTTGTTTGATTAGTATGTTTTTATTTAGGGTGGATTTTTAATTTATTAATCAGCTTAATCAGCGGTTTTATTATTGTTTAAGTTCCAACCGTTGGATTTCCAGCTGCCCGCCGTTTATTTTGTTTAAATTTTAAAAGTATGTTTTAATGCTTGCCTGTAGCGAAGACCTGTTCTGCCTCAGGCAATTTACTTTTTACACCTGCTGTTTTTCGAGGGTTGCCTTTAAAGCTTTTAAGCTTATTTCCAAATCTTTCCCGAGCAGTTTATTGAGAAACAGGTTTGTGATGTTCATAGGAAATTTGTTGGTGCCCTTCATCGCCCAAGATACTTTTGTTTTATTTTCCACCGTTTCCTCTATAATTATCCGAATTTGTGCTATCCCTTCGAAAGGCTTTTCGAATCGGACTTCCGAATCAAGGCGCTCGCCCTCTACAACTTTTTTTATTTCCTGTTCGCCTTTGCCTGCTCGCTTATTTCCATCCCATGCATAAACAAATCCAACTGTTCCGTCGGTTCCCCGAAAGTCTTTTTTCATATTCGGGGCGTTTCTAACCCATTTGCTGTAATAATCTTGATTTTTAAGATATTTGATATAATTGAACACCCCTGCCGCTGCTTTTCTATCACAATATTCCGTTCAACCGAATACTCATTCGGTACCAATAATGCAATAGCGAGAATCAGAACTACGAGTCCAGCTATTCCGATTAAAATGTTTACAGCCATTTTTTATTTCACTTATTTTAAATCTAATACTTTAAACCACTCTGGGATGAAACAAATTTGCGCAGTAATTTAAGCCCGGAAAAGGGGGGATTGCGACTAAATAAAGGCAGATTACGCCGTAGAATCCGGCAAAAGATTCTTAGTTACTTTCTGATTATAAGATAAGCACCGGCAATAACCATTAATACACCCAATACTTTTACAAGGCTTATCGGGTTGGGTTTGAAGCCTATAAGACCGAAATGGTCAAAACACAGCGCGGCAAGTAGTTGACCGCCTACTATTAGTGCAAACATTGGTGCTGCTCCGATTACCGGAGCAGAGACAATCGCGATAGAAACAAAACAAACCCCTAATAAACCTCCGGCATATTGGTATACCGGAACGGTTTGCAGTAGTTTAAGGTTAGGAAACGGTTGCTTAGTAATTAAAACGATTAGAAGAATAAGTACAAAGCCTACAAAGAACGAAACTAAAACTGTGTTCCAGGCATTATTTATCGTAATTTTCAATTGACTGTTTATACCTGATTGAGTTGCCATACACATTCCGGCAAGTAAAGGGAGAATATAAAAAATCCATTTCATCAGTTATGCATTTAGTTCGGTTTGCAAAATAGTTCGGCAACCTTTCTCTATCATCCGGTAAACCGAATCAAATTTGTCATCCTCGTAGTAAGGGTCGGGAACAATCTCTTTCTCCAAAAGCAGGCGCACCTTTTGCTTATCTTGTTCTGTCCGGACAAGTCCTAAAACATCAACTTGGTTGATTTTATCCATCACGTAGATACGATCGTAATAATCGAAATCGTTGACACTGAACTGCCGGCAGCACTGGGCGGAAATATTAACACCGTAATTTTTGGCCACCGAAATAGAACGCCGGTCCGGAGGAGAACCGATGTGCCAACTGCCGGTTCCGGCCGAGTCTATTTCCCAATTTAGTCCTTTTTCTTTAACTAAATACTCCATTATTCCTTGTGCCAAGGGCGAACGACAGATATTGCCGAGGCAAACCATTAGTATTTTCATTTCTACTTATCGTTGTTTATAAGGGCTTGGGGATACACTTTATTTTGTTTTTCAACCTCAATATTAAAGGCAAATGTCGGTGTAAATCCAAAAGTTGAATAGTGTTTTCACTATACTTTTGAATGATAAAAATTGGCAAGTATTGCCCGATACGGTAGCACCCGGAAATTTTTTGCTTGAAATTGGATTGTGTAAACGTTGCCCTTACATATAAACTGTCATTGCTTACGGTGTAGGTTCCTTTTGCATATTCCGTCCAGTTCCCGTTGCCAAAACAAACATCAGATCCCAACCTGTTTACTTTTGAAACCGTATTTAATGTCGCATAAAAAGAATCGCATGTAAATGTAAAGTGATGTCCGGTGTATTCTAAAAGCTTATCCTTATACAATACGGTGTCCTGCTGCCACTCCCCTTGTAAAAAATCCGAACCTTTACCTTGGATTGCAGGGTTAAATTTGCAGGAAGAGAAGAGTAATATAAAGGCGAAAGGCAGAAGGCAAAAGACGAAAGGTGAAAGTGGGACTCGAAAGTCAAAAGCTGAAAACCGAATTGAAAGTACTGCTTGCTTAGAAGGCGTAGCTTGCATATAATAGATGTTCATAAAATGTACTCCGGTTTTTTTCATTTCGAACGCTCGCCCAGAAATTTATTAACGTCCCCGCCGCGGCGGGGTGAAAAATACGAAAAACGTGCTGCAAATTTTCGGTTTCCACCTTGCTTGGCATGGCAAATCAATACTTCTTTGCTAACAAGTCCACCTCCTCCCGAAGCGGAATTTAGGGTGACGCCTATTTCAAACCCCCAATCATATCTTCGGGCTTTACCCACATATCAAATTGTTCGTTTGTAAGCAGGTTGAGTTCTAAAGCTGCTTCGCGAAGCGATTTGTTTTCTTTATGAGCTTTTTTAGCAATTTTAGCGGCATTTTCGTATCCGATATGGGTATTTAATGCCGTAACTAACATTAGCGAATTATCTACATGCTTTTTTATTCCGGCATAATTTGGTTCAATACCAACAGCACAATGTTCATTAAACGACATGCACACGTCGCCGATTAACCTTGCCGACTGTAAAAAGTTAGCAGCGATAACCGGTTTAAAAACATTTAGTTCGTAATGTCCGTTTGCTCCGCCTATAGATACCGTTACATCATTACCCATTACTTGAGCTGCTACCATAGTCATTGCTTCATTTTGGGTGGGATTTACTTTTCCGGGCATGATAGAAGATCCGGGTTCATTTTCAGGAATAAAGATCTCGCCTATGCCGGACCGAGGACCGGAAGCGAGCATCCGAAGATCATTTGCGATCTTCATTAAAGAAACGGCAAGTTGCTTTAATGCTCCGTGAGTTTCTACCATCGCATCATGAGCAGCTAAAGCCTCAAACTTATTTTCTGCCGTGCGAAAAGGTAAACCGGTAAACTTTGCGATATATTCTGCAACATTTACATCGTATCCGGGCGGAGTATTAATTCCGGTACCGACGGCAGTTCCGCCTAAAGCCAGCTCTGCCAAGTGATCTAATGTATTTCTGAGAGCTTTTAATCCGTGATTTAATTGTGAAACGTAGCCGGAAAATTCTTGGCCCAAGGTCATCGGCGTAGCATCCATCAAATGGGTTCGCCCGATCTTTACCACATCTTTAAATTCTTCTGATTTTGCTTTCAGCGTATCACGAAGTTTCTCAACCCCGGGAATAGTAACCTCCATCACCAACTTATATGCTGCAATATGCATTGCAGTAGGGTAAGTATCGTTAGATGATTGCGATTTATTAACATCATCATTCGGGTGGATAAAAGTTTTTCCTTCTCCTAATTTGTTACCTTGAAGCACATGTGCTCTATTAGCAATCACTTCGTTTACATTCATATTTGATTGCGTTCCGGAACCTGTTTGCCATATTACTAAGGGAAACTCTGCATCAAGTTTCTTTTCTAAAATCTCATCGCAAACTTGTGCTATTAAATCACGTTTTTCTGCCGGTAATACGGTGCAATCAGTATTCGTATACGCGGCCGCCTTTTTTAAATAAGCAAACGCATAGATTATTTCTGCAGGCATTGAGGCTTCCGGACCTATTTTAAAGTTATTTCGCGAGCGTTCGGTTTGCGCACCCCAGTATTTATCTGCCGGAACCTGCACTTCGCCCATTGTATCATGTTCTATTCTGAATGACATAATTTGTTGATTGTTAAAGCGGAGCAAATTTAGATTTTTTAGGCAGAACTAAAATCTATTCGAGGTGTTTAAAACTCTTTTAATAGTGCTCTTAGAATAATTTCTAATTTTCCGAATTATTATTTAATGCTGACCCCTTAAAATGACATCTTCGCTGAAACATATAATTGTAGTTACGCTAATTGCCGTATTTCTTAACGCTTGTTCCTCTAACGAAAAAAAGAATGCAAAAGTAAGGACGCCCGAAGACGATAAGTCAGACAGCATTTCTCTTGTTTATGATCCTAAAACTGCCGATCCTCAAATTGATGCATTTATCAAAAACTTGCACCGCAAGTACGGGTTTAACGGCAACGTGTTGGTGGCAAAAAAAGGTAAGATTATTTACAGAAGCGCTATCGGCTGGGCCGATTACTTGCACCGGGACAGTTTAAAAATTGACTCCAAATTCGAGCTCGCATCCGTAAGCAAACCTTTTACTGCAACCGCAATTATGTTATTGGTAGAACGAGGGAAGCTCAAACTGGACCAAGATGTTCGAGACTTTTTTCCCGGCTTTCCGTATGCCGGCATAACTGTTCGTCTACTTTTGTGCCACCGTTCGGGCATGATGAACTACGTTTATTTTGTTGACGGCCTATGGAAGAAAGCACACAAGGATGAACGCCCCGGTATAACTAACAGCGATGTAATGAATCTCATTGCGGAGCACAAACCCAACCCCTACACTCAACCCAACAGGCATTTCCACTACAACAACTCCAATTTTATGGTTTTAGGAGCTATTATTGAAAAAGTGAGCGGCATGAAATATTCCCGATTTATGAAAGAGAATATCTTTAAACCTGCCGCTATGAATAATACTGCGGTGTATTCAAGAGCAGAATATGAAAAAATTCCGGTTGACGTTGTAGGTCACGACAGAACTTGGCGCTATTCTGTAGTTCAAAATTTTTTAGACGGCCCTGTAGGCGATAAGGGAATTTACAGCACTACTTCTGATTTATTCTTGTTTGACCGAGCTTTAAGAAAAGGTAAGATATTAAAGCAATCCTCGCTGGACTCTATGTATATGGGCCGGAATGAACTTATTCGCGGTCATTTCAATTATGGTTACGGTTGGAGAATTTTTGAGAGCCCGGGACATAAAGTAGTGTATCATACCGGTTGGTGGCACGGTTTCCGTCATATTTATCTTCGAGATTTGACTTCAGATGTTACTATAGTTTTACTCAGCAATATTACTAACGGAAGTCTGTTAAAGCTTGATGAATTATTTAAAATGACCGATATGCCTGTGGTACGAAAAAGCGCTTATAACGGCAGCGGAATTTCGTCTGAAGATTAAAAAACCGGGATTTATGCTTGGCCGGACTATATTTAATTGAGCGTTTGACGGGGTTTTAAGTGGTAAAAGCAATTGTGATCTATCTGCCTTTATAAATCCTGCGAATATAGACAAATAGGTATGTTAGCTGAATAATTAAGGCAGCACAAAGCAAATGAACTGGAATACCAATCTTTACGATCAAAAACACGACTTCGTATCTAAATACGGTGAAGAGGTAGTTAAACTACTCGATCCTAAAACAGGTGAAGATATCTTAGATCTGGGCTGCGGAACAGGTGACTTGGCAGAAATGATAAGTGCTTCCGGTGCAAACATTCGGGGAATAGACAGTTCACCTGAAATGATAGAGACTGCAAGAAAGAAATATCCTCATATAGTGTTTGAAGTTAAGTCTGCTGATGATTTTTCGTTTGAAAGAAAGTTCGACGCAGTGTTTTCTAATGCAGCTTTACATTGGGTGCTTGATAAGGAAAAGGCAATTGGCTGTATTTTTAACAGTTTGAAAACGGGCGGGCGGTTTGTTGCAGAATTTGGCGGAAAAGGCAATGTTGCCAATATCCTTAATGCATTAAAAAATGCTTTAAACAAAAGAGGCCTTACAGAAAGTGCGGGCAAAAATATCTGGTATTTCCCGTCGCTGTCGGAATATTCGTCCTTATTAGAAACGAGTGGATTTAGAGTTGTGTTTGCAACACACTTCGACAGAAAAACGTTATTAAGTGACAACAAAGGAATAAGAAATTGGGTCAGAATGTTCGGCGAACCTTATCTACAGGGTTTAAAAAATAACTTAGCTGAAGAAGTTTTAGAGGATGTTGAAAAACAAGTAGCGCCTACGAATTACAAGAACGACAATTGGTATGCCGATTATGTAAGGCTTCGAGTTGCAGCTGTTAAAGTTTAGGGGCCGTTACTATTAACAAACTTAAAAGTCATTTAAAGTAAAATGTTAATAGAATTTCAACTAAGAGAGTTTAATTGATAAACCGGAACCGGGAAATTTTGTTATCAGATCAAATACAACTATCAGTCATTCTAAACCTTAAAAAGAAAATGAAATGGATTATTGAGCTTTTACTTATGGGTGCTGCTGTTGCCATAGCTGCTTATTTGCTGCCGGGAGTAACTGTTAACGGCTTCGGAACTGCGCTACTTGCCGGAATTTTAATTGCTCTGGCAAACGCGACAATCGGCACATTACTTCGAATTTTTACTTTTCCGGTTAATATACTTACCCTTGGCTTAATGTCATTTATTATTACCGTGCTGATGGTGCTGTTGGTTGACAAACTTTTGTCGGGTTTTAATACTTCCGGCTTTTTTTCGGCTCTTCTTTTTGCAATAGTGTTGGCGTTAATAAAAATGGTTTTCGGAGCACTTAAAAGTGACGATTAAGTTTTGTTAATGCCGGAAATTACGGCGTGTACGCTTGCTGCCTTATCGTTAGCAGCCTGGCGGAAAACTGGCTTGTTGTCTTTATCCGGATAAGCTTTGGTTAAAGCTTTTAAAGCTGCAGCCCTAACATACGAACGTTCATCTGTTATTGCCATCGATTTAATTTTGTTATAAACCTCGCTTTTCTCATCTGCTGTAAGATTTACAACGAAATCAACTGCTTTTTTACGTAAGCTCCAATTTTTATCGTCCAAGGCCTTTATTATCGTTTCCCGTACTATTTTATCCTCTTTAAATTGTATCAATTTTTCTATTGCCTCGAAACGGTCTATAAATAGTGGAGCATGGTTATACTGATAGGCGTATTGATTCGGGCTTTTAGTTTCTGCTTTTTCTGCCAATAGATATTTTTCGCCGTCAACATTTATCAGGTCAGGTTCTTGTTGTGCTTCAAAAGTAAAAGTTTGATTTTGGCGTGTCAGTGCAACTTTTTTACGTTCAATTTTGTCGCTTGTATAAATATCGACCGCTATAGGGAGGCTATATAGCGGATATTTGTTTAGATCTTGATTTTGTTTGATTGTCACGTTTATCTGTTTTAAGGTGTTATCATACCCGGTTTGAATATCAAGTAAAGGATGTCCGGCAGCCAAATACCACTGATTAAAAAACCAATTCAAATCTTGCCCGCTAACTTCCTCAAATACCATTCTAAGATCATGAACCTCTACGTTCTTGTAAGCGAATCGGGTCAGATAAATTTTCAACGCAGCAAAGAATGCTTCATCGCCAACTGTATTGCGAAGCATATGAATTACCAGTCCGCCTTTTTGATACGATACCCGATCGAACATTTGTTCTTTGTTGGAGTAATTGTAACGTATAAGATTTAATTCTTTATTATGCTCATCCGTTAAATACAACTCGCGTTCTTTAAAAAGCGCATAATCGGCAAAGTCTTTACCGTATTTGTGTTCATTCCAGAGGTATTCTCCGTAAGTAGCAAAGCCTTCATTCAGAGTCAAATTTGACCAGGATTCTGCGGTTACTAGATTACCGAACCATTGATGAAATAATTCGTGAGCAATAAGGTCTTCATGGCTTTCGTCTAAATAACGATCTTCAGTCATGTTCATCCCCTCGAAAAAAGTGACGGCGGTGGTGTTTTCCATTGCTCCGCCGGAATAGTCTCTAACTACTATCTGCGAGTATTTTTCCCAAGGAAATTCTATTCCTAACTTTTTGGAGAAAAATTCTATCATCTCAGGCGTTTTACCGAATATTAATCTGGCGTTTTTGGCAAACTTCGGTTCCATGTAGTAGCTTACTTCTTTATCACGCCATTTGTCTTTAACAACATGAAAGTCACCTATGGCAATCATCGTTAAATAAGTAGAATGCGGCTGTTCTTGTCGCCAAGTATCGGTACGCGTTCCGTCTCCGTTATCGCTTGAGAAATCTAAAATCCCGTTAGAAAGGGTTACTTGATTTTTAGGTACCGTAAGACTGATTTCTTGGGTCATTTTTTCTTGAGGACCGCTTATAGTCGGAAACCAGTGGGAATTATACTCCGTTTCTCCCTGCGTCCAAATTTGTTTAGGCTTTCCCGTTTCCTTGCCGTCCCGATTTATAAAGTAAATGCCTCTATAATCTTCAGCATCAATATCTGTTCCTACTTCCAGTTCATACGGCTTCGCTATGTAATCGATAAACACAGTGTATTTTTGACCTTTTTGATAAACTTTATCGAGTGTTATATTCAAACGCTTCCCGTCGTAAACATATTTAAGCGGTTGCCTTTCGTCTTTTTTAACCAAGGCTACTTCGTTTATTTTAAAGCCCTTAGCGTCTAGTGTAATTGAATTTAAGGAATAGAAATAGGGTTTGGCTTCTATATAAGCCTTGCCGATAACAAAGGCACTGTCCCAATTAAAGCTCAAATCGAGTTTTGTATTAATAATATCAGTTTGTTTGGTGTAGCTTCCGCGAAAAACGTTTTGATCTGGATGGCTTCTTACTGTTACCGGATCGATAAGGACTTTTTTAGGCGAACAAGCAAAAAGTAGCAATGCGGGCAGCAGAAAAAAATGATTATGTATACGTTTTGCCATGCTTAGTTTTCAGAGAGTAGCTCGTTTAAATTCTTTTCAAATTCCGCTTTGAATTTCTCGTAATATTCACCTGTTCCGGGTCCTGAAAAGCCTGTGTGGATTTTTCTTACTCGGCCCTTTCTGTCTATTAAGATTGACGTTGGGAAACCCTTGAAATCGGTGAGCATGGGCAGGCTTTTTAAAATCTCCGCTTTATTCGTAGTATATCCCGTTGCTAAAATGGTGTAAGGGATATTTAAACGAACTTTTAATTTCTCGAGTGTTTTTTTTGACCGCTCGAAATCTTTTGAAAGTTCGTATCCTAAGCCTATTATCTCGAAACCTTTGCTTTTTAGATCATTGTAAACAGGAATCAAATATTTAGTTTCGTCCATGCAATTAGGACACCAAGAACCCAATAATTGTACTAAAACTACCTTGTTTTTAAATTTGGGATCGGTCAGAGAAACATTTTTACCCGCTAAGTCGCGGAAGGTAAAATCAAAAATTGCAGATGAAGATTTTAGTCTGATTAGGGAATACGCGTCGGGGAGCATCGCCTTTTCATCTCGTTTTGCTGTCCAATTTTTTACCGCCTTTAGCCCGGAATAGAACTTACCGTTGGTGATGCTGTTATTATCGTTTATTTCCGCAGTAAATAAGTAAGCATTAGAACCGTCGAATGTTGAAAGGAATAGCTTATTGTCGGAAACAGTTCCTTCCAAATATCTGTAATCGCCACTTTGGGTTAAGAAAGTTCCGGTAATCGCCACTCCGTTTTGCTCAAATTCTCCTACTGCAATAGTTGTCTTTTTTTCGTTGGTAAAGACTGTGGACCAACGTCCGGATAGGTTAAATTCAGAAGCTGTATTTGTGTTAAAAAAGCGTTGCTTATCACGTTCAGCAACAAAATTCATTTCAACATCACGTTCTGCTAAATGCTTTATCCATTTTCCGTTAAGCGACGTTCCTATCTTCGCTCTGATTTCTGAGTCGAACGGCAATTGAACTATCACCGAATCCGCTGTAATCTCCACCTTGTCGGCTGCCAACTTTTCGTCCCCGTTACGAAGGGTAAAGGCAGTTTTATCTTTTTTTAGTGAAACTTCAAAGTTAAACGGTATTTCTACACCTGATTGGGTTTTTAAAGTAGCCCGCCATTTACCGGCTTCTAATTTTGTAATCCCTTGCCTGCAGGAGCCTAATGTAATTGCAAGTAAAAGAGGTATAAGGTGCAAAAGAGATCTCATGACGCCGGTTGTATAGGGATAAGAAAATCTATCCGTTTTTAATTTTTCTTTCTATCGCTGTGGTAGAATAACCTTCTAAATAGGTTACTGTTTTAACTTCGCCGCCCTTTGACAAAACAAAATCGGCACCAACAATTTTATCTATTGTATAATCTGCTCCTTTAACAAGTACATCCGGGTTAACAGTATTGATTAAATTATAAGGGGTTGCGTCGTCAAATAAAACTACAGCATCTACAAAAAACAGAGCTCCAAGCAATCTGCTCCGAGAAGATTCGTCTATTATCGGCCGCGTTGGGCCCTTTAAATTTATTGTTGACTTGTCTGAATTTAGACCTATTACAAGCTTATTCCCTAAATCTGCAGCTTTAGTTAAGTAATCAATATGCCCTAAATGTAATAGGTCAAAACAGCCGTTAGTAAAAACTATTTTCTGACCTAAAAATCTCCACACATTTAGCAGAGGAACAAGCCTTTCTATGGTATAAATTTTGTCTTCTACTAAATTAAGATTATTCATTTACCGGGTATTTCTAACCTAAAATACTGATATAAGGAGGCCTCCGAAATTCGGTCGGCAGTTATTTGATCAATTTGTTTGATTGGTCAGGGAAAATAAGAATCGGGCTATATTTCTTGGCTTCTTCTATAGGTATGTGCATATACGACATAACTATAATTATATCGCCTACTTGAGCTAAGCGGGCACATGAACCGTTAAGACAAATAGTACCGGTGCCTTTTTCGCCTTTAATTACATAAGTTTCGAACCTTTGCCCATTATTGTTATTCACTACCTGAACCTTTTCATTCGGAATTATATTGGCCGCTTCGAGCAATTCTTCATCAATGGTAATGCTTCCTACATAATTCAATTCTGCCTGCGTCACCTTTACCCGATGAATCTTCGACTTCAAAATCTCAATAACCATTCGGCAAAATTAGTAAAACTTTTATTGCAACTTTAAATGAGCGTTTCCAAGGGGCAGCAAATTTACCTGAGAATGAGATTGTCAATAAGTCTTGTATCGCCTACATAAGCAGCTACCAATGCTACAATCCCCGGTTCTGTTTCAGTTAATGCAGGTAAAAGAGTATCCGAATTACAAATCTCAAAATACTCCAACCGAAAATTTTCGGCTTGATTTAAAAATTCTATAGCTTCTTCTTTAAGTTGTATAATAGTTTTTTGTCGGAAATTTTCTTTGGTCTTATTTAAAACAGTCGATAATATTAGTGCTTGATTTCGTTCAACTTCCGACAAATAAACGTTTCGGGAACTAAGTGCTAAACCGGATGAATCACGCACGGTTTCGCACATAACTAATTTCACCGGCAATTCATATCTTTCAATCAGGTTTTCGATAACCTTAAACTGTTGAAAATCTTTTTGTCCGAAGAATGCGATATGCGGATTAATTATATCAAAGAGCTTTTTTACAATTTGAGTTACTCCCCGGTAGTGTCCCGGCCGATGTTTACCTTCAAGTATATGCTCGATAACACCCAAGTCAAAATCCCATTTTTCATTTTTGTTGTACATTTCTTCAACTTCCGGTGCGAAAAGAATATGGCAACCTACTACTTCAAGCTTGGCGATGTCTGCCTTAATAGGTCTAGGGTATTTTTTCAGGTCGGCGGGATCGTTGAATTGGGTAGGGTTTACAAACACGCTGCATACAACGATATCACACCTGTCAAGTGCTGTTTTAACGAGTGAAATATGCCCCGTGTGCAGGGCGCCCATTGTAGGAACAAAGCCGACCGTTGTATTGCCGCCTGATTTTTTTAGACTCAGATATGAACCTAAACCACTCTTGGAGGTAAAAATTTTCAATTAGAAATTTTAGGAGGCAAAATTGTACATTTAAATAAGAAAAGCAAACACCGCTTGTATAATTCGTTGAGGTTTCATTATAATCCTTATATTTGCACTCCGAATTTCTTTTCTTTTAAACACAACTTAACAAGTATTGGAGATGACAAAAACAAAGCTATTGTTTGTTACCCACGAGATGTCGCCTTTCCTGGAGCTAACTGAAATTTCAGAAATTACTCGCAAGCTTCCGCAAGCGATGCAGGACAAAGGATTTGAAATCCGAATCCTAATGCCTCGTTTCGGAAACATCAATGAGCGTCGAAATCGTCTGCATGAGGTTATTCGTCTTTCAGGAATGAATATTATCATTGATGATAACGACAATCCGTTAATTATTAAAGTCGCTTCTATCCCTTCGGCGCGCATGCAAGTTTATTTTTTGGACAACGAAGAATATTTTCAGCGTAAGCAAGTGTTTAGCGATACCGGTAATAAATTCTATGCCGATAATGACGAGCGCACCATTTTCTTTTGTAAAGGTGCCCTTGAGACGGTTAAAAAGTTAGGATGGGCTCCGGATGTTGTTCATTGCCACGGGTGGATGAGTTCGCTCGTGCCTCTTTATCTTAAAACTTGCTATAGCGATGATCCGACTTTTAAAAACTCAAAAGTTATTTATTCTGTATATAAAAATGGTTTTGATGAATCCTTAAATAAGGAGTTTGCAAGAAAAGCCTTGATGAATGGCATGAACGAGTCGCAAACAGAAATCTATAAAGATGCTACCTGCGATGCATTACACATTGGAGCCGTTTCTTACTCAGACGGAGTGGTTTTTGGAGATGGCGAGATAAGTAGCGACGTGTTAAATTTTGTTAAAAACTCTCAAAAACCGGTGTTAAACTTCGAAGCCACTTCTGATTTCGAAAATTATTATAACCTTTACGAAGAAATTGCAAACGAGGAAACCGTTTCTTTAGCTTAAGAGGATAACTTAAATGAGATATTTTAGACTAGACTTATTAACTCTGTTAGTAGGTCTTTTTACTTTTACCGCCTGCCATGATTCAGAAACCATCGGGCTTGATATTAATGAAGCGGATAAAATTTCAGGAACACTTACTGATACTTCTACAGTGACAGCCCAAACGGTTGCGGAGGATAGTTTAGTTTCTAATAACCTTCAGCAGCATGCTCTCGGGTTTATGAAAAGTTCAGTATTCGGGCAAACAGACGCGAGTTTAGCGGCTTCGATAACCTATCCTGATAGTGCGGAGATAACCTTCGGCACTTTACCAACCATAGATTCTGTTGTGTTAGTTTTAAAATTAGGCAATGAATTTTATCATGATACGACAAGTAGCAGCGCCTATACCATTAACGTACATCATCTTAAAGAAATTATAAACCCTGATCGAAGTGTTCCTTACAGTAGTAAGGTGTGGAATATAAATCCTACTGTAATCGGAACTAAAAAAGTGGCTAATTTTCGTGTTAAAGACAGTATTTCAATTAATTTTATCAGGCCCGGAAAAGCTGATACCGTGCAAAAAATAGCGGGGCAGCTGCGCATTCCTATTGATGCAAATTTTATTACCACCGAGTTAATGAACCCTATTATTGAGGGAAAAACGGTCAAAACAAACTTCCAATCGGCATTCAAAGGGTTTTACATAACAATTGATAAAAGCCAAAGCTCAGGAAACGGGGGGATTGTATTTTTAGATGCCATAGACAAGGGTAGAATTAGTCGCCTTGAGCTATACTATACACGATCTACCGGAACGAAAAAGCAAAAATCGGTGATTAATTTTCCTGTTGAGAATGCAGCATCTTCATTCAAGCATGATTATTCGGGCAGTGAAGTCGCAACCGGTATTAATATTCCGAATGCACCTACTGTGTACAGTCAAGCGCTGGGGGGCTTAAGAACCAAAATTAACTTCCCTTATTTAGGTGAGTTAAAAAGGCTTGGCAATATATCCGTAAATAAAGCCCGGCTCATATTAACTGTTGAAGAAAATACAGCAAATCCGTTTGGCAATCCTCGGAGACTCATCTTATATACTACCGATATTGCTGGTCAGCGTCAAGAAATTCCGGATAACGATTGGGGCCAAATTTCCGGAATTACTCGAGCGTTTACTGATTACGGAGGTTTTTTTGATAAAACTAAAAAGACCTATACGTTCAATGTTACATCTTACATTCAAAATATTGTAACGGGCCGTGCAACTAATTATGATTCTTATATAGCACCGGTAAAAGAAGACATAGGTAAAATTCGTAGAGGAAATAATGGCAGTAATTTATTGGACATTAACCAACGTACAACTGACGCTTATCCCTCCGGAACGACTGCGGCTCAATTGGCTTTAGGCGCTGGTTCAAAGAGTTCTTCAGGTGTGAGAATGAAACTGGTAATTACCTATACAAAATTGTCACAATAAACGGCTTACTTTCTATCCTGTCGGTTTTTTCTTTAATTTCGTTTAAAACATTAGAAAATGTGTGGAATAGTCGGCTATATTGGCCATCGTAATGCTTATGAAATAGTAATTAAAGGACTTCAGCGTTTAGAGTATCGTGGATATGACAGTGCTGGAGTTGCCTTAATGAATGGCGAGCTTCGCATTTATAAAAAAGCAGGAAAAGTAAGTGAGCTTAAACATTTTGTGGCAGGACAAGCTACCGAAGGGACTTCGGGAATGGGCCATACGCGGTGGGCAACTCACGGTGAACCTTCCGACCGAAATTCTCATCCGCATACTTCAATGGATGAGAACTTGGTGATAATCCATAACGGGATAATAGAAAATTACGCAACTCTAAAAGAAAATTTGATCTCCAAAGGTCATGTATTTAAAAGTGATACTGATACTGAAGTATTAATTCATTTCATTGAGGATATACATCAACAAGAAAATTTAGATATACGCGAAGCCGTACGAGTAGCATTAAATAAGGTAGTTGGGGCCTATGCAATAGTAATTATGAGCAAAGAAGATCCTGACTTACTGATCGCAGCAAGAAAGGGGAGCCCCATGGTACTTGGAGTTGGTGAAAAGGAATATTTTATTGCATCTGATGCCTCTCCGCTGATTGAATATACAAAAAACGTTATTTACTTAAAAGATAACGAAATAGCATATCTTAAACGTGACGAACTCATAATAAAAAGTATCGATAATGTGATACAAACACCTTCTATTCATGCTCTTGACTTAAAGCTCGAAATGCTTGAAAAAGGCGGGTTCGATCATTTTATGCTGAAAGAAATTTACGAGCAGCCCAACGCCGTCAAAAACTGTATGAGGGGACGAATCTACCCTAATGAAGGGATGGTACAACTCGGAGGTATAAAGGATTATTCCGAAAAATTAAAAAATGTTAATCGTATTTTAATTGTCGCCTGCGGAACCTCTTGGCATGCCGGCTTGGTGGGCGAATACTTAATCGAAGAATATGCACGAATTCCGGTAGAAGTGGAATATGCGTCAGAATTCCGTTATAGAAATCCGATAATATCCGAGAAGGATATTGTTATCGCTATTTCTCAATCGGGAGAAACAGCAGATACAATGGCGGCAATAGAAATGGCAAAAGAAAGGGGAGCCACAATATTCGGGATTTGTAACGTTGTTGGAGCTTCGATTCCGCGTATTACCCATGCGGGAATTTATACACACGCCGGTCCTGAAATTGGGGTAGCTTCTACTAAAGCCTTCACGGCTCAAGTTACAGCCTTAACTTTATTAGCATTTTATACTGCCCAACAAAGAGGTACAATTACGCAAACCAAGTTAATCAGTTTATTAACCGAACTGGAAGAAATTCCGAGTCTGATTGAAAAATGCCTGCAAACAAACGAAAAGGTTAAGGTAATTGCAGCAGAATACAAAGACTCTAAAAACTGCCTGTTTTTGGGACGTGGTTCAGCCTTTCCGGTGGCACTCGAAGGTGCGCTAAAGCTGAAAGAAATATCATACATCCATGCAGAAGGATATCCTGCAGCAGAAATGAAACACGGGCCTATTGCTTTAATTGACGAGCATATGCCTGTAGTATTTATTGCCACGAAAAATTCATCTTACGAAAAGGTGATAAGTAATATTCAAGAAGTGAAGGCAAGAAAAGGAAGTGTAATTGCTATAGTAACTGAAGGAGATACAGACGTTAGAAAAATGGCAGATCACGTAATTGAAATTCCTGATACTGATGAGGCGTTTCTTCCGTTATTGGCTACCATTCCTCTTCAGCTGCTTTCATATCACATAGCAGTAATGAGAGGATGTAATGTAGATCAGCCGAGAAATCTTGCTAAGTCTGTTACGGTAGAATAATACTCAGATAATTGTTATTAAACAGTCCGTGGTTATATTTACTACGGACTGTTTTTGTATAAAGCAATTTACTTATGACTCTTGTTCAATTAGAATATATAATTGCTATTGATACCTATCGAAGTTTTGTTGTTGCTGCAGAAAAGTGTTTTGTTACCCAGCCTACATTAAGCGTGCAAGTTCAAAAATTAGAAGACGGCTTGGGCGTAAAGCTTTTTGATAGAAGTAAGCAACCGGTTTCGCCAACTCCAATAGGCTTGAGAATAATTGAGCAGGCACGAGATATTCTTTCAGAAACGGCCAAGCTTGAGGAAATTGTTGCTGATTTTAAAAACGAACTTGCGGGAGAGTTGAAAATCGGGGTAATACCTACAGTAGCTCCATACCTGTTTCCGCAAATTACAGCAGGCTTCTCTCTAAAATTTCCGAAGATACAACTGATAATTTCGGAATATACTACTGATCAAATTATCCAAAGTATTAAGTTAGGATTATTGGATTGCGGAATCCTGTCAACTCCGGTTGAGGATAAGGCTTTAAAAGAGATTCCGATTTATTATGAAGGTTTTGTTGCTTACCTTGCTGAATCAGATCCCCTTAAAAAGAAGAAAGAGATTCAAGCTGCCGACATTGATACGCAACATTTATGGTTGCTGAATGAAGGGCATTGTATGCGAAATCAGATTCTTAACTTATGCCGGAAAAGAAAGCAAGAAAATGACAGGATATTAGAGTATAACACCGGAAGTATCGAAACCCTTAAGAGATTGGTTGATATTAAGGGAGGTATAACCATACTTCCGGAGTTGAGTATTTTAAACTTTACCCAACAACAATTAGAGCGGATACGGCCTTTTAAGTCTCCCGGACCCGTAAGAGAAATTAGTATTGTTGTTCCGCGAAGCTTTGCTAAACGAACCGTTATTTCTGCTTTACAAAGTGAAATACTTCAGGCAGTTCCGGAAAAAATGCAAAGCCGAAACAGCAAAGAAGTTATGCAAATCTTTGTTTAACTTCTCCCGCGAAAGCGATTAAATAGCCAAAGAATTAATGCAACAACTATAACAATACCAATTATAGCGGTATAAGCGCCTGCTTTAAAAATATCGCCCACAACTTCGCAACTTGTAAGCAGAGTAACCAAAATAAGGGCTGCAAATAATATTCTATTTCTCATGACAGTAAAATTTCAAATAAAAAAAGTAGTGCATTGTTAAATACACTACTTTCAATTAAAAAGTTTTACCTATAGGATTATTTTTTCGCCTTGATGTAACGTTCTGATACCTCATCCCAATTAACTACATTCCAAACTGCGACAAGGTAATCAGGGCGTTTGTTCTGATATTTCAGATAATAAGCATGTTCCCAAACGTCAATACCCAAAATAGGAGTTCCCTTAACTTCTGCAACATCCATTAAGGGGTTATCTTGATTCGGTGTTGAAGAAACTTGAAGTTTACCGTCGGCACTGACAGTTAACCAAGCCCAACCCGAGCCGAAACGGGTTGCGCCTGCTTCAGCTATTTTCTTCTTTAATTCGTCTACAGAACCGAAAGCTTCAATAATAGCTGATGCTAACTCTCCACTTGGTTCGCCGCCTGTGCTGGGTGATAAGATAGACCAAAACAGAGTATGGTTATAATGACCGCCTCCATTGTTTCGTACCGGGGCGGGATATTTTGATATATTTTTTAATAGATCTTCAATGGTTGCATTTTCTCCTTCGGTTCCCGCTAAGGCTTTGTTCAGGTTATCCACATAGGCTTGGTGATGCTTGCCGTGGTGGATTTCCATTGTTGCTCTGTCTATTGTAGGTTCTAATGCATCTGTTGCGTATGGTAACGCCGGTAGTGAAAATGCCATAATATTTAGTTTTAGGGTTAAACAATGTAAAGAACACAAATATAGCTTCTATGCCTGTAAATCGTTAAAATTCCATTTCAAGTTTTATTTCTCTTTTGTAAAAAAAAATCTTTAATTAAATCGCGGCACTCCCTTTCCTTAACACCCCCCGTAATTTCCGTTTTTGGGTGTGTTATTTTCTTGCCAAGCCGGAGGAAACCTCGATTAACATCATATGCACCAAAAACAATTCGACTAATTTGAGTCCAGAATGCGGCACCTGCGCACATCACGCAAGGTTCAACGGTGACGTATAAAGTGCAGTCCTTCAAATACTTCCCGCCGAGACAATTTGCAGCGGCAGTAAAAGCCTGCATTTCGGCGTGAGCGGTAACATCATTAAGCCGTTCCGTTAGATTGTGGCCTTTTCCGATAATTTTTCCGTTTGAAACGATTACGGCGCCTATCGGGACTTCATCTTGCTCCAATGCAAATTTCGCTTCCTTTAGCGCTTCACCCATAAAAAACTCGTCAGGAGTTATATGAGATTCACCGGTAAATTTTATGTATTTCATCAAATCAGTTTATTTCCCTCGGGTACTTTTTTATCGATAGAAGCAAGTACTATATCGCCGTTTTGATTTGCAAAGCCGGTAACTAAAAACTCAGACAAAAATTTTCCTATCTGTTTTTTCGGAAAGTTTATCACTCCTATAATTTGCCTTCCGGCAAGTTCTTCTTTACTGTAAAGCTTTGCTATTTGGGCGCTGCTCCACTTAATTCCGAACTCACCAAAATCAGCTTTAATTTTATAAGCAGGCCTTTTTGCTTCAGGGAAATCAAGTACTTCTACAATAGTTCCGGCACGTAATTCTACTTTTTCAAACTCTTGCCACGAAATTTGTTCCATAGCTTAAAGGTAAAAAAAAACAGACTTGCAGCCGGAAAGAAATGATGTAAGTTTGCGGTTATGAACTCCGTACAGCTTCGCAAAGGCAAAGAAAAAGCAGTAAAACAACATCATCCTTGGGTTTTTTCAGGTGCAATAGAACAGCCTAAAGCCGAAATTGAAGATGGAGAGATAATACGCCTGGTAGATTATAGAGGGGATTTTTTAGCTTACGGATTTTACAATTCATCCTCAAGAGTAGCAGTAAGGCTACTTGAGTGGAACGAGAAAATAGGTATTGATGAAGCATGGTGGAGAAACAAAGTAGGCTCGGCTTTAGCGGCTCGCGAAAAGCTTCTCAATTCACACCATACCAATACATTTAGGTTAATTTTTGCAGAGGCAGACTACCTACCGGGATTAATCGTAGACAAGTACGCGGATTACCTTTCGGTTCAAATTCATTCAGCAGGTATTGAAAAAGTAAAACATCTACTTCTGGATGAATTACAGAAAGCGATAAATTCTAACGGTATTTTTGAACGCAGCGATGCAGTGGCTCGTGAGCATGAAGGATTATTTCCCTCTGCGGGAAAGCTCCGCGGAGAAGAGCCCCCGGAATTTGTAGAAGTTCTTGAAAACGGAATTAAGTATAGGGTAAGTATCGCTGAAGGTCAAAAATCGGGCTTTTTCTGTGACCAGCGTGACAACAGAAAAATTGTAGCTGAATATGCCGGAAACAAAAGAGTATTAGATTGTTTTTCCTATTCCGGGGGGTTTACACTTAATGCCCTCAATGCCGGCGCTAAAGAGGTAATTAGTGTCGACAGTTCCGGTCTTGCTATCGAAACCCTGCAAAAAAATATCACGATCAATAACTTCGATTCGACTAAAGCTTCTACGTTTCAGTCAGACGTAAACAAGCAATTAAGAGCACTTAGGGAAGCTAAAGAGGAATTCGATATTATTATTCTTGATCCCCCTAAATATGCCCCGTCACGCTCTAAGCTTGATAAGGCTTCAAGAGCCTATAAGGATCTTAACCGAATAGGAATGATGCTATTAAAAAAAGGCGGACTCTTGGCCACCTTCTCATGCTCGGGCGCCGTAGACATGCTTACATTTAAACAGATTCTGGCTTGGGCCGCTTTAGATGCCGGAAAAGAAATTCAGTTTATTTACCAATTTTGTCAACCTGATGATCATCCGGTAAGAGCTTCTTTTCCGGAAGGGGAATACTTAAAGGGCTTGTTGTGCCGGGTATTATAGATTTCGGGAAAGGGGGTGGTTTTTAGTTTATTGTAGTTGCCCGAGATATTACTGCATTAGTCATCGCTGTAAATGAAAAGCCCTACAAAAAAGAAAACCCGCACTTTTCAGTACAGGTTTCTTTTATATTATTATGTTCTGATTAAACTAATAGTCTAACCGGTTCTTCTAACAAAGATTTTAAAGTTTGCAGATATGCCGCAGCACTCGCTCCGTCTACTACTCGATGATCGCCGCTTAAGGTTACTTTCATTACATTTCCCGGAACAACAGCTCCGTTTTTAACTACAGGTACTTGTTGGATTCCGCTGACAGCTAATATTGCTGCGTTAGGAGAATTAATAATTGCCGTAAACTCATCTACTCCGAACATTCCTAAATTTGAAATGGTGAAAGTGGAGCCTTCCATTTCGGATGGCTGTAATTTCTTCGATTTGGCCTTTTGAGCAAAATCTTTGACCTCCATGGAGATGTGCGACAAAGATTTACCGTCGGCGAAACGTACCACCGGAACTACTAAGCCTTCGTCGACAGCAACGGCTACTCCAATATTTACATGTTCGTTTACGCGAATCTTATCTCCTAGCCAAGAAGAATTAATTGACGGATGTTGTTTTAAAGCTATTGCCGAAGCCTTTAATACGATATCGTTAAAAGATATTTTTACCGGAGAAAATTCATTCATTTTAACACGGGCAGCCATAGCACTGTCCATATCAATGCTCATCGTAACAAAGATATGCGGAGCAGTAAATAAACTTTCCGAAAGGCGTTTAGCAATTATTTTACGCATCTGCGTAACCGGTTTCTCGGTAAATTTTTCTTCGCCTATGTATTGAGGGATAGAAACCGGAGTTTCTTGTTTTCCTGCAGGAGCCACCGGGGTTTGTGGTACGGCAGCAGTGCTTTCTGCATGTTTGACTTCCTGAGGTTTAGCCGCAGGAGTAAATTCTTCCACGTCTTTTTTAACAATCCGTCCGCCTTCCGCACTTCCTTTAACCTGATTTAGATTTATTCCTTTGTCTTTTGCGATTTTCTTAGCTAAAGGCGAAGCTTTAATTCTTAGGTCTGAATCCGAGGAAGAACTTTCTTGCAGAACATCTTCTTTATGTTCAGGTTTAGCTTCTTGAGGTTTAGCATCGCCTTGAGGAGCCGCCTTACCGCCTTTTAATAAGGCCTGAACGTCTGTTCCTTCTTTACCTACGATGGCGATAACATCATTTACTTTTGCAGCTTGTCCTTTTTCTACACCTACATAAAGCAAAGTCCCTTCCGCATAAGCTGTAACTTCCATAGTTGCCTTATCGGTTTCTACGTCCGCTAAAGTATCATCACTTTTAACTTTATCGCCAACTTTTTTGTGCCATTCGGCGATAACGCCCTCAGTCATTGTATCACTTAAAAGCGGCATTCGGATGATTGTAGCGCCCACAGATTCAGGATCAATTCCGGGCTCTTCTTCTACAGCTTTAGTTTCCGGCTTATCGCTTGTTTCGGCAGTTTCCGGCGCTACTTCAACCTTTTCTACTTTTGCCTCTCCTGAACTCTCTAAGACAGTTTTATAATCTTCTCCTTCAGCACCTACTACAGCAATAACAGAATCAACAGGCACGGCAGAACCTTCTTTCGCACCGATATATAATAAGGTTCCCTCTTGAAACGATTCGAAGTCCATGGTGGCTTTATCAGTTTCGATATCGGCAACTAAGTCCCCCGAACTCACTTTGTCGCCAACTTTTTTATGCCATTTCGCGATAACACCTTCTGTCATGGTGTCGCTCATTTTAGGCATACGTACAACTTCAGCCATATTCTATATTTTTAAATAAGGATAAACGATTTGTTAGCTAGTGATAAAAGGATAATCGGGCTCCATGTAAACGTCTTTATATAATTCTGAGGGATCAGGCCATGGAGATTCTTCTGCAAATTTCACCGCATCATCGATGATATCTTTAATTTTTTGATTTACACCTTCAATCCAAGCCTCATCGGCATATTTATTATCAATAACTGCTTTCTTAACAACTTCAATTGGATCCTTAGCCTTGTATTGCTCGAGTTCTTCTTTCGTACGATACTTTGCCGGATCCGACATGGAATGCCCTTTATAACGATAAGTTCGCATTTCCAAGAATGTCGGTCCTTCGCCGCGGCGTGCCCTTAACACAGCTTCGTCCATTGCGTTATGTACTGCAACCGGATCCATTCCGTCAACCGGGGCACAAGGCATATCAAAACCTAACCCTATTTTATATATATCAATCATGTTGGTAGTGCGGGCAACCGAAGTTCCCATGGCATAACCGTTGTTTTCGCAAACAAAAATTACCGGAAGTTTCCACAACATTGCCATGTTAAAAGTCTCGTTTAAAGCTCCTTGACGCACTGCGCCATCACCCATATAACATACATTCACATTGTCATTTCCTAAATATTGTTCCGCAAAAGCGATACCGGCACCAAGCGGAATTTGTGCGCCGACTATAGCATGTCCGCCGAAAAATTTATGCTCTTTGCTAAATATATGCATGGAACCGCCTTTACCTTTCGAGCAACCTGTTGCTTTTCCGTAAAGTTCAGCCATTAGATCACGAGCCGGCATGCCTTTAGAAAGAGCATGGGCATGGTCGCGATAGGTGGTAATCATTGAGTCTTCGTGGCGAAGTACAGACATTGCTCCTGCAACAACTGCCTCTTGACCGATATAAAGATGACAGAAGCCTCGAATTTTTTGCTGTCCGTACAGCTGACCTGCCTTTTCTTCAAATTTGCGCATCAGCTGCATGGATTCGTACCACTGCAGATAAGTATCTTTAGTAATTTCTACCGGTCTCATTCTTTAAATGTGTGATTTGGCCGCAAATCTAACCATAACTTGCTTAAAAAAAGAAAATCAGAAAGTTTTGTTGGGGGTATGGTTGGCACACTTCGCATTGATAAAGCTTCTGTTAAAATTTTTTATGAATAAAATAAAGACGTATTAAAAAGGTGCCTAGCGTTATAGATAACGCTCTTTTAAAATTCGGATATGATGCTTTACATGCCCCGCCATGATAAACAACAAAGCCTTTACGCTTACCTTATTGTTATTTGCCGAGCCGGATAAAGCAAGTTGTTCTTCGGTAAGAGAGGTTATTAAATACAGATTACTTTTACGAACTGCTGTAAATTCGTCTATTAAATCATTGAAATCTCTTTGAAGGAAGGTTGAATTTAGAACATAATCGTTCTCCTCAAAGCCCGGTAAATCCGTTGAATCCTTCCGAGAGAAGCGAAGCAAGCGATAAGACATAACGCGTTCTGTATCTACCAGGTGGCCCAGCAATTCTTTTATGGTCCATTTACCTTCTGCATAAGCGTAATGCTGTTTCTCGGAAGGAATTGCTTTCATAAAATCGGCAACGCTTTTTACTTGATTTTTTAATTCGAATAAAACATCATCGGTTACTTGAGCAATATAATTTGCGTAAAAGGCTCCGTATTCGTTAGCTTGAGGTGGTGTAATTAACATTTTTTAAAATTATTCTGATAGTTGTTCCTTTTCCCGGTTCAGAATCTTTAACAAAGATTTGGCCCTTGTGATAGTTTTCTACAATTCGTTTTGTAAGCGATAAGCCCAGGCCCCAGCCCCGCTTTCGAGTGGTATACCCCGGTTGAAAAATTGTTTCAAATTTAAATCTCGGTATTCCTTTTCCGGAATCGCAGACATCTATAAAAACTTCTTCTTTAGAAGGGCTTTCTGTTATTTTAACTTCTATTTTACCGTGCCCTTGTATTGCGTTAACGGCGTTTTTTAATAAATTTTCGAGCACCCAATCAAAAAGCGGAACGTTTAGTAATGCCGGAATGCCTTTATCCCCGCCCACTACAAATTCTATTTTTTCGCTTGTGCGAATTCTAAAATAATCTACATATGCCTTTATAATTTCAAATACGCTATAGCTTTTTAAGACAGCTTTAGAACCTATTTTTGAAAAACGATCTGCAACCATCTCGAGCCGGTGCAAATCTTTCTCCATCTCCACAATAAGCGGCTCATCTTCTGCATCAAATTTGGATTTTACTAATTCAATCCATGCCATAAGAGACGATATCGGGGTTCCGAGCTGATGGGCTGTTTCTTTAGCCATTCCTACCCAAACCAAATCCTGCTCGGTTCGTCGCGACGAGCTGAATACCAAGTATGCAACAATTAAAAAGATGCCGATTACCGTAAGTTGGATGTAAGGGAAAACCCGCAGTTGTGTAAGAAGCGATGAATCTTTATAATAAATGTATCGCTTTTCGCGGTTTGCGAGTTCAATCACAATAGGCGGATGTTGCGATTTCATTGTTTTTAATTGCTGCAAGAAATATTTAGGGTCGTACTCTTTCTTATTAAAAATTGCTGATTCAACGCCTCCGGCTTCTATAGCAAAAGCTGTTTTAGTACTGTCGAGCCCTTTCCAATATAATATACTGTCTGCCGAATCAGTTACGATAGCCGGAACCGATAGGCTGTCTCTTAAGGTGTACAAAAACGTGATGGATTCATCGTTACTATCATCCATGGATATGATATTGTGGAACGTTTGAGCCCAAACCTCGGCACGAGTACGCTCCGCTTTCGAGAGGTTTTTTACCAAATAATTGGCATACCATAACGAAGCTCCGGCAATTACTGCCGCAAACGCAAGCAAGAGAAATTTCCATCGGCGCTTCTGTTCGTAAGGATTCATCAAGGGAGTTGAAGGTAAAAAGTAAAAGGTAAAAAACAATACCCGTTCATAACAGGAAAACTAAACAAGTTTTACTTATACTCGACTTCAACATTCCGGAATATAAACGCCCATTTATCTGTTTGTTCGTCTATTAATTGGGCAGTTGATTTTCCGGCACCGTGCCCTGCTTTGGTTTCCACTCGAATTAAAACGGGAGTTTGCCCTTTATGATGTTCTTGCAGACGAGCGGCAAACTTAAAAGAATGTGCCGGAACAACCCTGTCGTCGTGGTCGGCAGTAGTAACCATGGTTGCCGGATAACGAACACCCGGTGTTAACGCATGATAGGGTGAGTATTTATACAAATACTCAAACATTTCTTTAGATTCTTCCGCGGTACCGTAATCGTATGCCCAACCGGCACCGGCTGTAAATTTATTATAACGGAGCATATCTAAAACTCCAACTGCAGGCAAAGCGACTTTAAACAAATCAGGCCTTTGGATCATACAAGCTCCTACCAGCAATCCGCCGTTGGAGCCGCCGCTAATTCCTAAGTAATCTTTCGAAGTGTACTTATTTTGAATAAGATATTCCGCCGCGGAGATAAAATCGTCAAACACGTTCTGTTTACTGAGTTTGGTTCCGGCGAGGTGCCATTTCTCGCCGTATTCGCCTCCACCGCGTAAGTTAGGAACGGCATAAATTCCGCCCTGCTCTAAAAATATAATGTTTGAAGTGCTGAAAGCCGGAGTTAAGCTGATATTAAAACCGCCGTATCCGTAGAGAAGAGCAGGGTTTTTACCGTTTAATTTTATACCTTTTTTCCGGGTAATAATCATCGGAATCTTAGTTCCGTCTTTTGATTGATAGAAAACTTGGTTCGACTCGTAGTCTTCGGGATTGAACTTTACCCCGGACTTTTTATACAGTTCGGATTTACCGGAAGAAATATCGTATTTAAAAATAGTTGCCGGATAGACGTAAGATGTAAAAGTAAAGTACGTTTCTTTCTCATGCTTCTTACCGGAAAAACCTCCTACAGAGCCGACGCCGGGTAAGTCAATATTTTTTTCGAGCTTCCCGGTATAGTTGTATTGCCGGATAAAAGCGGTTGCATCTTTTAAATAATGCGCAAAGATTTTTCTGCCGGCAGTGCTTATGTCTAATACGTTTTCCGTTTCGGAAATGAAGTCTTTCCAATTCTTTACCTCGGGCCGGGAAGCATCAACGGATATTACTCTATTGTTTGGGGCATTCAGATTTGTGAAGATTAAAAGCTTGCTTCCTTCATTATCAATCACATAATGGTTGCTACTGAAATTACTTACCACCTGCACTATTTTAGAGTCGGGCGTACTTAAGTCTTGTATATAAAGCTCGTTCCCGGTAGTAGATTCGGCAGCCGTTATGCATAAGAATCTTCCGTCTTCTGTTATAGAAGCTCCAATGTAACGCCTTGGAGTTTCCGTTCCGCCAAAAACCGACATATCCTCTTTCTGCGACGTTCCTAAGCGATGATAATAGAGTTTGTGATATTGCGTCATACCGGAAAGCTCACTGCTTTCTTTCGGTTTATCATAACTGCTGTAGTAAAACCCTTCATTTCCTTTCCAGGCAATTCCTGAAAATTTAATATCATTCAGGGTGTCTTCAACCGCGGTTCTATCTTCTGCATTTATTACGATTACTTTCCTCCAATCAGAGCCGCCTTCAGAAATTTGATAAGCAGCCAGAGAGCCGTCGCGAGTAAAATCAATTCCGGCCAATGAGGTTGTGCCGTCAGTTGAGAATTTATTGGGATCTAGAAAAATTTCAGGTTCTCCGTCTTCAGTTTGCCTGTACAATACAGACTGATTTTGTAGCCCGTTGTTCTTGTAGAAGTAGGTATACTTTCCTTCTTTAAAAGGGGCGCTGAATTTTTCGTAATTCCACAAAGACTCTAATCGTTTCTTTATTTTATGGCGAAAAGGAATTTGCGATAAGTAATTTTGAGTTACTTTATTTTGATCTGTAACCCATTGTTTGGTATCGGCAGCTCGATCATCCTCAAGCCAACGATACGGATCAAGAACTTTTGTGCCAAAATAATTATCGGCGGCTTCTACTTTTTTTGTTTTTGGATAGGGCAATAATTTAATATCAGGAACCATATATGCACTTAAAAAAGTAACTAAACCCGGGATAAATAAAACATATAAATAACGCATAACCATTAAGGTTTGTAATCGTACTAATTTAGCAAACAAAAAATTAACAGGGATACGTACTTTTGCCGCAATGCCTCAAGCCTCAAAGATTTATTTCGCCTCCGACTTCCACTTGGGTTCGCCTGATTATCAAACTAGCCGCATTCGCGAAGATTTGATTGTGCAGTGGCTGGACATGATAAAAGCTGATGCAAGTGAGTTATTTCTCGTGGGCGATATCTTTGATTTCTGGTTTGAGTATAACAAAGCAATCCCGAAAGGTTTTATACGTTTTCAAGGAAAGTTGGCCGAATTAGCAGATTCAGGTATTAAGATTACATTTTTCAAAGGCAATCATGATATGTGGATGTTCGACTATTTTACCCAAGAAATGGGTGTTGAAATAATTTCGAATGAATTGATTATCGAACGTTTCGGCAAAAAGATATACCTGCACCATGGAGACGGTCTTGGCCCCGGCGACGGTTCTTTTAAAATCCTTAAGACAATATTTAGAGGCAAATTCAGTCAGTGGCTCTTCGCCAGGCTTCACCCTAACCTCGGTTTATGGATCGGACAGAGCTGGTCCCTGCATCGCCGGCATAATTATCCGGAATTAGAATTTTACGGCATAGAGCACGAATGGATTGCCCTTTACTGCAAAGAAATGCTCAAGAAAGAGCATTTCGATTATATGATATTCGGGCATCGCCACATGACTTTAGACATTCCTTTCGGAAACAGTCGCTATGTAAATTTGGGTGAGTGGTTTAAAACAAAATCGTACGCGGTATTAGATGCTACAGGTTTAAAGTTAGAATATTTCCGGAAAGCTTAGATATATTCGATTTATGAATATAATCGGCCGCACCTATCGCAAATGCGGAAAAATTAAACTCAACTGCCGCATTGTCTTTTACATAATAGTAAAGCCTCGAATTTTTGCGCATAACTTGTGATTTCAATTGCTTATAAAGTTCTTGACAAAATATTTACATTAAAAAGAGTCTGCTTTTGAGAATAGTACGTTTATATAGCAAAGCATTTAAAATGGGGAACCTTAAAAGTTTTATAGTGGTATTATTGGCGGGAGTCAGCATTTCATGTAATACTTCCGGTCAGGCAAAAAAATCGAAAGATCAAAAAGTGAGCATCGCTCCGGCTGCCGGGAAAGCGTTAGCTGCATTTGCCGAAGGGTGTTTTTGGTGTTCGGAACATATTTTTGAAGAAATTGCAGGAGTTGATTCGGCTGTTTCGGGATATGCCGGCGGACATAAAAAGAATCCGACATACGAAGAGGTATGTGCCGAAAACACCGGCCATGCCGAAAGTATTATGGTTTACTACAATCCGAAGGTTGTTTCGTATAACGAATTACTTGACGCATTTTTTTCTTCGCATGATCCTACAACCTTAAATCGCCAAGGTCCTGACGTTGGGGAGTCTTATCGTTCAGCTATTTTTTATCTTAATGAAGAACAAAAACAGCAAGCGAAAGAAGCGGTAAAACGGTGGACCCCGAAATTTAAAAATTCTATAGTTACCGAAATTGATCCTTTAAAAGCTTTTTACCGTGCTGAGGAATATCATCAGAATTATACGGTGTATAACCCGGGCAGCACTTACATACAACGGGTTTCTATTCCGCGATTTGAGAAATTTAAAAGAGAATGCAAATTGAAGTTGAAGAATAAATAGCGAAAAAGTCCTCCCTATCGGGGCCTTTTTCGCTATTACTTTTAATTCAAATAAATATTTAACCAAGCTACGATATTGCCCAGCACTAGGGCTTGATTGCCGGGATTAATTACATCATCGTGTCCGGAACTTACCGGTAATAAATTATTCGGAACGTTATACTGGTCGAGTTTAGCTTTTAAGTCTCCCGCTTGTTTGAACGGCACAACTAAATCATTAGTTCCGTGAATTAATAAAGTCGGTTTTGTTTTTTCGCAAACGTAGTGAATCGGACTTGCTTTTAAGTATACATCCGGGTTTTGCTCTAGGGTAGTTCCTAAAAACCATCCTGCTATTAATTTTTGAAAATCTCCGATGTCAGTAGGGTCGGTTAGATTGGTCGGACCCGCAATGGCGATCACCGTTTTCACGCGGTTCTTTTTCTCGAATGCATAAGTATAAAGTAAGGCTAAGTGAGCCCTGGAACTGGCGCCTATTATCGCAAATTTACTTTTTGAAACATGCAATTTCTCTGCGTTGGCCGAAACCGAGTCGATAGCTTTTGCAATATCATTTACTTGTGCAGGATGAATATTATTTTCAGGAGTATTAGTAAGGCGGTAGTTGATATTAGCTACTGCAAATCCTTGGCTTTGTAAGAATTTTGCGTATGGCCCTAAATCTACTTTATCACCTTGAAACCAGAACCCGCCATGCACCAACACCACAACTTTAGTGTTTTCATCGCGATTGGCAGGTAAATAAAGATCTAAAGTTTGCTTGCTGTTATCTCCATAAGAAATATTTAAAGAATCTTTGGCTTCAAGTGCAAGTGATTTTACTTGATTGGTATCATCGTCTTTAGAACAAGCTGCAAATAGTAAAGTAAATAGGGTTAATCCCGATAGGAATTTTAATCTCAGATTCATAGGTCTTTAAATTAATAAGGGTTAATGAATTATCTTCAAAGATAAAAATATTCGTTATGAGACGGATTGAGTTTTGTAATAATTCTACATAGGTTTTGAGGTTTTTATAGCGACGTTTATACTACCTTTGCGCCTCTAATGGAATATCGGGTTTTTACCTTGCTAAACGGCATTCGTTTATTACATCTGCCGGCAGCTTCATCAATTTCACACGCTTGTATTATAGTTAACGCCGGTTCACGAGACGAAGCCGAAACCAAAGACGGCCTTGCACATTTTATAGAACATCTACTATTTAAACGAACAGAACGCAGGAGTACTAACCAAATTCTCAACAGATTAGAGATGGTTGGCGGCGATCTGAATGCTTACACTACTAAAGAATACACCTGTATTCATGCATCATTTTTAAATCCTCACTTAGAACGTGCGCTAGACCTCTTTGAGGATATTGTTTTTCATTCTGTTTTTCCTGAGGATGAAATGGAGAAAGAAAAGAGCGTAATTTTGGATGAGATAGCTTCTTATTTAGATCAACCTGATGAAGCAATAAACGACGATTTCGAAGAGATTATTTTTACCGCTCATCCCTTAGGAAGAAACATTTTAGGAACCGAAAGCAGTGTGAAAAATTTGAACCGGAATGATGTTTTAGATTTCACAAAAAGGAATTATAATACTTCTGAAATTATTATAGGTGTTTTAGGGAATTATGACTTCAAAAAACTGACCCATTTGGGAGAGAAGCTTTTTGGCGATATTCAGGCAAATGAGACCTGTAGAAAGAGAATGCTTCCTTCCGGCTATTCGGCAAAAAATATCCGGCAAGTAAAAACCATCTCGCAAACGCATTGTGTTTTAGGAGTTCCTGCATATTCTATTCATCATCCCTATAAAACCGGGTTACTCTTACTTAACAATATTTTAGGCGGTACAGGCATGAGTTCGAGGTTGAATCTCGAAGTTCGCGAAAAGCACGGAATTGCGTACAATATCGAATCCAATTATTCCCCGCTTAATGATACCGGAATCTTTTCAATTTATTTCGGTACAGATACCGAGAAAACCGGCAAGGCTCTTAAGCTAATTTACAAAGAATTAGCTAAGCTTAGATGCAAGCAGTTGGGAGAGCTTCAATTGCATCAAGCGAAGCAGAAATTTAACGGGCAGATTGCATTAGGCGAGGAAAATCGGATAGGGCTTATAATTTCAGTGACGAAGAGTTTATTAGATTACGGAAAAGTTGATTCGCTCGAAGAAGTTTTCCAAAAAGTAAATTCAGTAACCGCAAAACAAATGCTTGACATTGCTAACGAAATCTTTGATCCTGCGGGATTAAGTTCTTTAACTTTTGAACCGGAAGCCTAATAATTTGATTAAAGTTATTTCTAAATTCAATACGTCCTTGGTGACGGCGGGTAGCGCGGCCGTTTGTAACAGTTCCGCTAAAAAGTAAAACAGAACCGGAAAGAAAGCATTAATTTAAACCTAGAAATTTTAATAGAGAGAAATGCGCCTGAAACATCTTGTACTTGTTTTTTTCATCTTGATAGGCTTCCGGTCAATTGGTCAAAGTAGAAATCAAAAGTTTGCCGGTTATACAAACAGTCGGGCTCCTTTGCGTCAAAATCCGTACTTAGAACTTCCCTTAGGAGCTATAAAACCGCAAGGATGGCTACGCGAGATGCTTGTAAGGCAAAAGAACGGCGCTACCGGGAATCTTGATAAACTTTATCCTTTAGTGATGAACTATAGAAACGGTTGGCTTGGCGGCGACGGCGATCAATGGGAACGAGGTCCTTACTGGATAGACGGACTTTTACCGCTGGCGTATATTTTAGATGACAAAGAACTCATCGCGAAAACAAAACCTTGGATTGAGTGGGCGCTAAAAAGCCGGCAATCTGACGGTTATTTCGGCCCTTCTAAAGATTATCCGTCTGAATCCGGAATTCAGCGAGACAATAGCCGCGATTGGTGGCCCAAAATGGTTATGCTGAAAATTCTGATGCAATATTATTCGGCTACTCAAGATCCGAGGGTTATTAATTTGATGACTAATTACTTCAAGTATCAACTTAAAGAGCTGCCTTCAAAACCGTTAGATCATTGGACTTTTTGGGCCCGATATAGGGGTGGAGATAACCTGATGGCGGTCTACTGGTTGTATAATGTTACCGGGGATAAATTTTTGCTGGAATTAGGTGATTTGATTCATGAGCAAAGTTTTGATTTTACAAATGCTTTCTTAAAGACCGATATGCTTTCTACCGAAGGCAGCATTCATTGTGTAAACCTTGCGCAGGGGATGAAGGAGCCGATGATTTATTACCAGCATCATTCTGACCGGGTTTATCTAGACGCAACCAAGAAGGGTTTCGAAGATATTAGAAAGTATAACGGGATGGCCCACGGCTTGTACGGCGGCGACGAAGCGCTTCACGGTAATAAACCCACCCAAGGTTCTGAACTTTGTACCGCGGTTGAGATGATGTTTACTTTAGAAAACCTGCTGAACATAACGGGAGACGTAGGCTATGCCGACAAATTAGAAAAAATCGCTTTTAACGCACTGCCCACGCAAACCACAGATGATTACATGGCTCGCCAATACTTTCAGCAGGCCAATCAGGTGATGATGACTCGCCATACTCGTAATTTTGATGTTAATCACGGCGGTACGGATGTTTGTTACGGATTACTTACCGGATACCCCTGTTGCACATCAAATATGCACCAAGGTTGGCCGAAGTTTACTCAAAATCTGTGGTATGCAACTCCGGATAAAGGGCTTGCCGCATTGGTCTATGCACCTAATGAAGTTAAAGCTTATGTTGCCGAGGGAACCCAAGTGTTTCTCAAAGAAGAAACCAATTATCCGTTCGAAGAGACAATAAAATTTACGCTAACTACCGATAAGAAAGAGAAGACTGTTTCGTTCCTGCTTCACCTTCGCGTACCCGAATGGTGTAAAAAGGCAAGTGTGAAAGTAAACGGAAAGCTCTTGCAGGAAGCTGAAGGAAACCGGATAGTGAAAATTAGCAGAGAGTGGAAGTCGGGCGATGTAGTTGAATTACAATTACCTATGCACATCTTTAAAAACACGTGGTACGAAAATTCAATTTCAATTGAACGAGGTCCGATAACCTATGCTTTAAAAATCGGGGAAGAAATCAGTAAAGTATCAAACGATAAAGATCCGGTTGAATACGGGGATTCTTACTACGAGATAAAACCTACAACTCCCTGGAATTACGGCTTGATAGAGCCGGCTGAAAATAAACTTCAGGAGAATTTCAAGATTGAAAAAAAGCAAGTGAATATTTATCCTTGGAGTGTAGAAAATGCTCCGTTAATTATTAAAACAAAAGCACGTCGCATTCCTTCGTGGCAACTCTATAACGATATGGCCGGGCTCATTCCTTACAGCATAGCTTACGGGTTGGAAACAACAGATAAAGAAGAAGAAATTATTCTGATTCCGTACGGATGTTCAACTTTAAGGATATCTCAATTTCCGGTTGTTGGAAGGAGATAAACATGGTCCTGAAAATTTGTTAGAGTTAAGACAGAGTAGCTTTTAAAGAAAGCTTTTCTTTTCCAGATACGATTGAAGAATAATTGTTGCCGAAACAGTATCTATAAGTTCCTTGTTTTGCCGTTTTTTTTTCGTTAACCCGCTTTGGGCAATTGCCGAACTTGCCATTTTAGAAGTAAAACGCTCATCGATAGTTTCGATAGGAATTGAGGGAAAGCTCTTTTTTAAAAGTGTTATAAAGCCTTTAACATGTTGCGAAGATTGTGAGGGCGTTCCGTCCTGTTGTTTGGGTTCTCCGACAACGAATAGCTCCACAGTTTCACGGCTCAAGTACTTTTTCAGGTAATCAATAATGTCTTTGGGATGAACAGTATCTAACCCTGTCGCGATAATTTGCAATGGATCGGTAGTTGCAATTCCTATTCGTTTGGTTCCGTAATCAAAAGCGAGAATTCGCGCCATGGGGGCAAAGATAAAAGAATCGAGACATAAGAATTAAGACTCCGCACTTCGCTTTTTGAAAATTTTATCAACCGCAGTTCCGGGCACCCGGCTTCAAGCCTAACTCATACTCCCCCTTGTTCCTGTCTCACAACTCGAATCTCAATGCCTAACTAATTCAAAATCTATTTCTTATTTTGCAAGGATGCGATTTGCTGATATTGTCGGACAGAAACAAGTTAAGGAACATCTTATCGGAACCGTAAAAACCGGCAGAATAAGCCATGCTCAGCTCTTTTTAGGTCCCGAAGGTAACGGGGGTTTAGCTTTGGCTTTGGCATATGCCCAATTAGTCACTTGCCAAAACCCTAATGAAAATGATAGTTGCGGGGAATGCTCGTCTTGCCGGAAATATTCGCGTTTAATACATCCGGATTTGCATTTTTCGTATCCCTTTTTCGCTAAGCATAAGGATGATACCGCAATTTCCTTTATAGAAGAATGGCGGGAAGCATTTCTTGCCAACCCGTATTTGGGTTTGAATGAGTGGAGAAACTCGCTTGATGCCGAAAATAAACAGGCTAATATTAATATTGCTGAATGTCACCAAATTATAAAAAAACTTAGTTTAAAGACATTTGAAAGCGAATACAAAGTTTTAATAATGTGGCTGCCTGAGTATTTGGATAAGGAAGGAAATACCCTTTTGAAACTGATTGAAGAGCCGCCGGCTAAAACTTTGTTTTTATTAGTGGCGCAAAGCCAAGATCAAATATTAAATACAATCTTATCGAGAACGCAATTAGTTAAGATAAATCGTTTTGGCGACAGCGAAATCAAAAGTTATCTCGTGCAAGATAAAGGCTTAGATGCTGCGAAAGCAGAGCAAATAGCTTATCTTAGCGAAGGAAACCTAAATACTGCATTCAATTTAATAAAGGGTGAAGCCGATTTAAACTTTCAGCTTTTCTCGGAATGGTTGCGAATGTGTTTTGCAAATAAGGTTCCGGCAATTATAGATTTTGTAGAATCAACGGCAAAAGCAGGGAGAGAGAATCAAAAGAACTTTTTCAAGTTCGGGATCAAAATGCTGAGAGAAGCCACAATTTGTATGTCAGGAGTTTCGGAACTTATTCACCTTCCGAAACTTGAAAAAGAATTTATTATAAACGTAAGTAAAGCTATAAATCCGGCGAAAGCCGAAGCAATGTTTAACGAGCTGGAAAAAGCTCATTACCATATAGAGCGAAACGCGAATGCTAAAATTTTATTTTTAGACTTATCTTTGCAATTTGTTAAAATTTTAAAGTTTAATACGCTTCCGCCGGTTGGCGGAACTCAACATATATACAATTAAATGGGATGTGGAAGTTGTTCTTCCGGGGGCTGTGCTCCCGCAGGCTGTAAAAGTAACGGTTCTTGCCTTACTAACGGTTGCAGTAAATTAGATGTTTACGATTGGCTGTCTCATATGGACATGCCTTCTAATTATAAAGCATTTAACATTGTCGAAATAAAATTTAAAGGGTCGCGTAAAGATTTTTATATCAATTACGAAGATTTGTACTTAGAAAACGGCGATCTTGTAGTTACCGAAACTCCTACGGGCGGTTTTGATGTCGGCCATGTTTCCCTAACCGGCGAACTGGTTAGAATGCAATTGAAGAAGAAGCATTTAAAGCTTGAAGACGTAAATAAAAAAATATATCGCAGGGCCACTCCCGCTGATGTTGACAAGTGGAAAGCAGCTAAAGATTTAGAATGGGAAACCATGCACAAAACCCGGAAGCTGGCTCTGGATTTAGGTCTAGCAATGAAAATAAGCGACGTTGATTATCAGGGCGACCGCACTAAAGCTACCTTTTATTATACGGCCGACGGTCGAGTCGATTTTCGGGAGCTGATTAAGCGAATGGCAGATTCTTTTCGTATCCGTATAGAAATGCGTCAAATAGGAATGCGCCAAGAGGCGAGTCGTTTGGGCGGAATCGGATCGTGCGGACGTGAGTTGTGCTGTTCAACCTGGTTAACTGATTTTAAAACGGTTTCTACGGCAGCAGCCCGATATCAAAATCTTTCTTTAAACACTCTAAAACTTGCCGGCCAGTGCGGCAAGTTAAAATGCTGTTTGAATTACGAGTTGGATACCTACATGGATGCTTTGAAAGACATTCCGGATGATATTGACAGATTAGAAACGGGCAGAGGAACTGCAAGGCTGCAAAAAACTGATATATTTAAGAAACTAATGTGGTTTAGTTATCCGAACGACGACAACTGGATCCCTCTTGAGATAGACCGCGTAAAAGAAATTCGTAAACTAAATAAAGAAGGTGTTAAGCCCGAGTACTTAAAAGAAGAAGTAGTTGATTTAGAAACAGTTTCGCCTAAAGTTTTGGATTATGAGAACGTAGTGGGGCAGGACAGCTTAACACGATTAGACGACCGGAACCGCAAGAAAAAGAAGAACAACAAAAATAAAAACAGACTGCAGGGCGGTGGCGAAGTAAGGTTTGCCGGGCAAGCACGTCCGGATGAGAGTGGAGGAGCTAAGCCAGCACCTTTTTCAAACACGGTGTCCGGCGAAAAGCCGAATTCCGGTAATAATAATAACAACAGAAACCGCAATCGGAATAACCGAAATCGAAATAACCCGGACCAAAATCGCGAACAAAACAAACCCACAGGAAGTTAATGACCGGAAAAGCATTTTCTTTGTTGATTCTGGTGTGTACAATCGTTGCATCTTGTGCCGATAATGCGGTTATTGATACCAATTTCGAAATTTTTAACCACAACTGGACTTATATTAAAAAAGTAAAAGTACCGGTAAAAATCACTAATGTTTCTAAAAAGTACAACGTGTATTTTAATCTTCGCCATACTGCCGATTACAGGTACTCCAATATTTTTATTTTAATACGACAAACTACTCCTGATCGAAAGACTCGAACCGACCGAAAAGAATTTAAGCTTGCCTATCCGGATGGCGAATGGTTGGGCAGCGGTTCAGGTAATATCTACAGCTATCAGCTTCCATTCATCCGAAATTATACTTTCCAAAAACCCGGAATTTACACTTTTGAATTCGAGCAAAACATGCGTGATAATCCGTTGCGAGAAATTACGGATGTGGGGTTAAGGGTTGAACCGGCGGAATGAGGTTTGGTGGTTAAACTAATTCAAGCAACCTCTCCAGCTTCATTCCTCTCGAACCTTTGATAAGAACTGTAGAATTAAGAATAGAGTTCTCCTTTAAATAATTAGCGGCATCTTCTGTTGTTTCAAAGAATAGACCTTTTCCGGAATCCTGTTTCTGCAATATAAATTGATTCCCGATAAAAATTGTTAAATCACAACTTAACCCTAAGGCCTTCTCTAAAATAGCTCGATGTTCCGGCAATGATTCTTCTCCCAACTCAAACATATCTCCTAGTATTATCGCTTTGTGCTCGGCCTTAATAGAGGCAAAATTATCTAAAGCTACAGACATACTGCTCGGATTGGCGTTATAGTAATCGCAGATTAGAGTATTTTTTTCTGTTTTTAATAATTGCGAACGGTTGTTGTTCGGTACGTACGAATTGATTCCGCGATTTATTTCATCGGGCGAAAGCCCGAAATATATGCCTACAGTAATTGCCGAAAGAATGTTTTCTAGGTTATAATTACCGGTGAGGTTAGAATGAACGCGATAGCTTTGGTTCTCGTAATGCCATTCGGCGATTAAAAAAGGAGCATTTTCAACGATAAAACCTTTTACTAAGCAATTATCGTCATTGCCGTAAAAGGTTACTTTTTCAAGATTCCGATTGGCACTCATTTCCGTGAGAAAACGGTTGTCAGCGTTTACAAAAGCTGTTCCGGCAGTTGCCTTCAAGAAATCATACAATTCTCCTTTTCCTTTTTTTACGCCTTCAAATCCACCAAAACCTTCTAAATGAGCTTTACCCACATTAGTAATTAAACCGCATGTAGGTTTAGCAATACTGCACAGTTGTTCAATTTCTTTTTGGTGATTTGCACCCATTTCAATAATAGCGATTTCAATATCGGGCGTTATTGAAAGCAAGGTAAGCGGAACACCGATGTGATTGTTCAGATTCCCGGCAGTTGAGTAGGTGATAAATTTTTGCCTCAGAACAGCATTCAGCAATTCTTTAGAAGTTGTTTTTCCGTTACTGCCGGTTATTCCGATAACGGGGATATTCAATTGATCCCGATGATAGCTTGCCAACTGTTGTAACGCTGCTAAAGCATTATCAACCAAAATAAACTTGTCGTCTAGTTTAGCCGGTTCTTCATCAATAACGGCATAAGCCGCTCCCGATTTTAATGCTTGTTCAGCGAAAGTATTTCCGTTGAAATTATCGCCTTTAAGGGCGATAAAAATACAGCCGGGACTTATTTTTCGAGTATCGGTACCAATAAGGGGATGAGCTAAATAGAGTTGATGAAGATAGGCGACATTCATACAGGCAATATTACTATAAGTAATTTAACAGCTAAACGAATAGGTTACTTTTACAACTTCACTTTTTGCAAACGCTCTCGTTCTTCAGTATTTCCGGTTTTTCTGTTTGCAGAATTTACACCGATAGACTGTCCGAAGCGGTAGGTAAAATTGAGCCGGAAAATTCTGCTTTCCATCTTTTCCAATGAATTGAAATTCAAGTTTTGCAGCAGAATTGTGTAACGGTACCGGTCGTAATTAAACACGTCGGATAGGCTTAAACTAATGGAGCCTTTCTTGGCTAATATGGCTTGACTTAGTCCCAAGTCAAGCAAGTATATCGGCTTCAAAAGATAAATGCCGTATCTCATACGGCTTTCGTAATGTAACGAGGCCTCCGCTTTTAACCCTTGGGATATTTTAAAATCTTGGCTTATTGTTGCAATAACATATGAAGTTGTTGAATTAAAAGCCCGGTTATCTTTATAAAAAAACTCGCTGTAAAATGCTTCTGCAATTAAATTACCTGTCCACCCGGCGCTAACTTTAAACGGAGCAGTAATCTCCATGCTGTAACTACGCTCATTTGTGTAATTTTTATCGGTATTGGTACTTGTTTTGGTCTCTTGATTATACTCTAAAATATTTAAGATCGGATTTTTAAAATATCCGAACCGCAGAGTAGTCCCATATTTTTCTTTGTACAAATTTGTAATTTCATACTTGTTCAAATATTCGGGCTTGAGTACCGGGTTGCCTTCATGATAAGTAAACAGATCTAAAAAATAAATGAACGGATTTAAACTTTCGTAAGAAGGGCGAGCAATACGCCTGCTGTAAGAAAGTAAAAGCTGGTTATTTTTATTTAGCGTTCGGCTGATTTGAAAGTTCGGGAAGAGATCAATATAGTTTCTATCGATTGGGCTCAATTGCTTCCGATGGCTTCCTTTTGTGATGGTTTGTTCAACTCGCAAGCCTGCGTCTAAAACTGTGCTTCCAAGCCTGATATTATAATTAAGGTACCCTGCATTTATGTTTTCGGTGAGATGAAACCTGTTAGAAAAAGCGGAATCGAGCGAAAATGTGGTATCAAGGGAGAACACAGATTTGGATAATTTTGAAAACCGGCGTTCGTTATCTGTTATTACATAACTGCTTTTAATTCCGGCACTTAAAGTTGCATTTTTTAATTTATACGAGTAATCTGCCTTACCTGATGTGATATCGTAATGAGCAGGCGATTTATTACCGAATAAAAGCTCTTTGTAGAGAAAGTTTTCAGAATCGGTAAAGTTGAATGCCAGGTTTTCATTGGAAGATCGCCGGTAGTCGAAATAATCCAAATCCACAGTAAAATTTGATTTCGGCCGGAGCAACCTGTAATTAAGGTTTACAGAATTATTGCGAGTATGTCGATTTTCAACAGACAGTGTAGTCAAGGTCGAATCTAAACGTCGGTTATTCGATATCAGACTCTGGTTGTTCTCGTTAGACTTTAACGTATTGTAAAAGCCCGTATACACTATACCTAACACATTATTCTTATTCAAGTTGAAATCTACACCGGCCTTATAGCTGTTGTTTTGGAGGGTTTTATTGTCGTTATTAGCTATTAAAAATTCAGTTGTAATATCTTGATAAACCGACGAGCGATTAATACGAACAAATTCCGGACGCTTATTATTACTGAAGTTATACATTAAAAAAGTGTTGAATCTGCCCGACCGATAGTTTAAGTTTACTCCGGAATTAATCTTGTAATCTTCGCCGTAGCCCCCGCCTGTAGTTACTACTCCGTTAAATCCCAGATTTTTCCCCTTCTTAAGCTTAATGTTTATTATTCCCGAACCGCCCGCTTCGTACTTGGCCTGAGGGTTACTTATCAGCTCTATTTGTTCAACCGCAGAACTTTGCAAGTTTTGAAGAAATGCTGCAAGTTCTTCGTTCGTAAGGTAAATGGTTTTATTATCTACTGATATCAAAACTCGGTCTTGCCCTCGTAGTGAAATATTATTGCCCGAAACTTGAACTCCCGGAGATCTTTTTAAAATGTCGTAGGTGCTTGATCCGGCTGAAAGGAGACTGTTTTCAATATTTAAAATCACTTTGCCCGGCTTTACTTCTAAAAAAGGCTTTTCTTGGCGTATAATTACCTGATCTAACAAAGTTGGATCAGGCATTAATATAACGGGAGGCATGGTAATCACATTTCCGGCATTGAGCTGAAGCGGCCGGGAAGTATACTTTTTAAATCCAATAAAAGTAGCCGTGATAATGTAAGTGCCGTTTTCAACGCTTTTAAAATTATAAGAACCGTCTTTTTCCGTTACCTCAGCTCTTACCAGCATTGAATCGGGCAAGATTAGCAGCAGAACAGTAACTGATTCCAGGGGAGTATTGTAAGCCCGAATAAATTTGCCGGAAACAGTTGAGGAACTTTGAGCTATAGCTAAAGGGGGATAAAAAAAAATAAAACCGAAAACTAGTCCTCCAATAATCCGCAGTAGCATGTTTAGTAATGAGAGACTAAATATGCTAATGCCGGATTGAAAAACCAAAAGTTTATTTTAAATTATTAAAAAATGTTAACAAGTGCGTTACAACTAAAAAAAGCTTCCTTTTCAGGAAGCTTTAAACTATATACTCAAACTAAAACTTAATTTTTCATTCGGCCGGCTTCAGATTCTAAGCCTGTTTTCCGATTTCTTTCGGGTTTAACGTCATTGCTTCCAAACCGATATGATACTGAAAAGTTAACAACTCTGCTTTCCCACTTATTATTAAAATTGAAATCCATATTGGCATACTTCGTTTTACCGCGGTTTTGCATGCTGTTAAAAACATCGTTTAAATTCAGTTTCGTATTGATTTTATTGTTACTAAATGATTTTTTGAATCCGATATTTACGAAGGGAGAATTTCTAATCTGAAAGATGCCGTATTGCAGAGGCGACATGTACCAAAAGGACAGCTCGGCCCCGACTGTTTTCGATAAAGTAAATTGATTATCGTTATTAACTTGAAACACCGTTTGTTTTACATCCAGTCTTTCGCCGAATACATCTGCCTTAAAACCCATGTTAAACACTTGAACATTGGTGTTCATTGCCCACCATTTTCTCACCGGGATAGGAGCGAAAATATTTAACGAATAGATGGTTTGATTCTCAATGTTGCGTTGTTGAACAAAAGTTTTTGAGGTTGCATCATCCTGCTCTGTTATTTCTGTCATCACATCATTTGTTTTGCTGTAACTAAGTGTGGCCGTAGCTTTTCCCTTATAAGTGTAAGAGAGCTCTGCAGATCTTGTGAATTGCGGATTAAGATAAGGATTGCCTTGAGCAGAGGTGTATTTATCTAATATCTGTACAAAGGGATTTAAGTTATCATAACTCGGCCTGTCTATACGTCTGCTTACAGAAGTTCCTAACTGGTGGTCTTTCCCTAGTTTTTGACTTAATGATATGCTCGGGAAAAATTCTATATAGTCCCTTTTAACAACTTTGTTTTTGGTTAATGAATTGCCGTTCGAATTTGTATGTTCGGCCCTTAATCCTATTTGAACAGAAGTAGTTTTAAATTGCTTATTAAAATTAAGGTAGCCCGCATTTATATTTTCTTTGTAAATAAAATGGTTTGATCTGCCGGTATCATTAGCCCAAGTGCTGTTTACTAAGGTTGAAAATCGTAAATTATTATCTGTTGTAACCCAGCTGCTTTTTAAACCGGTTTCAAACTTTAGAGTTTTATTAAATGGATGAGCATAATCCAATTTAGTCGACCTGACCTCGATTTCTGCCGGTGCCAAGTTGTTTATGAATTCGGGCCCCTGATTGTTTTTGAAGTTTATATAATAACTGTCTCTAAACTCATCCATCCTTCCGTTATATTTTGAATAATCTGCGTCAAAAGAGAGCTCTTTCCCTAGTGTATCAAAGCTTGTTTTGAAATTAAAGTTATAAGCACTGTTTGAGTAGTGTTGACTGTTACGACCCCTTACGTCTATAGAACTGTCTACTTTTGACAATTGATTAAAAATTAAGGTACCACTGTTAGATCTTTCGTTTACAGAATTGTTGTATCCGTTTATTAGAAATCCGAGAGTAGTATTTTTTGATGCGAAGAAATCCATCCCTGCCTTATAGCCGTTATTATCTCTTCTTGCGTTCCAACCGTTATTTTGACCAAAGTTAGTTACGACATTATTAGTGTCCACCTTACGATTAAGCTCAAAATCGCTTATGTTGCCGTTGTTGCTGTAATTGTAATTCCCGAAAACATTTACCTTTCCTTTTCTAAAGTTTAAATTTGTGCTCCCGTTATATTTAGACGTTCTGCCATATCCCGAACCAAGGGTTGCGCTACCGTTAAAACCCGCTTTTTTACCGCGTTTGGTTTTAATATTTATAATGCCTGCTTGTCCGGCAGCATCGTACTTGGCAGAAGGGTTCGTTATAAGTTCAATTGTTTCAATCTGGCTACTTTGCATTCCCCGGAGCATAATCGCCAAATCTTCGTTGCTCATGTAAGTAGGCTTTCCGTCC
>JAYULL010000186.1:0-1715 GCA_043763625.1 Sphingobacteriaceae bacterium | reverse complement strand
GGAAGCGTTATTTGCTGCCAAAAAACGTAACAGTTTATTGCAATAAGTATGTAAGTAACAAATGGTTTGTACTTTCCTTTAATATGGTCGTCTCCTATTGGGAAAAACATAGCATTGAGGGAATTAGATTATTGGATATAAGCAGGTAAAGCTAAAGTGTTTGCATTGAAAGTAGTGGACTGCCGGAAGGAATTTTATCTAAGGTTAAACAACAGAAAAAGTATACAAGCTTTCTTAATGAAATAACGCCCGCTCAAAATGCTATTCAAAACGTCGTTCAATAGAAATTACTTCATCTTAACCCTACTATTATTTTTTATCGAAGTAATTATCGCTCTTTTCATTCGAGATCGAATTCTTCGCCCATACGGCGGAGATTACTTGGTAGTAATTTTAATATACTGCATAATCAAAACCTTCTCCGATTCGCCGCCTTACTCTACCGCTGTCGGTGTTCTTCTATTTTCTTATCTGGTTGAAACTCTCCAATACTTTAACCTGATTTATATTTTAGGATGGGAAAAATCCACGACCGCCAAAATCTTAATTGGCAACTCATTTGCTTGGATAGATATTGCTGCATACACTTTAGGAATTCTGACCGTTATACTGATTGAACGAGGCAGCAAGAAAGGAAACAAAAGGATTGAAACATTATAAATCCGGTAATGCAATATTTTGTAGCTAAAGATTCTATAGTCCGAAAGATTTGGGGAACGGCTGATACTGTTCTTTTAATTTTTGCCGGAGCCTCTGCAGAGTTTGCCTTAAACAAAGCTGTTGATTGGCTTTACTTTACCGGCAAGCTTCCGTCCGATCCATTGGGCCGTCTTTTCTCTACGGTAACTTATGCCCGACAAATTGTCTTTTCAGAATACGACGATGCGATGAGGGCTATCGAAAAAATAACATTAATACATCAAGGCGTTGAACAAAATCGCGGAGCAAAAATACCGGATTGGGCATCCCGCGATGTTTTGTTTATGCTGATTGATTATTCAATTCGCTCTTTCGAAGTATTAGAGCGAAAGCTAACTTTGCAGGAAAAGGAAGAAGTTTTTCAGGTTTTTAACAGAATGGGCCTAGGTATGAAAATTGCCGGACTTCCTGAAAGCTATAACGAATGGATGTCAATGCGAGAAAATCATTTGAAGGCAGATTTGATAAAAAGCAATTTCACGAAGGACTTATACCGGCAATACAAAAAGCATCTCGGTCTGTTTCGTTACATTCTGTTAAAACAAGCTCAAAATCTGATCGTTCCGAGACATGTAAATAAATTGCTTCAATTAGGTAACCTTCCTCTTCTCAAACCGATGTTAGAAGTATATAAGTTTACGAGATTATTAAAGTTAGAAGGTTTACTTAAAGATGCTATACTTCCGGCAAAACACAAACAGCAGATTGCCGAATTGGATGTTAACTTTAAATAAGCCCCTTTAAAACTGATATCGCACAAAGGCTTCCATTGCTTCATATTCTGCAAGTCCTAATTTATCATACTGCAAAGCGGTCTCTCTATTACGATCCTCTGCCCTAACCCAAAACTCTCTTGAATCTTCTCCCGGAAAAACCGGCTTATCTTTCTGCGACTGATGCTTAAAAATAGCGTTGCGTTTTCGTAGGACTTCTTGTGGAGAAAGAGGAATGGCCATATCGATTTCATGAACTTCAAACTCGTGCCAAGCTCCGCGGTAAAGCCATAGCCAGCAGTC
>JAYULL010000185.1:0-23920 GCA_043763625.1 Sphingobacteriaceae bacterium | reverse complement strand
TAGCTTCCGACAATTGAATCTTTCTATTCCCGGCTAACTGATAATTTGGTTATATGTTTCATTAGCAATGGTCCTGCTTCTTTATCGATTGACATTCCTGTTAAGTATTCAGCGTGAGGCAATGAATCTGCCGGATTAAAAAAGGTTGGCTTTAAAATATATCCTAGCGCATCCATGCCTAACCCAATTACAAATTTAGGGCCGTTCAATTTCATTAATGCTTTTGATTGTAAAGAATACGCCGGCACGGTTTCGCCCGGATGTGTTACAAACTGTGCCTCTCCTAAAGAGAACCAGGCAATTTCAGTCTGCACGCTGTCTGTAATTAATCGCTTAATAACACCCAATGCTGAAAGTTGTTGGAAACCGGGATTGGATACAGGCAGTTGAAATACGGTGGACTTGAAAAGAATTTTGGTGTCCTTTGTTTTATGGCTTGCTTTCTCCAGCCCATCGATCACCACTTTTCCTAACTCGTTTCCACGTTGATAGGCACGATTAAAACTTTTTTCTTCGTGTTCCGGCTGTACCCACCCTCCTATTGCACCTTGAAGAAATAAATTTTCACCACCGATTGTATGATTCAATTGCTTGTAGAACCCTGCAACATAATCGGAAGAAACTAATGTAGATGCACCATCCAGAATGGTGGGATGGCACGCAAAGTTGGTGAGTGTGGCGACCGAATTTTTATTTCGGTCTTTAAACTGGAGAATGGAAACGGATCGGTCTAATTCTTCGGGTTCTGAAATATTATACACCCAATCGTTTCCAAAAGTTGTTTCTGCGGTGTACACCGAAACTTCTTGTCGGTTTGTCCAAGCCGCAACAAGTACATCAACAGCCGTTTTTACAAGCTCTTTCATATAGACAGAATCAACGCCGGAAGATGTTTGCTCTGCACCCCAAATTCCAACAACGTCAGGCCCGGAGTGCGTATGAGTGGATGCCATTACAATATGATTTGGATCAAATTGAGACACCGGAATTCGTAATGCCACAGCTTTTCGAATTTCAACCAATGTTGGATGCAGCATTCCTATACAATCAAATGTCAGTATCGCGAAATGATTGTCTGCATTGGAGACTACAATTGACTTCACAAAAAGTGAATCGTGTATGCCGGTAAAATGACGATCGTGCTTATCGCCCGCTATAAATGCACCGGCCTCCGGATTGATCGTAGCCGATGATGCTCCCACCATAAGTGTGCTATTCTTTGCTTTTTGATTTGAACAAACCAGCACCATACAGGAGGTGATAATTAGAGTGAACTGCTTCATCATGTTAGTTTGTGTTTTTTAAGTAAGCGAGAAGATCTGCCATTTCTTGCGAGGTCATACTTCCTTCTAGTTCTTCCATCATGAGAGATTTACCCGCGGACGAGAATCGTTTTACATCTGTTTTATTGATGGTTACGGTCTCTCCTCCCATTTTTTTGATCACGATATACAGATCTGTTTCTGAATCAACAATACTATGTGTACCATTCCGGCTTTGGTTTCCAATCGATGATTTACGTATTTTGTTACTACAGCTGCGTTCGGATCCAGAATATTGTGCATCAACGATTCCTTGCTCTTTCTACGGATCTCTGTTAATACGTTGCCAAAACTGCCTGTATTTTACATTACTATTCTTTTTTCCTGCGCGTTCGAAACATCCATAACATCCACTCTCTTCTGCTTTCTTGTATGTTTTCTTCTACCAACTTAGTAAGTTGTTTGGAAGTGTGCATTTTGAAGCTTTTCAACAACTCTCCCGGATTTCCCTCGCTTACTCTAAATATTAAATGTATATGACTCGGCATATACACCAACAGTAAATTTCCATACCCTTCTCTTTCCGGCAATACACCAAACTTTCGGGTAGGGCCTCTAAATACTGTTCTCTAACAAACCCGGCTATCCAATATACTACAGCAAAGCTTAAAAAGTATAAACCTTCCTTATTATAGAACTTATATTTTCTGCGCACTTATTTGCCTTAAGAGAACGAAAGATAATTAAAAGGCACGAACTGCAAGCTCGCTCCCGCTAGGGGGGAAGCCTTTAACAGATTATAAAAAACAGTAACGAGAGCTACGGCGCTAATTATCTTTCTTACTTGCGTTTGAATACTTGAGTCGATACATCTTTTAAAACTTTGCCATTAAAAGTTTCCTCGTAAGTAGTTTTCAAAGTTAGGGTGTTGCTATTATTAGTTAAAATAAACTCGCCATCCTCATCAGGATCCTCCGGCAGTTCATTAATTATCATTTTGATTTTGTTTCCGGTTATTGTTCTGCAAGCCTTAATTCAAACTTTCTTAGCGCCGGCTTTGTAAGGCCGTTTGGAACTGCGAACAAAAGGATCAGCTCTTTTTTGTAAATATTTCCATAAGCTTCATTACTTCTACTCCATCTTTAGCTGAGCAGGGATTGGGCCCTTCGTCCCGGAAGTATTCCACAACCTTCTCTATCATCGGGAGTTGAACGTGTTCTAAAGAATCAAGATTAAAAGTTTCTTGTCTATTACCGGCATCAAGAATAATCGGTTTCCAATCAAAAAAACTAAAAGTAATCCGACCCATTGTTCCTATTATTTCACAATAATCTTTTGCGTGCTCCGGCGCACACGAAAAGCACCACGTGCCGGTAAACAATACTTCTTTATTGAATAAAATGCTTCCGCTTGTAGCGTCATCCGCGTAATATGCACGACTTAAATTTTCGGATATACCCGAAGCAGTATAATCCGACCCGAAAAAGTAGATCAGAAGATCAAGTTGATGAGGCGCCAAATCATAAAAATAGCCGCCGCCTGAAATTGAGGGGTTCAGCCTCCATTGATCTTCCGTTTGACCGATTATTTCTGACTTTGAAGGTTGAAGAACCTGAAGATTTACCAATAATACACGGCCTATAGCATCCTCGTCAATAAGGCTTTTTATTTTTTTAAAGTATGGAAGTTGTCTGCGGTAATGGGCTACGCTCAGTTTTATTCCGGTTTGCTCTGCTGCCTCCATCATTTTTTTAGCAGACTCAACATTAGTTGACATCGGCTTCTCAACATAAACCGGTTTCCCGGCGTTTAAAGCGGCAACACAAAATTCAGCGTGATTAACCGGTGGAGTAGCGACATAAATTGCATTAACTTCCGCGTCAGCAATCAGCTTTTTTGCATCATTATACCAGGTAGGAACATGATGCCGGTAAGCATAATCTTTAGCTTTTTCGGCATTTCGGCGCATTACCGCCACGAGCTTAGAGCCGGCTATTTTATTAAATGCCGGACCGCTTTTTCGCTCTGTAACATCTCCGCAACCGATTATACCCCAGTTGATTTGTTTCACTGTTTAAACTATTTAGATTCTTTACGTATGATTTTAAACACTTGTGAAAAAAACTAGGAGCGATTTAATTTCGTTGATCCCACTTTTTTTCATGATGTACTTTGAGGTTTTGTACTACTGTAAGCTTTAACCGTGTCATATTCGCCTGTACGTAATTATTATCAAAGTTTAAGGTATTCCCCTGTTTCGAAGGACTATATTCGTTACAGCAATTATAAACTTGTTTTTATTAAAGGAGGATTGGTAAATTTCGATTTCTAATTAGATCCTTTAATTCTTTTATTTAGCGATAACATTACACTTGTAAAAATAAGAACCGACTATATTCGTGACGAAGTTTTGCTACAGGTTCGGCAACCAATCCGATTCTGAAATCAAATACTTAACTAACGAAATAACTGATATTCCTTATAACCGGTATGAAATTACAAACCTTTTTTAAACTATTTTTCTTAACGATTACTTTATTTGTTCTATACAGTGCTTGTGTAAACATCAGAAATAAATCTGCTGCTGCAAAGCCTCCCGCAGCCTATGATGATGCGTTATTCAGAGAACATGTACGCACAAGCGAAGCAAAAACCCCGGAAGAAGAAAAGGCTTCATTCAGTCTCCCTCACGGTTTTGAGATTTCACTTTTTGCTTCCGAACCGCTTATCGGTAAACCTATTAACATGAATTTCGATGAAAAAGGAAGACTTTGGGTTACCCAATCGTTCGAATACCCCTTTGCGGCAGCGCCCGGTAAAGGCAAAGACATGATTACTATTTTGGAAGACAAGAACGGCGACGGTAAAGCTGATGCCTTCACTCATTTTGCCGACTCTTTAAATATTCCTATCGGTGTGATGCCGGTAACAGGCGGCGCTTTGGCTTACAGCATTCCTTACATTTATCGTTTTACAGATAAAGACGGAGACGGTAAGGCGGAAAGCAAAAAGGCGCTTATCGGTCCTTTCGGCTTTAAGGATACCCACGGGATGGTTAACAGTCTTACCCGAGGTTATGACGGCTGGATAAATTCGGATCACGGCTTTTCTAATACTTCTAAAGTTTCCGGTGCCGACGGTGATTCAATTACTATGGAATCCGGCAATACTTTTCGCTTTTTACCTGACGGAAGTCGTGTGGAGCAAACTACTTTCGGACGGGTGAACCCTTTCGGGATTTGTTTCGACGAGTGGGGATATCAATACTCTTCTGATTGCCACTCTTCACCTATATATCAATTAATACAGGGAGCTGATTATCCGCATTTCGGAAAAGCAGAAGACGGAATAGGCTTTGCACCTGCGATGAAACCTCATGATGACGAATCCACTGCGCTTGCCGGGTTAGCGTATTATAATGCGTTGGAGTTTCCGCAAGAGTATCAAAATGATTTATACTTGGGTGACGTAGTGAAAGCACGTATTTACCGAAATTCTTTTTCTTTTAAAGGGGCAACCCCTGTTGCAAAAAGAGAAAAAGATTTCTTAATCTCTTCCGATCCGTGGTTCAGACCTGTAGATGTAAAGCTCGGTCCGGACGGAGCTTTATATGTTGCTGATTTTTATAATCGCATTATCGGTCACTACGAAGTGCCTTTAACGCATCCGGGTAGGGATCATATAAAAGGAAGAATTTGGCGCATTACGTACAAGAACAAGACTGTTAAGCCTAAAGATTTATCGCGTGCCGGTACACGTGACTTAATCGCAAGCCTTAACAACCCGAATATAACAGTGCGGATGCAGGCTGCTGATCAACTCGTGGATAGGATAGGTATGGGTGCAGTAAGTGAAGCAATGTCGGCACTTAAAGGAAAAACTACGAGCCCGATTCAATTTATACAAGCATTATGGGTGCTGGAAAGACTAAATTCTTTACCCCAAGATGTATTGTTAAAAGCACTTGAAAATAAAGAGCCGCTGATTAAAGTTCACGCTTTACGTATTGTGGCGAAAAGAAAAGATAACAAAACGTATTTTGCTGCAGCCGGCAGATCCCTGCAAAATGAAAATCCGCATGTTAGGAGAGCCGCCGCCGAAGCGATGATGCAGTTTTCTTCTCTTGCATCGGTAGAGGGGTTACTGAAGCTTGATCACGGCATTGATTCTGCCGACTCGCACCTCAGATATACTACCCGCTTAAGCCTTAGAAACATATTGCGAAATGAAAGGCTTACCAAAGAAGTAGCCGGTAGGGAATGGACCGATATTGATATGGCAACCTTGGCAAAGGTTATGACGGGAGTACAAAACAAGCCTGCGGCTGCATTTTTATTTGAATACTTAAAACAAAATCAAGGGCTTTCTAAGGAAAATCAAATGATTTTTCTGCAACAGGTTGCGAGGTTTCAAGCTGCGGAAAATGCAGGCGATCTGGTAAGATTTACTACGTCGAGGTTTGCTGAGGACGCAGATGCGCAATACAAAATATTTAACATTATTCAGCAGGGATTAGATCAAGCGGGTATTGCTGCGGGAAAAGAAATGAAAGACTGGGGTATTTCACTGGCCGAAAAGTATATTAGAAGTATCGGCACCGGTTGGCAATACACTACCGGAACGAATATTCTTACAAGAAACCCCTTAAGTTTAGATAAGGGTTGGATATCGGGCACATCGGTTATCGGCTTTGACCAAGGTGGACTTAAGGGAAGTATCTTTTCGCCGGTGTTTGAAGTGCCTGCATCTTTGAAGTTTCTTCTTGCATTTCGTGATCCGCCGGAGGCAAATGTATCGGACACTGCTTTACAAGAAGTGCGATTGATCTCGGCAAATGATAATAAAGTATTGAAGGTGCAAAAATTTAAACGCGACCTCAATTATTTAGAGCCTGCCGTTAGTTGGGATCTTTCTGCTTTTAAAGGCAGAAAAGCATTTTTAGAAATAGTAAATAACTCGCCACAAGGGGGCTTCTTAAAAATAGGAGCGTTTGATCCGGCAGTAGCCCGGCTTCCCGAAAAAAGCCCTTCGCAAACTGCTAATCTTCAGTTGTTTGCTTTACAAATTGCCGGAAAGTACGAAGTAGCCGGCTTGGTTCCCGCTATTAAAGAAGTATTAAATAAAAATACCGAAGAGTACTTTTTAAAAGTTGCTGCTATGCGAGCATTAATGCAGATAAATGACAAAGAATACGCTCCAATTATTAATGCATCGCTACATGTTAAAAATATTCCCGACGCATATAAAAAAGATCTTATTACTTTACTTGGAGAGTTCCCTTCAGCAACTGCTTCCAATGTATTGAACCATAACTTTTCGAGCCTTTCTAAAGACCTGCAAATTGAAACAGCACGGGCATTAGTAAACTCTTCTGAAGGGATTGATGTCGTTTTAAAAAGAGTTAGGACAGGAGATATTTATACAAGGGTTTTATTGGAGCCGAAGATTGAAGAACGTCTCGCAGCTGTTGCTTCATCAAAACAATTAAAAGAATATAAAGAGTTAATTGTTAACCTGAATCCTGTTGATGAGGAAAGACAACAATTAATCAAAGACAGATTAGCCGCTTTTAAATATTCCCCTGATTATATTGTGGAGGGCCATGCTGTTTTTACTCAAAACTGTTCGCCCTGCCATCGGATAAAAAAGGAGGGCGGGATGATAGGACCTCAGCTGGACGGTATCGGCAATTGGGGAGCAACCGCGTTGGCAGAAAAAGTGCTCAACCCTAATCAAAATATTTCAGAGGCATTTAGAAATTATACCATCAAACTGAAGAACGGAAAAGTAATGACGGGCCTTTATCGTAGAGAGGAAGGAGAGGTGACGGTATTTGCCAACGCTTCAGGCGAAGAATTCCGCTTGTTGAAAAAGGATATTACTGAAAGGAAAGGCTCTAAATATACCTTGATGCCGGATCATTTCGGGAAGGTTATTTCTCCCGAAAAGTTTAATACATTACTTTCGTTTTTGTTGAGTAATAAGTAGTCCGGCAATAAAAGTTTTGCGGTTAACAGCTTTTAAACCGCTCTTTATTTTATACTGAAGTGGGAGGCTGAAGGATATATATTCAATAACACCGAGGGAGAGAGTGCTTGACAAAGCATGGTTATGTCACTGACAGGACGGTACATGACACTCTTTCCCGGCCTGATTTCTATTTTTATCGGCTACCGATTAACCCAAGTAAAAAAGATGTTAAAGGCTTTATTGAATGCTTTTTCTATAACAATCCGTTTTATAATTTCTTCAATAACCTGCTCATCGAATGCACAAACCGGAACTTATCCCGTAACGGCAGGCTTAAAGCCGAGTGATGAATATAAAGTAACCGTTAACGCCAAAGATGCTTTTGTTTATCAATCTCCGATACCGGCTTCATATTGTTCTTTTGATATAGATAAACCTTCAGAAATAGTAATAAAAGTAAATAGAGATGTTAAGTGGGTAGATGTAAGGCCCTTATCTGCAGGAATTAAACCGGTTTTTAAAGATAGTACTATTCGTATTCGCTTAGCCAAACCTCAAAAGCTATCAGTAGAAGTAAACGGAAGTATTAAAATGCCTTTATTCCTTTTTGCCAACTCTCACGAAGGCGATAAACCGAGTAAGAATGATCCTAACGTAATCTTTTTCGGGGCAGGAAAAATATATTACCCCGGAATTATCGAGCTGAAAAGTAATCAGTCTTTATATATCGAAGGCGGAGCAGTGGTAGTGGGTATAGTTAAGGCCAATAAGGCAAAAAATGTAAAAGTATTCGGAAGAGGTATTTTAGACGGAACCTATAACAGCAATTTCAATGATTCTTTGATGAAATCGAAGCCCACGGAAATTCCGAAAGCGTTAGCGAATACAAAAGGAACTTATCACCGGTTTTTAGAATTTATCGATTGCGAAGGTGTTACGGTAGAAGATCTTACACTGCATAACAGTACATCTTGGCAAGTCGTTCCTATTCATTGTAATGACGTTAAAATTAAAAACATTAAGGTTATAAGCGATCAAGCGAGCGATGACGGAACAGATATTGTTCGCAGTAAAAATGTAGTTATTGAGAATTGCTTTTATCGTACTAAAGACGATTGCATAGCAATAAAAGCCAACTTCAATTATCCTAAAAAGGAAGGCGTAGATAGGGTTTTAGTTACCGGTTGCATTTTCTGGAATGCCTTATGGGGCAATGGTATAGAAATCGGCTTTGAGCTTAATTCTGCTGAAGTCAAAAACATTGTATTTCGCAATAACGATATTATTCATATTGAAGCCGGAGCCGCTATCAGTATTCATAATGCCGGAACCGGGCACGTAAAAAATATTGTATTTGAAGATATCCGAATTGAAGATGCCCGCCAGAAATTATTTGACTTCGCAATCTTCCGATCTCGATACTCCGAAGACGGTACGGATGATGAAGAAGAAATGAAAAAGCTCTATTTAAGAGGAGCTTGGGACGGAGTTTTAAAAGTGCCTGAAGCTGAACGAGCCCTGCATTCAAAATTTCGCGGAAGGATAAGCGATGTTAAACTCAAAAACATAAGAATTGTTGACGGGCTGTTTCCTTATTCCATTTTTTCGGGATTTGACGCGAATCACGGAATAGAAGGCGTTACCATCGAAAATCTTGAAGTTCAGGGCAGAAAAATAACAAGTTTAAAAGACTCGAAATTATATATCGAACATGCAAGCGGTATAATTATCAAATAAATTAAGACTCTATTAATCGAATCAAATGCTTTCGCAACTCAAAAAGTTTCTACTTATAATTTTTTTCTTTACAGGCTCATTCAATAAATCAGTTGCCCAAAATTGGAAAGCGAGTTGGATCACCGCTTCCGAAAGTCAGAGTGCAACTAATAGTTGGTATGCCTTCCGGAAAGTTATCAATATTGCTGTTTACCTAAAGTAGGCGACTATAGAAAAGCTGCTTAATTAATCCGACAATTCTTTACCCTAAATTTTGATAAATGTTTAATCTGAATTTTTTCCCAAAGCAAGCTAAAAACGCCGGGTTAGTGTTCCTCGTATTGTTTTATTTGCAGTTTATATTTCTTTCAACCAAAGCTGCATCGTCTCTTCAGCCAATAAACTTGCGTTGCGAAAACCTGACCAAGCCGCTTGGAATAGATATTAAAAAACCCGGATTCAGCTGGAATTTAATTTCGAAAACCGGGAACCAAACGCAAAGTGGTTACGAATTAATCGTTAGTCCTGTCGAAAGTGAGGTTGAAGCAGGTGCCGGAAAGCCTTGGAAAACAGGGAAAATATTGTCATCGGAGACTTTAAATATAGAATATGGAGGTTCTCCGCTACAGCCCTTCCGCCGGTACTTTTGGAAAGTAAGGGTTTATGAAAAAAGTGGTCAAGTCTCGGCATGGAGCGCCGTTTCTTGGTTCGAAACCGGAATGTTAGGCGGGGTAACAGGCAACGCTAAGTGGATCGGCGACGGAAGTAAACAATTTGAACGTGATGAAGACTTTTACAAGAACGATCGCATGCCTTTGTTTAAACGATCTATAACTGCGAATAAGAAAGTAAAAGCCGCGAGGTTTTATATTTCAGGGCTGGGTTACTATGAGGCATTCATCAACGGCAAAAAAGTTGGCAATAATGTTTTGGATCCGGGATTTACTACTTATAAGAAAGAAGTTTTATACACCGCTTATGATGTTACTTCTTATATTAAACAGGGTCAGAATATTGCAGGTGTGATGCTTGGTAACGGCTGGTATAATGCTCTTCCTTTACAACTTTTCGGTCGTTTTAACATTCGCGATCATCAAGAAACCGGCAGGCCGAAAGTGATGGCTCAAATTCGAATAGAATATGCAGATAATACTGTTGAAACAATTGTTACCAATAACAGTTGGAAAACAGCTCCGGGCCCGGTAGTAAGAAACAGTGTTTATCTGGGCGAACATTATGATGCCCGATTGGAGAACAAAACTTGGCATAGCAGCGACAATACCGGATGGAAACAGGCGGTAGAAGTCAAGGGCCCTACCGGAGACTTAAGCTCTCAAATGCAGCCTCCCATACGGGTCACAAAAGTTTTAAAACCGGTAAAGATTACTGAAGTAGGAAAAGATACTTTTATTGTGGATATGGGGCAAAACTTTGCCGGTGTTGCCGGTATAAAAGTTAAGGGACCCGCCGGAACAAAGGTAACCTTAAGATACGGCGAAGATATTCACCCGGACGGGAGATTAAATTATCTCACCACTGTGGCAGGACACATTAAAGAGATTTGGAATTTAAAGGGCGGGCCGGGAGCACCGAAAACAGCTTGGCAGGAAGACAGCTATACGTTAAAGGGTTCCGGACCGGAAGTTTGGTCGCCGAGATTTACTTTTCACGGGTTTAGATATGTTGAAGTTACCGGCTGGCCGGGGAAGCCGACATTAAACGATATAGAAGGGCTGAGAATGAATTCGGACGTTAAAGAAGCCGGAACATTTTCCTGCTCTAACCAAATGTTCAACAAATTAAACGAGGTAATTAAGAATACTTTTTTAAGTAATATTTTAAGTGTGCAATCGGATTGTCCCGGTAGGGAAAAAATGGGATATGGCGCCGATATCGTAGTAACCTCGCAAGCCTTTATTTATAATTATGACATGACAAACTTTTACCGTAAAACAGTAAGAGATTTTGCAAATGAGCAACAAGCTGACGGAGGTATCACCGAAATTGCTCCCTACACCGGGATTGCCGACAGGGGTTACGGAGGCGAATCGGGCCCTTTAGGTTGGCAACTGGCATTCCCTTACGTACAGAAGCAACTGTATGATTATTACGGAGATAAAAGGATAATAGAAAAAAGTTACCCCGCGATCCAAAAGCAAATAGAGTTTTTAGATTCAAAAGCAATAAACGGCTTGTTCCATTGGGATATTAGCGACCACGAGGCTCTTGATCCGAGACCCGAAGCTTTTACTGCCGCAGCTTTTTATTATCATCACCTTGATCTGGCAGCGCAATTTGCCGGAATTTTGGGGAAGCGTAGTGATTCACTGAAGTATGCCTCAAAAGCTTTGCAGACAAAGAATTTGATTATTACGAAATATCACGTTCCGGGAACGGGACGTTTTGATAACGCAACTCAGTCTGCTCAACTTTTTGCCTTGGCTTATAACTTTGCCCCCGATCGTGAAGCTGCTTTTAAGGTTTTGTTGAGTGAATTGGACCGCCACAACCGGCATGTGTCTACCGGAATTTTTTCTACTCAAATGCTCTTTGAGGTACTCAGCAATGCCGGAATGAATGACTTAGCTTATGAAGTAGCAAACCAAAAGGATTTTCCCGGATGGGGGCACATGCTTGAAAAAGGAGCTACTACATTATGGGAAACATGGAAATATCCCGAAAATGCCGCATCTCAAAATCACCCGATGTTCGGTTCTATCAGCGAATGGTTTTATAAGTCATTACTGGGAATAAATGCAGCAGCACCGGCTTTCAAAAAAATCCGTATTAAACCTCAACCTGCCGGAGATTTAACTTGGGCCAAGGGTAGTTATCAATCGGCGTCGGGTAAAATTGAGAGTGCTTGGAAGAAAGAAAAGAACCTTTTCAAATTAAATATTTCTACTCCGGCAAATACAGTTGCTGAAGTTTGGATTCCGGCAAAAGAAAACGGAAAACTTACCGAATCCGGTAAAGACATAAAATCAGCTGAAGGGATTAGTTTCTTGCGCTACGAGAAAGGTTATGCGGTGCTGACTGCCGGTTCGGGCGATTACGGTTTAACAGCTGCACTATAAGTTAAGAAATGTCCCGAACCGGCTTGCAATATTGTGTAGATAAAAACCGAATTCATTCCCAATTCTCAGATAATCCTTAATGTACTCGTTTTATAAAAAAATCTATTTACCGGCATTCTTACTATTGGCTTTTTGTTGCGCTCAACTAAAGGCTCAGGAAAACACTTCAAACTGGTTTCCCTTTCAAGCAAAAGAAGATTTTTCTCCAAGTGTGATTGATATGAGCTCTTGGCTGGATGCACCGGCCGGGAAACATGGTTTTGTGAAGCAAAAGGGTGGAAGTTTTGTATTTGAGGACGGTACACCAATTAAATTCTGGGGAGTAAATATTGCTTCGGTTTGGCCATTTGTAGAAAATGGGGAGGCGATAAGATGGGCGCAATATCTTGCTAAATATGGAGTGAACAGTGTTCGATTTCATAAGTTCACAGATCCGGCCTTAACCGGAAATACTTCCACGGTTCTCGATGAGAAGATGTTTAAGAATTTCGATTTCTTCAGTTCGGAACTAAAAAAAAGAGGTATTTATTACGGGTGGTCGCATATTTACGGCCATAAGCCTATGCCGGGCGACAAGAATCGTTTGCTTGCCTATGATGAAGTGGTAAATGCCGGCGAAGGACATTTAAAGGGAAGCACAATCGGTCTCGTTAATTTTGCCCCTGATTTGCAGGATTTAAGTATCGAGTTAACGGTAAACATGCTTAACCACCAAAACCCTTATACCGGTTTAAAGTATGCGAATGATCCTGCTTTAAGTTTTGTTGAACTGCAGAACGAAGACAATATATTTTTCCCTACTGCTTTAGATTGGGTGCAAGCATCTCCTACTTACAAAAAGCTTTTTTGCAAGCAATTTTCAGATTGGCTGACAAAGAAGTACAAAACAAAGGAAGGATTACTTGCCGCTTGGGGAGAAGGTGGATTTAATGCCTGGCCCGATCTTCAAAAAGACGAAGATTTAGATAAAGAAAATATCCTTCCTGTTGCTCACTTCGGTTACTTAAATAACGTTGAAAAGATGCCTTGGGCGAAACAGCGCATTTACGATACAGGTTTATTTCTTTACGAAACTCAAAATAAGTTTTATAGCAAATATATTGACTCAATCCGGAAAACGGGGTACAGAGGAACCATCGTTACGAGCTGTTGGCAGGCAGGGCAAGGGTTTACCCATTATTATAACCTCCATTCAGATTATAAATTCGGTTTTATTGATCGCCATAATTATTTCGGGGGGAGAGGTGGACATGCTCTTGCTCCCGGCAAATTTGATAATAAATCAATGCTTAATTCACCCGGATCGGGATTGTTGAGCACAGGTTTACAAGCCGTAAATGATCGTCCTTTTGCCTTATCAGAATGGATGGCTATGCAACCGACAGAATGGACAGCCGAAAGCGCACCGATAGTTGCAGTTTACGGAATGGGGCTGCAGGGTTGGGATGCTTCATACGTTTATGCCTCTAACCAAGCAAAAGTAACATCTACGGTGCAGGCACCAAGACACGGCGTTTATAACTCAGATTCACCTCTTCAGATAGGTTTATATCCTGCATTGGCACGAATGATTTATCGCGGCGATATTAAGGAAGCTCCACCCGTCTCAGTTCGCAATGTTTATGTTCCCGGTCTTGCAAATGGGAAACTCGGGTTTTCGGAAAAGGTAACTCAGAACAAGGATGTAAAATCGTTCGATCGCGACATACCTCTGGCAGTTCTTGCGGCAGGGAAGGTAGTGGTCACCTTCACGAAGAAACCGACGGAAACAAAGCGGGTCGATTTGTCTCCTTATCAAAATAAGGAAACACAAACAATAGCTTCGAATACCGGGCAATTAAAGTGGCAGTATGATGGGAGTAAAGGTTTATTTACCGTCAACACACCGGGTACAAAGGGTATAGTCGGTTTTGCCGGTATGAACCCGTATAAATTTGGTGACGTCACTATTAAGGTTGATAATCCTTTTGCTGTAGTATTACTAACAAGTTTGGATAAGAAGAAGTCCATAGTTCAATCAAATCACTTTCTTATAACAACTGTTGCTCGTGCAAGAAATACCGGGATGAAATATAATACTTCTAAAACCGAACTGTTAGAGGTTGGGGAATCTCCGATATTAATGGAGCCGGTTATAGCAGAATTACTATTGAAAAAAGGCGAGAAGGGTAGAGTTTATGTACTAGATCATGCCGGGCGCCGAACAGAAATAAGCTTTCCTTTCAATAAAAACATCAGCCTGGACGGCGACAAATACAAAACTCTTTACTATGAAGTTGTTCTTCAATAGCAAACCGAAGAATTATCTGTTCACTTAATGGCTAATATTTAAATGCTTTTCCGTTTACCATAACCTCTTGAGTAGCCTCATCAAATGTTGCCTTACTTCCGGTTCTTACAGCTGCAGTGGTCATGATGTTGGCAATTGAATGAGAATACCCTGCTTCAACGGGAGCATTAGTTTCCTTTCTGCTGCGCACACACTCCATCCAGTTTCTCATATGGTCTGAAGTAAGTTGATCCGCTCCTGTGTTAGCAGAAGCCACAACTTTAGGTACATCATTACTCGCTAAACTTAGCTCAGGTAAGAGGTTTGCCTTCATGTTCATGGCAGCGGCATGGGCTTCCGTTAGTCCGCCGACCGGGGAAACCTTATTCGTTATCAAATTAATTTCCCCTCCGTTAGAGTAGTAAATTTCCGCCGGCCGTTCGTCGCCGTTATGCATGCGAGAAGTAAAAACTACCTGAAAGCCTGACGGATCATTTTGCAAGCCGTAATCAAAAACAGCAGTAGTAGTATCCCAATTTCTTCGACCGTCCTTCCATTGATAAATTCCGCCGTTGGCAACTACGCTCCGTGGATGTTTTAATTCGCTGAACCAATGAACGGTATCTATCTGATGCGACATCCACTGGCCCGCCATTCCGGAAGAAAAGGGCCAAAATAAACGAAACTCCAGATATTTTCTCGGATCCCATTCTTCATACGGGCGGTTCATCAAAAATCTTTTCCAGTCTGTATCTTCCTGTTTTAACTTTGCTACCAAATCGGGTCTGCGCCACCTGCCGGGCTGGTTCACGTTCCAGCTTAATTCCACCATGGTTATATTTCCGAACTTGCCCTCTTTAATAAAATTGGCGGCAGATTTATAATTAGCCCCACTTCTTCTTTGAGAACCTATCTGTACAATTTGTTTTGAAGCTTTAACTGCTTTAAGCGCTGCCCGGTTGTCTGCCATTGTTTCGGCAAACGGCTTTTCGCAATACACATCGCATTTTTCTTTAACCGCTTCTATTGTATGTAAAGCGTGCTGAAAATCGGGAGTGCTTATAATTACCGCATCTAAATTCTTTATATTGTAGAGTTCTTCGTTATTTCTGCATTCTTTTATATCATGCTTGAATTTTGTTTTCAATAAATCCACCCCTTGTTGGCGCCTCAGGCTCCACAAATCCGACACTGCAACCATATCGAAATTCAGTTCTTTATTATGATTTAAAAAACAAGGCAGAAGAGTACTTCTGAAACGGTCTGAAAAGCCTACCACGCCCACCCGCACTCTACTGTTAGCTCCTATAATGTTTGCGTAACTTTTTGCAGAAAAACCTAACGCTCCTACATAAGTTCCGGCAGCGGCTACCGTTGTTTGTTTTAAAAATTTTCTACGCGAAAGCGACATATAATTATTTTTTATAATCGGTTACTTATTGGTTTTCGAATAACTTTCTTTGAGCTGACGGGTAAGGAAGTTAAATGCTATAAGTGCATCTTTTTTTAAATCTTTTGTTTTGCCCTCAACTATGATGGGCCCTTTGTAGTTAATGGCTTTTAATGCAGAGAAATAAGGTATAAAATTATCGCCTTTAACTCCAGGCAGGGTTCTCTCGTCCTTTTCAGCCACTTCACAGTACTCAATAATATTCTTTGCTTTTAAAATTTCATCGGCCGGTTCATTCTCCTTCATCATGTGATAGATATCTGCATTCAGCCGGAAGTTTGGATGATTTGTCTTTTTGACTACTTCAGCAGCATCTTTAAGGGTATTCAAAAAGTTTGTTTCCGTACTGTTTAAGTTCTCTAAAACGATTACGATCCTATGCTTCTTGGCAACCTCAGCCATTTTTCCCGCAAGTTTAATAAAGTCTGCCTTGGCAACTTCTTTGTCGTATCCTTCAGGCAGCTTCCTTGCGCCCCCGCTGCCTAAAACTAGCACCGGTATTCCTGCCTTTTGTGCGTTAGCTGTTACTGTATCTAAATATCCTAAAACTCTCTTTTCGTCTACATCAGGGCCGGCAATTTTAATAGAACCGGGAAACAATACGTTGCACATGTAAACTTTGCATTTGGTGCTTTTAACCTTCTTTACGTTATCTTCAAATTGTTCCTTCGATAAAGAGGGAGAAAGTATCTTACTAACAGATTCTCCCAATAGCCTAAACCCGGTAGCGTACAACAAGCTGTCATTATCCATAGAGCTTGCCATCCCGAGGGTAGGTATAGTCTGTGAAGAAGCCGTTCTAAGGCCAACAACTGCGAGAATGAATATTAATAAGAAGCTAAATGATACTTTTTGAGCTTTCATTTTATGTAAAATAGATTTAAACCGGTCAGCTAGGTGTATAGGCAATATTAAATAAAATAGATTTCTGACCCAAGAGAAATAAGAATTAAAATGAATGCTTAATTCGACGAAGCAAAGCGTAAGGTATATTTCAAGTACGTTTAAAGGCACTCGTACAACTATCATTACCTCTAAGTTTAAACAATAAATTTTTAGGGTTTAGGTGTGCTTAGGTGGACATACTAAATAGCTAAATGACAACTAATATTTGCTTTATTTAATATCTTATCGAATTCGTACTTTAGAGCGGCTACTGATTAAACCAATTATTCCGATATCCATGAATTTGCTTGAGTGTTGTACGGATATTTATTTAATTAAAATAAGGCATTTGACTCTTTTCAATATGTATCTGCATTTATAAATATGTCGGTAAATGCTTTGGGGGCTGCTTAGGTTTAATTTATGTTATTGAAAATTTTTATAAAAATGTGTTTGCAATTGAACCCTAAATTACTGTGAACAAAACGTTTAAGCCGGCGATGAAAAAAATATTGATTGTAACCTCTCTGATTTCCGGTTTAGTTATTTCCGGTTATCTCAGTTCGTGTCTAGATAGTAAAAATACAGAGTCTGAAGATGCTGAGAGAGTGAGCTATAACTTTCAGGTACGTCCTATTCTTTCAGACAAATGTTTTAATTGTCACGGTCCTGATGCAAATAAAAGGCAAGCAGGATTAAGATTAGATATTGCTCAAGAGGCCTATAAGGCGCTTAAAGAACATCCGAAAGCACATGCGATAGTTCCGGGAAATCCTCAACTCTCTGAACTGTATTTACGGGTAAGTTCTACCGACACTTCGTATATAATGCCTCCCGCATCAAGTCACCTTCCTTCACTTACCGAAGACGAAGTCGCGATAATAGAAAAATGGATAGAGCAAGGAGCTCGATATGAACCCCATTGGGCTTTTGTTGCTCCGAAAAAACCTGCTCTACCTAAGGTTAAAAATGAAAACCGTGCTAAGAACGCTATAGATTACTTCATTTTAAAAGAACTTGAAAAAAGGAATTTAGAGCCTAATGAAGAAGCAGACAAAGAACGTCTTTTAAAACGTATTTGTTTAGATCTTACCGGACTTCCACCTACACCGGAACAAACGGCTCGTTTTCTTGCGGATAATTCTGCTAATGCGTATGAAAAAATGGTGGATGAATTAATGCGCCAACCGCAATACGGGGAACGCATGGCAATTGATTGGCTTGATGTTGCCAGATATGCCGATTCTCACGGTTATCAGGATGATAATATGCGTACGCAATGGCCTTGGCGGGATTGGGTGATTTATTCTTTAAACAAAAACCTGCCTTATAATCAATTTGTAACCCGGCAACTTGCGGGCGATCTGATGCCGAATCCAACCAAGGAACAATTGCTCGCTACCGGTTTCAATCGGAATCATAAAATAACAGAAGAAGGCGGTGTAATTGATGAAGAGTACCGGGTGGAGTATGTGGTAGATCGTACGGGCACGTTGGGGCGGGCTTTAATTGGAGTTTCGGTAGAATGTGCAAAATGCCACGATCATAAATATGATCCTATTACTCAAAAAGAATTTTACAGCCTCTACGCATTTTTTAATAATGTAAAGGAAGTAGGCCTTGAATCGACAGTTGGCGGGCCGGAAACCTACGCGAAAAATCCTCGAATGCAAATTACGAAGGAAGATGTAGCGGGAGTGCTTAAGTTTTTAAATAAATCGGACACAAACAAGCTGGAGGTTTCGATAATGGGCGATCAGCAACCCGTACGAAAGACTTTCGTGCTTAACCGAGGTAATTACGACCAACCTACCGTAGAAGTGGAGCCTGCAACACCAAAAGCTATTTTCCCCTTTCCTAAAGAGTATGAAAAAAACAGGCTGGGTTTGGCTAGGTGGCTTTTTGATGCTCGCCATCCGCTAACGGCCAGAGTATATGTCAACCGCCTTTGGCAGAACTTTTTTGGAAGAGGAATAGTTAAATCAACCGCTGATTTCGGTATGCAAGGGGAGTTACCATCGCACCCCGCCTTGCTCGATTGGCTGGCTGTCGACTTTAGAGAGCACGGGTGGGACATGAAGTACTTGGTAAAGCAGATTGTTATGTCGGCCACTTATCGGCAGTCGGCAGAAGTTTCTAAAGAAAAATTGAAGCAAGACCCGGAAAACGTGTATTTATCGAGAGCACCGAGAATCAGAGTACCTGCTGAAATCGTAAGGGATATTGTATTGGCCAGCTCAGGCCTTTTAAACAAGTCTATCGGTGGCCCCAGCGTAAAGCCTTATCAACCGCCGGGTTTGTGGGAAATGGCTACATCCGGAAGAGGAATTTTAGCTGCTTATGAAGAAGATATCGGTGCGCTTTATTACCGAAGGGGTATGTACACTTTTATCAAACGTACAGTGCCGCCGCCCTCGCTGATGATTTTCGACGGCAGCAACAGGGATCAATGTGAAGTTAAACGTTTAAAAACTAATACTCCTTTGCAGGCCTTGGTAATGATGAACGACCCCACTGTCCTTGAGGCTGCTTTAGCACTGTCGGATAAGCTTTTGCAAACTAAAGCCGGGCCGGAAGCAGTAGTAGCCGCAGGTTTTGAAAGAATTATTTGCCGGAAACCGGAGAAAAAAGAACTGGATATACTGGTGGACTACTATAAAGACAAGCTTACCGCTTTTAATAAGAAAGGTGATAAAGTGGATCAGCTTTTAAAAGTGGGCCGGTATAAACCTCTTACTACTTCAAAAAAAGAACTCGCAGCCTTAATGCAGGTGATAGAAGTTATATATAACATGGAAGAAGCCATAACAAAAACTTAAGCTCATGGAAAAAGAATTGCTCGAAAGAAATTTGAATTTGAACCGACGCAAATTCCTTTCTAAACTAAGTATCGGATTGGGAAGTGCTGCGCTGGGTTCATTGCTTATTCCTGATTTGTTTACCGGTTTCTCCGAGTCGGAAGTTAATGCGCCTTTAGGACTGGCTCATTTTGCACCTAAGGCAAAAAGGGTTATCTACCTTTTTCAGAATGGGGCTCCTTCCCAACTCGAAACGTTCGACTATAAGCCTATGTTGAACAAGATGATGGGGCAAGAACTTCCGGCATCAATAAGAATGGGTCAGCGCCTAACCGGTATGACTTCCGGTCAAAAGGAGTTCCCGCTTGTCGGCTCTTTTTATAAATTCGCCCAACATGGCAAAAGCGGTGCTTGGGTGAGCGAAATTTTTCCTTACATGTCCAAAGTGGTGGATGATCTTTGTATAATTCGATCTATGCATACCGAGGCCATAAATCACGATCCCGCACTCACATTTTTTCAAACAGGAGCTCAGCAAGGTAATCGTGCCAGTATGGGCGCTTGGGTAAGTTATGGTTTGGGGACTGAAAATAAAAATCAACCTGCTTTCTGTGTGCTGCTTTCTCGCGGCAAAGGAAACGGTCAAGGTGTATATTCTAAACTTTGGACTAACGGTTTTTTAGAATCAAAGCATCAGGGAGTCCAATTCAGCAGTGGCGAACATCCTGTACTTTACTTGCAGGATCCTGATGGAATGACAGGGTCTGATAGAAGAAAAATGCTGGATAAGGTTTCGGAACTGAATCATTTAGAATACGAGAAATTCGGTGATCCGGAGATAGCCGCTAAAATACAGCAATATGAAATGGCTTATCGGATGCAGACCGCCGTACCTGAAATTATGGACCTGTCTAAGGAGCCGGATGACATCGTAAAACTATACGGGCCGGAATGTTTGGTTCCCGGCACTTATGCCGCTAATTGTTTGCTTGCAAGAAAGCTTTCGGAAAACGGTGTTCGTTTTATTCAACTTTATCATCAAGGTTGGGATCAACACGGGAATCTGCCGAATGAAATGCGAGGACAAGCTAAAGACGTAGATCAGGCATCTGCCGCTTTAATTACTGATCTTAAACAAAGGGGCCTTTTAGACGAAACATTGGTAATTTGGGGCGGAGAATTCGGACGTACTAATTTTTGCCAAGGCAAGATGACAGTCGATACCTACGGACGCGACCATCACCCTAGAAGCTTCTCTATTTGGATGGCAGGCGGCGGCGTAAAACCCGGTATTGTTTATGGCGAAACAGACGAATTCGGATACAATATTGTTAAAAATCCGGTGCATGTGCACGACTTCCAAGCCACTGTTTTACACCAATTGGGGTTAAACCACGAACTCTTATCGTATCGTTACCAAGGAAGGCGATTTAGGCTTACTGATGTAAGCGGAAACGTAGTAAAAGATATTATCAGTTGATTTGAGTAAAAATTTCATTGGTCTAAAATAGATTAGCGCTCCCGCGGGTTATGGTATTACTGAAACGTATTGGGGAAGGACTGTTGCTTGCAACATTAATCTTCCTTCTTTTTATTATTATTTTTGAAAACCGCATTCATTTACCCGCCTGGCTTCATGTGGTAGGACGAATGCATCCCATGTTTCTTCATTTCCCGATTGTACTGCTGCTTATTTATTTATTTACGTTGTGGCTTCCTGCTCAAGCCAACAACGCGTGGGTAGATGTATTTGGACTTACTGCCGCCCTTACCGCAACAATAACGGCAATTATGGGCTTCATTTTATCTATGGAAGAAGTTCGTGAAGGAAGTGCATTTACGCTGCATAAATGGGGAGGTATATCGACTGCTCTTCTTGCCGCTGCCTTTTATTATCAGCACAAACACTTTACCCGAACTAAATTAATTGCACGTCCATTAACGGTAGTTACCGCAGTACTTGTTTTTCTTACAGGCCATTGGGGCGGTGAACTTACTCATGGAGAGAACTATCTTTTCGAGCCTTTTGCCGGTGAAGAGCAAAAGGTTGCCTTTGATCAGGCTTTTGCGTTTGACGATGTAATTAAGCCCATATTTAAGGCTAAATGTTTTGCCTGCCACAGTGCTTCCAACAAAAAAGGGGGACTCTCTTTAGAAGATAGCGCATCAGTATTAGAAGGCGGTAAGGCAGGACTGTTATATATTGCAGGCCAGCCCGACACCAGTTTATTGATTAAGCGGATTATTCTTCCCTTAGATCATAAAAAACATATGGTACCTAAGTCTAAGCCACAACTTTCGCAAGAAGAAATTAAATTATTATATGCATGGATAAAGACCGGAGCTCCATTGAATAAGAAAGTTATCAACCTTCCGGTTACCGATAGTTTTAGAGTAATAGCAGCTAATTTTTTATCCCCGGTCGGGAACAGTGAGCCGGTTTACGATTTTCCTGCGGGAAACGAATCAAAGATTAAAGCGCTGAATAATAATTACCGAATTGTAGTGCCGTTGGCAGCCGGTTCCTCGGCTCTTACGGTAAAATTTTATGGCAGGGCGGGATATTCGCCAAAAGCAATCGAAGAACTTTTGCAGCTTAAACAGCAAATCACAGAACTTAGTGCAGCAAATCTTCCCGTGAAGGATGAAGATCTTAAATATATCCGACAGCTTTCCAATTTGCGAAAGCTTAATCTTAATAATACAGATGTTACCGATAGGGGAGTAGATCAACTATCAGAATTGAAAAAGCTACAAGAGCTTTCACTTTCAGGTACCAAAGTTACCGCGGCATCTCTCGAAAGAGTTGCAAAGTTGCCGGAACTTACCTCTGTTTTTATTTGGAACACCAAAACTGACGCCAATAGAATTGCATATCTCCAAAAAATAAATAAGAAATTGAAGTTTGAAACCGGTTATGTGGGAGTTAACGACACTACGAAATATACGTTAAATCCGCCTACTATAAAAACGCCCGAGGGAATTTTTGAAGGCTCAACGTTTGTGGAAGTAAAACATGGTGTACGAGGGGTAGAAATACGCTACTCGCTTGACGGCTCCACCCCGGACAGTATAAAGAGCCCGCTCTACAGGAAGCCGCTACGGGTGCAAAGTTCAGTTACATTAAAAGTTAAAGCTTATAAAAGCGGTTGGCGCTCGAGTGAGCCCGTCCAAGCTGTCTATGTAAGAAAAGGGTTGCCGATTGATTCAATCGAATTAAGTACTGTTGCTGACGGTTCATTTAATCCGAAAAGTACAAATGTATTAAACGACGGAATAATAGGAAAGGCAGCGAGCTACAGAGACGGTAAATGGTTCGGATTTAAGAAAAATGACGGTGATTTTTTATTACAGTTTGAGAAGCCTGTAGCAGTACGAGAATTGTGGTTAATACTTAACTCGTTTCCCCTTGAACAGGTTTTTCCGGCTACAAGTATTGATGTATGGGGTGGCATGGATAAAAATAAATTAAAGTTGCTTTCGAAGTCCTCTCCTATAATGCCGGTAGGGTTTAGTCCGGCAACTATTAGTCCTACTCAAACAACATTTCCGTTAACCACACTAAAATATATCAAAGTAGTTCTTCATCCGCTTTTAAAGATGCCCAAATGGCACTTCGCCGCCGACCAACCCTCGCTGGCGCTTTTAAGTGAAGTAGTGGTGAATTAGGGGAGTAAGTTTTTAACATTTCTTAAACCACAATTAAAGTTGTTGACAATAAATTTTGTTTCGCCTCAACTCATGTCTAAGCCATATTTTTTTCCAAAAATTCTCCGAAATGCCACAAAACCCACTCGGGATCGTGCGTAAACTACTCTTCACCCGGTTTTCTTCCCTTATTCGCTCAACTTCACATCAAAATATTTTTGAGTAAGGCCGAGATGTTCAAGGTTCAGTAAATACTCGCATACATTATCTACTTCAAGAAAGATCATTGAATTATTGATCCGATCAGAAACATAATAGTCTTGAAAATAGAATCAATTAATTAAAGTACCGCCGCTGTAGGCCGATAAATTTTAAATCCCGGCTAAAGTTCACCTTACCTTATCCACCATCCTACTCACTTCAGCATCGCCTTTTATTGCATAAGCCGGACGGGGGTTAAGTGAGTTAAATACCTTCAATTTATCAACAGGTTCAACGGTTATAAAACTCTCATCAATCTCGCCCTTCGCGTTTTGAATTTTACTTAAATCCAGTTGTAGGTGCTGAGCTAAAAAAGGATAAACAGCTTTGCGTTTATTTACCCCGTAATCATGTACATCGTTAGGTAAATGAACATTTTGAACCATTTCTTCTTTACCGTATAATTTGTAAATATTGCGGATATACGGAAATTCTACATTAGGAGTGTTTTTTGTCCAATCAGCACCGTCCGATACTAAAAGCAGGGGTTTTGGTGCCATAAGTGCTACTATTTCTACATTACTCGTTTGAAGAGTTTTACTTTTGTGAATAGGCTTGCCGCTTTCGCAAATACACCCTCCAAA
>JAYULL010000184.1:0-5991 GCA_043763625.1 Sphingobacteriaceae bacterium | reverse complement strand
ACTATTACTTCTTCTTTAGTCAAATCTTTAAACTCTTCCATTATTCGCGGAATGTATTGTTCGATTTGATCTACGCTTACCTCCACATTGTGAACTTTGTGAATTAAGGCAAAAAGTTGTTTTTCGCACACATCAAACCCGTTCGGAATTTCAGCCTTAACAAATTTTTTGCCTATGGTGCGTTCAATCTGGCGTATTTTCCCGAGTTCTTTGGAGTGAATAATGGCAATTGACACACCCGTTTTTCCGGCACGAGCCGTTCTTCCGCTTCGGTGGGTATAATTTTCCAACTCATCCGGCAATGAATAATTGATTACGTGAGTAACGTCGTTAACATCAATTCCTCGAGCTGCAACGTCAGTAGCAATTAAAAGCTGCAAACTGCGTTCGCGATAGCGCTTCATAACTTTATCACGCTGTTGCTGAGAAAGATCACCGTGTAATGAATCAGCATTGTAGCCGTCTTTTATTAGCGACTCAGCAATTTCCTGAGTTTCAATTTTGGTCCGACAAAATACGATACCGAATATTTCCGGATTAAAATCTACAATTCGTTTAAACGCAGCGTATTTATCGCGAGCTCTAACCACATAATACTCGTGGTCGATATTTACGTTTCCGGTATTTTTGGTACCCATTGTAAGCTCGTGCGGATCAGTCATATACTTCTTCGCAATTCTTCTAACCTCAGTAGGCATTGTAGCAGAAAACAACCAAGTCTTTTTATCTTCAGGTGTCGTTGATAAAATCTGGTCGATATCTTCTTGAAAGCCCATGTTTAACATTTCATCGGCTTCATCTAACACAACAAAACGTACTTGCGAGAAATTAATCGCTTTACGATTAATAATATCAAGCATACGTCCGGGAGTAGCTACCACTATTTGTACTCCTCGTTTAATTTGGCGTAACTGGTCAGTAATACTGGCTCCGCCGTAAACGGCAACAACATTAACGTTTTTTACGTGCTTAGCATAGTTGTTAATGTCGTTAGTAATTTGCAAACAAAGTTCGCGGGTTGGGCAAAGCACTAAGGCTTGCGGGTGATTTTCGTTAAAATCTAATAATTCTAATAACGGGAGGCCGAATGCGGCTGTTTTTCCCGTTCCGGTTTGGGCTAATCCGACAAAATCGTTGCTGCCTGAAAGTAATACCGGGATGGCTTGTTCCTGGATCGGTGTAGGATTTTCGAATCCTAATTCAGTTATGGCATTAACAATATCATGACGGATCCCCAATTGACTAAATGGGTTCATGATAACTTTTTTACTTCGGCCTTATTGCCGAAAGCGCCGCAAAGGTAAGCTTTTAATCTAAATGATTAACCTCAGTCGGCGAAGAATTTCTGTAAATTAATTTTTTTGTAAAACCATGCCCGGTAAGTTCTGTATTGGGGCTGTATGCCACACAACAGACGTTTCTAGTACGACAATGAAACCGCCCCGGCAGACCATATGAACATGTTACGGAGGAAAGGCTTTTTCGAATCTTGCCGGATTATCAGGCTCAAGAAGAACTAACAATCATGATAATAAAAACCCGGGTGAATCCCTAAAAGAGAACGATAAACGTTTATGCCACAATTTTTTACCTCACAATAGGAGTAAGGTACATCAAAAAGAAATAAAATAATTAATGCTATTTAAAACATACCTTTAGCTACACCTACTACCATGTCTACTGCCCCTAAATTCATTGTTGTAATCGGAGGATCTGCCGGTGGACTTAACGCCTTAACTGAATTGGTTCAACACTTCCAAGCAGGAAGCGACTTGGCCTACTGTATTGTTCTACACCTATCCCGTAAAGGAATTGGTGATTTTGTTGTACATCGTATTAAACAGGTAACTTCTATGGAATGCAGTTTGGCTACAGACGGCGGTTTAATAGAAAGCAACCATATATATGTAGCCAGGCCAAATCAACACCTGCTGGTAAAAGACGGGCACTTTTTATTAGGAGCCGGCCCCGAAGAAAATAGGTGGCGGCCTTCAATTGATGTTTTGTTTCGCTCGGCGGCTGTTGCCTACAGTAATCATGCTATCGGCATTATATTGAGCGGTTTGCTTGATGACGGCACTTCCGGCATGTGGGCCATAAAAAGAAGTGGAGGGCACTGTATCGTTCAGGATCCAAATCAGGCAGAATATCCGGATATGCCTTTATCAGTAATAAATAATATGGAAATAGAGCACGTTGTAACCTTATCAGAAATGGGATCGCTGATTACAGAAATTACTAAACTACCGGAATCCGATAAGCTGCCCGTTCCGGAAGATGTAATGGCTGAATCGAGGATCGCGGAAAAAACAGCTTCAGGCCTTGATGACGTTAGTAAAATAGGTAGTAAAAGTTTGTATAACTGCCCCGACTGCGGGGGCGGATTATGGGATATAAAAGGTGATGTAGTGCCTCGTTACCGCTGCCATATCGGCCATGCTTATACAGAAAAAGACCTGATTGTTAAGCAAGCTGAAACTGCAGGGAATACCTTGTGGGTTGCACTGCGTATGATGGAAGAGCGCAAACACCTTTTACGCAAGCTGGAGATTGACTGCGTAAATAAAGGTTATACGCAAATGTCTTTAACACATGTAGAAAAGCAAAAAGAACTCGAAACCCATATTAGTAAGTTAAAAGAGATTTTAAACGATCTGCAAAATCACGATACCGCGGCTTAAGAATTTGTACTAATTATCATACAATAATCAGTAATTAATAAATGGATAATAAACACTATGTGGTAGCTATAGGCTGCTCAGCGGGCGGCTTAGAGGCTCTTGAGTCTTTCTTTCATCATACTCCCATGGATGTTGTTTCCTACGTTATCATTCCACATTTGTCGTCTGATTTTAAAAGTAGGATGGTAGAGATACTTTCCCGGCATACTCAACTTAATGTGGTTGAAGCAAGCGAAGGCTTGCCGGTCGAAAATAATAACGTATACCTCATACCCAGCACAAAATATATGGGAATTAGAGACGGGAAGCTTTTTTTGATTGAGAAAGCCGGACACGAAATCCCTCATTTAACCGTGGATGCCTTTTTTAATTCATTAGCCGAAGAGCGAGGGAATAAAGCAATCGGGGTAATTCTTTCCGGCACCGGAAGCGACGGTTCGCAGGGTGTTAATGCCATTCAAAAAGCAGGGGGCTATATTCTGGTTCAGGATCCGGCTGATGCAAAATTTGAAGGAATGCCGAATTCTGCCATAGCAAACAGTAATTGCGATAATATATTTATTGCAGAAGAGTTGCCCATGGCCATTCAAAGCCATGTACATAGAAAGCAGCTTGCAGACGGCCCGGATGATGATTCGTTAGTGCTTAGCGACACGTTTTTATCTTCCATAATAAATCTGATAAAAAAAGACTGTCCGGTTGATTTTACTGATTATAAGATCCCCACGATTGCCAGAAGGGTAAGAAAAAGAATGATTCATCATCATTTAAAAATGGAAGACAGCTATTACGCGTTCCTAAAAGAAAATCCCGAAGAGGTTGAATTTTTGTTCAATGATTTTTTGATCGGGGTTACTGCATTTTTCAGAGACACTGAAGCATTTAACGTAATCGAAAATGAGATAATTCCGCAATTGGTAGATCAAAAGCCGCCGGGGGAACTTTTGAAAGTCTGGGTATCATCTTGCGCTACAGGCGAAGAGGCTTATTCGTTGGCAATTTTAATTCAGGAATACTTACAGAAAAATAAAAAAAAATTAGAAGTAAAAATATTTGCTACCGACATTAACAACAAGACACTTGAAAAGGCTTCGAAGGGTATATTTTCAAACAACATTGAAAAATCGGTTTCTAAGGAACGGTTAGACAACTTTTTTGAAAAAGGTGAGTCAACTTATAAGATTAAGACCGCGATTCGGAAAATGCTCATTTTTGCTCAGCATGATTTAACTAAACATCCGGCGTATTGCAACGTAGATTTAATCAGTTGCCGAAACATGCTTATTTATATTGAGCCCCTTTTGCAAAAGCAGGTATTGGCTAAATTCAGTTTTGGTTTGCGAAAAGACGGATTTTTATTTTTAGGTTCAAGCGAAAGTATTTCTTCCGCTAAAAATGACTTTATAGAAATTAATGCTAAATGGAAAATTTTTAAACGCTCCGGCAGCCCGCAGAGCGCTCCTGTACCGAGTACATTCCCCCTTCCTATTAATATTATCAGACCGGAAAACTCGAACCGTTCTGAGCCTGCCCGTGCAAATTTTTCTAAACAATTGTCGCAGGAACTCAGTGAAATTATCTTAGCGGAAAGTAATTTATCCGGAGTTTGTTTAGATGAAAATTTTAAAGTTACCAGAGCTCTTGGGGATGTGTCTTTATACCTGAGGCAAGAACAATTTAATTTTAATTTCAAGGAATTGCTGCCGGAAACCTTATCCGTGGCTTTTAGCACGGCGGTACACAAAGTAATACGGTATAATAAACGTGTAGAAATTAAGAATGTCTTGTTTAAAGACCTTAAATCTTCAAAAAGCACAGCTGTTGATTTAGTAGTTAGCCCATACACCGAGCGAACGATAAAAGGAAACGGCATATTGGTTCTTTTTAAGCAAAAACCGGAAGAAATATCGACTGAGAGGCTGCCCGAAGATTTTCATATTGACACTCAAATAAAAGAACATGTTACTAATTTAGAAGAGGAGCTTTTACATATCCGGCAAGATTATCAAGCCGCCAACGAACTGCTTGAATCTTCTAAAGAATCTATGCAATCCTTCAACGAAGAATTGCTTTCCGGTAATGAGGAATTGCAAAGTGCTAATGAAGAATTGCAATCCATGAACGAGGAACTGGAATCAATTAACGTAGAACATAAATCGACTATAGATGAATTGATTGAGCTGAATGACGATTTGAACAATTACTTTAAAAGTAATTTAAACGGACAATTATTTGTAGACACCTCCCTGAAATTAAAAAAATATTCACCGGGAGCAGTTAAACATATCAATATTAGAGAACGAGATATTGGTCGCCCATTGAGCAATATTACCACTAATATAGAGCTGGAAACTATTATTGAGGATATAAAAACAGTTATCAAAACCGAAGAAGTTATTATTAAAGAAGTAAAATCGATAGACAATAAAATCTATCAGGTTATGACCAGCCCTTACATCCGGCAAAAGGATAATAAGACAGTGGGTGCAATTGTAACCTTTTACGATATCACCAAACTTAAAGAAACGCAAAAGGAATTAGACAGCAGCAATAAAAGCCTGTTAAGGATTAATGAGGACTTGGATAATTTTGTTTATGCTGCTTCGCATGACCTTATTGCCCCGATTAATAACATTGAAAACGTTCTGGTTATTTTAAATAAAAAGATGGATTTTACTGACCCTGTCGTGGTAAAGTTCTCGGGCATAATTGCCAATTCTATCAAAAATTTTAAAACCGTCATTAAAGATTTGGCTTTAGTCGGCTCAATTGAAGCAGAGATGCGTAAGGAGAGTTTATCGGAAAGTTTTGAAGAACTGTTTTTAGAAATTAAGGAAAGTATATCCGACAAAATTGTTACAGCAAATGCTACGTTCAGTACCGACTTTCAGCAAAAGGAAATAAAATTTCCGCGGAAAAACCTCAGGAGTATTCTTCAAAACTTAATTTCGAATGCATTAAAATTTAAAGACCCGAACCGCAATGCAGAAATCCTGATCCGAACCGAAAGAAGCGACGAATTTATTTTGCTGACTGTACGAGATAACGGGCTCGGGATTGAAAAAAATCAGCTGGACTATATTTTTAAAATGTATAAACGTATCGACACGCAAACAGAAGGACAAGGGATAGGGCTTTACTTGATTAAGAAAATTATTGATGCTTCGGGGGGGAAGGTAGAAGTGGAAAGTGAACTCGGCAGAGGAAGCACGTTTAAGATGTATTTTAAAATTTAAGTAAAGCAGGACTAAATTCTACAAGATTTATTTTTCGGATTGAACTAAGTCCAAGTTATCCGGCCTACTTACCG
>JAYULL010000183.1:0-24119 GCA_043763625.1 Sphingobacteriaceae bacterium | reverse complement strand
CCGGATATGGCACGTGAACAAATCTTACTGAGTGCATCGCGCCAATTTACCGAAGGGGATGTGCAGCATTGGTGGCATCCGCCGGAAGGCAGAGGTGTACGTACCCGCTGTTCGGATGATATGCTTTGGCTTCCATTTGTGGTATCTCGATATATCACCGCCAAAGGCGATACAGAAATACTGAGTGTTCCTATAGGTTTCCTTGAAAGCCGTACCCTGCTTGATGGTGAAGAAACGCTTTATGACCTTCCCGTTAGCGGCGGCATCGAAGCAACCCTTTATGAACATTGCAAACGTGCTATCAGCCATAGTTTACGCTTCGGCAGTCACGGTTTACCGTTTATCGGCGCAGGCGACTGGAACGACGGAATGGATCAGGTGGGGCACAAAGGCGAGGGAGAAAGCGTTTGGCTGGCGTTCTTCCTGTATGATGTACTAATAAAATTCGCTGATGTTGCCGCTAATTTTCAGGACACCGGCTTTGCTGAAACCTGTAAAGCAGAATCGATAAAGCTTCAGGCTAATATTGAACAATCAGGCTGGGACGGGAAATGGTACCGTCGTGCTTATTTCGATGATGGCACACCCCTAGGCTCCGCACAAAATGCTGAATGCAGCATTGATGCTATTGCACAAAGTTGGTCGGTGTTATCCGGGGCAGGAAATAAAGAACGCAGTGCGATGGGCATGGCTTCACTTGAAAAACATTTGGTTAGAAGGGATTTGAAACTTATTCAGTTACTCAACCCGCCATTTGATGCGAAAGGGCCAAACCCGGGCTATATCCGCGGGTATGTACCGGGTGTACGGGAAAACGGCGGGCAATATTCTCATGCTGCTATCTGGACCTTAATGGCATTTGCAGCTTTACGCGAGCGCGAAAAAGTGTACGAACTTTTTAGTCTTATTCAGCCTATAAATCACTCCTCCGTGGCATCCGATGTTCAGGTTTACAAAGTGGAACCTTACGTGATGGCTGCCGATGTTTATGCAAATGAATCGCACAGAGGGCGGGGCGGCTGGACCTGGTATACCGGTTCTGCCGGTTGGATGTACCAATTCATTACCGGATCATTATTGGGACTGGAATTGCAGGGTGACAAACTGATTTTAAATCCTTGTTTCCCATTAGAATGGCCATCCATATCAATTTGTTATAAGTATGGAAAGTCAACTTATAAAATCACCGTATTTCAAACTATTGATGTTAAAGGGTCGTACTGGACAATGGGAGAAACCAGAACCGACGGGAATACAATACCGCTTGTTGATTCAGGCAGGGAAAATGAAGTGGAGATGTATTTCAACATCTAATTGATATGAAAGTAATAGGATGTAAATAGAAAGGATTTATATCGCAGGAGCCGGTGTTTTCATACTGTCGTATGTAAGGCTGCCAAACGTGTTGTTGTTAGTCAGCCCTTAGAAAGTCATTTTACTTGTCTGTAAAAGGATAGTTGAGCTAAATTTTCTTTCTTTGGAAGCATAAATATCTGCAAGCTTATAAAGCTAAGTTCTCAAAAACTTGCAGATATTTATTATCTTTTTCCTAGCAAAATGTGGATAAATGATAGTAAAAACGACGTTTTAAGGGCTGACTAAATAGTCGTTGTCGATAGCATGAGAACTAAGCAAATGCTCCCAAAATGATCAACGTCCGGTAAACCGTATTTAGTTTAAGGTACGGGGCGGGATATTCTTAAGAGTAATTTAATATCAAGATAAAGGCCGTTAATGTCAGGCAAGTTTCTGTTTACTCTACAGTGTACTATGGCTTTAATGAATATTCTCTTCTGATGTCGGGATTACGGCCCTACAGTATGAAATTGATCTTAAACTACTCCTTTATCGCTTTTACTCCCGGTAGTTCTTTTCCTTCCATATACTCCAAAAGAGCGCCACCGCCGGTAGAAACGTAGCTTACTTCGTTTTCAAAACCAAATTTGGCTACAGCCGCTGCCGAATCTCCCCCGCCGATTAAGGAAAAAGCTCCGGTTTGTGTCGCTTTTACAACAGCTTCGGCTACTGTTTTAGTGCCCTTTTCAAACTTAGCCATTTCAAAAACTCCCATCGGACCGTTCCAAAGTATTGTTTTAGAGTTAGCGATTACTTCTTCGTATTGTTTAACAGCTTCAGGACCGATATCTAATCCCATCCATCCGTCTTTTATTGCATCGTTCTTTGCAACCTCGGTTTCTGCATCTTCAGCAAACTTATCTGCGATAATAGAATCGGACGGAAGAACAAGATTTACGCCTTTCTCTTTCGCCTTTTGAATCAGGTTTAACGCCAAATCAAGTTTATCTTCTTCAACCAGCGATTTACCTATTTTTCCGCCTTGAGCTTTCGCGAAGGTATAAGCCATGCCGCCGCCTATTAAAAGATTATCAACCTTTTCAAGCAGTTTTTCAATCAACAAAATTTTGTCTGAAACTTTGGCCCCGCCCATTATTGCTGTGAAAGGCCTCTCGGGATTGTTAAGTACCCTTTCTGCATTTTCAAGTTCACCCGCCATTAAGTAACCGAAGTATTTTGCGCTTGGGAAGAATTTGGCTATTACTGCAGTAGAAGCATGAGCTCTGTGAGCGGTTCCGAAGGCATCGTTTACATAAACATCGCCTAGCTTGCTTAGCTTTTCGGCAAACTCTTCGTCGCCTTTTTCTTCTTGTTTATAAAAACGCAGATTTTCAAGCAATAAAACTTGACCGGCTTTTAAAGCAGACGCTTTTTCAGTTGCTTGTTCACCGATACAATCATCAGCAAACTGAACTTCGCGACTTAAAACTTCGGAAAGATGTTTTACGATGTGTTTTAAAGAATATTTATCTGTAGGTCCGTCTTTCGGTCTTCCTAAATGCGACATTATAATAACCGACCCGCCATCGCTTAAAATCTTTTTAATAGTCGGCAAAGCACCCTGAATACGGTTGTCGTCGGTAATATTAAAATTTTCATCTAATGGGACGTTAAAGTCAACTCGTATCAGTGCTTTTTTCCCGGAGAAATTAAGATCGTCGATCGTTTTCATGCAGCAAACTTAAGTAAAAAGTGAAAAGTAGAAAGTAAAAAGTAATGCGGAGACGTGGAGAGCTGAGAGCTGATTGCTCAATGTTGTTTGCTGTCCGCTATCCTCTCCACTAAATCCGCCAAACGGCTGGAATACCCGAATTCGTTATCGTACCAACCCACAACTTTAACCAAACCGCCAACGATAGAAGTAAGTTGAGAATCGAAAACACAAGAATGAGGATTGCCCAAAATGTCGACCGAGACAAGCGGGTCTTCCGTGTATTCTAAAATTCCCGTTAAAAAAGTTTGAGATGCTGTTTTAAAAGCTCGGTTTATTTCGTCGACAGTTGGCTGTCGTTTAAGAATACACGTAAAATCGGTAAGCGAGCCGTTAAGAACCGGAACCCGTATTCCGGCACCGCCGAGCTTGCCTTCTAAATGAGGAAAAATGTTAGTTATCGCCTTCGCTGCTCCGGTTGTTGTGGGAATAATAGATGCAGAAGCAGCTCGGGCCCGGCGCAAATCTTTATGAGGAGCATCGTGCAGATTTTGGTCGCCCGTCATTGAGTGAACGGTGGTAATGTATCCGTTTATAATTCCCCAATTATCATCCAACACCTTAACCAAAGGCGCAACATTATTAGTAGTACATGAAGCGTTTGACAAAATGGGAGACTGAAAATCAATCCCATCATCATTTACACCCAGAACGACTGTCGGAATATCTTTGTCTGCAGAAGGCGCAGAGATAATAACTTGTTTAGCTCCGGCATTTAAATGAAGTTCGGCGCCTTGCCGAGAAGTAAATTTGCCCGTAGATTCTATTACGGCAGCGACAGAAAGTGCAGACCAAGGAAGCCGGCCCGGATCTTTTTCTGTAAATACGGGGATTTTAATTCCGTTTACAACAAGATTATTCCCTTCAGAGAAAACTTCACCTTTAAATCCACTATGAACCGAATCGTACTTAACGAGATGAGCAAGAGTGGCTGCATCGGTAAGATCGTTAACAGCAACAATTTCTATATTTTCCTTTTGCAGAAAGGTTCGAAGCGCAACTCTTCCGATTCGCCCAAATCCGTTTATTGCTATTCGCATAGTAAATTATTCGAACGCAAATAAACCTAATATTGAGTTAGTTTTTAAATTATTCTGCTAAAGCAAAGCGATAAGAAAAACCAATTTCATGGGTCGCCACCGTAATTCCGCCAAGCTTAGTAGCTCCAAAACCGAATTGATAACTATATACAGCTCGGACGCGGGTGTTTATATTGAAGTTTAGAAGTGCAGCAAGTTCGTTATCTGTTCGATAATTGAAGCCCACACCAAACTTATCCTGAACATATAGGGTCCCGGAAAAGTTAGCTTGTAAAGGGGAATTACCTGAAAACGAAACTAAGACGGCAGGTTGAGCACTAAAGCTTTCATTTATTTTTTGCGTATAGCCGCCGGCTATGTAGTACTGCTTTTTAAAATAGCGATTCTCTGTAGAAGCACCTCCGAAGGCCATTCTGCCTACTCTCGGAATAGAAACGCCTGCATAATACTTATTTTCAGTTTTCCCCACATTGCCGTAAGCCATTACAGACATCCCGATATTTCCGACGTTCTCGCGAATATCACTGCGTAAGTTCGGGTCGTTTTGGTCTAAACTTGCGTAGTCGGTTACGTATCGTCGAACTCCAAAACTAATTGAAACTGCCAAGAAGTCTTTCTCCGAAATGCGAACTCCCTTAGCAATGAATGCGTCTATTTGTGAAAGCTTTTCTTTCCCAACCTGATCATAAAAAATATTAGTTCCTGCAGTTATAGTACTGTCGTTTGTGATGGGTAAATAGCCGTTGGCTATAAAAGTGGTCGGTGCTCCCTTGATTCCCACCCATTGCTTTCGAGCCAAAAACCCGATTTCTCCTTCAGCATGAACCAAAGAATATGCAGTATTTATAGGTAGCAGGTTATTCGCATGCTGAGTATAAGTAAACGACTGTTGTGCCCTTGCAGTAAAGGCAGATAATGACAAGCCGACCGCAAGTATGGTATGCAACACAAGGACTTCTATTTTTGCCGGCCCAAGAACACGAGCAGTTATATTTTTCATCCGAAATAATTATTTTTAAGTGGTGACGAAGCTGTCATGTGTGGAATGATTTATTTAACTCCTTTCGGATTTGAGACACGTGACGGTTTCATTCGAGTGACGTTAATGTTAGTTGTATTTTACTACCAGGTAACCGGTTTTTCTTCGCAGCTTTCCGTCTACCTTAAATTCAAGTAGATAGAAATAAGTACCCTGAGGCACGTTTTCGGACCCTGCTTTAAAGGTTCCTTTAAATACATTATTTTGATTATCGTAATTTCTTGTTTCAAAAACGGTAGCACCGTTTCTATTCACAATCACTACATGGTTTTCAGAAAATCTTTCAATCCCCGGTATGGTGAGATAATCGTTTATACCGTCTCCGTCCGGAGTAACAACCGGGTGAATATTAACCATATCGGCAGTAATACTATCTACATTTATAGTGAAATTAACGGTTGAAGCAGTTTTACAGATGCTGCTTTCCGTAATGCCTACAGTGAAAGAATAATCACCGACTTGCTCCGGTGTTCCGGATATCGTTCCGTCTGCCGACAGCGTTAATCCTTGCGGTAATGAACCGCTCAATATTGAGTAGTTGTATGGAGCTACGCCTCCTTTTCCCGCCAGTATTTGCTTGTAACTCTTTGATTCAATTGCTTTTTCTAAAGATGTAGTTTCAAAATTGACATGATATTCGTTTACCGTTAATTTGCCTTCATTCGAAACATTAACGCAACTTCCGATTACCAAACAACGATACTTGTTGTTATGTAAAGCAGGGCTTGAAGAGGCAATTTTAAGGCGGTCTGTATTTACTCCGCTATAAATTGAATCTTTTTTAAGACTTTCGAATCCGTTACCCTTATCTACTTGCCATAAGTAAGAATTGCTATTTCCCGCAATGCTTATCGCAAAACCGGCGTTTGCATCTTTACAAACACTTGTATCTATATTTTGAACTGCGAAGCTCTGCCCGCAATCAAATTTTTGAACAAAGGCTTGGCCGCTTGAGTAAACAGCATACGGAGTATTATCTGAACCGATTGCCAATGCAGGAAAAGTTCCCGCACCTGCCGAAAAGCTTTTTTCGCCAACAATTTCCCATTTAGAAGTTATAATATTAAACCTACTCAAGGCAATTTTATTTCCGTCGGCACTGTTTCTGTAAATTACATAAGGCAAATTATACTTATCAAAGTAAATAGAAGTATAATCAGCAGAACCTCCGGTAAAGCCTTCTTCACCAACAAGTTCCCATTCAGATTTCTCGGCATCGAAACGTTTTACAGTCGCCTTGCCGGAAGTCACGTCTTGATAAACTACATAAGGGACGTTGTTTTGATCAAGTGCAATACCGGTATAAGCAGCCTCGCCGGATGTAAAACCTTCCGGGCCGGCTGTTTCCCAAGCATTTTTTAGTTTATTGTAATGTTTGACCGTTGCCTTGTTCTGATTTACCGCATCTTGGTAAATCACCCATGGATTAGCGGTTCTATCTAAAGCTACCGACACATAATTAGCTGTTCCTGCCGAAAAACCTTCGGAGCCTACATTTTGCCAGTTGCCGGTTTTATTGTTAAATCTCCTTACGGTTGTTTTATTTAAATTCCATTCGTCCTGATAAGCAACAAAAGGAGTATTATTTGAATCTAATTGAAACGAAATAAAGTTAGCACCCCGAATAGAAAGGCCTTCGCCGCCTACTGATTCCCAGGATAATGCGGCGGTGTTAAATTTCTTTACGGTTGCTTTACCTGAGTTTCCGGCATCCCGGTAAACGGCAAATAATTCGTCACTTTTTCCAACTTTCAAACTTGTGAAAAGACTGACGCCTTGCGAAATTCCCTGAGAACCCACGGTTTCCCATCGGGTTTTCAATGAGTTGAATTTTTTAACTGTTGCCGCATTTCCAACCCCTGCATCTTGAAAAATTATATAAGGCGTATTATCAGAAGCAAGATCAATGGAGGTATAAGCCGAGGGAGCTCCGGACGAGATACCGGAAATTCCGGAAGGATCCAAAGACACACTTGTTTCATTTAATTGTTTAACTGTAGGGTAAGAATTATCCTTAAATGCGGTAAACACTTTATTGTTTTTATTAATAGCAATTGAAGAATAGCCGGCAGCTGAAGAAGAGAAGCCTGCTGTACCGACGGTAACCCAAGCAGAAGCTTGAACATCGTATTTTTTTGCAGTCAGGCGGTTAGATTTGGCTGCATCTTGGTATGCCGCATATAAAACATTGTCTTTATCTACTGCCAAACTCGGGTAGAATCCGGTGCCGGCGGTAAATCCTTCGGGGCCTATCAATTCCCATTTGGAACTAGTCCTGTTAAATTTCTTAACAACAGCTTTATTTAATTTTTTAGCATCCACATATATAACAACCGGAGCATTTGTACTGTCTATAGTAAGATTTATAAATGTTGCGGGGCCCGATGAGATACTCGCCGTACCGACAGCTTCCCAAGCAGAATTATTAAATCTTTTAACAGTTACTTTACTTGAGTCTTTAGAATTTTGGTATGCAACATAGGGTATCTTTTGTTTATCGATTGCTAACGAAATATAGGATGCCGCACTATCTGATGCGCCTGCGCTACCCAGTTCTTCCCAAGCTGAATTAGCAAAGTGCTTTACTATTGCTTTATTACTTTTTTCGGCATCACGATAAGCTATAAAAACTTCGTTATCCTTGCTTAAAGCGATAGAATTAAAGGACGTTGCTCCTGCAGATATCCCTTCTGTGCCTACAGCTTCCCACTGCTTCGATGTTGCATTAAAACTTTTAACTACAGCTTTGTTAAATAGACCACCGTCTGCATAAATTAAGTAAGGCTTATCGGTATTATCTAAAGCTACGGCAGTATAAGTCCCGGCACCCTTTGAAATCCCGGCCGTTCCAAGTGTTTCCCACCTAAGTGTGCCGGTATTAAGCTGCTTAACCACAGCTTTATTTGAAGCTCCTGTTTCTTGATAAGCGATTAGAGGTGTGTTGTCAGCTTTTACTGCTAGTGAAGTAAAGTTAGATGAGGTGCCCGAAGATATACCGCTTGTTCCTACATTTTCCCAAGCGGAAATAGAATTAACCAATTGTTTTACTACAATTTGATTACCGAACCCGGCATCTTGGTAAGCAAGGTACCCTTCGCCTGAGGGGGTATAGAGAAGCGTGTTGTAATTAGAAGCACCTATCGAGATATTGTTTGAAGTATAGGTCCAACTGTGATCGTCCGCTTTGAATTTCATTAGACTTACTCTTGACCCCGCAGATCCTTCCATGAAAGCAACATTTAGGTTATTTTCGGAATCAAAAGCCACAGAAGGGTTTGCTGCCGAACCCGGTGTAAAGCCCACCGTTCCTAAAATTTCCCAAGTTGACGTTGCCGGATTATATTTTTGAGACGTAAGCCTGCTTCCGTTAACGTTATCAGCAAAAACAACCACGGGTCTGTTATCAGCTCCCACCTTAATCTGAGGATTATTTACTGAACCGGGAGAAAAACCCGCTGCACCTACTAAATCCCAAGAATTAGTACCTGCATTATATAATTTAACAGAAATTTTGTTTTGTAAGCTTTCATCTTGGTAAACAGTATAAGGAGCTCCGGTGATTTTGTCGAAGGCGATCGATACAAAATTAGCACCGCCTTCACTGAATCCGGGAGTTCCCACATCTTCCCAGGCTCCGGTTACCGAATTAAATTTTTTAACAGTTGCTTTTCCTCCTGCTCCTCCATCGCGGTAACCCACGTACGGAACGTTACCCGCATTTATAACAATAGTTGTAAACCTAACATCCGGCCCGGTGAAACTTGCCACTCCCAAGGTTTCCCAAATTGAAGTTGCAGAATTATATCTTTTAACGGTTGCCTTAGTATTATCATCGCGATAAATAACGTACGGAACATTATCGGAACCGGCAGCGATAGAAACATAATCTACTTTACTGTCGGTAAAACCTTGAACGCCTACCGATTCCCAAGTTGCTTTTTGCTTGTTGAACTTTTTAACAGCTACTTTATTTCCTGCAGCTCCGTCGCGATAAGCAACGTAAGGAAGTTCGTCATTTCCTGCAGAAAGCGAAGCAAACTGAGTAGGATAGCCTGATGATAAAGCGGGTGAACTTAGCGGCTCCCACTCGGAAGAGTTCGAACTTAATTGTTTCAATATAATTTGTCCGCCCTTTCCGTCATCGCGAAAAGCCAAAAAAGGAGTATTATTCGTGCCTTGTTGTGTGGCAACCAACAATCCTGCTCCTGCTGATATTCCGGGTTTACCTTTAATCTCCCATAGTTCCTTATCGGAATTATAAACCTGCACGGTTGTTTTGTTTAAATTTGCATTGTCTTGATAAGTGACCCAAGGGGTACCGGAGTTATCAACCGTTAACGAAGGGAAAGAAGCACTGCCTAACGAAAAGCTTGGCGGACCGACAATGCTCCACTCCGACTTTGCAGTGTCGAATTTTTGCACGGTTAGTTTGCCGGTATTATCTTGGTAAACTATCCACGGAATATCTTGATCGTCTATAACAATTGAAGGGAAACGAGCAGAACTTAGTGACGCCGTTGAAGTGCCTGCGTCTTCCCACTTTGAAGTTGCGGCATTAAAGGATTTTACAACAACTTTTGAGCCTGATGCACTGTCTTGATATGCTATGTACGGGACATTACCGGAGTTAAACTTTATTGAGGTGAAGGCGGCCCCGCCGGTAGAAATTCCGGCGGAACCGACCAATTCCCACGCAGTTCCCGTGAACCGTTTTACTGTTAATTTATTTTTAGAAATACTGTCTTGATAGGCAATATATGGGATGTTTTCTTTGTTAACCGCGATTGCCGTGTAGGCAACTGCTCCCGAAGATGTACCCGCAGTGTCAAGAGCATCCCACTTCGTTGTAAGATAATTAAATTTTTTAACTGTTGCTTTATTTGCTCTGGAAGCATCACGGTAAACTACTACCGGAACAGAGTCATTTGCCAAGGCAAAATTTGTATAAGTGGCTTTTCCCGTCGATATTTTGGCATTGCCTATGGTTTCCCAAATTGATTTAGTAGCATTAAATCTTCTGACTACCGCTGCATTACCGGTTCTTTCGTCCTGATAGGCTATATAAGGTGTTTTATTACCGCTTAAAGCAAGGGAAACTGAAGATACAGAAGTACCTCCCGAAGCGTCCGTGCCAACATCTTCCCAACTGAGACTTTTTGTATTAAGCGTCATTATCTCGGCTTGAAAACCCGTACCTGCATCTGTGTAAGCAGCAAAGATTTTGCCGTCCTCAGTCTCCTGCAGATTCGAAAACGATACAGCTCCGATAGAAAATCCCAATCCGCCAACATTTTCCCAAGAAGAAAGACCGGAATTATATTTTTTAACCGTAGCTTTTTCAAAGTTTGCGCCGTCGCGGAACAGCACAAAGGGCTGACCGGCACTGTTGATAATTAATGAAATAAACGAAGCAGAGCCTGCAGATATTCCCTGTGGACCCACATTATCCCAAATTTGGGTAGCAGTGTTAAATCGTTTAACGGTTATGCGATTGGCTACGGCACCATCCTGATACGCTACATATACATTATCATCACTATCAAAAGAGATTGAAGAGTGCGAAGCAACACCTGCAGAAAAACCTTCTGTTCCTACATTCTCCCATAAGGAAGTTAATGCATTAAAGCGTTTGACTGTAAGCTTATTAGACTTATTGCCGTCTTGGTAAACAATATAGGGAACATTACTATTATCAATTCCCAAATTCGAGTACTTTCCGGTATTAGTTGTGAATCCGTCGGCCCCAAGATTTTCCCACAAAGATGACGTGTTATTATAAACCTTTACCGAAAGTTTTCCTGAAGCCAATTGGTAGGAAATATAAAGGTCGTCATTGCTATCGGCAGCTAAATTTATATCACTTACGTTTGCAGAACTAATTGCAGGGCCGAGGGCCTCCCATGCATTGATTGATCGGTTGAATCTTTTAACATAAGCTTTATTATCGGCATTACTAACAAAAGCTGCATAAGGAACATCTTGCGAGTTGAGGGTAATAGCCATGTACGAAGCAGATTCAACAGTAAAACCCTCTTGTCCTAAATTTTCCCAAGCTTTAATATCTTTATTATAAAATTTAGCATCTGCTTTACCTGCATTTTTTTCGTTTCTGTAAATCAAATACGGATTCCCTGTTTTATCTACTGCGAGTTTAGTAAACGAGGCTTTGGAACCGGCGGAAATTCCTGTTTGTCCGGTTAATTGCCAACTACCGGCAGTGGCATTTAATTGTTTCACAACCGCTGCGCTTCCTGCACCTCCGTCTCGGTAAACCAAAAACATCTTTCCGGTTTTATCAGATATCAAGTTGCTGTAAGCAGTTCCGCCCAGCGAAAATCCTTCAGGCCCCAGGGTTTCCCAGGTACCCGAAGTAGGATTAAAACTTTTAGCTGTGGTTTTATTGGCTCGGGTTCCGTCGCGATAAACAACCACAGGAATCCCGTTGCCGGTAAGTGCCATTGAGACAAATCCGGCGGCGTTATTTGAAAATCCGTCCATGCCCAATGTTTCCCAAGCATTATTGCCCGAATTGTATCGTTTTACAGTTGCCCTCTCGTTGTAAGCTAAATCAGAATAGGCAACAAAAGGAACGTTATTATTATCAATCGCTAACGAAAGGTATTGAGCCGATTCGAGGGAAAAACCGGCACTGCCGACAACTTCCCAAGCTGAACTCGCCTGATTAAACTGTTTAACGCTCACCTTGCTATTCTCTACAAAGGAGGCGTAAAGTTTATTGTTGCTGTCGAACGCAATAGTTGTATAATCGGCAGAACTGCCGGAAACGGCTGTTCCAACGAATTCCCATTGAGCGCTGAGGGTGTTGTATCGTTTTACAATTGCTTTATTACCTGCACCGGCGTCTTTATAAATCACATAAGGAATATTATTGTTATCCGAAACGATAGTGGTATAATCAGCTTTGCCCGCAGAAAAGGCTTCTGTACCAACCGTCAACCACGTCGTAGAATCACGAGAGAGTTTTTTCACGCTTATCTTGTTGAAGTAGCCGTCGTCCTGATAAGCAACATAAACGTCGCCGCTGTCTGAAACCGAAATAGAATTATAGGCGGAGCCACCTTTAGAAATCTCGTTATCTCCCAGAGTTTGCCAAGAAGAAGTTGCCTGAAGATATTTTTTTGCGACCGCTTTACCGTAATTACCTTCGTCTCTGTAAGTAATATAAGGGGTACCAATGCCATCTACCGCTATGGCTGTAAACGCGGCGGCCGAAGACGCTGAAATATTAGCAAAGCCTACTGTTTCCCATTGTGCTAAATCCCGGTGAAGAGTTTTAACTGCAGCTTGGTTATTAAGGCCTGCATCTTGATAGGAGACAAAAATATCGTTGGAGTCCGTGATTAACAAAGATGTGTACTTAACTGACCCTACTGAAAACGCCGAATTCGTAAGCTCCCAGACTGATTTTGCTTTATTAAATTTGTTTAAAGTAATTCTACTGCTTACAGATCCATCTAAATACGCAACATACGGAACATTATCTTTATCCACTGCGATAGCTGTATATAAAGCTGACCCTACAGAAAATCCTGCAGATCCCAAAATGTCCCAAGTTGCGGTTGCAACATTATAAATTTGAACATTTGCTTTTGAATTATTAGCTCCGTCTTGGTAAGCAAGATAAAGAGCATTATCAGTACTGATTGCCAGAGAAGTAAACGAAGCTGTACCGGTAGTAAATCCGTTAGAACCCACAGCTTCCCACGAAGAGGTTAATTTGTTATAATGCTTAACCGTAGCCCTATTTCCTTCACTTTCATCCTGATAGGCTAAATAAAAGGCGTTATCTGTATTAACGGCTAAACTTAAGTAACGAGCTATCGACCCCGAAAAACCCTCCATACCTACAAGCTCCCACGCACCTGTAGAAGTATTAAACATTTTTACTGTTGCTTTGCTGTTGTTTCCTTCGTCTGAATACGCTACATAAACTACGTTATTTTTGTCGGAAACAATTGAAATATAAGTAGCAGCCCCCTGTGAAATACCTTCCGACCCGACAAGCTCCCATTTGTTGGACGTGGAATCAAATTTCTTCACTACTAATTTATTAACGCTGCTGTCTTGATATGCGGCATAGGGCACATTATTGTTGTCAACCGCAACAACAGTATAAGTAACGTTACCTGTGGAAAACCCGGGTTCTCCCACTATGTCCCAGGTTTGCAAACTTTTATTGTATTTCTTTACAGTCGCCTTGTTGGCATTGCTTCCATCGCGGAATATCAAAAAAGGTAAGCCGTCCGGGCCGCCGGCTAAATTTGTATAAGCTGCGGCACTGCCTGACGAAGGTAATTGCGATTCGGAAGGGCCTAATTGCGACCACTGCTGACAATATGAAGTTATGGGAAAAAGAGATATCGCTATCCCCGTAATCAGAAGTTTGAGAGCGTACATTTTTCTAAGTATAATTTATTATCAAGCCGCAGTAGGTGTGTGAAACCTTTTCATACTCACTGCTACTTTTAATTGTATAGGCTTTTGTTTGAAATTGAGAGCATTATTGATTAAACTTTAAGCTAAACCTATATTTCACATTGCTTATACGCTTTCCGTGAAAACAGTTTCAATTAAATTTGCAAAAAGCTAATACAAAAAGAGTTATTTGAGAGGCTTTGAAATTTTAACCTCTGTGAGTGGAATTATTTCTACTAAACTAAATGTGGAGCATTTTGTTAAATAACGAAAAGCAGATGAACAACAGCAGCGATAAACCCGAAAAATTTGAGCCCAAAGATTCAAAAAGAAAAGCAGTAAAACACCCGCAGGATGACGTCGAAGCTGTTGTAAAACCGGAAGACAAGAATTACCGAAAAGAAAATCCCACATTCAGAAATCCCGCAAAATCTAAAGAAGAAAGTGAACAACCTGTAAATCCCGGAAAGGAAGCGCCTAAGGATGTTTGAATGAGGCAGCTATTATTGTTGACTAAAGTACTCATGCTAAACTGCCACCTTTTCCGCTTTAATCTTTAACGTCTTACTTCTTTCATATTTTAGAAATTTAAGTAATACTTTTTCGTCAGCGCCGAGTGACGTTTCGGATATTTCGGTATTGTCTTTTTTGATTTTTTTAAGATATGGCAGTATTGAGCCTGCTTCGTAGGCATTAATAAGGGGCGGAAAAACATAAGACTTTTTACAAACGGTTCTTGTATTTCCAAGTTTTGAAGCAACTGAGTCCAGCATTGCAACGGTTACTTTTTTACGCTTTGTTTGAACTTCAGGATATTCATATTCGGCATAAGTTCTTAAGGCTTCTAAAGTGCCGGACCATGTTCTGAAATCTTTCGCAGTAAAATCGCAACAGGTTACCTCTTTGATGTACTGATTAACCATCCCGGAATCGATAGAACGTCGGTCTCCGGAATTTGTATAATATTGAAATAACTCTTGCCCAGGTATGTCGCGGCATTTTTTTATCAAACGTGAAAGACTTCTGTCTGTAAGTTTAATTTCGTGTTGTACTCCCTTTTTTCCCCGAAAAGTTAATTTAATATCTGACCCTTCTATTTTAACGTGTTGATCTCTTAAGGTACTTAAGCCGTAGGAGCCGTAAAGCTGTTTGTATGACTCGTTACCAACCCTTATTAATGTTTTTTGCATAAGGCTTAATGATATGGCCAACACTTTTCGATCATCATATTCTTTCCTTTTCAAGTCCTTTTGCAAATTTCTTCTAAATTCCGGCAACTTTTTACCGAATTCAAGCAAGCGATAATACTTATTTTCGTTGCGAAATTTACTCCAATCGTTGTGGTAGCGATATTGTTTTCGGCCTGCTTGATCTATTCCGGTTGCCTGTAAATGTGCATTTCCTTTAGGTGCTATCCATACATTTTCCCAAGCAGGGGGCAATGCAAGCTTTTTAATCCTTGTCAAGGCGTTTTCGTGTTCTATCTGCTTTCCTTTAGAATTAAAATAGGAAAATCCTTCTTCTGTTTTCATCCTAGACACGCCGGCAGAAGAATCGGATAAGTAAATCAAGCCGTTTTCTTCCAGTAGCTCTTCTATATCTGTTTCAGTCATAGTTTATTAAACAAAAAGAGGAGCAAATGTTTAGTTGCGGAGAAGAAAATTTACGCCGAAAAACGTTGCTGTAAGAATAAGTTAAGAGCTGCATTAAATTCCACCGGGTTTTCAAGATTCGGCAAATGACCGGAATCGGCTATCTCTACAAACCGGGAATCCTGAAGGTTAAGCTTTAAAACTTGTGCCTGTTCCTTGTTCATAAGCAAATCATTCTCGCCGCGAATAATTAAAGCCGGAACCTCCACCTTATTTAAAAAGCTTGTTGTATCGGTTCGAGAAGCAAGAGCAAGTTGTGTGGCGCAAATTGTATTTTCGCGAGTAGCAAGAATCATGGACTCGGTAAAAGCCGGTATGAGGGGTTTACTCTCCGGAGTTGATTTGCACAATACTTTTTTTACAAAATCGCCGGCAAAGGCTTCTAAACCTCCGGCAACTATTTTATCTATACTTTGAAACCGATTCAATTTGCCGGCGTTAGCATCGGCTGAGGAGTTTGTATCGCTCAAAATTAATCCTTTAAACACGTCAGGTGATATTTGCAGAGCTCAAAGAGCAATATAGCCGCCCATTGAAAGTCCGCAAAGAATAACGTTTTTAAGATTTAGTTGCTTAATAAGCTCTATTAGATCTCGAGCAAATAAATCTATACTAAAAAAGTAATGATCAGTTGTACTAGAACCAAACCCTCTTACATCATATGCAATTCCGGTAAACCCGGCAGTAAGCGCAAGGAGTTGTCCGCTCCACATTTCCTTATGAAACGGAAATCCGTGAATATAAATTATGGTATAAAAACCCTCGCTATCGGGGCGAACCAGGTAAGAAACGATGTTGTTGTTGAGTAGAAATTCCTTTTTCTGAAGCATAGTAAACAAACTATGCAAAATAGAAAAAGTTTAGCGGATAAGATTAGCGATAGAATAATGTTTCCTGTCTTTAGATCTTATAAAGAAGGAAAGCAACGTGTTAAAAAGAATACAAATGAAAAACAGAACCGCGAATAAGGTATAGTTTCCTACATGTCGAAGCACAAAGGTGATAAAAATGATGAACACATTAAAGCTCATTAAAACAAGAGTTGCCTGAATATGATTAAAACCTATGTAAAGCATCCGATGGTGCACGTGGTTCCGGTCTGCTTGAAAAGGTGAAGCATTTTTAAGAACACGAAGTGTAAAAACCCGTAGAGCGTCAAAAATAGGAATGATCAATATTCCTACCGCTATAGAAGGTGCCGAGCTGTAATAGATGTCTTTTAGTTCACCTACTTTATTTAATTCAATAAATTTTATACATAATATTGCCGATATAAAGCCGAGCAGTAAAGAGCCCGTATCGCCCATAAAGATTTTTGCGGGACTGATATTAAACTTTAGGAATCCTATACAAGCCCCGGCAACAGAACAAGCAATAATAGCGAGCCCTGTTTGATGCATGTTAATAAACATAATTCCTAAAGAGGTATTGGCTACCAAACCGATCATACCGGCAAGCCCGTCAATGCCGTCAATAAGGTTAAAAGCATTAATTAAGAACATCAAAATTAATACCGAAAGAATCACACTTAAGAAATAAGGGAGATCATAAAGATCAAAAATACCGTATAAGCTTGTCAAACGTACGTTATCTAAAACCACCATGATGGTGGCCACTACAAATTGCATCCCGAATTTCGTACTTGGGTTTACACCCCATAAGTCATCTTTGAGCCCAACCACAAAAAGTATCATGGACGAAGCAAATAATAAACTTATTCCTTGATATTGCGCTACCTGCGGAATAAACATGCATGTGATCATGAAACTGCAAAAAATAGCAACACCGCCTAAACGTGCAATTCCCGAGCTGTGAGTTTTACGCTCAACATCAAAATCATCAAAAAGAAAACGATGATTTGCAACGTGAATAATTGAAGGTATTGCAACCAGTACTAAAACAAGGGATATTAAAACTACAAGGATATAGTAGAGCGGATTATCGAAATTAAGCAATTGAAGCATATTGAATGATTACAAATTTATAAACCATACAATCTTTTTAAAGCTGCTTTGCATTTTTAAAAGATGTGCCTTGAATACGAATTAGACGAATTAAAGGTTACATGGGTTTAGAAAAGTGAAGCGGACAGTATAGGGAGGGCAACTCAAGAAGAACATCTTAATTTCTTCCTGTTGTTATCAGCGATGAGATTACGTTGGCTTTTAAATCTTACTGCGAGATTATTCGGACCGGATAGATTAGCTGAAAAAAGGGTAGGAAATGCCGGAAAAGAGTAGTTAAACAAAGGAAGTTCACCCTTAGAAATTAATAATGTTCTATTACCCCAAGTTAGATATGGGATTTTTAGAGGTTTTTTTTCTTAATTCATAGATTTTAGCATCTATTAGAAATCGGAACCAGAAGCATTGGAGAAAATGGAAGATTAAGCCTTCCTTCCCATCAAGAAAGCCTAATCTAAAAAAATATCTTACAAAAAAATAGATAAACGGCCGAACGAATAGGGGGAAGCGATCATACAAGTTTTTTAGATAGCGGCGCTGTTGAATAGGATCTCCCGATATTTTTCCCGTTATAAGGCCGGAGTTGTTTATTAACGTTCCTTGATATTGCTCTAAAGATTCTAAGTCGGACCACTTGTTGTGCCTTGCAGTAAAAGTTGTAAGGGATTCTGTTATTAAATCAATGATATCGCCTTTAAGTTTTACAACTTTCCCTTCTACTTTAAAGTGTTGATCGTAGAGACGTTCCTCGCACTTCCCAAAGCCTTTTCTAAAAAGAACTGCATGGTATGTGGGGTAGTGGCCGCCGTATTTTATCCACTTGTTCATGAACATTGTTCGGCGGTTTGCCAAAAGCCCATTTAAGTCGCTATCGATAGGACTCGAAAAAATTCTGTCTAAATCGTCCGCCAATTCCGGAGTAACTCGATGATCGGAATCTAAATTAAGTATCCACTCATGTTTTATCGGAAGTTGCGTAAAAGCATAATTGCGCTGTGCACTGTAATTAGAAAAGGGGTATTGAAAAATTTCCACCGGAAATTCTTCTGCAATTTCTAATGTTTTGTCTGTCGAAAAAGAGTCGAGAACGATGATCTGATCAGCCACGTTAACCACGCTCTCGAGGCATTCTCGAATATTACGTTCTTCGTTAAAAGTAAGTATTATAGCCGTTACCGGTATTTTAATCATGATGCTTCTAAAACTCGCTTATATAAATTTTGATACTCCGGCACCAGTTTTCCTTCACTAAAATCCTCTCGTACTTTTTGAGGAGCAGTTGAACGAACTTTTTCTAAAAAACTTAAATCAGATGCAGAAACAATAGCTGCTACCACTGACTCCGGCGTAGTGAGGCAAGAAACGCCGAATCGATTTTGCTCAACGTAATCAACCAGACCAACATATTTACTCAGTACCACTGCAGTGCCTGCGGCCAGCGATTCCACCACTACATTTGCAAAATTTTCGTTATGAGAAGAAAGCACCAGTAGGTCGTGCTTGGCAAGAACAATCCACTTCTCGTCCTGATTTTGTTGACCTATCCATTCAATATTTTCGGATACACCGAGATCACATGCCATCTTTTTTAACTTGTTAATATAAGCAGGATTACCGGTGCCGGCGATCGTCAGGGTAACGTGCTTTAAATTTTTTAATTCAGTTACAGAATTAGGAAGAGTTTCCGTCAACAATATAGACAAGGCGTTAATCAAAATATCAACGCCTTTTTTTTCTTCAATTCTTGATAGGAATAAAAGCTTAAAATGCGCCGGATCTTTCCGAATATGTGCAAGGCGGGATAAGTTTATATTTGGCAGGTATAAAAAATTCGGGATAATTGTTACGCTCTTTGGTGTTATCAACTCCAGTACTCCTTGCTTTTCAATTTCGCTTGTTACATGAAAATGGCAGTATTTCAACAGCCTCTTGCTTAAAAATCGATGAACAAGTCCTTTAATGCCCGAATTTCTATTTCCGAACGAATAAGAACTCAACGTGCCTCGAGGCGAGAGAACTACCGGATAGTTCTTGAATTTAACAATCATACAAGCCATCACCGAAACGAGATTCCACCAGGCGTGGATATGAACTACAGTGTTAATTTTGTTTGATTGTAGATCGGACAGTCTTTTGTAAAGATGCCTTAGTAAATTCGGTGAAAGATGTGTATGATCTTTAGTAATTCGGGTGAAGTACTTTACCGGCACAGCATCTACCACCTGTAAATCTCCGGGTCGAACCGGCAACTCGTTCTTACCGTTTGCTGTGGTAGTTAATACTTCTACATCTTCATCGGCGGCAACTAACCCTTCGCATAATTTCGCAACAGAAAAGATGGGACCACCATAAATATAAGCGGGTTTATAAGAGGCGCTGATTTGCAGTATATTCATTTTCAGGTACCGGAACAAGCAGGCCGTTACTTCTTAACACCTGCAACAAAATTAACATCATTACGAAGCTGTAAAAAACCGAATTCGTTATAAATTCGAAATTGTTGCCCCGCCACATCGGTTGGAAAAGTCCGTTAAAAATTATCATACATCCCATCTGATATCCGCCAAAAAAAATTTCGGCCTTATTACAAAGCGACTGGCATATATAACCGTACAAGAACATAGCAATAAAAACGCCTACAAACCCACCGCTTAGATATGCATCCACAACCGGTCGGGTTTTAGCCGAGACAACAGAATGGACGTCGATTGCGCCCGCAGCGTATACTCTTTCCATTGCCAGTTCTTCTGTTATCGGCTTTCCGGGCCATAAAAAACGTGGGACAATTGCTTGTATGGCGTTTTTTACTATACTTAACCCGTAAAAAGGAATCACATCAGGAGTACTTTCAACAAATTTGGTAAACATGCTTATCTCGCTCAGTCGTCTTGTTAGAAAACTCCAATTTGTTTCGTCAATTGCCGCTTGATTTTGATCGCTCATTAGCGTCTGAACCGCTTCCGACCTTGCTTGCTCTGCACTGGCACCGCCACTCCAAGACTCGGTGCGAATGATGTTGACGTAAGTAGGCAAAATGTAAAATAACCCATAGATAAGCGGTATTCCGAATATTAAAGTTGCCCGTTTGTAATGAGGGTAGAGAAGACAACCTATAATCAAAAAGTTGACAATAATATGCTCTTTGTAGCCCGAAAGTGTCGCACTGATAAAGTTCAAGATAAATACAATTCCACCGATTGCGGTCAGCTTTAATTTCCTTTCTATTATACCTTTTATCAAGATAAAAGCACCTGAAATTATTCCGGTATTACGCAACCCGATTGAAAACTGGGATATAGCAGAGATGTTTTTGATTAAATATCCTACAGCATAGCAAGTCAAAGAGAATACGATAAGAAAATGGTCTATATTAAAATGCGAACTAAGAGTATATTTTTTAATTAGAGGCCGAGATGACGTAACTGAAATAAGGCCTGTCACCAAGGATGCATGGCCTAAAAGAGATAATCTTTGACATTTTGCCAATATTGTAAGCTGACCTTCTGCATATGCATCATACTCCCTAATTTTCTCAAAATACTGGTAGCCCACCTGATCTAAAAAATAGAAAATGGAGGTGCAACACATAAAGCCTGCAAATATGATTTGTACTAAAAATATAGGCCGCATAATTTGCTGTTCGATCGGTAAATCAGAATTTATATACCGAGTGAGCTTAGAAAACGTCCAAAAGAAGATAAAGAAAGACCCGAACCAAGCTATAACGTAAGAAAGTTGGGGAGTCCATTGAGTCAACAGAGCAAGTAGCCAAGGTATATATAAGGGGAATATGGCATAAACTTTTGACTCCTTAGAATTCATAGTTTTTCGAGTTCGGCAATCAGAGCTTCTACTTGCAAAGCAAAGCTCCATTTTTCAATAGTAAGCCGTGAATACGCACCCAATACTGAAAGGTTACCTTTATTCCCCGTTAGCAGTTTAAGCTTGTCGGTTAAGTCGGGTTCATCTTGACTTTTAAACACATATCCGTTTATGCCGTTTTTAACCAAATCAGTCGCACAGCCAACTTTATCTGAAACCAAAACCGGTTTGCCGGTTGCCATAGCTTCATTTACAGCTAAACCCCATGTTTCTCCCGGACCTTGTGAGGGTAAACAGAATAAATCGCAAGCTTGATATATTGCCGGCATCATTTGTTGGTTCTGAAAGTCTAGAAAATGCAGCCGTTCTTTTGTGTTCAGCGTAAATCTTTCAGCCTTCAGTTTTTCCTCCAAAACTCCGTTGCCTACAATCAAAAGATGTAAGTTTTCTTGATCTAATCTCTCGAACGCTGCAAAAAGCAATTCGGGGTTCTTTTTTGGTTCTAGTTTCCCTGCAAACAAAACCAAAAAGTCATCGTCGCCGAGATTAAGTTTTTTTCTTAATTCTTGGGCATCTCGGGTTCTATCCTGTTCAAATCGTGTGTTGTCAATAGCGTGGGGGCAGAACACTAACTGATGTTCCGAAATGCCGAACTTCAAGAAATATTCTTTGTTTGCAGATCCCACATAGAAGGCTCTGTCTACATGCGAATAAATCCATCGAAGAAAGATGTTGCGCAAAGACTTTTTCAACCCGGATTGTTCGTCCAAAAGCGTTGAGTCGCCTCGAAACCAAACAGGAACTTTGCCGCCGAAATACCGCATCGCCGATAAGTGACTTTTGTAAGCCCAGCCGTATATCAACAGTGCGTCCGGACTAAAGTCTTCAATAGTTTCAATCAAATCGGGATTAACTATCCCAAAAAAACCGTGTGAACCGGGCTTTTTAGATATATTTTTCGAAAATCGGTAGTCATATCCTTCGAGCAGAGGAATATCCCATTCAATTGTTTTACCGAATCCGGGATCAAATTTGGCCTGAGATTGTTCGCCCCAAGTATAAAATACCTTTAGCTTACATTTTTCGGCTAGCATTTTAAATACCGGCGCATAGTATTGAATCGGATGAGTGGTGATTATAGCCAGCCTTTTCAACCCTCTAAATTTTGTTCGTAAAGCTTAAGACCTCATCGAATAATTCGCATTGCTTTCTTGTCATCTCTCGGGCAGTATACGGTTTAAACGCTTTCCAATCCGTGCGAGGCTTTTCCCCGGCAAGAATACCGGCTAAGTAACTCTCAACTTTTTTATAAGCCTTATCAGGAGCTTCTTGAAGCGAAATAATTTCACCGGCATTACAATCTCTCACAATACTAACTACGCTGCTCGCTTCATGAAATATACCCAGAAGTGGTTTTTCTGTTAAAATATAGGGGTAAATTTTTGACGCGGTATAGGCAGCGTCATCAGATCCCGGTATCAATAGGCCGTCGGCACACGAAAGATTATAAAGGCCTTGATATAAAGGCACACGGTCGGTATGCTCGTCTACGTAATCTTGCAGACCAAACTGTTTTGCAATCGGTATAATCGTTTTAACCCCTTGCCCTGCCGGTGCATAACTGGTTCCTATAAAGTGAAGTCGGAAACTTTTAAAAACCTCCGGTTTCTCTTCCAATCCTTTTTTAAAGGCATTGAAGAAAATGTTCAGTGCAGGCGCCATATCACTACCACCCCGGCCAATATATACCAAGTTCTTAACCCCTGCACTTTTCGAAAATAACAAGGGCAAATCCTTAACTTCTGCTACAATCTCTAAGTCTTTGTGGAAAGCTCCAAATGTTACCGTAGCCGAAGGTATTGTTTTGATAGCCGGATAACGTCCATCTAGAACTTGAGTATAGGAATCGGAAACGCTTATTAAACCCGACACGCTTTGCATAGCAATTGGTTCTAAATATTTGTTTAATCGGTAAGAAAACCAATATTTGGGAGGCTGAAGATGCTTGGGCTTGTCGCGATAATAATCCGAGTGCCACGGGTCTTGCATATCGATTACGTACGGCACATTAAATTTCTTTTTCCAAAAAGCACCTAATATGCAAACCGGAAATTGAGTAGTGGAAAAATAAATTAAATCAAACGTTTTGTGCCGGAGCAATTGGCTAACTTTTCGCTTGTAAAACCAAAGCGACCGGATACCGATACTTCCTAAGCCGAATTTAGACGTGAAACTTTTATCAAATGCCTTAACATGATGCACGGGTAAATCGGCCGGCAAACTTTTTAAAAGAAGGGGATCTTGGGTCATGTCTGTAAACCGAGGGTCAACAGTTACTACCTCCGCCTCCCATTCGAAATCTTTAAAATAAGGCAAGCTCATTCTAATACGTTGCATATCAGCAGCGTTAACCGGAGGGAAATAAGGGGAGATGATTAATACTCTTTTCATTTTTTCAGCACCTTTTTCCAAAAGCGATTTTGCCGTAAACGTTCTCGAGCTTCGCTCCAATCACACACCGAATCAGTAAGATCATAGAAGCCTGCTTGATCGGCAGGCAAATCGTTTTGTTCTATTCGAGTTATTATTTGAGATAAGTTTTCGTAAAACCCGGCAGTGCGATAAGGCGGATGCAAGGACCACAAGCCTTGCTTTTTTCCTAAAAAATCAACCCTTTTTAACCTGTGGCTTTGCATAAAATGCGAAATTAAATGTTCGGGGAGGTCGGCATTTGAGTTACCTTCGAATAAAGATTTTAGTTGATTTCGAAACGACGGCTTCTTTAACTTTAGTTTTTGTTCTCTGAAAATGTCTTTGTTCAGCATGAAAAGCCGAGTACTCATCCCCGCAAACGAAAAGGCGTATGGCCTGCCTGCATAATCATTGGCGTAGTTTTGGCCAATTAGTTTTTGTTCCGGATGAGGGGGACCGGGAAGTGGCGCAACCGTAAAAACTGAAGGATCGGTTTGTAGTAACTCTACTGCCTCCTTAACCCAATAGTTGCTTCTTCCTCCTAAAAAAATATCGGAATCTAAATGAAATACAGTCTTATTTTCGGCTGTATACAGGCCGAAAAAATAAGAATAAAAAGGTCCGCCG
>JAYULL010000182.1:0-81111 GCA_043763625.1 Sphingobacteriaceae bacterium | reverse complement strand
CCTATAAAAAGTCCCGGTCCGAAGGTTTTGGTGAAGAAGTTAAACGCCGAATTATGCTCGGGACTTTTGTATTAAGTGCCGGTTATTACGATGCCTATTATGCAAAAGCTCAAAAAGTGCGCCGATTGATTCGGGAAAAGATGGAAGAGATATTAGTGAATCATGATTTTATTTTGATGCCTACAACTCCCGGCCCTGCTTTTAAGATAGGCGAAAAGCTTAATGATCCTGTTACCATGTATTTGGCCGACATATTTACGGTTCAAGCAGCACTTGCCGGAATACCCGCTATTTCTCTCCCGGTAGGCAATAATCCGGAAAATCTCCCGTTAGGCATACAACTTCTTGGAAAACGCTTTGGTGAAGATGCGTTACTTGCTTTTTCAGATTATTTCTTAAAGATATTCGGAACTAACTAGTTTGGCTTATCGTATTAAATAAACCTATTTCTATCGCATTAACAAATTTTAAAATGAAAAAACTTAAGGGCTGGTTAATACTCTTTTCGATTTTTTTTACCCTATCTGCAAAAGGGGGAGAAATAGGCGATTCTCTTAAATCAGCTCGCGTTAGAGTTCTAACTTATAATATTACAGATACTCCTTTTCTACCCCTTATAATAGAAAAACCGACTATACTATCTCAAAATACGTTTTTCAAACGTCGCCTTGATTCTTTGCAGAGCGACCTCAGTTTGGACTATAACGAGCATGTACAAACGTTCATTGATGTTCTATCTACGAAAGGAAAAGGAAAAATTTCGCGAATGCTTGGCCTTTCCAAGTATTATTTCCCCATTTACGAGAAAGTGTTCAGGGAACAAAATTTACCGGCGGAATTGAAATTTCTTTCAATTGTAGAATCAGAGCTAAATCCATTTGCAGTTTCAAGATCAGGTGCTGTTGGATTATGGCAGTTTATGTACACAACTGCAAAGGGTTATCATTTGCAAATGGATTCGTGGGTTGATGAACGTAAAGACCCGATAGCTTCCAGTAATGCTGCGGCACTTTATTTAAGAGATGCCTATAATCTTTTCGGAGATTGGCTTTTGGCAATAGCATCCTACAACTGCGGCACAGGTTGTGTTTCTCGGGCCCTAGCTAAGTCCGGTGGTACCACCTTCTGGGATATCAGAAACATTTTGCCTGTAGAAACTCAAAACTATGTTCCTGCTTTTATTGCTACAACTTACCTTATGAATTATTACCAAAAGCATAATATTATGCCGATGGCCTCGGACCTGGAAGTAGAAACAGACGTGTTATGGGTAGATCAAAAAATATCGTTAGCCGATATCGCTAAAGCCGCAGAATTTGACTTTAAACAATTAAGTATTCTCAACCCGTCCTATAAAAGGCAAATCATCAACGGCTCTGCGCAGTCGCCTAAGCGGCTTATTATTCCCGCTGTAAACAAGGATGTATATAACTCGCTTTACCAAGTATTAAATAACGAAAGCGTTTCTTCGGAATTTTCAACCGTTGCTTTTGAATCTAAGGAATTAACCACCGGAATCTATAGGGCTAAAGAAGGCGAAACACTTCAAGATATAGCTAACGAATATAGCGTTGAAGTTCAAGATCTAAGAGTTTGGAACAATTTAAAACAAGCTATACTAGTTCCGGGACAATCGATACGAGTAAGTGCTCCAAACCCGGAAAAACACCGTTCTCCGAAATTTTTTACTTACAAAGTTCGGCAAGGAGATACACTATCAAAAATTGCATCCAAGTTCAAAGGTGTATCCATCTCAGAACTAAAAACTGCTAACAAATTAAGCCGCACCAAACTAAAGGCAGGGATGTTGCTTCGAATTCTTAAGGGTTAGTTTTATTTCTTTCGCCGGAGTTGTTATCACGGAAAGAATATTAATTTTACCCTGCATCAATTATCTGCCTAATGAGTAACAGTAATAAGAAACAAGACGCATTAGACTATCATTCTCAAGGGCGTCCGGGGAAAATTCAAGTTCTGCCTACAAAGCCTACCAATTCACAGCGAGACCTTTCTTTAGCTTATTCTCCCGGAGTAGCCGAACCCTGTTTGCGAATTGCAGAAAACAAAGAAGATGTTTACAAATACACCGCAAAAGGAAACTTGGTGGCCGTTATCAGTAACGGAACAGCAGTTTTAGGCTTAGGCGACATCGGGCCGGAAGCAGGTAAACCTGTAATGGAAGGCAAAGGATTGTTGTTTAAAATCTTCGCCGATATTGATGTTTTCGACTTAGAGCTGGCAGCGACCAACGTTGATGAATTTGTAAGTATAGTAAAAGCTTTAGAACCAACTTTCGGCGGCGTGAACCTTGAAGATATCAAAGCCCCGGAATGTTTTGAGATTGAAAGGCGATTAAAAGAAGAGATGAACATTCCGGTAATGCATGACGACCAACACGGAACTGCAATAATCTCGGCAGCAGCCTTACTTAACGCATGTGAATTACAGAACAAAAAGCTCGAAGAGATAAAAATTGTGGTAAACGGGGCTGGTGCGGCTGCTATTTCGTGCACACGATTATATGTAAGTCTGGGCGCAAAAAAAGAAAATATAATAATGCTTGATCGATCGGGCGTAATTCGTACCGATCGGGAAAAACTTGATGCAATTAAAGCAGAGTTTGCCACAGATAAAGACCTGCGAACTTTGGATGAAGCGATGAAAGGTGCTGATGCGTTTATTGGACTGTCTTCTGCAAATGTTTTACAGCAGGAGCTGCTAAAAACCATGGCGGAAAACCCTATTATCTTCGCAATGGCAAACCCGGACCCGGAAATTGCATATGATATCGCGGTAGCAGCAAGGCCGGATGCCGTTATGGCAACAGGCAGGTCTGATTTCCCGAATCAGGTAAATAATGTCTTAGGGTTTCCTTATATTTTTCGAGGAGCTTTGGATGTTAGGGCAACCGGCATAAACGAAGAAATGAAAATTGCAGCGGTAAAAGCTATTGCAGAACTGGCAAAAAAACCCGTTCCTGAGGCTGTAACGCTTGCCTATAATATTCAAAACTTGAAATTCGGGAAGGAATATATAATTCCTAAACCGATGGACTCCCGCTTGATAACAGCGGTTTCTCCGGCAGTTGCCAAAGCAGCAATTGACTCAGGTATAGCTCGAAAAACAATAACGGACTGGGCCGTTTACGAAGAAGATTTAATGAAACGACTTGGCGGAGATGATGCTTTGCTCCGTGCCCTCAGCAACAGGGCAAAGTTAAATCCGCAACGAATAGTTTTTGCAGAAGCCGACAATTATAAAATTTTAAAAGCGGCACAAATAGTAAAAGACGAAGGTATTGCTGTTCCCATTTTATTGGGGAATAAAGATCGTATCAAAAATCTTATAGAAGAATCCGGGTTAGACCTGAAAGGTGTTCAGCTTATAGATCCTGCCGAAGACAAGGAAAAGTTTAATAAATTTTCGGACTTTCTGTATCAAAAAAGACAGCGTAAAGGCATTAATGCTGCACTTGCCAAGAAACTTTTACATGATCGCAATTATTTTGGAGCGTGCATGGTTGAGTTTGGTGAAGCGGATGCCTTAATCTCCGGTTTAACTAAAGATTACGCCACAACGGTTAGGCCGGCGTTGCAAGTAATCGGTATCGACCCTGCTGTATCTAAAGTTGCAGGAATGTATATGATGCTTTCGAATAAGGGCCCTGTTTTTTTCGCAGATACTACCATAAATATTAACCCTACAGCTCAAGAACTGGTTGACATTACTGTATTGGTTGACAGTGCAGTAAGGAAGTTTAACATTCATCCCCGTATTGCTTTACTCTCTTATTCAAACTTTGGGACCAACGATGGGGATATTCCCGAAAAAACCCGGGAAGCAGTGCGAATTCTTCATAAAAAACATCCCGGTATTTTAGTCGACGGAGAGATGCAGGCAAACTTTGCGGTAAATTCACAACTACTTGGTGATAACTTTCCGTTCAGCACCCTAATTGGTTCTCCGGCAAATACACTGGTTTTTCCCACGCTGGAATCCGGCAACATTGCTTATAAGCTATTGCAAGAATTAGGGGGTGCAGAGGCTGTCGGCCCCATTTTATTAGGGATGAAAAAGAGCGTACACGTGTTGCAATTAGACAGTTCGGTTCGAGAAATCGTTAACATGGTAACTATAGCAGTTGTTGATGCTCAGTCTCGTTCGGGCACTTCAAATCCTTCTTGATAAAAACATCGCAATAATTAAAAATAAATGTACGCATATATTGAGGGCAAGCTTGTTTTTAAAAGCCCTACCCATGTTATTATAGACACTAACGGAATCGGTTGGCACATCCATATTTCGCTAAACACCTATTCAAATTTAAAAGACCAAGAACGCTGTAAGCTCTTTACATGGCTTCATATAAAGGAAGACGGGCACACTTTATATGGCTTTGCAGATGAAGGCGAGCGCCGCTTATTTCAGCATCTTCTTTCAGTTTCCGGCATCGGCCCTTCTACCGGAAGAATGATTTTATCCTCTATAACGCCTACCGAAATTCAAACAGCAATTGTTAAAGGAGACGTTCCCTTAATTAAAGGCATAAAAGGAATCGGACCCAAATCTGCGCAGCGAATTATTTTGGAATTGCAGGATAAATTAAAAAAAGAAGGACTTGAAACCTTGACTTCTATTCCACAGTATAACACCGCTAAAGACGAAGCGCTATCTGCCTTAATTATGCTTGGTTTTGCAAAACATTCGGCTGAAAAGGCCTTAGATAATGCAATAAAAACAGATACCGGTGAATTGTCAGTGGAGAAGCTTATAAAAACAGCTTTGAAAAATCTATAGTTTGAATTATAATCAGTTGGGGCTTTGCAAAAGAAATCTGCCTTTTCTTGGCTAAGAGTTTGCTTTTTCTTTATCGCACTTTTTGCCGGCAGAGCTTATGCTCAGACTGAAAAAAAGGATTCGTTAAGGTTAAAGTTTCCTATCGGGGATAACGATCAACTGGACTTAAAATCCCGTTCAGGACTTTTATTGCCTAACCCCTCTAACGTTAAACGTTCAATAGAATTCGATCCGGTTTCTAAGCAGTATATAATCACCGATAAAATAGGTGCACGGTTGTTCCGTCCGCCACAGTTTCTAACCATTCCGCAATACCAGAAGTACGAAAACGAATTAATAAAAAACAATTACTGGAGAAAACTTTCGGCCACTCCTACAGAAGAACGACTACCGGGATTTATTCCGCAAGTAAAGATAAATAATCGTGCTTTTGAACGAATTTTCGGGGGTTCAACTATTGATATACGGCCCCAAGGTTCTGCGGAATTAACCTTATCGGGAAGATTAAACCGAAACGAAAACCCGCTTTTTAACGAGCGCCAACGCCGGCAGGGAAACTTCGATTTCGACCAGCGTATTCAAATGAACGTAGTAGGGCAGATCGGCGATAAATTGAGAATTACAACTAACTACAATACTGAGGCTCAGTTCGATTTCGAGAATCAAATTAAACTTGATTATACCGGCAAGCCTGATGAAATTATTAAGAAAATAGAAGCGGGAAATGTAAGCCTACCGCTGAGTTCTACTTTGATAACCGGAAGTCAAGCATTATTCGGTTTAAAAACGCAACTGCAATTTGGCCGGCTGAACGTTACGAGTATTTTCTCGCAGCAAAAATCGCAACAGAAAGAGATTGTTGTTACTAACGGCTCTCAGCAAAATGAGTTCAGAATAAGTGCAGACAATTACGAGGCCAACAAACATTTTTTTTTAGCACAATATTTCCGCAGCAACTATAATAAGGCGTTAGCCAATATCCCTATAATCTCCTCGAATATTAACATCACAAAAGTTGAAGTTTGGGTAACAAACCGCAACAACAGCACAGTTGACTCGAGAGATGTTTTAGCCTTTATTGATTTAGGAGAAAATCAAACCTTTAACAAAACACAGATTCAAGGCGGACCCGGTTTTTCGGGTTTGCCTGCCGCATTTACCGGACCCGGTTTTCCGCAGCAATCAAACAACCTGCTGCAAACTCTCCCGCCGGATGCCAGGCTCACAAACTCTAACGCAGTTAACGCTTTTTTTCAAGCAGGAGGAGCAACAGATAACTATGTTAAGCTTACTTATGCCCGAAAATTGACTGATAGAGAGTTTAACCTGAATGCTCGTTTGGGCTATATTTCTTTGAACACATCTTTAAATGCCGATGAAGTTTTGGCCGTTGCTTTCCGTTACACTTACAACGGTACCGAGTATCAAGTTGGCGAATTTTCTACCGATGTTCCCGTTAATCCTGCAAACCCGCAGGTTCTTTATGTAAAGTTATTGAAGAACGAAACGTTGAAAACCAGCCTTCCTACATGGGATCTGATGATGAAAAACGTGTATTCATTAGGCGCTTATCAAATTAGTAGGAGTAATTTTAACATGATAATTACTCGCCTAGACGAAACATCAGGCGTAGAAAAACCCCAGATAAGCGAAGGGCAAAATCTATCGAACAAATTATGGCTCCAAGTAAGCGGGTTGGATAATTTGAACCAAGCCGGCGACAAAAAACCCGACGGATATTTTGATTTCATAGAAGGAGTTACGATCGACGCTCAAAACGGACGGATCACTCTCCCGCTTTTAGAGCCCTTCGGTTCTGATTTGGCAAAACAATTTACTGCCGGAGAACAGAACTTGGTGCAGAAGTACAGCTATCAACCTTTGTATGATTCTACTAAAGTTATTGCACAGCAGTTGTTCCAAAAGTTGAACCGATACATCATTCGCGGAACGTACCAGTCTGAAGTAAGCAACGAGTTTCAACTAAATGCGATAAACGTTCCTCCGGGTTCGGTTCAGGTAACGGCCGGAACTTTGCCTTTGCAAGAAGGCGCCGACTTTACCGTAGATTATAATATCGGAAGGGTTAGAATTCTTAATCAGGCTATTTTAAATTCGGGCCAACCGATACGAATCAAGCTTGAAAACAATGAGCTGTTCGGTTTACAGCAACGCTCTTTGTTTGGTTCGCGCTTCGATTTTAGGATGAATAAAAATATGAACTTCGGGGCGACGGTAATGAATTTGACCGAAAAGCCGCTTACTCAAAAAGTGAACATCGGCGAAGAAGCTATATCGAACACCATTTGGGGAGCAGATTTAAATTACAGTTCAAACTCCAGGCTTTTAACCCGATTAGTAGATAAAATTCCTTTTATCAATACAAAGGAAACATCTACGGTTACCTTCAGCGGCGAGTTTGCCAAAATGGTTCCCGGGCATCCGCGTGCATTAAATTTTGCCGGAAGCAAAAACGGCTCAAGTTATCTGGACGATTTTGAAGGAAGCAGGAGTATTATTGACTTAAAAAGTGCAATCGGCTGGCAAATTTCAGGTACGCCTCAACTTTTTACTGAGGCGCAGCTAAACAACGATTTAGCTTACGGGTACAACCGAGCTAAACTGGCATTCTACAATATCGACCCTATTTTTTTTCCCGGCAGAACAAGTAACCTCACTCCCGACAATATCAAAGGGAATAAAAAGGAGCAATCAAATCATTACGTGAGGGAGGTTTTTGAACAGGAAGTTTTTCCGTTTAAGCAATCTACTATCGGGCAACCGATGCGCTTGCCTACGCTCGATATGGCTTTTTATCCTAATGTTCGCGGACAGTACAATTTCGCAACTTCGGGTATAAATCCGGATGGTACACTTTCTAGTCCGCGAAGTCGTTGGGGGGGAATTTTCAGGAAGTTGGAGAGCAATGATTTTGAGTCGTTGAATATTGAATTTATCGAATTTTGGGTTTTAGATCCCTTTATTTATAAAACGGGCGCTCAAGGGGGCGACTTCTACTTTAACCTCGGGAGCGTATCGGAAGATATATTGAAAGACGGACGTAAGTCCTTAGAAAACGGTTTGCCTCCTGATGACGATGTGAGCAGAACTGATGTAACGGCTTGGGGAAAAGTTCCTAAGCTTCAACCCGTAGTGCAGGCCTTTGACAACAACCCGGATTCAAGAAAATTTCAAGACGTAGGCTTAGACGGATTGCGAGACGAAGAAGAGAAACAAAAATTTTCCGACTTCTTAAATCAAGTAACGCCCCGATTAAACCCTAATGCTGCCGAAGCATTAAGCGCCGACCCTGCTTCCGACGATTTCCAATACTACCGCGGTGGTAACTTGGATGAGACCAATGCAGGAATTTTAAAACGTTACGAGAAATACAACGGGACCGAGGGAAACTCGAAAACTTCCGAACAATCCTTGTTGGAAACCGGAATTGAAAACTCTGCTTCCACTTCTCTGCCGGACGGCGAGGATATAAATCGTGATAACAACTCCTCTTTAGCCGATGAATATTTTCAGTACAAAGTTTCTATCCGTCCACAAGATATGATAGTTGGACAAAACTTCATTACTGATGTTGTCAAGGCAACCGTTAAGCTTCCTAACGGGAAACAGGAATCGGTAAATTGGTATCAGTTTAAAATTCCTTTGGCGCAGTATCAACAAAAGGTAGGCAATATTCAGGATTTTAGATCAATTCGCTTTATGCGCCTGTTCCTTACCAATTTCGAGGATACTACTATTCTGCGTATGGCTCGCATGCAATTAGTACGCGGAGAATGGAGAAGATATAATGCCGAAAATAATCCGGCGAAAGTTATTACTGATCCGGATTTGGGGGCGAACCCGGGATTGGATAATTCTACAGTTGACGTGAGCACGGTAAATATAGAAGAGAATGGCAAACGCACTCCTATACCTTATGTTGTTCCCCCGGGAATTGAACGCGAACGTGACTATAGCAACTTTAGAGGCGATACCCGGCAGAACGAGCAATCCTTAGCAATAAACGTAAAGAACCTTCGCGACGGTTATGCGAGAGCGGCTTTCAGAACTACCTACAATGATTTTCGCTCGTACAAGCGGATGGAAATGTTTATTCATGCTGAAGGCGACCAAGTACGTGATAATGAAGTTACAGCACTTGTTAGGATAGGAACAGATAATCAGGACAATTATTACCAGTATGAAATTCCTTTAAAAATTACCAACCCCGGCACTCGCGATCCAAATAACATTTGGCCCGATCTCAACAAGCTGGACATTGAGCTGAGGAAATTTCAACAAGCAAAAACGGCTCGAAATACTGCCATGCTAAACGGGCAGCCTTGGCCCATAAATGTGCCATATAAACTCACCGACGGCGCTAACACCATTACTATTCTAGGCCAACCGGACATGAGCAAGATAAGAGTATATATGCTCGGTATTAAAAATCCACTTAAAAATCAAGCAGCTCCGGCAGGAGACGACGGATTGGAAAAATCTGCTCAAATTTGGTTCAATGAGCTTAGATTAACAGACTTCGACGAACGTGGAGGATGGGCAGCAACAGCAAGATTAAATGCTAAGCTGGCCGACTTTGCAGATTTAACGGTTTCCGGCAGCAAAAGCACCATCGGCTTCGGATCTATCGACAGAAGAGTAAGCGAGAGAAGCCGTAACGATGACAAAATTTTTGATATTTCTTCAACTGCCGAATTAGGAAAATTTTTCCCGGAAAAGACAGGTTTAAAGATTCCGGTATTCATTAACTATTCGCAACAAGTAAGCACTCCGCAATACGACCCTACAGCACAAGATATTGAGCTGAAAAATGCTTTAAGAGTGGTTTCTAAAGCAAGAAAAGACTCTATTCTTAACGTCGCTCAAGATTATACGACACGAAAAAGCATAAATTTTACTAACGTTAGGAAGATTAAGACCGATCCGGCAGCTAAAGTACATCTTTGGGATGTTGAGAATTTAAGTGCAACCTATGCGTACAACGAATTCTTTCATCACGACTTTATTAATGAGCTCTCGCTGCAAAAGAATTACAAAGCGGCTGTTGCCTACAATTATCAGAACCAACCTAAACAAATAACACCTTTTGATAAAATTATTAAGAGTAAGTCCTGGTCGCTGATTCGGGATTTTAATTTCAGCTTATTGCCTTCAGTCCTCAACTTTCGAATTGACGTGGACCGGCTTTTTGCTGAGAACACCCTGCGTAATAATGATCCGAACAACTTTATTCCGATTAACACCAACTTTAACAAAAACTTTTTAATGACCCGCCTTTACGGTATAAGTTGGAACCTGACTCGTTCGGTCCAACTGGATTTTAATGCAACCAATTACTCGATTATTGATGAGCCGGAAGGAAGAATAAACGGATTGAAGCGGGACACGCTTTGGGAAAATTTAAAACGTTTGGGCCGCACCACCGATTATGGACATACCCTTAATATCAATTATACCGTTCCGTTAAATAAAATTCCCGGATTGCAGTGGACAAATCTGATTGCACGCTACGGAGCTCGGTTCGATTGGCAAACAGAACCTTTATCTACCCTTCGCGATCCGAATATCGACTTCGGTAATACGGTACAAAACAGCAGGACCATTCAACTGAATCCTACACTGAATTTTGTTTCGCTCTATAACAAGTTCGGTTTTATCCGAAAAGCAAATAAAGCGGAAGGAAATTCTGCCGGAAAAGTCTTATTACAGGCTCTCACAAGCATAAAGAACGTTATCGGAGCTTATACTCGAACCGAAGGAACTTTCTTACCCGGCTACCTGCCGCAAACAGATTACTTAGGATACGACGTTAACGCAAATGCTCCCGGATGGGGGTTTATTTTCGGTGATCAGACAGATATTCGTCAAAAGGCCCTCCAAAACAAATGGATAACCCGCGACACCTTACAAAATCAGCTTTACACTAATTCATACAAAGAAGATTTAAACTTACGAGCTACCGTAGAACCGGTTCAAGATTTACGTATTGATCTTACTGCCCTGCGAAGCCGCCGATTTAATTATTCAACTACTTTTAAATATGATGCCGGCAACAACGTTTTTGAAAACCAAAGCCCGATTACCACCGGCGACTACAGTATTTCGGCCATATCGCTAAAAACAGCTTTTAAAAACGGGAGTGAGCTCTTTCGGCAGCTTGAAAGAAACAGAGAAATAGTTTCGAGACGATTGGGTGAACAAAACCCCAATTCAAACGCTACAACTGACGGGTATGCCGAAGGGTATGGTAAAAGTTCCCAAGATGTTTTAATTTCCTCTTTCCTGGCTGCCTATACCGGCAAAGATGCAAGTTCAATAAGTCTGAGTCGATTCCCTAAACTGCCTGTTCCAAACTGGCGGGTTACCTACAACGGACTGACTAAGTATAAATTCTTTGCCGACCGGTTTGCCTCGTTCGACTTAAATCACGCTTACAATTCAACTTATAACGTTACCGGATTTAATTCTTTGGTGCGTTACGCGGAGTCGAACGGCTATGTAAATGTCCGCGATGCAAACAGCAACTTCTTGCCTTATTATCAGTTTTCACAAGTTACTTTGTTTGAACAATTTGTTCCCTTGCTGGGGATTGATCTACGATTGAAGAATAACTTAACCGCTAACTTTGAGTACAGAAAAACAAGAGCACTGAGTTTAGGCTTATCAAATACACAGCTTGCACAGCAGATGGATGCTTCAACAGTATTCGGATTCGGTTATCGGACCACTAAGTTCAGATTTCCGTTCGGTTTGTTCGGCGGAAGAAAACTCAGCAACGATTTAAACTTTAAAATGGACTTCTCGTTAAACGATAGAAAAACGATGATATATCGTGCGGATGTAGAAGATGCAGAAGTATCGTCAGGATCGAAAAACATCAGTTATCGACCTTCAATCGATTATGTTTTAAACCAGCGCTTTAATTTGCGTTTGTTCTACGACAGTAATATTACAAAGCCTTATACTTCGCAAACCTTTAATACTTCGTTTACCAACTTCGGTGTGAGTTTGAGGTTTACTTTGCAGTAATTTGAACTTTGCTTTTAAACCCCCGGAACCTTACTTTTGAGAAAAAATAAAAAACCATGAACTTTCCTGCAGAACTTAAATATACAAAAGACCACGAGTGGATTAGAGTTGACGGAAACGATGCTTACATCGGTATTACTGAGTTTGCACAACGCGAATTAGGGGATATCGTTTATCTTGACATTAACAGCATAGGTAAAGAAATAGAGCAAAACGAAATTTTCGGAACTGTGGAGGCGGTAAAAACAGTATCGGATTTGTTTATGCCGGTAACCGGAACGATTTTAGAAATGAACTCGAAACTTGATACAAATCCGGAACTTGTAAACACTGATTCTTACGGCGAAGGCTGGATGGTTAGAATTACATTCAGCAATTCTTCTCAAGTGGAAAGTTTGCTTTCTGCCGACGAGTATAAAAGCCAAGTAGCGGTTTAATGTTACAAACGCTCAAGTATCAATTACCTGCTATCCTGTGGGCGGTTTTTGTTTTTATTTTATGCGACATACCTCCATCGTCATTTAATAAGGTTCCTTCTTTTGCCGGTATGGACAAACTCGTACATACGGGATTCTTCTTTGTACTTACCGTATTTTTATTTTTCGGCCACATCCGACAACAAAAGAGTTACAGCTACCGTATAGTAACAGTTTTGAAAATAATTTTAGTTACGGCTACTTTCGGTGCAGGAATAGAATATCTCCAACTAAAGGTTTTTACCTATCGATCTGCTGATTGGTGGGATTTTTTTGCCGATATGACAGGCGTAGGAATGGGAATTTTCAGTTACGTTTTACTGCATAGAACTAAAACCAATGAAGATTATAAGTAAGTGTCTTTTGATAATTTCAATGATAGCTTTTTTGTCGGGATGCAAGATTTTTAAAAAAGATTGTAACTGTCCGCATTTCAGTTCTGCTATACAGCCTACCCAAAAGGTTTCTCCTTAAAAGACTACTATTCTTATTTGGATTTATTCTAATTAAGCTATACTTTTGCTGCGTTTAGAATTGGAAATGAAGCTGTCTCAACTCGAACCGGGCCAAGCCGGTATAATCAAAGAATTTACTGATCTTGAAATGTCGGTTAAGCTGATGGAAATGGGTTGTCTTCCCGGAGAACGCATCTATGTGGAGCGCCTGGCGCCATTGGGAGATCCGATGGCTATCACTGTTTCCGGCTACCAACTCAGTCTGCGCAAGTTCGAAGCTTCTACTATAATTTTGCAGTAGCTAGGTGAATTTTGATCTGAAAGTTGCACTTGTCGGTAACCCCAACACCGGTAAATCTACCGTTTTTAATGCCTTAACCGGACTTAATCAAAAAGTAGGGAACTTTCCGGGTGTAACTGTAGATAAAAAAACCGGCACCTGTAAACTTTCGGATAGTCGCATTGCCCAAATCATCGACCTTCCCGGCACTTACAGCCTTTATCCTAAAAGTAAAGACGAAACCATCGTATTGGAAGTCTTGGCTCACAGGCAAGGTCCTTCGTATCCTGATATTATTGTAATTGTTTTAGACGCCTCTAATTTAAAGCGCAATTTGTTGCTCTTTACTCAGGTTGCCGATCTTAAAATTCCGGTTGTTATAGCCCTTAACATGACGGATGTGGCCCAAAAGGCGGGCATCGAAATCGACATAGACTCGCTTGCCGCCCGTCTCGGCATTCAAATTGTGCCGATTTGTGCTCGTAAAGGAGAAAACATTGACAAACTGAAAGAAGCAATTGTAAATACGTCTTTAGTAGCTCTACAGTACGATACAATAGAAGTTGAAGCTATTGCGCCGGAGCTAATTAAAAAAATCAGTGTAGAAATGTTGATTGACACGCCCTATATTGCGCTTCAGCTTGCTCATCAACACGAAGTACTTCACTTTATTACCCCTACACAAAGCGAGAGAATAGAAGAACTTGAACAAGAGTTTTCTTTCCACTCTCAAAAAGCACAAGCCGAGGAAACCATTGCTCGTTATAATTTTATTAATGACATTTTATTTGATACTGTAAAACGAAAAACTTCAGGTACTGAAGAAACAGTCAGCAACCGCATTGACAAGGTACTTACTCATAAAATTTGGGGCTTTGTAATTTTTTTTGGTGTTCTTTTTGTGATATTCCAATCCATCTTTGCTTGGTCCGATTATCCGCAAACGTTAATCGAACAGCTTTTTATCGCGCTGGGCAATATTGCTCACCGATATCTTCCGTCGGGGGTTTTAACCGATTTATTGGTTGACGGTGTACTTGCCGGATTGAGCGGCGTGTTAGTATTTATTCCGCAAATAGCAATCCTTTTCACATTTATTTCAATGTTGGAAGACACCGGTTACATGGCTCGCGTCACCTTTATGATGGACAAAATTATGCGTAAAGTAGGCCTGAACGGTAAGTCTGTGGTCCCCATGATCGGCGGTTTGGCCTGTGCGGTTCCTTCTATAATGAGCACACGGAATATCGAGAATTGGAAAGATCGCATTATCACCATAATGGTTACTCCGCTGGTAAGTTGCTCGGCACGGTTGCCCATTTATACCTTGCTTATTTCTTTAGTTGTGCCTGCCGAAAAAGTATTGGGATTTATAAACATGCAAGGTTTGGCCCTGATGGGCATGTATGCGCTAAGCATCGTTAGCGCTGTGTTGGTTGCTTGGGTAATGAAGGGTTTAATAAAAGCTCGTGAACGCGGCTATTTTATTATGGAACTTCCCGTGTATAGAATGCCACGATGGGACAATGTAGGGCTAACAGTGTATCAAAAAGTTAAGGCATTTGTGCTCGAAGCAGGAAAAGTAATTATTGCTATTTCAGTTATTCTATGGGTTTTAGCTTCTTACGGCCCCTCGGAAAAACGCGCCGAAATAGAACGCAAGTATGCTTCGAAAGAATTTCGGCAAAAATATTCCGGTGAGGAGCTACAACACTTAAAAGCATCTGAAAAACTCGAAGCTTCGTACGCCGGAATTTTCGGCAAAACTATTGAGCCGATAATAAAGCCTTTGGGTTTTGATTGGAAAATCGGAATAGCTTTAATAACATCCTTCGCTGCCCGCGAAGTTTTTGTAGGAACGATGGCTACTATATACAGCGTTAACGGAGATGAAACTCATGTAGAATCAGTAAAACAAAAAATGGCAGGAGCCCGAAATCCGATTACCGGAAAACCGGTATTTACGTTTGCAGTGGCTTTTTCATTGATGGTTTTTTATGCATTTGCCATGCAATGTATGAGTACAGTTGCCGTTGTATATCGCGAGACTAAAAGTTGGAAATGGCCGGTAATACAAATTGTGTATATGACTGCTTTGGCTTATTTTTCTTCGTTAATTGTTTATCAGGCTCTTGTTTAGCGTTGAGATGGTTTTTCTGTCATACTGAGCGCAGGCGAAGTATCTTAGGTGTATCAAGCAGGAAAAAACAGGTAAGTTAGTATGTTTATTATAGTCAATAGACCACTTACGATAGCAGAGCCGTCGCTGTCGTGCTGAGCGTATTCGAAGCGTCTTTTGAGAAAAGCCCGAACGATACAACAATTAAACAGTTCAGCGATTAAAGCAATTCAACAAAAATCACCCTTGGATAAAGTAAAAATCCTCGAAAAGTACGTGCCGGAAGAAGCAGCTCCCATAATTGCTAAATGGATAGATTATTTTAAGTGCGAATTCAAGGTTTCGAAAGGCAGAGGCACAAAATTCGGCGACTACCGCCCTCCTTTTGCCGGAAAAGGACATCGCATTTCCGTAAATTACAACCTTAATCCTTACGCTTTTTTGGTAACTACCGTCCATGAGTTTGCCCACTTGCATACTTGGAACGAGTGTGAACGAAAAGCTAAACCTCACGGGCAAGAGTGGAAAAATAACTTCAAGAAGATGATGCGGCCTTTTTTTGAGAAAGATATTTTTCCTCACGATGCTAAACAGGCAATATTAAATTATCTCTTAAATCCTGCTGCTTCAAGTTGTGCAGATTTGAATTTGTATCGTGTATTAAGGCAATACGACCGAAAAGTGGAAGGACTGGTAACAGTTGAAAACTTACCCCCGAATTCTGTTTTCATTTATAAAAATAAACGTGTTTTCCGTAAAGAAAACTTAATAAGAAAACGTTACCGTTGCATAGAATTAAAAACGGGACGGGTTTATTTGTTTAGTCCGGTAGCTGAAGTCGCCCTGATATAGAAACTAACTCCTGCAATTACAACTTAACGGTTTGAATAAATAATTGTCATCCAAGCAATTATAGTGTAATTTAGTGCCTAATTTTTACATTTTCTCGCAAATCTCTATCCTATGAAAAATCTGTTAAAAATAACCCTCCTTTGTATTACTCTTTGCTCTTTTATTAGTTGCAAAAAAGACAAAACCGGCCCGGGCATTAAAATTACACCGCCAAAACAAAATTTTTTTTCAAACACTGTCTGGGCAGGAACCCAACACATGAATGCACAGCAACACGACCACCCCTGTTGTTTGAAATTTAAAGGAGACTCAGCCCTTACTGCTTATTCCATTTTTTATTACTACGACGGCTTGAACGTGATTCAGAAAGACAGTACAAACGGAAAAATTACTAAAATAGACAGCTTAGCTGACGGCAGCACCGCCATTGAGGTATTATGGGCGTTATCTAATCAAAAACAAACGCTTTATATTGCCAATAAAACTACTCTTATAGGAGTTTCGGAAGTAGTTACAAATGCAACTTTCATTCCCGGGGTTTCAATCTGCCCGCCAAGTATTAAATCGCTTACAGGTTCTACATGGAGGGGCAAAATAATGACAGGGGGAGGGCCGACCGAGGGCATGGTTGAATACCCGGATGTTGCCGATATTACTTTTATGGATAAAGCCGTTAGTTATGTGCGGAACGGAAAAGTTCTTGTTTACACTCCAAGCGACAAGATTGACCCTGTTGCAATCTCCTACCAACAGAAGGGAGCACTAGTTTATTTTTACGGATATAACGAAAGCGTAAACAAAATCGTTCCGTATTTTGGCGTGATCGCACCTGACGGGAAAAGTATATTTGTTGACTCAGCATCTCCCGATGCCAGGCTCCCCAATTATTTACAAACCATCAACTGGTATGGGCAAGCCGGCGTTACTCCTATAATTTACAAGCAAAATTAATTGATTCTTTCTTCAAATCGCATTGCTCAAAAGGCTTTTAACTTCTTCAGGTGAGGGAGGGAAAGTCCACGAATCGGCTATCGTAAAAAATTCTTCCATTTTTCCGGCAGGCTGATAAGTAACAATCAATCTGCCTTTTTCTTGTAATTGTATAAATGCTTGAGGTAGGTTACGCTGGAGAAAAATAGTATCACGCTCCAAGAAAAACGGTTTTATTGCCTACACGAAATTTATGCTCGCCCTCTCTACAACATAAAAACTTACATCTTGATTAGGATGAATATGCAGCGGCGGACCGCTTATAGACTTTTTTGTTTACCCGCAACATAAATCGCCCCTGTGCTGTCTTTCAGTTGCCACTCCAAAACTAGTTTCTGCCCTTTGTATGTCTCCGGGCGAGCAAATAAATCTTTTATAAAATCATCCTCTTTTTCAACCTTTATCGCCGCCTCATATTGCCCCGTTTTCGCACTGTTTAATACAATATACCGGTTTGCAGGATCTTCTGTTACCTTAGCGAAAAATAACTCAAATTCTCCGTTCTGACCCAGAGCATTTTCGATTCGGTCTAAATCTTTTCGCAAATTGGGCACCTCGGGCAAATATGGTTTAAAAACTGCCTTAGCTGCTTCTTGCTCTGTTTTTCCGATCTTTTTTATTGAATAGAAAAGTGTGTTATTGCGATAGTAGTTTCGGCTGAAAGTAAAAGCTGTAGAATCCTCAGAATTGCCTCTGAGTTGTTGTTCCGCTAAAACCAAACTCTTATTCCGCAGGTAGTAGAAGTTTTTGGTACTAGCCGACTCGTGGGAACTTATATTTTCGATGTATAAAACCGGGTTGTTATTGTACGAGTATTTTGTAACATAGAACGAATAATCTCCGGCTGAGTAAATCAAACTATTTTGTTTCTCAAAATTAACGAGCGTTTGATTTATAGAATCGGCGTAGGCCTGAATAGAAGTTTGATTTAGCGAAGCAGAATCTTGAGTTAATGCAGCTTGGGGATGTTTTGATTTGTAACGATCGCACCCCGCCAAAATAAATACAACACTACAAATAAAATTAATTCCTCGCATAGAAAAATGTTTTTATAAAAGACAATTGAAAGCCGAAGATGTTTATTTACTGTGCCTTTCTGTAAGCTCCAACAACAATTCGTCAAGCTATGACCGTTACACCCTATCAAGCAAAACACAGAATAGGTTCGTAAGGGATCAACACTCTTAGAAGTTTCCTGGACAGGAGTTTCTATTGTTTCTCTTCCCCCGCCACTTCCGCTTTCTTATCCACCACCGGCCTTTTATCCCGGTTCACTAAATCCCAGCAGGTATAAAACACAAGTTGTGCTCGTTTAACAAGCAAAGGGAAATCAATTTTACTTACTTCGTCGCTCGGTTTGTGATAATCCTCGTGTATCCCGTTAAAGTAAAAGATAATGGGGATTCCGTGTTTGGCAAAATTATAATGGTCGGAGCGGTAATATATGCGTTCAGGATCTTTAGGGTCGTTGTATTTATAATCGATATTGAACTTGGTATACGTTGCGTTGGCAGTTTCGCTAATTTGGTGCAAATCAGAACTGAGTTTGTCTGAACCGATTAAATAGCAATAATCAGGTTTTGATTTATGGGCCGAATCTACCCTCCCAATCATATCTATATTCAAATCGGTAACGGTATTTTCTAAAGGAAAAACAGGGTTTTCCGAATACCATTCCGATCCTAAAAGTCCTTTCTCTTCGCCTACATTTCCTAAAAATAAAATGCTGCGACGAGGGCCATTTCCTTCGGCTTTGGCTTTTGAAAATGCTCTTGCAATTTCAAGAACTCCTGTAGTTCCTGATCCGTCGTCGTCGGCACCGTTATTAACTTTGTCTTTTCCGCTATGTGTTAAACCGATGTGATCGTAATGTGCAGAAACTACAACCAATTCGTCTCTTAGGTCCGTACCTTCCAGATATCCGAGAACGTTTAGTGCGTTCAATTCTCTTTTGTTTAGGGCATAAGCGGTAACAAAATTTGATTTAACGGTTTTAGAATGAGGCATACCTGTTTTATCTATTTCTTCCTTCAAAGCCTCGTAGGTTTTGCCCGAAAGTTTTAGAAAGCGGTTTGCCACTGCGGGAGAGATGTTAACAATGGCAGTATGTAATTGCTTTTGCTCTGCCTCGGGTTTTTTCAGACCTATTTGAGCTTGAGTAAAATATTGCGAATACATTTTTAACAGCCCGCCCACCCCGGAACTCACAGCTAATATCACTGCCGGATTTTTACTTAATAAATAGGATATGCGCTTTTGCTTATTTTTGCTCCAATCCGAAAGCTCTTTTGTTTTTGTTACTGCCGACGTTCCTTTTTTAACCGGCTCGCCTTCATTAATTACTAAAACTACTTTTCCTGCAATGTCTGTCCCTTTCAAGTCGTCATAATTCTCCGAGGATATGCCGTACCCTAAAAACAAAATTTCTTTCACATCAATATTCCCGACTTTAGGAGTTCCATTGAAATAAAAGTCTTTGCCGTTTATAAAACGCGTTTGATTTACCAAAAAAGTAGGAACCTCAAACTTGGCTTCAATAAGCGGAACGGTTTGAAAATACGAACCGTTAACAGGAGCTTGCAATCCTAATTTTTTAAACTCTTCGGAAATATAAGCTGCTGCTTTTTCTGCGCCGCGGGTTCCGGTTTCACGTCCTTCAAATTCGTCGGAAGCTAAAATTGATAAATGTTTTTTTGCATCGTCGGCCTCAATATATGTAGCATATTTTTCTGCAATTGGATCTTGGGCAAACGCTTGTAACCCACATCCCAAACCCAACAATACAAGTATTCTTTTCATTATATATATTTAACAGGAAATCTTATTTACCCGATCTGCATGTCGGCCGCCTTCAAATGGTGTGCTTAAAAATTTTTTTACAATTGCTTCGGCAGTTTCTATTGAAACAAATCTTGCCGGAATACAAAGCACATTTGCGTTGTTATGCAAGCGGGCAAGTTCTGCAAGCTCTTCCGTCCAACAAATGGCGGCTCGTATCCCTTGATGCTTGTTTGCAGTTATTGCCACTCCGTTTGCGCTTCCGCAAACCAAAATGCCAAATGTTGCTTCGCCACGTTCAACCGCACTTGCTACCGGGTGAGCAAAATCGGGATAGTCAACCGAGGTCGCACTGTTCGTTCCAAAGTCCGTAATTTCTGAGTCGGGTAAAAATGATTTTATCAGCTCTTTGTAGTTGAACCCGGCATGGTCGGCACCAACGGCAATTTGTAGTTTCTCGGTCGACATCGTTCTATTTTAACTCCCCGATAATGATATTGTTATTAATTCTTGTAAAAATCCAGCTCAGCCTTTTTACGCTTCCGCTCAACACGTGCCGAAACGCCTATACTTAATTCATATAATAAAAACAGCGGAAAGCTGACCGTAAGCATAGTTAACATATCAGGTGTCGGAGTTACAATAGCCGCGATAACTAAAATAATCACAGTTGAATAGCGTCGCGAAGCCCGCATAAATGCCGGAGTCATTATCCCCATTTTAGATAAGATAAAAATTACAACAGGAAGCTGAAAAACAATGCCGGAACCTAATGTTAAGGTCGCTACCGAGGATAAGTAATTGTCAATTGTAATTTGATTTTTAATGATTTTACTTATTTGATAGTTTGCCAAAAAATTAACTGAAAGCGGCGAAATAATAAAGTAGCCGAAAAGTACTCCCAAAACAAAAAGCAACGAGGCATAGAATACAAATCCGGTTGTTGATTTACGTTCAACATCATTCAATCCCGGTTTAATAAAGCGCCAAATTTCATATAATAGATACGGACCGCCCAGTACCAAGCCCATGATAAGCGAAGAATTTAATTGAAGCGTAAACTGGCCCGCCAACTCGGTATTTATGAGCGTATAGGGGATTTCTTTAACGCAAAACTCAGGGCCGAGGTTGTATCGGGCACCAAGGATACACATCATGCGGTAGGTCCAAAAGTCAGGCCTGCCCGGGCCCATAATTATTTGATCGAAAACATAATCGTAATACGAGAAGGCAAGGAGAGTAAAAATAACGATTGCGATTGCCGATCGAATCAAGTGCCATCTTAAAACTTCGAGATGGTCAAAAAATGACATTTCGGCCTCATAACTTCTGCCTTTTTCTTTAATTGACTCTATCAGGCCCTTTATTTTACTGTCGCTCATTTTATTTCGTTAAACAAAAATACCGGTTCGAAAGGTACAAACCGGTATACGTAATTTTTTATTGCTTAGATGTTACATCAAACCTTATATTCTTCAATGTCGAAGCTTTCCATAAACTTGGTAGTGAAATTTCCCGCTCTGAAATTGGGATCTTTCATTAATTGCTTATGAAATGGAATTGTGGTTTTGATACCTTCAATTACGAATTCGCTAAGCGCTCTTTCCATTGTTGATATTGCCTCTTCGCGAGTTTGAGCAGTACAAATTAGTTTTGCAATCATTGAATCGTAATTCGGCGGAATTTGATAGCCTGCATACACATGAGTATCTACCCGAACCCCGTGACCGCCGGGAGAATGAAAATGAGTTATCCTGCCGGGTGCAGGACGAAATCCGTTAAACGGATCTTCGGCATTGATTCTACACTCAATGGAATGTAAAGCAGGGATATAATTTTTGCCCGAAATGGGCACTCCCGAAGCTACTTTTATCTGCTCTTTTATAAGGTCATAATTTATCACTTCCTCTGTAACCGGATGCTCTACCTGTATGCGAGTATTCATTTCCATGAAGTAGAAATTCCGGTGCTTATCCACCAAAAATTCAATAGTTCCGGCACCTTCGTATAGCACGGCTTTAGCCCCGGTTACGGCAGCTTCTCCCATCCGTTGCCGCAAGTCGTCTGTCATAAACGGAGAAGGAGATTCTTCAACAAGCTTTTGATGACGTCGCTGAATAGAGCAATCGCGTTCAGAGAGGTGGCACACCGTGCCGTATTGATCTCCTACAATTTGAATTTCGATATGGCGAGGATCTTCAACAAATTTTTCTAAGTAAATGCCGTCATTTCCGAAAGCGGCTGCGGCCTCTTGTCGGGCCGAATCCCAGGCAGGTTCAAACTCTTCATCTTTCCACACAATACGCATTCCCCGTCCGCCTCCTCCTGCTGTAGCTTTTAGAATCACGGGATACCCGATCTCGTTCGCAATTTCAATTCCTTCTTCAATATCTTGGATCAATCCTTCGGACCCCGGGATAGTGGGCACTCCCGCCTCTTTCATTGTAGCTTTTGCAGAAGCCTTATCGCCCATGGCATTAATTTGTTCGGGCGTGGCTCCTATGAATTTAATTCCGTAATCTCGGCAAATTGCTGAAAACTTAGCATTTTCTGACAAGAAGCCGTATCCGGGATGAATAGCATCCGCATTAGTAAGCTCTGCTGCAGAAATGATATTTGGAATATTCAAATAAGAATCCTTACTGGCGGGAGGACCGATGCATACAGCTTCATCCGCAAAACGTACATGCAAACTTTCTCGATCGGCAGTAGAATATACCGCTACTGTTTTAATACCCATCTCTTTACACGTTCGAATAATGCGTAAAGCGATTTCGCCGCGGTTTGCAATCAGTATTTTTTTAAACATGTTTCAAATTTGAAAATAAGAAAATTAGCAGAAATGCAAATGTTTGCATACCGGCACATTTAATAATTAAGAAGGGTCTACAAGGAACAGAGGTTGGTCGTACTCAACGGGGCTTGCATTTTCAACCAAAACCTTCACAATACGCCCCGAAACTTCAGATTCGATATCGTTAAACAACTTCATTGCTTCAATAATGCAAACCACTTGCCCGGACCTAATTTCATCACCTATCTCAACACACGATGGCTTATCAGGGCTCGACGAGCGATAAAACGTTCCGATCATCGGGGATTTAATGGTTATATATTTGGAAGTATCTTCCCCTACCGGGATAACTTTTTGTTCTACGGCTGCAGGAGCAGCGGCAGATTGAGATATTGCAGGCGTAAACGCCGGAACATTGGCCGTAACAAATGTAGGAGCTTGATTGGTTTTTATGGTTATTTTGAACTCTTTCTCTTCGATGGAAACTTCATTAACGCCTGATTTTGAGACAAACTTAATGAGTTCCTGAATTTGTTTAATGTCCATTTTCTTCCGGTTTGGTTATTATAAGCAAGTATAACAATTAAGTTAAAACAAAATTTAAAATAATTTAGTAGGCCCATTTGATGTACATAGAACCCCAGGTAAAGCCTCCGCCAAAAGCAGCCAAAATAATATTGTCTCCTTTTTTCAGTCTACTCTCCCACTCCCAAAGGCATAAAGGTATTGTTCCGTTAGTGGTGTTGCCGTATTTCTCGATATTAATTGCCACCTTATCCCTGCCTACACCCATTCTATTTGCAGTAGCATCAATAATACGTTTATTTGCTTGGTGCGGAATAAGCCAGGCAACATCCTCGGCCGTAAGGTTATTCTTTTCCATTATTTCAGCTGCAACGTCAGCCATTTTAGTAACGGCAAATTTGAAAACCGCTTGCCCTTCTTGATAGGCGTAATGATATTTATCTGCAATTGTTTGATGTGAAGCAGGATAAAGAGATCCACCTCCCTTAAGGTTTAAGTATTGCTGTCCGAGTCCGTCGCTTCTTAATATAGAATCAATAATGCCGAAACCTTCTTCAGCCGGTTCTAAAAGTGCAGCTCCGCATCCGTCGCCGAAAAGTATGCAAGTAGTGCGGTCTTCATAATTAACTACCGACGACATTTTATCGCCGCCTATTACCAGTACTTTTTTATGCTTTCCTGATTCAATGAATTGTGCGCCTGTAGTGAGTCCGAAAATAAATCCTGAACATGCTGCTTGTAAATCATATCCCCATGCATTATGGGCGCCGATTTTTCCTGCTAAGATATTTGCGGTTGCCGGAAAGGGCATATCTGCGGTTGAGGTGCAAAAAATAATAAGTTCTATTTCAGATGCATCGATTCCGCGTTTCTCGAGCAAGCCTTTTACTGCCGGAACGGCTAAGTCTGAAGTGGCAAGGCCGGGGCCCTTTAATATCCGGCGTTCTTTAATTCCGGTACGAGTAGTGATCCATTCATCGTTAGTATCAACCATGGTTTCCAACTCCCGGTTGGTAAGAACATAATCGGGTACGTAACCGTTAACCGCAGTTATGGCGGCGTAATTTCTTTGCATAAATAATTCATTAATTAAAGGCAGCTTTTATCTTATCCAACAAACCCGAGGTAATCATATCCCTCGATTGTAATATCATATTCTTGATTGCTTCGGGTGTAGAAATGCCATGCCCGATCACTACCGGGGCATTTACGCCTAGAATCGGGCTTCCGCCATATTGCTCGTAGTTAAAACGATCGAAGAACTCATCTTTAAACCCTTTCTTCAAGGTCAAGATATAGAAAGTTTCAGCAAGTTTCAGCATTACATTTCCGGTAAAACCATCGCACACTATTACATCAGCCTTCTCATTAAAAAGGTCCCGGCCCTCAATGTTGCCGATAAAATCAAATGAGCGAGTATCCTTCATCAGGGAATAGGAAGCTTGAGTGAGCATATTGCCTTTTTCTTCTTCTTCCCCGATATTTATTAAACCAACCTTGGGATTTCGGATACCAAGCATATTTTCGGCATATATACTACCCAAAATTCCAAATTGGAGAAGTGTATCAGGTTTACAATCGGCATTAGCACCAACATCAAGCATTAATCCGAAACGACTTTTAAGTTTGGGAACTATAGAAGCTATAGCAGGACGAATAACTCCGGGTACTGCTTTTACACTGAAGACTGCGCCAACCAGCATTGCTCCGGTATTTCCGGCAGAAGCAAACGAATCGATTTTACCTTCTTTTAGCAGATTAAATCCTAAGCTTATGCTTGCGTCGGGTTTTTGAACAATTGCTTTAGTAGGATGTTCGCCCATGCCGATAACTTCGGTTGTATGAACGAATTCAAAAAGCTCCGAATCGAAATCTTGTTCGGCAAGAAGAGTTAGTGCCTCATCTTTGTTTCCGATAAGAACTATGGTATGATCTGAACTAAGAGTTTGCCGGGCTTCTATAGCTCCCAAAACTGCGGCCTTGGGAGCATAATCTCCGCCCATTATATCTAAGCCGATTTTCATGTAGAAAATTAACTTATGCTATGGTGGTATTTTCAATAACCGGCTTTCCTTTATAGTATAAGATCCCGTCTACATTATAAGCACGGTGGGGCAAGTGAACTGCACCTGTAGTTTTGCAAGTGAATAAAGTGGGTGCTTCTGCTTTATAATGCGTTCTTCTTTTATCTCTTCTCGACTTGGATATTTTCCGTTTTGGATGTGCCATCTCTTCCTTTGTTTATTAATTATTTTTTATTTTATTAAGCGCTTCCCATCGCGGGTCAAGGCTTTTTTGGTCTTCATTCTTTGAAAGATTGTGCAACTTCTCAATCATCTCTTTATCGCACCATTGAGTATTTCCGGTATCTCCGCAACGATTTATGTAGGGCACGGATAGGTTTATATACTCATACACAAGATTAGATATGTTAATTTCATGATCCGCCTTGTGTAATATCATAATTTCTTCTGTTTCCTCTTCTAAATCTTTCTCGCTGAATTTCGCAATCTGCCTTTCTTTAAAATCAATTTCTGTAGGGTACTGAGCCAAACAAACATCGCAATTTAAAAAAATCTCCCCCTTAACATGGAAATTTAAAATGAGCATGGTTTCCTGTCTGTCTAATTCCAGTTCCAGTTTCAGTTTGCCGTTCTTTACCAATGAATATTCAAACTCATCGAAAAACGTTTTATCTATAGTAAACGAAAATTCGTGTTTACCAAGTTTCAAGCCGGTAAAGGGAATGCAATATGGCTGTAACGATTTCAAAGCACGACAATTAAGCCCGCAAAAATAGATAAAATTAATTTAGCTAAGAAAGTTTTTTTGATTTATTCCCGTATGTATAAATCCCGGGCTTAGGGTCTTTAGTTTAATAACTCGAAGTAAGGTAGCCGCTCTAGATCCACTTCAGTTTTTAGCTTAATCGGACCTTTAATGATTTTACCTTCGTCTGATTTCCATTTTCCTTTCGGGATAAGAATTTCTCGAGATGTTTTGCCTTTTTCGGTGAGCGGCGCTACCATAATTTTTTCGCCTAACATGAACTGGTCCTTCACTTTTGCAAATCCTTGGTTCGGAAAAACATATTCTAAAGATTTTACGATCGGCTCGCCGCTTTTAGTGGATTGCTTTGCCAAGGCTAATATTTGCGGAGTCATTTTCGACCTTAATAAAACTGCTTTTTTAACAGCATTTAAATGAGATTTATCAAGTATGCGCCACGGCGCTACGGAAAATTGCATCATAGGCATTAAGGCATGGCATTGTGCTGACCGAACTACAAGGTCTTGATCTAAAGTTTTGAGGTTTAGAAAAGATACATAGTCTCCGCCTCCTATCATATCGGGACAGGTAAACGAGTATCCTTCTAAGCCCTGAAGCACTATTTGCGGAACAAGTTTCTGCAAGTCTTCCCAATTGTGATATTTATCAGCAATACGTTCGGCAATGGGTTGACCGCCTCTTTTCCACATCGCCCGATATTCGTTTAGAGGATATTTTAAACCGAATTGTCCGTAAAGCTCGGTATGTGTGTTAGCAGAAATATTTTGCCGAGAGCTTACCTTGCCGGTGTAAAAGGGTGCATCGCCTGCATCGAACTTAAACCCGTCTATTCCGTAATCTCTTTGCAGCCTTCCTAATTGAGCATTGAACCAAGTTACAGCTTCGAGAGCTGTAAAATCAAGCACGGCACTTGCCCCGTTCCACCATCTCACCATTGCCGGTTCGGGCTTAGATGCGGACCCTGCCTCCGCCAGCAAAGCGTTTTTTGCTTTTAATTCGCGATAGGGAGCAGAATCGGCACTTACAAAGGGACAAATCCAAAGCATTACCTTAAATCCCATTTGGTGTAAAGAATCGATAAGCAGCTTCGGGTTTGGGAACCTGCCGGGGTGAAAATTCCACACGCCGTAACCTTCCTGCCAAGTATCGTCGATCATCAAAACTCCCGGAGAGAAACCGTTCCGTAAAATTCCGTGAGCGTACTTTAAAATATCAGTTTCGTTTTGACTATAGGTGAGTTCTATCCACGTGTTCCATTGAGGCTTGGTAAACAACAACTCGTCGGGCAGTTGACCGGAAGGTGGAAAAAAATTTTCGCTTAAATACTTATACGCATCCCGTAACGTAGTTCCGGCTTTTCCTTTTTTGACTGTAGATGCTGCAGAAATGATAAGCTTCTTGTTTTTAAATTCGTAAGAAAAGGGATCCTCGCTCCATACATACCGGCCGTGGTTTGACAGCAAGAGCGGCTGAGCCTGATTCCCCTTATTGTCGCCGTATAGATCGACCAAAGGATGATTTGTATTTAGAGGTAGTTTATGCCCTTCAGAAACCGGTCCTCCCCACCAAAACTCACCTTCTTCAACATCAACAATCGTTTGTGTTGAAGTTGAATTTTGTGCAACGACAGGTATCTTAGTTAAACAAAGTAAAAAGAACAGGATAAAACGTGTTTTACTCATAAAAATAAATTATCAATCTCGGTCTTTTGAAAGTTTAGAAAATTTAAGCGGATTCGCCGAAATCTCTGCTTGTTCTTTTCGTCGTTTTACTATAGAGGCGGCTAAGAACATGGCCTCAACAAAAGAAGTTTCTGAAGCAAGGTTTTGGCCTGCAATGTCGTATCCGGTTCCATGATCGGGCGAAGTACGCACAACCGGCAAACCGGCCGTAAAATTAACCCCGTTATGAAAAGCCAAATTCTTGAACGGGATTAAACCTTGGTCGTGATACATTGCTAAGACAGCATCGAACTTCAAATAACTTTTATTTGCAAAAAAGCCGTCAGCCGGATAAGGTCCGAACGCGAAAATACCATGTTGTTTAGCTTCTTCAATTGCCGGACTGATAACATCCGTTTCTTCGTTGCCTATTAAACCTCCGTCACCGGCATGCGGATTTAAACCTAATACAGCAATTTTAGGTCTTTGAACCCAGAAATCTGTTTTCAAGCTATCATTCATCAGCGAAAGCTTTGCCAAAATTTTTTCTTTACTGATACTTTCTGCCACCTTGCTTACCGGGATATGACCGGTAACAACACCCACCTTAAGGTCTTCGCCGATTAAAAACATTAATGAATCCTTAGCATTTACCTTAGATTGAAGGTATTCCGTGTGGCCCGGAAAATTAAAGGTCTCGCTTTGTATATTATTTTTATTTATTGGCGCCGTAACTAAAGCCTGAATGTTCGCGGCAAGCAGATCTTCCACCGCCCTTTCTAAAGAAATTAGTGCGTATTTCCCTCCTGTTTCATTAGCCTCACCTAAATCTACCTTAACTTCTTCTTCCCAGCAGTTAATCAAATTTGGCCGTTTCGCTTGAGCTTCGGCAGGATTATTTATTACATTGAAATTAAAATCGTTAATCCCCAACGCTTTTTGGTGGAAAGAGGCAACACGTGTATGACCGTAAACAATTGGAGTAAAATAATCGTAAATACCGGGATTTGCTAATGATTTAAGTATAACTTCTAACCCGATTCCGTTTATGTCGCCTATAGAAATGCCAATTTTAATTTTATCACTCATTGAAAACCCTTGCTAAATTTTACAAAGTAAATACTTTGCCCGAACAAACCGCAAAGTTTAGTTAATTTGCAGGTTTAGCAATCGGCGATGAGTTTAGTAAAAGCGAAAAAGCATCTTGGGCAGCATTTTCTTACCGATAAAAATATTGCCGAGAAGATTGTTAACAGCTTAAGTTTAACCGGTAAGTACAAGCAAGTTTTAGAAGTAGGTCCGGGGATGGGAATACTCTCCGACTTTCTTCTACAAAAAAAAGAACTCGAAACTTTTCTGATTGATTTGGATGTGGAGTCGTTTGAATTTTTGAAAAAAAAATATCCCGATCTAGGCGAGAAGTTGATTAACGGAGATTTTTTGGAACTTAATTTCAAAGATTATTTCGCTGCACAGTTTGGAATCATCGGCAACTTCCCCTACAATATTTCTTCTCAGATTTTATTTAAAGTGCTTGATAATAGGGATTTAGTTGTTGAAGTTGTGGGCATGTTTCAAAAAGAAGTAGCAGAGCGATGTGCTGCAAAACCGGGAAGTAAAGAATACGGAATATTGAGTGTGTTTCTTCAAGCGTACTATAAAGTTGAATATTTGTTTACCGTTAAAGCCGGCGTTTTTAACCCGCCTCCAAAAGTACTATCGGCTGTTATAAGATTAACCCGAAATTCGATTGAGATACTCGATTGCGACGAATCTCTTTTTTGGAAAGTTGTAAAAGCGGGTTTTAATCAGCGAAGAAAAACACTTCGCAATGCACTTTCAGCCTTAATTAATAAAGAAAAATTAGGAGCCGTGCCGGCGCTTGATCTTAGGGCGGAGCGATTAAGTGTAAATGACTTTGTTCGGCTCACCAATCTTATATCAGCCACAGCTAAAACATGAAGCCGAAAATTCTAATAGTAGACGACTTAGATCCCATTTTTAAAAACGAAGCCGGAAAGCTGGGTTATGAAGTTCATGATCGGCCGCTGTTTACTTTAGCAGAAGCTTTGCCGGTTCTCGATAAATATGAAGGATTGGCTATTCGAAGCAAATTTAAAGTGGATAGAGAAGTTATAGACCGAGCAACGCAACTTCGTTTTGTTGTTCGGGCAGGTGCCGGTTTAGACAATATCGACGAGGCTTACATCAAGCAAAAAGGAATAGTTTGTATTAATGCGCCCGAAGGAAACCGGGATGCCGTTGGAGAACACGCAATCGGAATGCTCCTTTCGTTAATGAATAGCCTTCAAAAAGCAGATTCAGAAATAAGAGCCGGCATTTGGGATAGGGAAGGCAATCGAGGCTACGAGTTAAAAGGCCGAACTGTAGGCATTATTGGCTACGGCTTTATGGGTGGAAGCTTTGCCCGAAAACTGAAAGGATTTGAAGTTAACGTGATAGCTTATGATAAATACAAATACGGTTTCAGCGACGAATTCGTCCTAGAAGTAAGTATGGAAGAGATCGTAAAGCACGCTGATGTTTTAAGCCTGCATATTCCTCTTACCCGTGAAACCCGGAAAATGGTTAACGACGAATACTTCTTCCATTTTAAAAAACCTATATTTTTTTTAAATACTGCCAGAGGCGAAATTGTAGAAACGCAAGCGGTTTTAAATGCAATAAAGGCGGGTAAAATTCTCGGTGCCGGATTAGATGTTCTAGAAGTGGAGAAAATGCCGAAGATGAAAGAAGAGCCTTGGTTTGAAGAGTTAAGTAATAGCCCGAAAGTTATTTTAAGTCCGCATGTGGCGGGGTGGAGTTTTGAGTCGTATAAAAAAATATCGGAAGTATTGGCTCAAAAGCTTAGAGAAATTTAAAAAAAGAGCTGCAGGGTAAGGCAGCAGCTCTTTACTAAACGAGTTACCCGAACATTTTGAAGGATTAGGTTTTAATACTGCTTCTCAATGTGTTAACAGGCAACTTTATCTTAACCGGTATTTCAAAAACCGGGAATATCAGTTTACTGCAACATCCGGATTATAGCGCAAAAAATCATCGTAGGCATTGCTTAAATCTTTCACCGAATTTACTTCAAAATCTTCTCCCCACGGTGTCCAAGAGGTAAATTTATGCGGTTTATTTTCTGCTTGCTTAATTTCACCCTTGGCCGAGGTTTCAATTTCTTCATACACCCCAAAATTATTGAGCGTGTAATAATTAATTTTTCGAGCCTGTCGAGACAGATTGTGGGATTTCGATAGCTTAAATCCCATTTTTCTGATCCAGCTTCTGATAGATTTTTCTTTTGCCGGTGTCATAACCAATAAATTTTATGTTTTTCTTAGGGTTGATTAATAAGAGGGTAACAACGAGAATCACAGGTAGTTCCCGGAAAAGTAAAATAATATGCACCACTTGTTAATAACTTTTGTTAATAACTTTCCCTGGTCAAACTCCTCTCTAAACTTATTACTATCGAACTTCCTTAGTTCCAAGGCTTCAAAACAAAGAAGACACTTTCTTTACATAATTTGCAGGCTCAATTCTTTATCTTCAATGCGGCATGCAGATTCTTTCTAAATACAACGACAACTTTGTAAAAGCTTTACAAAAACTTGACGAAAACCAGCTAAAAGCGGTTAATCAAATAGAAGGTCCGGTACTGGTAATTGCCGGTCCCGGTACGGGAAAAACCCAGATTTTGGCTGCTCGTATCGGCAAAATACTGCTTGATACCGATACTCAACCCCATAACATTCTATGCCTCACGTATACCGATGCGGGAGCCGTTGCAATGCGTAAAAGGCTTTTTGATTTTATCGGTCCGGAGGCTTATCGAGTTAACATCTACACATTTCATGCTTTTTGCAATGACATTATTCAAGAAAACCTCGATTACTTCGGCAAACTTGAACTCGACCCGATTTCGGACTTAGAACGCATCAAGATGTTTCAAGACTTGGTCGACAGCTTTCCGCCAAATCATCCGCTCAAGCGCTTTCGCGGAGACGTATATTACGAGATAAAACGGTTACAGGACTTGTTTTCGGTAATGAAACGTGAAGACTGGTCCCCCGAATACATCATCAAAAAAATCGACGAGTTTAAGGATTTGGTCGATTGCTGCGAGCCGGACTCGGCTTATTACAAAGATTACAAATACGCCAAAAAATATCTTGATAAGGCTGCCGGTTCTTTCAAAGCAACTTACACCACACTTTGCGAAAATTTAGAAAAGCTTAAAGCTGCGGTAAAGGAATTCCCGCAATACCGGCAAATGATGCGAAACATGAATCGTTACGATTACGACGACATGATTCTTTGGGTACTCGAAGCTTTTAAAACCGACGAACAGTTTTTATTAAACTACCAAGAACGTTATCAATACATTTTGGTGGATGAGTATCAGGATACAAGCGGCTCGCAAAATGAACTCATCAGGTTATTGATAAGCTTTTGGGGTCAGCCGAATATCTTCGTAGTGGGCGACGATGATCAATCCATTTTTCGATTCCAGGGAGCTAATGTTCAAAACATCGAAGAGTATCATTCTCGATATGCCGAGGTTCTTCATCGTGTAATGCTTACCGATAACTACCGATCTGCCCAAAACATTTTAGATACTGCAAAAGTGCTGATCGAACACAACACTGAACGGGTTAAGTTGGATGGTTTAAGTAAAGCGCTTACTGCCAAAAATGAGCGATTTTTAACTACTTCCGTTGATCCGCAGATTTTGGCTTATCCTACACATTTTCATGAGTTTAGCGCTGTAACCGCCGGTATTGAGAAGCTTCTTAAGGAAGGTGTTTTGGCGGAGGAAATCGCCGTGATTTACAAGGAACATAAAGCAGGACAAGAGCTTGCACGTTACTTCCACTTGAAAGGAATTCCGGTGAATGCTAAACGAAAAGTAAATATCCTGAAAGAACCTTTCGGACAAAAGCTGATCAACATTCTAAAATACCTGTCGATAGAAAGCGAATTTCCTTTTAGCGGCGACGAACTTCTTTTTAAAATAATGCACTATGATTTTTATGCAATCGAGCCCTTTGATACAGCAAAAGTCAGCGTTGAAGTAAGCGAATTTAATAAAGGCCACAAGGACAAGATTTCGATAAGAAGCAAAATTAAAGACATTGCCGGAAAAACGGGCAGAACGTTATTCGACACCGAAAGTCAAAAACAAATAAAACGATTAAGCGACGATTTGGAGTTTTGGCTCAAAGAATTGCATAATATTACGCTTCAAGGCCTCTTCGAAAAAATAATGGTTCGGGGAGGTATTTTAGCTTACATTTTAAAATCTCCGGACAAAACTTGGTTAATGCAAACGATATCGTCGCTCTTTAATTTCCTTAAAGAAGAGAGTCGAAAAAAGCCCAATCTATCACTCAATGAATTTATAGAACTGCTGAATTTACTCGAGGAGAATGACTTGCCGTTGGAGCTTCACCAGAATATTTTCCGGCAAGACGGTGTGAACTTTCTGACTGCTCACGGTTCTAAGGGCTTAGAGTTTGAGTATGTATATTTTATCGGTTGCAATAAGAACGTTTGGGAGAAGAAGCGAAAAATGTCTACCGGATATAAATTGCCGGATACCGTTTTTTCTTCTGTTCCCAATTCGAGCGACGAGGAAGAACTTCGCCGGCTGTTTTATGTAGCCTTAACCCGTGCTAAGCAGCACTTATATATTTCTTATGCTGAACAGGACGAAAAAGGCAAAGAGCTGGAAGCCACTGTTTTTATAGGGGAGATACTTTCTAAAACCGATTTGCAAGTCAGCAGGCCGACAATGGCTGACGAGGTTTTAACTGACTTTTTTGCGCTTCAATTTACCCAAAGCGAAAAGCCCTCAGTCGGTTTGTTGGATATCTCATATGTAGACCAACTGCTCGAAAGTTATGTTTTGAGCGTAACGCATTTGAATAACTATTTGGATTGCCCGTTAAAGTTCTACTTCCAAAACTTGCTGATGGTTCCGAGCGGTAAAAACGAAACAATGACCTTTGGTTCAGCTGTACATTGGGCCTTGAATAAATTATTCCGGTCCTTGCCGGAAAACAATAACGAGTTCCACTCTCTACCACGATTCATCGACGATTTTTATTGGTATATGAACCGGAACCGAGAAGCTTTTACAAAAGAACAATTTACTCGAAGAATAGCTTACGGCGAAAAGATTTTGCCGGGCTTCTATAACAAGTACATCAACGAATGGGAGAAAATAACCGTTACCGAATATGCAATCAAAAATGTGGAAGTTGAAGGAATCCCGATAAAAGGAATTTTAGATAAAATTGAGTTTAGAGGCAATGAAGTAAATGTTGTTGACTATAAAACGGGCAGCTTCGAACGAGCGAAAGCAAAATTTAAGCGCCCCGACGAAAAAGAGTTATCAGGGGGCGATTATTGGCGGCAGGCCGTTTTCTACAAACTCTTAGTTGATAACGACAGAAGAAAAACTTGGACCGTTATAAGTGCACAATTTGATTTTATCGAACCTGAAAAGGACGTTTTTGTAAAAGAGAAAGTAGTTATTACGCCGGAAGACTTAGACGTGGTTAAAGCGCAAATAAAAGAGGTGTACGCTAAGATTAAAAACCGTGAATTTGCTCAAGGCTGCGGCAAAACGGATTGCAGTTGGTGTAATTTTGTTAAGAGTAACTTTAAGCAATTGGAGGAAGTGGGTGTGGATGAGGAAGAGGGATAAAGTGGTAAAGTATTGAAGTATAGTGGTTGACCTACTAACACGCTAATGGAATATATTTAAATATTTGTAGTACGCTTTACTTAAAAGAAAATATGCAGGAGAGGTGCTAAAATCAATAAGTTAAGGGTGATTTTGAAACACATTTCGTAACTTAGTTGTCTGGTTATTTAAGTAATTATGCCCAAGAAGTCGACAAATCATGTGGTACCATCGTCTTCCGGATGGTCTGTAAAAAAATCGGGTGCAGCTAAAGCGTCCAAGACCTTTGATAAAAAAGATGACGCAGTTAGATTTGGGCGTGAATTAAGTAAGAATGAAAAAACTGAATTATATATCCATAAGAAGAACGGTATAATTCAAGAAAAGAACTCCTATGGGAATGATCCTAATCCTCCCAAAGACAAACGCTAATGGGTTTTGACAATAGCGTTTTTATAAATTGCCCCTTCGATACTACGTATATAAATGACTTACTCAAGCCAATGATATACGTAATACTTAAGAATGGTTTGTCGCCACGATTGTCTTTAGAGGTTTCTGATTCGGGACAGGTTAGACTCGAGAAGATTATTGAGATAATAAAGAGTTGCAAATATGGTATACACGACTTGTCATTGGTCAAATCGAAAAAGGCAAAAGAGTTTGCAAGAATGAATATGCCATTTGAACTTGGAATCGATTATGGTCTTAGAACAAGCGAGACCTCGCCATTGAATACTAAACAGTTTTTGATTCTAGAAGCAACAAAGTACGACTATCAAAAAGCCATATCTGATATCAACGGCTTTGACATCAAGGTACACGGCAATGACACTCAGAAGTTATTTGACTGCCTATACTCGTGGTCAAGTGAGACCCTGAAAATAAAAAAACAAGACCCACCCCTAAAACTCTTCGATGATTTTTTAGAGTTTAATACAAGCTTGTTTGAAGAAAAAGCGAAACTATTGGGTTCCGAAAAATTAGCAACGAACTACATTGAAAAAGTAAGTATTCCTGAATATATTCAAGAAATACAAGAAAGACTATAAAACACGGACTTGTGCTAGTGCATAAATAGGTTTAACATTTCTCTAAACTAAATTCTTAATGAATCCCTACCGCCTAAACCGTACCGCTTGCAGAAGAAGCTTCTAGGCATGTAGATTACTTACAAGAATCTAACTTGGCAAGAGCGTTTACGAATAGCAAATTATTTGAATAGTCTTGCTTTTTATTATCCAATAGATAATCCTCCAAAACTGGACCGAACTAAGTTTTCTGTAAGAGCAAGAAAATAATTATGGGAAATATCTTAACGAAGATTTTCGTGATTTTATAGCTGCGCTAAATAAGCGTAAAGTAGAATATGTTTTAGTGGGCGGCTTTTCAGTAATTCTACACGGCTATTCGAGAACTACCGGAGATATGGATATTTGGGTAAATAGAACAAGGGAGAATTACATCAGATTAAAAGAAGCTTTTTCGGATTTTGGCATGCCGGTTTTTGATATGAGTTTAAAAAATTTTCTCAAACATCCTGATGGGATGTTTTCACTTTTGGAGTACCTCCTTCCGCGATAGACATCATGCTTAAACTAAAAGGGCTGGAATTTCAAGAATGTTTTATCCAAGCGGTTATTTTCGACAATGAAGAATTAGAGATAAGAACATTACATTTAAATAATTTGATTGAAGCAAAAAAGGCTTCGGGAAGGAACGAAGATTTGGATGATTTGGAGAACTTGTCTCGTTTATGGTTCTTTATAAAGGTTTGAGCCCAACGGGGTTCTTTTTGGCCCGAGGCTGAACGAATTACCCGTCAATCAAAAAAACAATTAATTCTTTAGGACCATGAGCGCCCAATACCAAAGTTTTTTCTATGTCTGCAGTACGACTCGGGCCGGTTACTGTTGAAACCATAGTCGGAAGACTGTTAGTACCGTATTTCTCTTTAAGTATTTTAAAGCCGTCTTTCAAGTCTAAAACTAATTGAGAAGTGTAAGCAAAAACGATGTGGTAGCTCGGATAAATACTTAAGCGTCTGCCTGCCGCCGACGCGTTAGAAAGCAAAATGCTCCCGTTACGTGCAATAAGAGCTTCACATAAGGTTATCCCCACCTCAGCTTGCAAAAAATCGGTATCTGTACTGTAAAAAGGAAATTCGTACTTCTGCAAAGTCTCTTGAAGCTTTGGTTCCCAAGCGTAAATTTTTCGCCAACTTTTCTCGTCCGCGAGAGTTAACAGGTTTTCTATAAAAGCTATTTCGTCTTCACAAAAAATAAATTTCCCTGCCACAGCCGAAAGCTGCTCGGCGAAAAGCACCTCTAAATAGTCGGAATATTCCTGATATAAAGGGCTCTCCTCAAGGTTAGGATATGGGTTGTCTCTTTTCTCAAGCAAAGCCTTTCGGATCTTTTTCAGCATTTGTTCTTTCGAAGTAGTGTCTTTCATTTGCCGATTGCTGCTTATCCTGCTGAGGTTTACAGAAAAGCCCCGATAAAACTATCGAGGCTCATATTTTAATCCTTTAAATTACACTCTGTTTAGTGGTTCGGCGCTTTGAACCGGTTCCGTAGAATCTCCAACCGGCTCCGGATGAATATTTTCTGCAATGATAGTTTGATCTCCGCCTTCCTGCCCGTTCACAAATTCATCGTAAGTTGTTCGATGTTCGAAAGGGCGTTTTCCCAATATTTCCTCCAAATCACTCTGGAATAATATTTCCTTCTCTAAAAGTTTGTGCGCTAATCGCTCCAAGCCTTCACGTTTATCATTCAACAAGTCTTTAGTACGCTCGTAAACAGACCTTATTAAGCTTCTTACTTCTATATCAATCAGTTCCGAAGTTTTTTCGGAATAAGGCCGGTTAAATTGATATTCACCCTGCTGATCGTTAAAGGATACATTGCCGATTTTATCATTCATCCCATAAATTGTCACCATAGCGTATGATAATTTGGTTATACGTTCCAAATCATTTTGCGCACCGGTAGAAATTTTATTGAAAACTATATCCTCTGCAACTCTGCCTCCCATAGTCATACACATTCCGTCAAGCAACTGCTCTGTAGTATATAAAAACTGCTCTTTAGGTAGGTACTGAGCGTAACCTAAAGCGGCAACACCGCGTGGAACGATAGAAACCTTAACCAACGGATCGGCATGTTCTAGAAACCAACCGGCAATAGCGTGGCCCGCCTCGTGGTAAGCAACAATCCGTTTTTCTTCAGGTGATATTATTTTGTTTTTCTTTTCAAGACCTCCGATTACACGGTCAATAGCGTCTTGGAAATCCTGCATATCAACAGCTTCCTTATTTTTACGGGCTGCAATAAGCGCCGCCTCATTACAAACATTAGCTATTTCTGCTCCGGCAAAACCCGGCGTTTGAGCCGAAAGCTTTTTAGGATCAACATCGGCAGCAACTTTTACAGGCTCTAAATGCACTTTAAATATTTGCTCGCGACCAACTAAATCCGGTTTATCAATAGAGATCTGGCGGTCAAACCTGCCCGGGCGCAATAATGCTGTATCTAATACGTCAGGGCGGTTAGTAGCAGCCAAGATAATGATCCCGGAATCAGTTCCGAAACCGTCCATCTCGACCAAAAGCTGATTTAAAGTATTTTCACGTTCGTCGTTCCCGCCTACAATATTATTCTTTCCCCGGGCACGCCCTATTGCATCAATCTCATCAATAAAAATGATACAGGGTGCTTTATCCTTTGCTTGCCGGAATAAATCACGCACCCGTGATGCCCCTACACCCACAAACATTTCTACAAAATCGGACCCTGAGAGTGAGAAGAAAGGAACCTGCGCTTCGCCGGCTACGGCTTTTGCTAACAGAGTTTTACCGGTACCGGGAGAACCGACTAAAAGTGCACCTTTCGGTATTTTACCTCCTAAATTGGTATACTTTTTTGGGTTTTTTAAGAAATCGACGATTTCCATTACTTCCAGTTTGGCTTCTTCAAGCCCGGCAACATCATCAAAAGTTACTGAAACCTGCGCTTCTTTGTCGAATAAAGTTGCTTTTGATTTCCCGATATTAAAGATTTGGCCACCTGCGCCGCCTCCCGCTCCTCCGCCCATTCTTCTCATTATGAAAATCCAGAAGCCGATAAGAAGTAATACAGGCAATATAAACGACATGAACCATCCGGCCCACGGGCTTTCACGCTGTTCAAGCGTAAGTGCGGGGCGCTCGGCAGGCACAAGACTTTTTTGAGATTCCTTCAATTTCGTTTGTAAGGACTCAAAAGAAGCATCCTGAAATTTATATTGAGGATTTTCTGCCGACATAGAGAAGCCTTCTTGGTTTTTAACCACCTTGTATTTTGCAAGGTTTAACCGGTCTTTCTTTATAAAAACCTCAACAGTAACCAAGTCGTTGTTTTTATAGGCTACCAACTTTTGAACGTCTCCCGGTAGCAACATTCTTGTTTCGAAATCCTGATAGCTGGTTGGTTTGGCGCTAGAACCGCTAAATAAATATTGTACAGCAAATAACCCTATAATTATTGCAGCGTACAGCCACATTATATTAAAACGCGGGGGTTTGGGCACTATTTTTTTGCCGGTGAATTTTTTTATCGGTTTTTTCTTTTCCGGTTTGTTTTCTTTCATTTCAATTAAAAATTAATGCCCTGCTTTTTCAGGCACTCTTATAAAACTTCATTTCCGCATCGCCCCACAATTCTTCTATCCCGTAGTATTGGCGCTTATCGGTTTTGAATATATGCACAACAACATCAATATAATCTAAAATTATCCATTCGCCGTATTGTAAGCCTTCAACCCGATACGGGTGTATATTGCCGGCTTTGAACACCTCGTGCTCAACACTATTTGCTATGGCTTTAACTTGGGTTGCTGATTCGGCATGACAAACAACAAAATAATCTGCCACCGAGCTGTGTATGTTTCTTAAATCTAATCGTACTATTTCGTTTCCTTTTTTTTCTTGTATTCCATGAATAGCCAGTTCTGAGATATAGGCAGGTTCACTGATCGGTTTGCTTTTTACCATTAAAAAATTTTAGTTTTGAAAAATTTAGCTTCCCTACTTTGCAAAGTAACACTTTTTCCGGATTTTTTGTTGGACAAAAATTAGTGAGTCTGCCAATAGTGGATTCGACAAATAATTATCTGAGAGAACAATTGGCAAAAGTTGAGCCGGTGCCGGAAGGCACTGTAATAATGGCAGAAGAACAATTTGCCGGACGAGGTCAATCGGATAATATGTGGCTCGCAGAACCTGGTAAAAACTTAACCTTTTCAATACTTTTTAATCCTTCTTTTATTTCTCCGGAAAAACAGTTTTCGTTAAATAAAGCCGTTAGTACCGGTATTAACGATGCATTGTGTAAAATTATTGGGGATGATTTAAAAATCAAGTGGCCAAATGACATTTATGTGAAGAATAAAAAGATCGGAGGGGTTCTAATAGAAAATATTATTCAAGGCAAATTACTTAAACATGCTATGGTAGGTGTCGGTATCAACGTAAATCAGAAGAATTTTCCGGACTCATTAAAAAATGTTACCTCGCTGATTCAAATCTTACACCAAAATTATAACGTATTAGAATTATTAGCGGATGTTTGCCGAGCAATTGAACTGCGCTATCTGCAATTAAAAGAGGGCTTTACGGAAGATATCGACCTGGCTTATTTGAAAAATTTGTACGGTTTAAATAGTGCATTAGACTTTGAGACTGCCGGAAAAAAAATCAGGGGCGTAATAACCGGGGTAAACCAAACCGGCCTTTTAGAAATAGAATCGGGGGGGCGAAACCTAAAGTTTGCAAGTAAAGAAATAGCTTTTTTAATCTGATGAAGAAATTAGTTTTTGTTTTAAGTCTGGTATTCGCCGTTTTTTCGGTGAATGCACAAATTGAAAATCCCGTTCATTGGAAATTCGGTTTTGAAAAAACGGGCGATGCGGAGGGGAATTTAGTGATAGCGGCAAATATTGATAAGGGCTGGCATGTGTACTCACAGTTTATAGAAGAAGGCGGACCCATACCTACTTCGTTTAAGTTTTCGCCTTCAGGAAACTATTCTTTAATCGGAAAAATTACCGAAAGCCCGAAACCTGAAACTGCTTTTGATCCTAATTTTAACATGAAGATTGCCTGGCATGAGAAACAAGTAATTTTTAAACAAAAGATCAAAATAAAAAAAGCAACTGAGGTTAAAGGCAGCGTTGAATTTATGGTATGTAATGACAAGCAATGCCTGCCTCCAACGGAAGAAGAATTTAGTATTACTGTTGCCGCACCGGCAGCGCTTAATATTTCCTCGTCAGCAAAAGTACCGGTTGCACCGTCTTTGAGGGATACCTCAAAGACGGGTTTAACACAAACTAAGAATGATTCTTTTGGAAATACACGCGTTCCGGCATCTCAAGTGTATAACTCTCAAACAAGGAAAGAAGGAGTAGAATTGGGAGAACCGGCTGAAGCAGGTTCAGATTCTTTATGGGGAATTTTCATCGCCGGATTTTTAGGTGGATTAGCGGCTTTTTTTATGCCCTGTATTTACCCGATGATTCCGCTTACGGTTTCGTTTTTTACAAAACGAGCAGGTTCAAGAGCAAAGGGTATTCAAAGTGCGTTTATCTACGGACTATCAATAATACTGATTTATGTAGCGTTGGGTTTACTTATAACTTGGACATTTGGGGCATCGGCTCTAAACGAAGCGGCAAGCAGTGCTGCCTTTAATCTCATATTCTTTGCCATTTTGGTAATTTTTGCAATTTCATTTCTTGGGGCCTTTGATATAACCTTACCTTCTTCTCTGGTTAATAAAATGGACGAAAAGTCGAATAAAGGAGGCTTTCTCGGGCTTTTTTTTATGGCATTCACCCTGTCATTGGTCTCATTTTCTTGTACCGGGCCAATCATCGGGACCCTGTTGGTGGATGCAGTTTCAAAAGGATCTTATCTCGGTCCTGCAATCGGAATGTTCGGTTTTTCGGCAGCCTTGGCAATCCCGTTCACCTTGTTTGCAATCTTTCCTTCCTGGTTAAAAGAAATGCCTAAATCGGGCGGTTGGCTAAATTCGGTTAAAGTTTCGTTAGGGTTTTTAGAACTTGCTTTGGCTTTTAAATTTTTATCCAATGTTGATTTGGCTTACCATTGGGGTTTGCTTAATCGCGATATTTTTCTTGTAATATGGATTGTCATTTTCGGTCTTCTCGGGCTTTACCTCTTAGGGAAATTGAAATTTTCTCACGATTCAGAGATTAAATTTATTTCTTTACCCCGGCTTTTTTTCGCCATTCCTGCTCTTTGTTTAACGGTTTATATGGTCCCGGGTTTGTGGGGAGCTCCTTTACAAGGGCTTAGCGCTTGGTTGCCCCCGCCTTCAGTGCAGGATTTTAATTTGGGTGCTTCTCCTTCGGCGAAAGCTGAAACGCGGGGAAAGAAGTATTCGAATTTGTTTCACGCTCCGCATGGTTTAGATGCGTTTTACGATTATGAAGAAGGATTGGCTCAAGCAAAAAAGTTAAACAAGCCGGCACTGCTTGATTTTACGGGTTGGAGCTGCACTAATTGCCGAAAAATGGAGGCAAGTGTATGGGCCAACCCCGAAGTATTATCTAGATTAAAAAATGATTTCGTTTTAATATCGCTTTACGTGGATGATAAAACCGAATTGCCCGAACCCGAAAAATACATTTCAAAATTTAGCGGAAAAAAAATTAAAACAATAGGGCAGAAATGGAGCGACTTTGAAGCTGCAACTTTTGGGGCAAATTCCCAACCTTTATATGTGATAGTAGATTCTGACGGGAAAAAATTGGTGCCCCTACAGGCTTTTAATTTAGATATTAAGAACTATCTCACCTTTTTAGACAGCGGAAAGGCTGCTTTTGAAAAATAAATATGAGTCAGATTAAAAAAATAGGAGTGTATACTTCAGGGGGTGATGCTCCCGGGATGAATGCAGCGATCCGTGCCGTTGTGCGCACGGCTTTGTATTACGATCTTGATGTAACAGGTATTATGCGTGGTTACGAAGGAATGATTAATAGAGAATTTCTTCCGATGAATCGAAAATCGGTGGCAAATATTATACAGCGAGGCGGCACTATTCTAAAAACTGCCCAAAGTGACGAGTTTCGTACAAAGGAAGGCCGGCAAAAAGCTTATGAGCAATTAAAAGAAAGTAATATTGATGCCCTGGTAGGTATCGGCGGCGACGGTACGTTTACCGGAGCAAATATTTTTTCGGAGGAATTCGATATTCCGATAGTTGGCTTGCCGGGAACTATTGATAATGATTTAATCGGAACCGACTTCACTATAGGTTACGATACAGCTATTAATACTGTAGTAAATGCGGTAGATAAAATTCGAGATACAGCAGAATCTCACGAGCGTTTGTTTATTGTAGAAGTTATGGGCCGCGATTCGGGCCTTATTGCACTAAGAAGCGGTATAGGAGTGGGAGCTGAAGCAATCCTAATTCCGGAAAATAAGACAGATGTTGAAATTCTGCTTCGCAGAATTGAAAGCAGCCGGAAAGATAAATCATCAAAAATTATAATTGTTGCCGAAGGCGATACCGGAACGGGAGCCATCGAGCTTACGGAAATAGTAAAACAGCGTTTTCCGAACATCGACACCCGTCTTTCTATTTTGGGTCACATACAAAGAGGAGGACGTCCAACCTGCATGGATCGCGTATTAGCGAGTCGTTTAGGAGTTGCTGCTGTAGAAGCTTTATTAGATGGCCGTCATAGAGAAATGATTGGAGTTATACACCGGGATATTCACTATACACCTTTCAAAAATGCTATAAAACATATTGCAGAAGCTAATCCGAACATGCTTAAGATTGTTGATATACTCTCGTTATAGTAATGGAAGATATTAAGGCACATTTTACCGGAGCGCTCAATGTTTTACAGGTTTTTTTGGAAGACAATGAGAATTTTAAACATATTGAAGCTGCCGGAAAGTTGTTGGTCGAGGCTATTAAAGCAGGAAACAAAATAATTTCTTGCGGGAACGGGGGTTCAATGTGCGATGCAATGCATTTGGCCGAAGAACTCTCCGGCAGGTATCGAAATGATCGTAAGGCTTTGCCGGCTATTTCAATTTCAGATGCCTCGCATATGTCTTGTGTAGCGAATGATTACGGTTACGGGTTTGTATTTTCAAGAATGATTGAAGCCATCGGAAACGCCGGCGATGTTTTAGTTGCAATAAGTACAAGCGGAAATTCGGGAAATATAATTCGTGCAATAGAATCCGCGAAAGCAAAAGGGATAAAAGTAATAGCTTTAACAGGAAAGGACGGGGGCAAGGCGGGTAAAATGTGCGATGTCGAAATCCGAGCTCCGCAAGCACCTTACGCTGATCGTGCTCAAGAAATTCATATCAAAGTAATACACTCCCTTATTGATTTTGTGGAGCGGAATGTGTAAGTGATGCTTCCTGTAATTCTACCTCAAACGTTTTGTTAACTATCCGGTGTACTACGTTATCTAACTTATAAGCGGTTTCTTCAATTCCGTCGATAATTCGTGCATTAAAGGCATCCGAATAATCTTTTTTGTTGAACAGGTTAACCAGTCCGATTAAAGAGGCGATAGGGCCTCGAAAATCGTGCGATGCGATAGAAGTAATTTCTTTAAGTTTTCGGTTTTGGCTTGTAATTTTTTCTTCGTTCATTATGCGCACGGAGATGTCGCGAGAAAAACAAGCGACACCGGTAACTTCACCATCCTCATTTACTATAGGGTTGTAGCGAACTTCCACTGTAATTTCTTTATTTTGAAAAAACGTCTTTTCAACCACCGCAAAAGATTCACCGCGAAACGCTCTTTCATAATTCTTTTTTTCTAAGCTGAAGCTTTTTACTGTAAGCGCGGCGGCGAAGATAGAATCACCGGGTTTTAGGTGGTTTCCCGTCGTAAACTTGTGGTATTTTAAAAAAGCAAAATTTAGCGAGATGATGCAAAAGTTTCTATCTACGGACCAAATTAAGTCTTGGGTTGTATTTATAAGGGTATCGATATTGTTTTTAGCTGCTACAACTTCTTGCTGCCCTTTTATTTCACCTGTAACGTCATCAACAAGAACAATCTCGGCAGCCTTACCGTTATAGTTAATTCTGTGTCCGGCAATATTAACATAAATTAAACTGCCGTCTTTTTTTGTATGTTGCCAATAATGCGAGCTGTTATAACGTTCGGGCAAAGCTTTAACACTTTCTAATAGCCGAGACACTTCGTCGGGCGCCCTTATATCTAAAATTGTCATTGATAAAAACTCATCTGCTGTATATCCGTAATGTTGAATTGCGGCATCGTTAACTGCTAAAAAGTTAAAAGTTTCTACATCGTAAATCCAAAGGGGATTAGGGTTATTCATGAATAGGTAGCGGTAAGTACGTTCCGACTCTTCCAACCTGCGCTCTGCTTCTTTGCGCTCCGTGATGTCAACAACTATACCCGTCAAAGTTTGTGGCTTTCCGGCCTCATCTAACCCGGCCTTTCGCTTATCGCTTATCCATTTAATTTTATTATTAATTATTATCCGATATTCCAGGTATGTTTCTTTACCGGCTAAAGCGGCCCTATTTTGACCGAAAACATATTTAACATCATCCGGATGAATTGAATTTTTCCAAATTAACTTATCCTTTTTCAGCGTTTCAATATTTGTCTCGAAAATGGCTGTAAGAGGTTGATTAAAGTAAGTAAACTCCTTGCCGGTAATGTCGTAAGACCATACCGCTTCGCTTATAGATGAAAGAAATTCCTCCAGATTTCGTAAACCGCTCAAATTCAGGTGTTATTCGTTTCCCGGGTAAAATTCGGGTAAGGCTTAATACGGCAGAAAGACTATTAAGTTGCTCTATTTAAAAACTTGCATCAAAGCATTTTATTTGTATTTTTGCAGCCCCGCAGCAGGAGACTCCGGGAACATATGTTGAATACATAAAAAAACTTATTAATGGCAACAAAAATCAGATTGCAAAGACACGGAAAAAAGGGAAAGCCTTTTTACTACATTGTGGTGGCGGACTCACGTGCTCCGAGAGACGGTCGTTTTATTGAGCGCTTAGGTTCTTATAATCCTAACTCTAATCCCGCAACAATTGACATTGACTTCGACAAAACCTTAGATTGGGTAAACAAAGGCGCTCAACCTACCGATACTTGTCGTGCTATCCTTTCTTATCAAGGTGTTTTATACAAAAAGCATTTAGAGGGCGGTGTAAAAAAAGGTGCATTCAGCGCTGAAGAGGCTGAGAGTAAATTTGCACAGTGGCAACAAACAAAAACTGCGCAAATCGAAGGAAAAAAAGCAGGTTTAAGTCAGGCTCAAATTGATGCTAAACAAGCCGCATTAGCTGCGGAAGCTAAAAAGAAAGAAGAGAAAGCTGCTGCTGTAGCCGCTAAGAATACTCCTCCGGCAGAAGAAGTGGTTGAAGAAACAACAACCGAAGAAGCAACAACCGAAGAATCAACGACTGAAGAAAGTGCTGCAGCCGAAACGGCAGAGTAGTAGTTTCTTAAAATATATTTTCATCCTGAACATTACTCGTAGTGTTCAGGATTTTTTTTTAAAGCTGTTATGAAACTTGAAGAAAGCTTTTACATAGGTTACATCACAAAAACAAAAGGTTTGAAAGGCGAGCTTCAAGTTTTTTTCGAGTATGATGAGCCCGAAGAGCTTGATTTAAAATCTGTTTTTATAGAAATAGGCGGTAAGCTTGTTCCTTATTTTACTGCGGGTTATAAACTTCAAAATAATCAAACCGGCAATTTTTATTTTGATGATGTTGATACTATTGATAAAGCGGAAAAGCTGATTCGGAAAAAAATATATTTGCCAAATTCAAAAAAGCCGGAACGGAGTGATACTGAGTTTTTGATTACGGATTTAAAAGGTTTTATCGTCTTTGATGAGAAACACGGTGAGTTAGGCGAAATAGTAGAAATACACGAATATCCTCAGCAATATGTAGCAGTTGTTCCATATAAATTTAGAGAGATTATGTTTCCGCTTAATGATGAATTTATAAAAGAGATAGACGAGGAAGAAGGAAATGTGTATGTTAATTTACCGGAAGGATTAATTGATCTTTATTTAAACGAATGACATGCGCTTCGACATTGTTACTGTGCTTCCGGGATTATTAGAAAGTCCTTTTGCTCACTCCATTTTACAGCGGGCACAAAAAAAAGGAATTGCGGAAATAGTAGTTCATAACTTAAGAGATTACTCTGCCAACAAACACAAAAGTGTTGACGATTATCCTTACGGCGGCGGCAGCGGCATGGTAATGGGTATCGAACCTTTTGCAGGTTGTATAGAAAAACTTAAAGGCGAGCGGGAATACGACGAAGTAATCTTTATGACGCCCGACGGCGAGGTACTGAATCAATCTATAGCCAATCATTTATCCGGAAAAAAAAATATAATTCTGCTTTGCGGACATTATAAAGGTATTGACCAGCGTATTAGGGAAGTTTTTGTTACTCGCGAAATTTCTATAGGAGACTACGTGCTTTCCGGCGGCGAATTGCCTGCGGCAGTTTTAGTTGATGCTGTTGTTCGTTTAATTCCCGGCGTTTTGTCGGACGAAACCTCAGCTCTTTCTGATTCTTTTCAAGGGGAATTGCTTGATGCACCGGTTTACACTCGCCCCGCAGACTGGAAGGGATTAAAAGTGCCGGAAGTTCTGCTAAGCGGGAACCAACGTGTTATTGAGGATTGGCGCCATGACCAAGCTTTAGAGCGGACCAAACAAAGAAGACCGGATTTGTTGAAGTAAATAAAAATGCAGCGTCTCCCTTTCGAGATTTAATAAATAGCACAAAATTGTGAACAAACTATTTTTGTTTATCTTCTTTTTAACCTTTTTTGCAAAGACGAAAGCTCAAACTTTTTTGTTTGAAGGAACCTACAAGGGCGAAGATAAAATCGGGGTTCTTAAAACATTAACTTTAAAGAACTCCGGTTTTACCCTAATTGATCACAATGAGGTAGAAACAATCGGAGAAGGAAAGTTTGAGATCAACAAGGATAGTTTAATTTTAAACTTTTCGGAAATTAAGGATCCTGATACTTCAATCTACACTGTTGATTCCTCGACCTATAAGGCTCCTAAGGGTATAAAAATATTTCATTTAAGGGTATTTGATTGGAAAGACAAACAACCTTTGAATTATTCCTTAATAGTTTTGCGTGATTCTTTAGACGAAGCAATGATGCATTTTACCGGTGATAAGGATGGGAAGGCAAATATTTGGCTTTATAAGCCGAGTTTATACGAGTACATCTCCGTAGGATTTTTTGGCTATGATTTTATTAAAATTCCGATAAAAACGTTTAGCGATGCATCTGCAAATAATATCTCGATTTATTTAAAGGAGGAATCAGGGATTGACACGTTTCCTCGCGGAAGAAAAAGCTATAAGATTGTTAAAAAAGCAAAAAACAGTTTTACATTAGTGATGAACGGCGAGAATATAATATTTACAAAAGAGTTACCAAGCACACTTAGGTAACGTTTGATTATATTCTAAGGGTCTCCAAAAATGTCTGTTATCGTTTAGTTAATTACTGCTGTATTTAAAGCATTTGTACAAACTTCATCATCGCTTCACCAGGATCTTCTTGTTTCATAAAGTTTTCGCCTATTAAAAAACCTTGAAAACCAACTGCTTTTAACTCATTAATGGTTTTCGGATCATTGATTCCGCTTTCAGATACTTTTATAAATTGGTTCGGAATTAGTTCGATAAGGTCGTACGAATGTTGGAGAGACAGGGTGAAATCTTTTAAATTTCGATTATTGACTCCTACTGCATCGAGAGTATTACATAAGCTTCGCTCTAATTCTTCTTTATTGTGCACTTCAAGTAATACGCTCATCCCTAAATCTTTGGCCAGCTTAGAGAGTTTTGCTATTTCCCCGGGAGTTAGGATTGCTGCAATAAGCAAAATAACATCGGCACCGATCGCTTTTGCTTCTATAATCTGATATTCGTCCAGGATAAAGTCCTTCCGCAGTATGGGGATATTGTTAACTGTGCGAGCTTCAGTTAAATCGCGTTTACTACCGCCGAAAAACGAAGTATCCGTTAAAACCGAAAGCGCCGATGCTCCTGCGGCGGTATAGCCTGATGTAACTTCTGCTACCGAAACTTTATCGTTAATAATCCCTTTTGAAGGTGATGCTCGTTTAAATTCAGCAATAATTCCGGTTCTTTCCGGATTTAAAATAGACTCTCTTAACGAATAGCATTCGCGATGGAAGAGCTGCGATTCTTCAAGCCTCGCAACCGAAACAGCGGCTTTTGCTTCGACTATTTCCAAACGCTTTTTTGCAGTTATTTTATCTAATATATTCGGGTTGTGTCCACTCATTGGTGCATCCGGATTAATTTCACTGATCATGCAGTTATGGATTTAACGTAAGCCAATTCTTGATCAACTCTTTACCGTGTTCTGTAAGTACAGATTCAGGGTGGAACTGAACTCCTTTTACGTCGAAGGTTTTATGCTTCAAAGCCATAATTACGCCGTCAACATCTTTTGCTGTTACCTGCAAGTCTTGCGGAAACCTTTCTTCGCTAACCGCCCAAGAATGGTAACGTCCTACTTTAAATCGTTCCGGCAGGCCTGAAAATAAGGTTTCGCCCTTATCAGTGACTTGCATTTCTGTGGCCCTGCCGTGCAAAGGTCTGGACAGGTTATAAAGTTCTCCGCCAAAAACTTCTCCAATAGCTTGCATCCCCAGACAAACCCCGAGAATGCTTTTTGAAAAATAATAAGTGCGGATAACATCTAACAGCAAGCCTGCTTCAGAAGGAATTCCGGGACCGGGAGACAAAAGAATTTTGTCGAACTCTTCCAAATCTTTTAATTCGAACTTGTCGTTTCGCCAAACTACTGCCTCATATCCGCATTCGTTTAATAGATGTACTAAGTTAAAGGTAAAGGAGTCGTAATTATCGATAACTAAAATCTTCATGCTTTCAATCTTAAATAGTCTCTGCCAATTCAATCGCTTTCCGCAAAGCGGCAATTTTATTGTTTACTTCATGCAATTCGCTTTCGGCTATAGAATCTGCTACAATTCCGGCACCTGCACGATAGTAAAGTACGTTGTTATTGCTTAAAAAAGAGCGAATAACTATGGCATGATTAAAATCCCCGTTAAAATCCATAAAACCTATAGCGCCGCTATAAAAGCTTCGGGGCGATTTTTCATATCTGTCTATCAGTTGCATTGCCATATGCTTGGGTGCTCCACTCAAGGTGCCTGCGGGAAAAGTATCTCCAACCACAGAAAAAGGGTCTGTTCCTTCTTTAAGTTTGCCTGTTACCTTAGAAACAAGGTGAATAAGGTGCGAATAATACTGAACCTCTTTAAAGGCTTTAACCTGAACTTCTGTGCAGTGCCGGCTCAGATCGTTTCGTGCTAAATCCACCAGCATTACATGTTCGGCACTTTCTTTCGGATCATTTTCTAAATCTCGGGCAATCCGGGCATCGATAATATCGTTTCCGGTACGCTTAAACGTTCCGGCAATAGGGTAGATGGTGGCCAAATTCTCTTTGATAGTAAGTTGCGCTTCGGGCGACGAGCCGAAAAGCTTAAAATTTCCGTAATCAAAATAAAATAGATACGGCGAAGGATTTATGGAACGAAGTGCCCTGTACACGTTAAACTCATCTCCTTGAAACGGTTTAGAAAAAGCTCGGGAAGGCACGATCTGAAATACGTCTCCTCGAAAGATATGCTTCTTCATGTTTTCAACCAACTCTAAAAACTCATTGTCGGTAAGATTTGAAGTTTCATCGTCGCTTGAAGAAAACTTGTATTCCGGGAAGTTCTTGTTTTGAATAAGATATTGGATATTTTCAATCCCGGCACCCTCTTCTTTATTTATTCCGTGTTCAAAAATAAAAAGCTCATTTTTAAAATGGTCGATTGCAATAACATACTTGTAGATATGATACTGCATTAGAGGAATATCGGGCGAAAAAGCCTGCTTATCCCTAAATTTAATGTCTTCAAAATACTCAACCGTATTGTAACTGAAATAGCCGAATAAACCGTTCGTTACAAACTTAAAAGAAAGCTCATTGTCGGATGTAAAAGACTGTCTGAAGCTTGAAACCTCTTTTAAAAGATCAAGTCCTTGTGCCGGTAATTCAGTACTGCTTCCGTCAGGATAATATTTTTTTAAGGAGTTCTCATTTAATATCAAACCGGCAATAGGTTGGCAGCAGATGTAGCTGATACTGTTTTCGCGACTGTGATAATCGGAGCTTTCCAGCAACAAGCTATTGGGATAAATATCGCGTATGCGCAAATAGATGCTGACAGGAGTAGTGGTGTCTGCAAGCAGCTTTTTAAAAGAGGTGTAAAGTTTGAAGTCCATTTTAAGATTCTTGTTAAAGAAAAACCCCCGGCGTTTTTGCGTCGGGGGTTTCTTTATAGTGTTATTTTTTTTGAAGATCACTTCATTAACATACGTTTCCCGGCGTTTAGCTTATCAAGCTCCACCAACCAATTTGCGTATGTTTATTTCTTTTCATTTAAGCAAAAATAGAAATAAAATTAAAAATCTAATACTTTAGTTTTTGTTACAAAGAATTTATGGGTGCTTTTAGTTTAAAATTCACTCATATAAGTAATTTTTATCGGCATTTTCATAATACTAAACAGAATAAAATCAATTTTTTCTTCTCTAGTTCTTGAAGGAATACGTTCTGGGCATACTTGTATAAGATAGAAGAGAAGTAAAAAATCACCGTTCATGCGAGGCTTCAGAAATAATGCTTACCCTTTCTTAATTTCTTTGGCCCAAGCATCTTTTAAAGTAACGGTTCTATTAAAAACCGGACTACTGTCCGTTGATTCTTTATCCAAAACGAAATATCCTTTTCGAATGAATTGATAGCCTCTTCCTTGTTCTGCATTTTCTAAATCAGGTTCGATTAAAGCCTTTGGGATTACCTGTACGCTTTCAGGATTGATCAGCTCGGTAAAGTCTTCCAAGTCGTTTCCCGGGTCTTCTACTCTAAACAGGCGTTCGTATAAACGTATTTCTGCAGTTTTTGCATGTTTTGCGCTAACCCAATGTATGGTTCCTTTTACATGAAGGCCCGAAGTGTCCTCTCCCGATTTAGATTCCGGGATATATTGCGCTTGAATTTCTGTGACATTTCCCGCTTCGTCTTTTACAAACCGGGTACATTCTATTATATATGCGTGTTTTAAACGTACTTTTAAGCCCACGCCTAAGCGGAAAAACTTCTTTGACGGGTGTTCCATAAAATCGTCACGTTCAATCCACAACTCATTGCTGAAAGGAATTAATCTTGATCCTTCACCTCCTTCAACTTCCGGATTGTTTTCGCCCGAAAGAATTTCTTCTTTTCCTTCCGGATAATTCGTTACCACTAATTTTAACGGGTCCAAAACTGCCATTCTTCGCCATGAAGATTTGTTTAAATCTTCTCTAATGCAGAATTCCAACAAACTTACATCAATAGTATTCTCCCGTTTTGCAACGCCTATTCTGTCACAAAATTCACGAATTGAGGCAGGAGTATATCCCCTCCTTCTTAAACCGCTGATAGTAGGCATTCTGGGGTCATCCCATCCGGTAACAAAACCCTCGTTAACCAACTGCAATAATTTACGCTTGCTGGTTATCGTATAATTTAGGTTAAGGCGTGCAAATTCGTACTGCTTTGAAGGAAAAATTTTCAGGTTCTCAATAAACCAATCATAAAGAGCTCGGTGCGGAATAAACTCTAGCGTGCAGAATGAGTGTGTTATACTCTCAATAGCATCTGATTGACCGTGAGCAAAATCATACATAGGGTAAATACACCAGTTGTCACCCGTTCGATGGTGGTGAGCGTGCCTTATGCGGTACATAATAGGGTCACGGAGATGCATATTAGACGAGACCATATCAATTTTTGCACGTAAAACCTTCTCGCCGTCGCTGTACACGCCGGCTTTCATTTCTGCAAATAGTTGCAGATTTTCTTGTAGAGCTCGGTCGCGAAAGGGAGAAAACGTACCGGCTTCGGTATGTGTTCCTTTTTGGTTTGCAATTTCTTCGGGAGTGCTGTCATCTACATATGCTAATCCTGCTTTAATCAGTTGAACAGCCAATTCATAAAGTGTATCAAAATAGTCAGAAGCGTACAATTCGTTTTCCCAATCAAAACCCAGCCATCTTACATCTTCTCTTATACTTTCTACGTATTCAGTTTCTTCGGTTTCGGGATTGGTATCGTCAAAGCGGAGATTAGTTTTACCGCTATATTTTTTAGCCAACCCGAAATTTAAACAAATAGATTTAGCATGACCTATGTGTAGGTATCCGTTTGGCTCGGGGGGAAAGCGAGTATGAACGCGCCCCTCGTGAACACCGTTTCTGATATCCTCTTCAATAATCTCTTCTAAAAAATTTAACGATTTTTCTTCGCTCATAAATCCGGTTAAAGGCCACAAAAGTAGCAATTTGATTGTGTAATCAGCTTTTAATATATCGCTTAATAACTTTAAAAAAATAATTTTTTAGATTTTGTGCAACCTTAAATCGCAATTCACGTAATTACAGCAATTGGGGAAAATTTTGGACAATTTCACCCATAATTAACTAAAAGTAAAATAAGTTATAAAGCTACTTCAAGCTCTTTTTTAATGCTATTATGAAAAAGATTTTAATTGTTGACGATGAGATAAACATCTGCATGCTCTTATCGAAATTTTTAACCCGCAACGGTTTCGATGTAAAAACTGCCACCAGCGGTTCTTCTGCATTTGATATTCTTTCTAAAGAAACGTTTAACCTTGTTTTAAGCGATTTCAGACTAGAAGATACCGACGGCCGAGAAATCCTGAAGAAGATAAAATCATCTTATCCCGGCACGGGTGTAATTATTATTACCGGTTACTCTGATATTAAGCTGGCAGTCGAGCTTATCAAAATGGGTGCCTATGATTACATTACCAAGCCCCTTTACCCCGATGAAATTTTAAATACCGTTAACAAAGCCTTAGAAACGCAAGAAGCTTTAGCCGAAAATAAAGAGTTGGCGGTTGTGGCGAAAGAAAAACCGGTAAGAGCCGCAGTACATAATTTCATTGTGGGCCAAAGTTCCGGTTCCAAAGAATTAGTACGCCAGATTGAGATTATTGCCCCTACCAATTATAGTGTAATACTAATCGGCGAAAGTGGAACAGGTAAAGAATCTGTCGCTAAGTCGATACACGTAAACAGTTCAAGAAGAGATAAGCCTTTTGTAGCGATGGATTGTGGCTCATTAACGAAAGAACTGGCGGGAAGCGAATTTTTCGGCCACGAGAAAGGAGCTTTTACCGGAGCCATGTTTACTAAAATAGGGCATTTCGAAATGGCTAACGGCGGAACTTTATTCTTGGATGAGGTTAGCAATTTGTCGTACGAGATACAAGCCGCACTTTTAAGAACAGTGCAAGAGCGTAAAATAAAACGTATCGGAAGCACGAAGGAGATTGATCTGGATGTGAGGATAATTATTGCGTCGAACAAACCGCTTCACGAGGAAATTGCTGCGGGGCGTTTCCGCGAAGATTTGTTTCACCGTTTCAACGAGTTCAGTATTCCTTTGCCGGCGCTTCGCGAAAGAGGAAATGACATCATTATTTTTGCCGAGAGCTTCTTGGCACAAGCAAACGAAGAGCTAAGCCGTAAGGTTGAGGGATTTTCAGCAGATGTAATTGAATGTTTGCTTACTTATCCTTGGCCGGGCAACGTGCGAGAACTAAAAAACGTTATTCGCCGAGCCACGCTTTTAACTGACGGAAGCATTATTCATCTAAAAAGCCTACCGCTTGAAATTTCAACCTACGTTAAAGTAAATGCTATAGAAACCGCAGTTCAAACTTCTTTAACCGGAACAGGCAATAGACGTGATTTAAAAAATGCGGCTCTGGAGGCGGAATTTGATACCATCCTTAAAGTTTTAAAAGAAGTGAATTTTAATAAAACAAAGGCGGCACAAATTCTGAATATCGATAGGAAGACGCTCTATAATAAAATGAAAGCGATAAACCTGGAGTAGGCAATTCTGAAAAAGTCCCTCCCGCTAAAACAAAAACCAAGCAACGATTTCGGTGTTATGCAGGTAAATTTTCGATAGATGGCTGTATTTAACTACAAGCAACGTAATAATATTCTGCTTGTTATTCTTATTCTGCTCGGCTGCTTTATACTGTATTCCGTTCGTAGTATAGCGGGCTCTCTGTTAAGTACAGTTGTTATGTACGTTATTTTCAGACCTGTTTTTTTTTATCTTACCGAAAAAAAACGCTTGAGCAGGGCTTTCGCGTCCATTCTTATCATAATCGCCTCTTTTATAATCATAATCGGTCCGTTTCTTACATTAAGCATGTTGGTGATAAGTAAGATAAAGGAGTTTAAAGAAGATCCGATAAAAATAAAAGTACTGGTAAGGAAACTTGATGACTTTGCCGGAGAAAAACTAAGCCAGCCCGATCTTATAGACCATACAATAGGTAATGCATCAAATTACGTCGGTGATCTTTTTCCTTCTATTTTAACCGGTGCCGCCAATATTTTACTCGGTATCGCAATCATGTATTTTTTGCTTTATTTCATGTTTACCCGCCACGAAGAATTTGAAAAAGGCCTCTTAAAATATGCGCCTTTCCGAGAACAAAATGCGATGAAGTTTGCTACTGAACTCAGGCACATTACGTATGCGAACGTGCTGGGCCAGGGATTAATTGCAGTTGTACAAGGAGGATTGGTTAGCATCGGCTTTTTTATGTTTAACATACCCGACGCAGTTTTTTGGGGCGTTATTGCAACTTTTCTCTCCTTTTTGCCTGTAGTTGGGGCCCCGATTATATTTATTCCGGCAGCGGTAATTGAAATGATTAACGGACATCCCGGTGCCGGATGGGGGTTGCTGGCTTGGGGACTTCTCCTTATCACTAATATTGATAACGTTATCAGATATTTGCTTGCTAAACGAATAGGCAACATACATCCTATAATTACCATTGTTGGCGTTATCATCGGCATCCCTGTATTTGGTATTATGGGATTGGTTTACGGGCCGCTCTTACTCTCTTATTTTATTCTTACCGTTAATATTTACGAAACAAGTCGCTTGGCTACAGAGCGCTTAGAACGAATAAGGTCGACCGAAGAAGAATAATTCTTCAAACACTTTCCGATTTTTTGTTGTTTCTCAGTTAAATATTAATATTACATCACCTAAAATATTATAACATGAACGATAATTCAAAAACAGTAGTAGCTCTTTTAGCAGGATTAGCTGCAGGCGCAGCTTTAGGAATTTTATTTGCTCCTGAAAAAGGAACTGAAACTCGCGACAGGCTCAACGATGCTTTAAAAAATCTTGGCGATACGATCAAAGACCGTGCAGCAGAAGAAATTGATAATCTGACGGCTTTAAAAGATAAAATTGTGGACAATGTAAAATCTACCTTGGATAAGAACAAAGATCAGTTCGACCAATCTTCGGTATCATCTGATCAAATTTAATTAAATGATTCCTTTCAAGGATTATTCAAAAACGATATCATGTCAGTAACTCCGGATACAGAAAAGGATTTAGTGTCTTTGTTAAAAGATTATATAGCAACCCGAATGGAGCTGGCAAGGCTTTCGGTAATGGAACGAGTAGTTATTATTGTAGCAAATTTGGTAACCGACTGCTTGGTTGTCATTATGGGCCTATTAGCCTTCCTTTTCGGTTCGCTTACGTTAGGTTTTTTCCTCTCGGATGTCTTAAATTCTTATAGTGCCGGCTTCGGGATACTTACTTTAATTTATCTGGCCCTTGCCTTAATTATGGTGTTTACCAAAGAGCGTTTTGTAGAGAAAGTCTTGCACAGCTTCATGGTTAAACGAATGTTCCAAAATAAAAAGTAATGGAAAAACCCTTTACGACTCTCGCAGAGTTACGCACCGAAATGGATGTGCTTAAAATACGGCAATTCAGGCAAGAGGAAGCCTTGAAGAAAAAGTTCAGCAATCCGTCTGCAATTTTTAAAACTGCAACCTCACTTTTCAAACACAATCACAATACTGTAGGTACAAGCGGTAAAAGCAGTTCCTTCTTACAGAATTTACTTCGTCAAGATTTGGTTACTAATTTGGCCCGTGTTACGCTGCCTCTTGTGCTAAATACTTTGGTGTTCAAAAGGTCTAACTTTATTACTAAAACCTTAATAACGTTTTTGTCTGCAAAGGTTGCAAAGGGAGTAAATTCGGACAAGATATCCGGCTTAATGGATAAAGTTAAGTCTTGGTTTAATCAAAAAAAACAGGTTCGCACACAACGGGCTTACTCCAAAGCCATTACGGCTGATTACGGAATTCCGCCGGACAGCGAAGCATATTAACAAAAAAGCCTCTATCGAGGCTTTTTTTGTTAATGCTTGGTCAAGAAATCTTGATATGCAAGCTCAATACCGGTGTTCAGTTCTGTTTTGTGTTTCCAGCCCAAATTGTGAAGCTTTGTTACATCCATTAGTTTTCGCGGAGTGCCGTCAGGCTTAGAAGTATCAAAGGTTAATTCACCTTCAAATCCTATAATATTTTTAATTAGTAAGGCTAGATCTTTAATGCTTAAATCTTCTCCGGTGCCTATATTTATCAAACCGGGTTCGTTATAGTTAAGCATTAGATGATAACATGCGTCGGCTAAATCATCTGCAAACAAGAATTCACGTCTCGGATTACCGCTCCCCCAAATTTTTACTTCGGACGATCGGGCAACTTTAGCTTCTTGAAATCTCCTGATTAAAGCGGGAAGAACATGAGAGTTTTCAGGATGATAATTATCGTTATAGCCGTAAAGGTTAGTAGGCATAACCGAAATAAAATTGCAGTCGTACTGATCGCGGTAAGCTTGGCACATTTTAATTCCGGCAATTTTTGCAATTGCATAAGGCTCGTTGGTATGCTCAAGCGGGCCTGTTAGCAAGTATTCTTCTTTTAACGGTTGCGGAGCCAACATGGGGTATATGCAGCTTGATCCTAAAAACATCAATTTTTTAACTCCATATAAATAAGAGTTATGGATGATATTATTCTGGATAGCCAAATTATCATATAAAAAATCCGCACGGTAAGTATTGTTTGCTACTATGCCGCCAACTTTTGCTGCTGCTAAAAAAACATAATCGGGCATTTCGATTGAAAAAAACTCAGCTACTGCCTGTTGGTTTCGTAAGTCAAGTTCTGCAGAGCTTGCAGTTATAATATGTGAATAACCTTCGGCTTCTAATTTCCTTAAAATGGCTGAACCAACCATTCCGCTATGACCGGCAATATAAATTTTAGAGTCTTTTTCCACGAGATATTTATTCTGTTGCTGCAAAGATAATTTATTTTTGCCCGCTGTATTTTTAGTATGGGTAAAGATAAACTAAAGCGTTTTGCAGAAATAGACACGTTTTCGAACGTGATTCAATTAGAGGCCGGCGAGCCTTTTAAAGGAAATTGGGCCGGCAAAAAGTTTAAAAATGGAAACCCAATTGTCCTTGAACTTGCCTGCGGAAAAGGCGAGTACACCGTCAACTTGGCGAAGCTTTTTCCTGACCAAAACTTTATCGGCTTAGACTATAAAGGGAACCGAATTTGGCGAGGTGCTAAGACGGCCTTGGAGGAAGGAATTGAAAACGTAGCTTTTCTTCGGATACAGATAGAAAATATTTTGGATTACTTCGAGGTAGAAGAAGTTGACGAGATCTGGATTACTTTCCCCGATCCGCAACCTCAAATCAGTCGCGAGAAAAAACGCCTAACCTTTCCGGGATTTTTAGAAAAATACAAAGCCATTTTAAAACCTACCGGCATTATCCATCTTAAAACAGATAACGACGGACTACATCAATACACGCTTGAAAAAATAAACGATTTAGCATTAGTTCTTCAGGCCCAAACCAAAGACCTATACAGCAGCGATTTAGCCAACGAAGTTTTGTGTATAAAAACCTATTACGAAAAGAAGTACCTCGCTGTCGACAAAAACATCAATTACCTCAAGTTTAGCTTTAGCTGATGCCTGACCCAACCTTTTACGACCGCGTGTATGAAGTGGCCAGGCAGATTCCGGCAGGGCGGGCAACTTCTTACGGCGCCGTGGCAGCCTATGTGGGTGCCAAAAGCTCTTCGCGAATGGTTGGTTATGCCATGCGAGCTTGTGCAGGTATTCTACCTCCGGTGCCGGCACATCGGGTTCTGAACCGAAACGGGTTTTTAACCGGGCGCTTTCACTTTGCTTCTCCCGGTTTGATGCAGCAATTGCTCGAAAATGAAGGCTTGGAAGTCGAAGACCACCGAGTAGTCGGTTTTAGGAAGATATTTTGGGATCCGTTTAAAGAATTATCTTAGCCCATAAAACTTATGAAAAACCAAATTAAACGTTGTTCTTGGTGCGGAACCGATCCGCTATACATGAAATACCATGACGAAGAATGGGGTAAAGAAGCACACGACGATGGTGTTTTATTTGAGTTTCTGGTGTTAGAATCGGCACAAGCGGGATTAAGTTGGATTACAATTCTCCGCAAACGAGAAAGCTATCGTGAGGCTTTTTCCGGATTCGATCCGGAGAAAGTAGCTCGATTTACAGCTGATGACGTTGAACGTTTGCTCCAAAACTCCGGCATCGTACGTAACCGGATGAAAATTGAAGCCGCGGTGAACAACGCGAAACGGTTTCTTGAAGTTCAAAAAGAATTTGGCTCGTTTGATAGATACATGTACTCGTTCATGCCGGAAGGACAGCCGGTAATCAACAATCCGGAGACAATCAAAGAAGTTCCGGCACGAACAGAAATATCGGATACCATCTCAAAAGACATGAAGAAGCGAGGGTTCAAATTCTTCGGTACTACGATTTGTTATGCGCATATGCAAGCAACGGGAATGGTGAACGATCATGTAGCAGACTGCAGTTTCAGGTACTAAAGTTCGCAAACCAACATCCTTCACTTGTGCTACCCTTTCCCCAAACTCAACAAATAGGCACTGATGTCAGACAAATCTTTTTCCGACAAAGCTAAGCCTTCGGGATTAGGCATAATGCTGGTTGCCAGTTGTTTTTTGTCTTTTATTTTCTTAACATCTAACACTTGTTTTTTGCCGCTTAAATCTTTTAGTACTACTGTATTTCCTTGCGAAAGCATAAAGCCGTAAACTACAGCTCCGTCATTCATAGTAATTAACCAAGGTTCGAAACCGAATGCGAGAGCTGCACTTGGATTTATAATGTTATCCAGCAAAGCCGGTTTGTCAAACTTTTTATAAATATTAGTTAAATCGGGTCCGATGGTATTGCCGTTGTTCCCGATTTTATGGCAGGTTGCACATTTGGTGCTGAAAACAGCTTTTCCTGTGCCGGCGTTGCCCTCCATTTTTGCTATAGTACTAATTGAGTAATTCTTCTTTCCTCCGGCTTTAATAAAATAATCACTCGCCATAACCCGAACTCCTTGATCAGGATTGTTAGAAATAGTTTCTGCTGTTTCTTGGAGAATTTCCCGGCTAAGCTTTTTATCGGCTGCCAGTTTTACTAATATTTTTCCTCCCGCAACATCTTTTGCCATTTCTTTTGCAGCAGCAATTTTCTCTTTTGATGTTGTATGTTCGTCAATTAATTTAAACTGTAGCTTTTGCATTTCCGGATTTGTTGCGTTTGCAGCCGGGTCACCTTCAACCTTCGACCAATCATAAAGTGAAAACCAATCGTTAGTCTTCCGGAAACCAATCCAATAATTTGCATTGCCCTTTACGTCGGAAAGAGTGTTTTTAGTAAGATCAAGCATAGCATCAACACTTTGAGGCGTATCAATAAATGCTAAAGCTACTACTGCTTTTTTCCGATCTTCTTCGCTTATTTTTTCGCTTTTTGCTCTTGCCTCTAAATCCTGAACCGACGATGGGGGATGAAGTCGCCAAGCAATAGCGGCGAAGTCTTTAGTCCATCGTAAGGGGTCAGCGGTTCCAATTGCTTGCTTTATAGCCGCATAGGTTTGTTCTTCTTTTCCCGCTGAAGCGATTCCGAGTGCATTTAAATACCAGGGATCGTCGCCGTCGAATTTTTTAGCAAGTGTAACTATCAGAGGCGTTGTTTGTGCCTCAGGTAAATCGCGTAAAGCAATTGCAACTTCTCTTCTAACTGCAGGAGACTCATCGTTTACGGCAATATTTAAGACTTCTGATAACGAATTCTTGTTTTGTTTTAAAGCCCTGAAAGCAATAAGCCGAACATCTTCGTCTTTATCTTTTAACAGATTTTTAACTTCCGCTTTTCCCTTTTCGCCTAATTTTGAAAGAAGCCAAACAGCACGTGCTTTATAAAATGAATTATCTGATTTTAAGATCGCCTTTACCTTTTCGTAAACTTTATCTCCTTGTTTCTGCAAAGCTGAGAAACCGGTATTACGCACGTTGATTGCGGGATTAAGCAACGCTTCGATCTGACCTTTGGTTGTAGAAAGGTTAATTTTCGGAGTTTTAAGAGTTCTACCTGCCGGAGTAATTCTATAAATTCTTCCGAATCCTTTCTTGTCTTGCATTTGGTGTCCGCCTACAACCGGATCGTACCAATCTGCAATATAAAGGGCTCCATCGGCCCCTACCGAAATATCGCTCGGACGAAACCACTTTGTTTCTTGAGTTACTTTGTCATCCCAGTTATATGTGGCGCTTACAGCTTTAAGGGTTGAAATAAAATTCTTTCTGCTCAACTCAAATCCGGCACCTTTGGGTTTTGGTTTGTAGGCGTAAATCACGTTTTTTCCGGCTTCACAACTTAATAACATTCCTCTGTATTGTTTTCCGAAAGCATCTCCTTCGTAAACTACCATCCCGGTAGGCGAGCCTGAACCGGTATTATCACAGGCAGGCATTACTCCGGGATCTTCTTGGTGCCAATGCGCAGTAAATGTGCTTTGCCCCGGTCGTTTGTCTGCTTCCCAAGTCCTATTTCCGTCGGCACTGAAATATCCGGCATTTCCGCCTTCCATAACATAAGTAGTACGGCAAGTTACTACTTGGTCGTCGTTGTCATTTTGCCACATATTGCCGTAAGAATCTACAGCTAATTCATAGGCATTTCTGAAATTATGTGCCATCACTTCCAGCCCCGTACCATCGGGGTTTATTCGTAATGCAAGTCCGCCTACCCAAACCTTACCGTCATCACTAACCAAATTGCCCTTATTTTCTTTGTTATGCGGACTGCCTCCGGTATATATACTGCCGGCATTTAATTTCCAACCTGCTTTATCGGTAACTTGATGCGGACCGGCATTACCTGCATTAAAATACCATTTTCCGTCGGGGCCGGCAACCACCGAGTGCAAGCTGTGGTCATGATCTTTTCCGCCGAATCCGGTTAAGAATACTTCTTTAGAATCCGGTTTATCGTCGCCGTTGTTATCTGTATAAATTATAACCGAGGGTGCACACGATACAACTACTTTATTTCCTATAACAGCCACTCCGAGCGGTGCCACCAAGTCTTTATCTTCTACAAATACTTTTGATTTATCGCACTTGCCGTCTCCGTCGGTATCTTCTAAAATCATTACCCGATCACCTTTTTGGTGGTGGAAAAACTTGGTTGAGTTGTTATTGAAATTGCGATAATTAACGGCTTCCGTAATCCAAACTCGTCCCTTTGAATCCACATCCATATTAGTGGGATTATAAAGTTGAGGAGATTCGGCCCAAACCGTTGCGGTAAATCCTTTCGGCAGATATAAACCGGCATGGAAATTTGTAGAATCAAGCGAAGGAATATCGGTGTAATTCTTCGGGTCGGGATTAAGTTTAAAGGAAAATAGGAAGACAATAATTAGTGCGGTAAAGGATAAAATTTTTTTCATTTTTTATCGGAAGATTAAATTAGCTGCGTTTTGTTTCAGGAAATACCGGACGTAAATAGCTTAAGTTTTTAACATAACTTTCAAAAACCGGTTGTCCTTCAGGAATTGCCCCTTCTATTTGCATCCAGCCATTGTAGTTAATGTCTTCAATTGCTGATCGCACTTTTTTAAAATCGATTCGTCCGGTTCCTAAAATGTACCCGTTCTCTTTCATGTGGAACTCGCAAATTTGGTTTTGCTTGCCCAGCCATCTTATTTCCTCGTAAATATTGTAACCCATCTTTTCAGAGTTACATACATCGTAATACACCTTAACATTTTTAGACGCAACCGAATCAATAATATGCATATGCTCTTCGGCGTTTAACCAAGATTCTATTCCCAAGGTTATTCCTTCTTTTTCAGCCTTCGGGGCAACTTTCTTTAATCGTTCGATAACGGTTTGCGTTCCGGCAGCATCATTTTTTAAATCATTTTTATGAAAAAATGCCAGCAAAACAACCTTTATTCCCATTGCCTTCGCCACATCGATACTGTCGCTTACCCATTGCTCGGTACGCGGGTCGGACTTATATGGAACGTTATTTAATTCGGCCAACCCCAATCCCGAAAAGCGCACTCCAAACTTTTTTGCAGCATCTTTATAAGCCTGTCGGACTTCAGGCCGCCTTAACTTTAAGTCGTCTGCTTCGTGGCCCATGTTTATCTGAATGCCGTCTAGCCCAATTTTTCGGCCTAACTCCATTCCTTCAACATTGCTGTCCATCCCGATCGACCAGTCGCAGGCACCTATCCGGAACCAACGCCTGTTAGAGGCAAATAAGTCTTCCAATGCCGCAAATTGGCTCGTGGCAAGCATCGCTGCTCCGGCGCCTCCGTGCTTTAAAAGTTCTCGTCTGTTCATGGTTATAATTGGTGTATTAAATATACAAATTAAGGAGCCCAAGCATCTTCTTTCTACAACTATTTTGACATTTACTGCTACTTTTTAAGCTGACAGTCGAGTTGTTTTATGAAAAACGTGTATAAATAAAACAATTATTCCATCAACGAAATGTTTTTCGCACTTAGCCTTGTGATAATATAAGTATTGTTATTTTTGAAAAAATCGGGTTTAGCCCCTATCAATTATAAATGAAGAAATTATTTTTATTAGACGGGATGGCGCTTATTTATCGTGCGCATTTTGCTTTAAGCAAAAACCCCCGTTTTACATCCACCGGCATGAATACTTCGGCTGTGATGGGTTTTACCAATACATTGCTTGATATTTTAAAGAAAGAAAAGCCTACACACATTGCCGTAGTTTTTGATACCGAAGCGCCAACTGAAAGACATACCGATTTTACCGCATATAAAGCGCATCGCGAAGCAATGCCCGAAGATTTGTCTATTGCTCTGCCTTACGTTAAGCGACTGATAGAAGGGTTTAATATTCCTGTTATCACGAAAGACGGTTATGAAGCCGACGATATAATCGGAACGCTTGCAAAAAAAGCCGAACAAGAGGGATACCGGGTGTATTGCATGACTCCCGATAAAGATTTTGCTCAGCTTGTTTCAGAAAACATTTTCATTTATAAACCGGCCCGAATGGGAAATGAGATGGAAATTTTAGGGATTCCTGAGGTTTTAGCAAAGTGGGAAGTTGAAAAAGTAGAGCAAGTGATAGACATTTTAGGCATGTGGGGCGATGCGGTTGATAACATTCCCGGCATCCCCGGCATTGGAGAAAAAACTGCGAAAAGCTTAATTAAACAATACGGCTCGGTCGAGAATGTAATTGCCAACAGCGGGGAGCTTAAAGGCAAAATGAAAGAGAACGTAGAAAATTTCGCCGAGCAGGGTTTAATTTCAAAGAAACTTGCCACGATTATACTAAACGTACCCGTAGAGTTTGATGAAGAAGCACTCTGTCTCTGCGCCCCTAATCGCGAAGCTTTAGAACCTCTTTTTGCCGAATTAGAGTTTCGGACTTTAGGACGCCGGGTTTTTGGCGAAGAGTTTAGTGTTTTAGAAGTAAAATCAACCGCAGGCTATCAAACCGATTTATTCGGGAACCCCGATGCCAAACAAGTTGTAGTTGAGCAAACTGTAACGGTTGAGGTTGAAAAGGCAGCTAAGAATATCGAAAATACCCCGCATGAATATTTTTTAGTTGATACGCCGGAAAAGCGCAAGGAGCTGATAGAAATTCTTTCCAGGCAAACTTCTTTTTGTTTCGATACCGAAACTACCGGAACCGATGCCAATAATTCAGAATTGGTAGGTCTCTCTTTTTCGATCGAGAAAGGCAAAGGCTGGTACGTGCCTATGCCCGTTGAGAAAAACGAATGCAACGATATTGTAAAGGAATTTCAGCCTTTGTTTGAGAATGAAGCTATCGCGAAAATCGGGCAGAATTTAAAATACGATATTTTGATGTTAAGATGGTGCGGGGTTGAAGTAAAGGGTGAATTGTTTGACACCATGCTTGCTCATTACCTGATAGACCCCGACACTCGCCACAACATGGACGTACTTGCCGAAAACTATTTGGGCTATACTCCGGTTTCGATAACTTCATTAATAGGAGCTAAAGGCAAAAATCAAGGGACGATGCGTGATGTTGAAATAGAAAGAATCAAAGAGTACGCGGCAGAAGATGCTGATATTACCTTGCAATTAAAAGAAGTTTTTGAACCGCTGCTAAAATCCTATAACGGCTATAAGTTGGCAAGCGAAGTAGAAAACCCACTGATTTATGTACTGGCAGATGTAGAGCGGGAAGGTGTCAGAATTGACAGAACTACTCTGGAGAACTACTCCTGGCAGCTTCAAACCGAAATTGTTCAGCTCGAAAAAACCATTTATCAAAAAGCCGGAGTGCGCTTTAATATTTCTTCCCCGAAACAGCTGGGCGAAGTGCTTTTCGAAAAACTTCAGTTAGATCCGAAAGCGAAAAAGACAAAAACAGGGCAGTATCAAACAGGCGAGGATGTGCTCTCAGCCTTAGCACATAAGAGTGATATTGTTAAAGACATTTTGGATTTCCGGCAGATGCAAAAGCTGAAGTCCACCTATGTAGATGCTCTGCCGCTGATGATAAACCCTAAAACCGGCCGTGTTCATACATCGTACAATCAGGCGGTGGCAGCAACGGGAAGGTTAAGTTCTAATAATCCGAATCTGCAGAACATACCTATAAAAACAGAGCGGGGTCGAGAGGTTCGAAAAGCTTTTATTCCTCGCGATGATGATCATGTTATTCTTTCGGCGGATTATTCACAGATAGAATTGCGGCTAATTGCCGAAATCAGTAAAGACGAAGCGATGATGGATGCTTTTTTAAAGGGCTTAGATATTCATACTGCAACGGCTGCCAAGGTTTACGGTGTAGCATTAGAAGAAGTAGATTCAACAAAGCGCCGGAATGCAAAAGCAGTAAATTTCGGGATTATTTACGGACAGTCTGCTTTCGGCTTATCGCAAAGTTTAGGAATCCCGCGTAAAGAAGCCGCTGAAATTATAGAACAATACTTCAATCAATATTCGGGAATTAAACAGTATATGAGCGATACGATGAACTTTGCTCGAGAAAACGGTTACGTGCAAACACTTATGGGTCGTCGGAGATATTTACGCGATATTAATTCTGCTAACGCTACCGTTCGTGGATTTGCAGAGCGCAATGCTATAAACGCTCCTATTCAAGGTTCGGCAGCCGATCTGATTAAAATTGCTATGATTAATATTCACCGTGATCTGAAGGAAAGCGGATTAATGGGGAAGATGACAATGCAAGTACACGATGAATTGGTGTTCGATGTGCCGAAAACTGAAGTAGAACCGATTAAAGCCATAATCGAAAACCGGATGAAACATGCCATTAAAACGGAAGTGCCTATTGTGGTAGAAGTCGGAGAGGGTAATAACTGGCTTGAAGCACATTAATCTTAAAAAAAACATTAAATAAAAAGTAAGTTTTTTATCAATCGTTTAGTTAGTTTTAAACATTAAATCTGTTTATAAATGAAAATTATCCACCTAAGTGCCGAATGCTATCCGGTAGCAAAAGTCGGCGGATTAGGCGACGTTGTAGGTTCTCTTCCGAAATACCAAAATGCCTTAGGCATTCAAGCTTCGGTTGTTATGCCGTATTATCAAAAGAAATTTACAGAGCAAAATACGTTTCAAGTTGTACACAAAGCAGTTGTTAGCCTAGGCGGGCAAGAGTATAAGTACGAAGTTTTAAAAGAAAGTAAGGATAAACTTGGCTTCCCCTTATTTTTAATCCGCATTCCGCATTTGCTTGATCGTGTTGAGGTGTACTCTTACGCCGACGAAACAGAGCAATTTGTTGCTTTTCAATTAGCGTTCTTGGATTGGATAGTTCAACTTAACGAGTTCCCGGACATAATTCATTGCCATGATCATCACACCGGATTAATTCCGTTTTTGGTTTATCATTCAAGTCTATATAAAAATTTAAAAAACATTCCCACAGTTCTCACTATCCATAACGGACAGTATCAAGGCTGGTTCGGTTGGGACAAATTTTTCTACTTACCGGATGTTGACCCATGGAAAACAGGTTTATTGGATTGGAACAATGTTATAAATCCGTTGGCTGTGGCAGTAAAATGTTGTCATGCATTCACCACCGTTTCTCCCAATTATCTTCAAGAACTCTCGGTTAATTCAAACGGATTGGAGTGGCTCTTTCAAATGGAGGCCGCTAAAGGCACGGGAATAATAAACGGAATAGACAGCGACGTTTGGAATCCGGAAACTGATAAGATGCTTGTAAGTAACTACGGAACCCGTAGCCAAAAGAAAGGCAAACAAGAAAATAAACGTTGGTTGGGCAAAGAATTCGGCTTATCTGTCACCAAACCTTTGATTTCTTTTATAGGAAGGTTGGTTGGCGAAAAAGGTGCTGATTTGCTTCCCGAAATAATTGCTAATATATTAACCCTTTATAAAGGAAAAGCAAGCTTTTTGATTTTAGGCTCCGGCGAGCCGGAAGTTGAAGAACAACTTTTAGCCTTGCAAATTAAATTTAAAAAAAGCTGCCGGGTCGAAATCGGTTATAACGAAGAATTGGCGCACCGCATTTACGCCGGCTCCGATTTTCTACTAATGCCTTCGAGAGTAGAGCCCTGCGGGTTAAATCAGCTATACTCCTTGCGCTACGGAACAATTCCGGTGGTTAGAAGTACAGGCGGATTAAGAGATACCGTAACCGATATAGACACAGAAAACGGCTACGGTATAAGATTTGAAAACCCTACGGCCGAAAGTGCTTCCCGAGCTTTGGAACGAGCAATTGATCTATTCGAAAACACCGGACAGGTACAGTTGTTACGAAAGCAAATTATGGCTCTTGATTTTTCGTGGGATAAATCAGCTAATCAATATATAAATCTTTATAAAAGTTTAATTTCCTGAAATGAGTTCAAAGGCAATTTCAATAATTCTGGGAGGCGGGCAAGGCAGCCGGCTTCATCCATTAACGGCAACTCGCAGTAAACCTGCGGTGCCGATAGCAGGGAAGTATCGTTTAGTGGATATTCCGATTTCAAACTGCTTGCACTCAGGTATCGAACGAATGTTTGTGTTAACGCAGTTCAACTCCGCCTCCTTAAATAAGCACATAAAGAATACTTATCATTTCAGTATTTTCAGCGATGCTTTTGTTGATATTCTTGCAGCAGAACAAACGCCCCACAATACCACCTGGTTTCAAGGTACGGCTGATGCAGTGCGCCGCAGTTTAGGCCATATTAATCCTTTCGACTTTGAGTACGTTCTTATCCTTTCGGGAGACCAGCTTTACCAAATGGATTTCGAGGATATGATCCGAAATCACGAAGAAAAAAAGGCGGACATTACTGTGGCTACCATCCCGGTAACTGCAAAGGAAGCGTCTGCTTTCGGGATAATGAAGTCGGATGAAGAAAACAACATTACTGCCTTTATCGAAAAACCGGAAACCGGAATTGAGGAATGGGCTTCGGATGTGAGTCAGGAAATGAAAGCTCAAGGAAGACTTTACGAAGCTTCTATGGGTATTTACATCTTCAATCGAAAAGTACTATTTGATATTTTAAATAACGAAAGCCATACTGATTTCGGTAAAGAAACAATTCCTTTGGCTATCGGAAACCGAAAAGTAATCAGTTATCAATACGACGGATACTGGACGGATATCGGTACTATTCCTTCTTTTTTTGACGCAAACATCGGCTTAACAGATGATATTCCTCTTTTTAACCTTTTTGATCGGAGGAGCATTTACTCACGACCCAGAATGTTGCCGCCCTCAAAAATCTCCGGAACAACACTCGAGAAAACCCTAGTTTCCGACGGTTGTATTATACATGCCAGCAGGATAGAAAGGTCGGTAATAGGTATTCGTACACGTGTTGGAAAAGGAACCACAATAGTTTGCAGTTACCTGATGGGTAGCGATTATTACGAAACGTTGGAGCAATTAGAGTCCGCACGGTTAAGTGGCGAGCCGACCATGGGAGTCGGGGAGCGCTGCTACATACGCAATGCGATATTAGATAAAAACTGCCGTATCGGAAGCGACGTTCGCATTAACGGAGGTACTCATTTACCTGACGGCGATTATGAAACACATACTGTTCGGGACGGAATTGTGGTGGTTAAAAAAGCTGCGGTTATGCCGAACGGAACAGTGATTTAAAAATCACAAAGTAGATTTAAAAAGCGAACCGGGATTTAACCCGGTTTGCTTTTTTATACCGCTTTTGGGCCTGAAAAGAGGATATTAAAAGTTTTAAGCCCTCTAACTAAAATGCTGCATTGTGATCAACTTATTGTAAAGTCCTCCCAAGTCAATCAACTCTGCATGAGTTCCTTTTTCCACTATTCTCCCTTCGTTTAATATTACGATAGTGTCTGCATTACGAATAGTGCTTAAGCGATGAGCAATTACGAGCGACGTTCGATTTCTCATCAAATTATTTAAAGCGTCCTGCACCAGCTTTTCTGATTCTGTATCTAAGGCTGAAGTCGCTTCGTCCAAGAGCATAATCGGGGGATTTTTTAACACCGCTCTAGCTATGTTAATCCTTTGTTTTTGGCCGCCTGAAAGCTTCATCCCTCTGTCGCCGATATTGGTATGATAGCCGTTTTCAGTTTCTAGAATAAAGCTGTGAGCATTAGCAATTTTGGCTGCGGTTTCAACTTCTTGATCTGTTGCTCCCGGTTTGCCGAAAGCAATGTTGTTAAAAATGGTGTCGTTAAACAAAACCGACTCTTGATTTACAAAGCCGATTTGCGAGCGTAGCGAATCTGTTTTAATATCCCTTATATCTGTTTCATCAAATTTTACTGATCCGTTTTCCGGTTCGATAAATCGTAGGATTAAATCCATCAACGTAGATTTTCCCCCTCCGGAAGGGCCGACCAAAGCAATAGTTTTACCTCGAGGAATCGTAAGCGAAAGCTTATCCAAAATTACTTTATCAGCGTAAGAAAAAGTAATATCAGTTAGTGTAATACTGTGATTAAATCCGTTGACTGATATGGCATCGGGAGTATCAATAATCGCCGGTTTTCTATCGATTAATTCCAAAACTCTCTCGCCCGCAGCAATGCCCGAGTGAATGTTACTGAACGAATCTGTAAGTGCTTTAGCCGGACGCATTACCTGCGAAAAAATGGCTATGTAGGTAATGAAAGCGGCCGCTGTTAACTCTTTATCTCCGTTAATTACTAATCTGCCACCGTATAACAAAATAATTGCCACCATTAAAACCCCTAAAAACTCAGAGATAGGGCCTGCCAGCTGCTGTTTTCGCGCTACAGATTTCGCGATTCCGGAATAACGTTTATTCTCGTTGTTAAACTTTTCTTTAATTGCAAAGGTTGCGTTGAAAGCTTTTATGATTTTTACTCCTGTTAAAGCTTCGTCCAGGTAGCTAATCATGGTGGCATAAGAAGCTTGTGAGCTTTTAGCTTTTTGTTTCAAGTTCTTAACTAGCCGACCGATAAAAAAAGCCGATATAGGAATAACGCACATGGAGAATAAAGTAAGTTTAACCGATATCGCAAAAAGCATGATCAAATAAGCGATCAGTTGGAGCGGTTCGGAAAATACAACTTGAAGAGTGCCGGTTACCGAATATTGTACTACTTGAACATCTGACGCAATCTTCGAAATGATTTCTCCCTTTCTCTCATTGCTGAAAAAACCGAGATGCATGTCCATCACATTGTTAAATACAGCTTTTCGGAAGTTTGCTAAAGTATGTATTCGTAAGTTCTCGATAATTCGTTTTGATATATACTTGAAAACGTTGCTCAATAGAACTGAAATAACGATTGCAACGCAAATAAACTTTAATGCACCGTAAATACCCATACTCCGGTTAAACTCTTGGGCGTAGTAATTAAAAAAGTCGATGATATCATACCATTTATCCGGCTTATGATGTATAACTCCGGTTTTACCCGTGTGGAATAAGGTGTTTAAAAGAGGTACTAAAAGAGTAAAGTTTAACGTATTAAAAATAACAGCAAGCAGAGTGCAAAGTATGTAGGGAATTGCAAATTTCTCAATCGGCTTTGCGAAAGATAACAGGCGAAAGTAAGTCTTCATTAAAGTATGTTCCGGCAAAAGTACAAATTATAAAAGGCATGATACGGGAGATAGATTTGTTGAAACAGTACATGAGGTTATAATGAAGATAACTTATAAAGAGCTGTTCATCAGTTCTTCAATCTCTTCTGCTTCGATCGGTATATTTGCCATTAGATCGATATGACCTTTATCGGTTATTAGTACGTTGTTCTCTAACCGTATTCCTAACCCTTCTTCTTTTATATAAATACCGGGTTCGCAGGTTAAAATATTACCAACCTCAAATGGTTTATAACGACTTGCAAAATCATGAACATCTAACCCTAAATGATGTGAGGTGCCATGCATAAAATACTTTTTATAAAGCGGTGTTGCCGGATTTTGCTTTGCTGCGTCATGTCTATCCAGTAAACCTAATCCTATCAATTCGCTCTCCATTATTTTGCCTGCTTCTGTTTGGTATTCATTCCATATCGTCCCCGCAACCAGCATTTGCTTTGCTGCATTCAATACTCGCAAAACAGCTTTATAAACATCTTTCTGGCGTTTTGTAAACTTACCGTTTGCCGGGATAGAGCGACTTAAATCAGCATTATAGTTTGCATATTCTGCCCCAAAATCAAAAAGAATAACATCTCCGGAACGGCAAACTCGATTGTTATCGTTATAATGGAGAATACAAGCATTTTTACCTGAAGCAATTATCGGATTGTATGCATGCCCGGTGGCTCCTTGTCTGATAAATTCATGAATTATTTCTGCTTCAATTTCATATTCCTTATCTCCGGGTTTAACAAACTTTAATACTCTTAAAAAAGCATCCCGGGTTATAGTACATGCTATCTTAGTTAATTCTATTTCTACTTCAGATTTTACCGCTCGCAGATCCCTCATAATAGGAGCAGATCGTTTATAATGATGTAAGGGAAAACGTCTTTTTAAATCCTCGAGAAACCTTAAATCCCGGTAGGGCACTTCCGTGCTAAATCTGTCATTTTCGTTGGTGTTAATATAGATGCAATCGGAGTAATTAATCACCGAGTTTAAAATGTTCCAAAATTCCGCCAGCCAATATACTTTCTCGATTCCTGATGCTATTGCGGCTTCTTCTTTTGTGTACTTATGACCTTCCCACACGGCTATGTGTTCGTTGGTTTGTCTTAAAAAAAGTACTTCTCTGTAGGCAGGATTAGGACAATCCGGGAAGAGCAGCAAAATTGTTTGTTCTTGGACAATGCCGGATAAATAAAACAAATCAGCATTTTGTTTAAAAGGGAAGGTTTGATCACCGCTTCTCAAACATTCATCGTTCGCATTGAAAATTGCTACAGAATTAACCTTCAGAGTTTTACAAAAGTTATATCTATTGTTGACGAATAATTTTTTATCTATTGGTAAATACTTCATATCTTTCAGCGATTTAATAAAAAAGCTAAAACTTTAAGTAGTGGATAAATGTTATAGCAAGAAAATGGAACACATTTTGTTACATTTGGCAATGTCAAACTTATATTTATTTTTGCATTAAATTACACAATTAAAAAATTGTTAACCTTTAAAACAACTGAGTATGAATTATTCTACAATTAAGAAAGTTGTTGCTTGCTCCCTAGTATCGTCTCTTGCCTTTACTGCAAATGCCCAAGATACTACCGCAACAGCTTCTAATTCTTCGGCCAAAGTGTTTGGCGGGAGAGCGCAGTACAGAACATGGTCTATCGGTGTTAACGCGGGGGTTTTAGCTCCTGTAGTATTAACCGGTGGTGCTAATGACTATACTAACTGGGACGTTAATTTGGGTTACGGTGCAACCATCCGTAAACAATTGGGTCATGCCTTCGGGTTGGAAGGATCTTTTCTAAGAGGCGATCTTTCAGGAAGCAACAAAGATGCTCCTCAAGGCGTTATGTATGACCGACAGTCTTTTGATACTGAACTCGGTTATGCAGTAGCTTTAAAAGGAATTGTTAATGTTGCAACTGTTGATTTCTTACGCAGAGATAACGCGGTTAATTTCATTGTTAAGGCAGGTTATGGCTTAGCAGCTTATAGTCCGACTATTGTAAATCAAGCCGGAACAACACTTCCTGCATCCGGTGATGATAAGCCCTTCGGAGATGACCGCGACAAGAAATACATGAAGAATGCGTTTATACCTGTTGGTGTTGGTATTAAATTTAAAGTATCCAACAGAGTTAATTTCGACTTAGGATATGATATGAACTTTCTTGATCATGACTTGTTAGATTTTAGCTACGGCTCAAGCCCTGTTTCTAAAGATAAATTTTCTTACGGTTATGCCGGACTTGAATTCTCTTTAGGTTCATCTGCAAAACCGAATTTAGATTGGGTTAATCCTCTTGCTTTAATGTACGACGAATTAAAAGATCCTACATTACGTCAAGAAGTTGAAGCTTTGAAAGGACGTGTATCTACTTTAGAATCTACTGTTAATCAATTATCTGCTGATGCTGACGGTGACGGTGTTTCTGACAAGTTCGACAAATGCCCCGGCACTCCTGCAGGTACTGTTGTTGACGGTGCAGGTTGCCCTATTGAATTCCCTAAAGACAGCACTGTAACTCCGGGAGCTTCAGGAAACATCATGTTTGAGTTTGACAGTTCAGTATTAAAAACTTCATCTTATCCTGTTTTAGATCAAGTTTCTGCTGACTTAAGAGGTAATATGGATCGTAAGCTTTACTTAGAAGGTCACGCTTCTGCAGAAGGCACAGAGTCTTACAACATGAGTTTATCTAAAGACAGAGCTAACTCTGTTAAAACTTATCTAGTAAATTCAGGTGTTGATGCAAAACGCGTTTCTGTAAAAGGTTTTGGTGAAAGTCGCCCTATTGCTTCAAATTCAACTGAAGAAGGACGTGCTCAAAATCGTCGTGTTGAAATTAGATAATGTATAATTAAGCATATCTTAAAAAAGAGGGCAGCCATTAGCTGCCCTCTTTTTTTATTCCTAAATTTGAGTCATGTACTTCTTCCGAAGGAAAAATTCCGATAGGCCTAAAAATTTTAATTTAAAAGCTATGCATTTTATAAATGCGTTAGCTATTATCCTTTTTTTAGTCGGAATTATTTACAAATTGATCGATTGGTTTATTTTAGAAAAATAGCCAAACTTACTTATGAAGAAAATTATTAGAAGTATAAATGCTCCTGCACCTATTGGGCCTTACAATCAAGCAGTTGAAATAAACGGATTACTTTATGTTTCCGGGCAGATCGCTATTAATCCCAACACAAACGAACTTATAACCGCGAACATTGGCGACGAGGCAAAACAGGTTATGGAAAATATATCAACCATCTTAGCAGAAGCAGGATATGAATTTGAACACATTATAAAGACTACTATTTTTTTAACTGATATGGCAAACTTCGGAGTGGTGAACGAAGTGTACGGCTCATACTTCGAAACCGATTTTCCGGCAAGAGAAACAGTAGCAGTAGTGGGCTTACCGAAAAATGCCAATGTTGAAATATCGGTAGTAGCAGGTAAATAAAAACTTATTGAACAGACTAAAATATTTTTTGGCAGCAGTTTCAGCTGCTTTTATCTGGGGATTCTTTTCAATTCCACTAAGGAATTTAAAGGCTTATCCGGCAGAGTTAATTTTAGATTATCGCATTCTTACATCGCTGATTATTACTTGGCTTATTATTATTCTCTCAAGAAGACATAGGCTGAAGTCAGACTACAATTTAGTTAAAAACTTGCCGGAAAGTGATCGCAAAAAGACTTGGGCGCTTGTATTAATCTCGGGGATATTAATCACTTGCAATTGGTTTACCTTTATTTACGCTATAAATAATGTTAGTTTGAAGTCCGCCGCATTTGCTTACATGGTTTGCCCCTTAATTACAGCCTTGGGGGGATTTTTAATCTTGAAGGAACATCTTTCCGGCAAAAAACTTTGGGCTATTGCCGTAGCTTTTATCAGCGTCTGCATTTTGGCAAAAGGTTCTGTTGCTGATGTGACCTGGTCGGTCATAATTGCGGCCTTTTATGCTTTTTATTTAATTACTCAACGAGTTTTAAATTTGTTAGATAAGCTAAACACTTTAGGCATTCAATTAATTATTGCTATGCTTTTGATGTTGCCTTTGTTTATTTACAGGCATCAACACGTTCCTGTGGAGCCGATGTTTTGGATTAATATCTTAATCGTTTCCGGCATATTTACTGTTCTTCCGTTATTTTTAAGCTTATATGCTTTAGAAGGAATTCAGTCCGGCACGATGGGAATTATAATTTATATTAATCCTATCATTTCGTTTGCAATCGCGTTTCTTTACTTCCACGAAACTGTAACCCAACTTCAAGTATTTTCTTATGCACTGCTTTTTGCAGCAGTTATTCTTTTTAATTTTGAGATGATTTACAGCATTTTTAACGGAAGGTTTAAGTTTTCTACGGAAAAAAGGTGACACAGCCTTCACTCATAACTCCTATCGAGTATCTTAAAGGTGTAGGGCCGCAGCGTGCCGATGTATTAAAAAAGGAACTCGGAATTTGCACCTATTTCGATCTGCTTTCCCATTATCCTTTTCGCTACATCGACCGGACCAAGTTTTATAAAGTAAGAGAAATCCATACTGAATTGCCGGCAATCCAATTTTTAGGAAGATTGGTTTCTAAAGAGATTGTAGGGGAAAAACAGAGTAAACGCCTTCTGGCGCTGCTTAAAGACGATACGGGTGCCATAGAGTTGGTTTGGTTTCAGGGAGTGAATTGGATAGAAAAGATATTACAGCCCGGAAGTGTATATGTAGTTTTCGGTAAACCAAATTCTTTTAACGGCAAACTTTCGGTTCCGCATCCGGAAATAGAACTGTATAATCCGAATGCCGGAAAAACCGGCAATCTTACTCTGCAACCGGTTTACAACTCTACCGAAAAGCTCAAACGATTTTCATTAGATACTAAAGGTATCCAACGTATTCAAGCAACTTTATTAGGAATTGTTCTTAAGGAAGTAACAGAGAATTTGCCGGAATACCTTTTGGAGGATCATAATCTACTGCCGCGAAGAGAGGCTGTTTTAAATATTCATTTCCCGGCCAATGTTACGATTTTACAGTATGCTCAAAAACGCTTAAAGTTTGACGAGTTATTTTTTATTCAACTTAAGCTACTTAAAAATAAGTTGCTTCGCACCCAAAAGTTTAAAGGCACTGTATTTGAAAAGGTAGGAGATAAGTTTAACGAATTTTACAACAACAAGCTTTCTTTCAATTTAACCAACGCCCAAAAACGGGTACTTAAAGAAATCCGGTTAGACACGCAACGCGGAATTCAAATGAATCGTTTGTTGCAAGGTGATGTAGGTAGCGGCAAAACCGTTGTGGCGCTAATGTGCATGCTGCTTGCTATTGATAACGGTTATCAAGCTTCTTTAATGGCCCCTACCGAAATTCTTGCTCGGCAGCACTATCAATCGATTAAAGATTTAATTGGCGAGAACTTCGTTGAAATTGCTTTACTAACCGGCTCAACTTCCCGTAAAGAAAGAAAAAAAATAGCCGAACAATTAGAAAGCGGAACATTAAATATTTTGATTGGCACCCATGCCTTGATACAAGATACTGTTCATTTTAAAAATCTGGGCTTAGCTGTAATAGACGAACAACACCGGTTCGGGGTTGAGCAACGGTCGAAACTTTGGAAAAAAAATATCATTCCGCCCCATGTTTTGGTAATGACTGCGACACCGATTCCTCGAACTTTAGCTATGACTTTATACGGCGATTTGGACGTTTCTGTAATTGATGAATTACCTGCCGGAAGAAAACCTATAAAAACACTCCATCTGTACGAAAACCAACGTTTGAGGATGTTTGGCTTTATGAAACAGGAGATTGCAAAAGGCAGGCAGGTTTATTTAGTTTATCCCCTGATAAAGGAGAGTGAAAAACTAGATCTACTGCATCTGGAAGCAGGAATTGAAGCAATATCTCGAGAATTTCCCCTGCCGGAATTTAGAATAAGTATAGTTCACGGAAAGCTCAATCCAAAAGATAAAGACTTTGAAATGCAACGTTTTGTAAAAGGAGAAACGCAAATCATGGTGGCAACTACCGTGATAGAAGTGGGGGTGAATGTGCCTAATGCAAGTGTTATGATTATAGAAAATGCTGAGCGTTTTGGTCTTTCGCAACTCCACCAACTAAGAGGTAGAGTTGGGCGTGGGGCAGAACAATCCTACTGCATCTTAATGTCGGGAAATAAACTCAGTCGTGAAGCAAAAGTACGCCTTGAGACTATGGTAAGAACAAACGACGGTTTTGAAATTTCTGAAATTGATCTTCAACTTCGCGGTCCGGGAAATATAGAAGGAACTCAACAAAGCGGAGTTTTAGATTTAAAACTGGCCGACTTAGCGCTGGATCAACAACTTTTGCAAGAAGCACGGAAGGCGGTTATCGATATTTTTGAGGAAGATCCGGAATTGAGATCGGATAAAAATAGTCTGTTAAAACAATATTTTGAAAACAAGGACGCCGGAATAAGCTGGAACAAAATTTCTTGACAGAAAAATCTGAACTTAGCAAACCTACAATTGACTACGTTCCCTGATGGAAGAACAGCAAACTTTAAAGAAGGACCCCTACGCCGCCCTACGCTTTCCTGAATTCAGGGCTTTTCTCGGAATGCGTTTCCTGCTTACTTTCGGTTACCAAATTCAAGCAGTAATAGTCGGCTGGCACATTTACCACCTGACAAAGGACCCGCTATCATTAGGTTTAATTGGTCTTGCGGAGGCTGTTCCTTCTATTGGAATAGCACTTTACGGAGGATATGTGGCTGACAAGTCTGAAAAAAGAAGACTTATTCAAATTATATTTTGCTGTTTGATTTTCTGCTCAAGCATTCTATTTCTGATAACCTTTCCTACAATCTCGGAGCGGTTCACTACAGCAAATGCCATAGCAATTATTTATTTGTTGATTTTTTTTATCGGCATAGGTCGCGGTTTTTTGGCTCCGGCCATATTCTCTCTAATGGGACAAATTGTTACAAAAGACATCTATCCTAATTCGTCAACCTGGAACAGTACAGGTTGGCAAATTGCATCAATTGCCGGTCCGGCAGCCGGGGGCCTTATTTATGCCAAATTCGGAATAAGTGTAACCTTTGCAGTTGTAGTTATTTTCTTGTTTATATCGTTTCTTACAACTTTTTTCCTTAAAAAACGCCCCCCCCAATTTGTGCCGAAAGAAAACATTCTAACCAGTTTATCAGAGGGAATTAAATTCGTCTTTCGAAGTAGAATGCTGATAGGAGCGCTAAGTTTAGATCTGTTCTCGGTATTTTTTGGAGGAGCTGTTGCTTTAATTCCGGTAATAGCAACTGAAGTTTTACACGTGGGTGCAGAGCAATTCGGGATGATGAGAGCGGCACCGGCAATAGGCGCTGTTTTAACGATGCTGATAATGACACGCTATTCGCCCATGGGCAAACCGTGGCGAAACCTTCTCTTCGCCGTTGCAGGCTTTGGTGTTAGCATAATCGGATACGGCTTATCCCGAAACTTTTATCTCACCTTGTTTTTCCTGTTTTGGGAGGGAGCATTTGACAGTGTGAGTGTTATTATTAGATCAACGATAATGCAATTACTTACACCAGACAAAATGCGTGGTAGAGTTTCGGCTGTAAATTCTATGTTTATCGGTTCTTCTAATGAACTAGGTGCTTTTGAGTCAGGATTAACGGCTAAACTGATGGGAACCGTTCCGGCCGTGTTATTTGGAGGAACAATGACTTTATTTATTGTAACTGTTACCTGGCTGAAAACTAAAAAGCTGGTTCCGCTGAGTTTAAATCAGATTCACACTTCATCTTAAATTGTTTTTGCCGGCTAATAAATATGCAAAAGAACCAATTACGGGAGCTAACACAATGAAAACAATCCAAATAGCCTTATTCGAAACGTTTGATCTTATAACATCTTGAAGAGTATAAATCATCAAAATTATTGGAAGAAGAAGCAGTAGAATTTCAATGCCGCCAAGGTTTAAAAACAGGAACACATGTTGCATATCCGAAATATATGAAAATTATACCTCTGACATACTACGTTCCCCGATTTGCTGTCGCCACATAGCGTAATACAACCCTTTTTCGTCTAATAAGTCGTGGTGCTTGCCGGATTCTATAATGCTTCCTTTCTCCAAGACGAAAATTTTATCTGCGTGCATGATAGTGGATAAGCGATGAGCAATAAGAATTGTTATTTGATTTTTAAGGTTTGATACATCCCGAATGGTCCGCGTAATTTCCTCTTCCGTTATTGAGTCCAAAGAAGAAGTCGCTTCATCAAAAACCAAAATATCGGGTTTCCGAAGTAAGGCTCTTGCAATTGAAAGGCGCTGTTTTTCGCCACCCGATACTTTAACTCCGCCTTCGCCGATTACCGTGTTTAATCCTTTTTCGGCTCTTGAAAGTAAACTTTGACAGGATGCCTTTTGCAATACACTCATGCAGTCCGCATCAGTAGCCCCGGGGCGAACAAACAATAGATTTTCTCGAATAGTGCCGGAAAATAACTGGGTATCTTGGGTTACAAATCCTATTTTCTCACGCAGTTCATCTAAATCAATTTCTCCCGACGAGATGCAATTGTATAAAATTTGTCCTTCTAAAGGTGGATATAATCCAACCAAAAGCTTTACTAAAGTAGTTTTTCCGGAACCTGATGGGCCGACAAAAGCGATAGTTTCTCCTTTTTCGGCGCTAAACGAAATATTGTTTAGCGCTTTTCTCCTTGCAGTTTTATGTTGGAAGCTGACGTTTTCGAATGTAAATTCATTTACCTGCTCAATTTTTGCAGGTTTAGCCGGCTTAGTGTCAATCGGAGTATTTAAAATGTTCTCAAAATTACCCAATGATACTTGCGCCTCTCGCCATGTCAGAATAACATTTCCCAACTCTTGCAATGGGCCGAAAAGGAAAAACGAATAGAATAAAAAGGAAAAATACTGACCCGGAGAAATTGACTTATCGAAAATTAAAATTAAAAGAACTACAACCATTATGCTTCGAACCAAGTTTACGGTAGTTCCCTGAACAAAGGCCATACTGCGCACGTATTTTACTTTCTTTAGCTCTAATCCTAATATTTTATAAGTTGTATTGTTCAGGCGCTTTATTTCTTGGTCTGCAAGGCCCAAACTTTTCACCAATTCTATATTCCGCAGCGATTCGGTGGTAGAACCTGCTAAAGCAGTTGTTTCTTGCACAATGGTTTTTTGCATCGTTTTAATTTTCCGGCTTAGCAACATGCTTACTATCGCAATTACGGGGATCGAAGCGAAATACACCAGAGTTACTTTATAACTTACCGTGATAGAATAAACTATAACGAAAATCATCCCGATAAGGCTCACAAACAAAACGCTGATAAATGATGTGATAAACTTTTCGGAATCTTGTCGAACCTTTTGCAAAATGCCTAAAGTCTCCCCGCTTCGTTGATCCTCAAAGACCTGATAAGGAAGTTTCAAGGAGTGTTCAAGTCCGTCGGCATACATTCTGGCACCAACTTTCTGGATGATAATATTGGTAAAATAGTCCTGAAAGTTTTTGGCTATACGCGATATCATTGCCGCTCCTACCGATAAGCCTATTAGCCCGAGAACTCCGTTAATAAACTCACTTCTTGATAAATCGTCTCGTTTTTCTATAAATTGATCTACTATTTTGCCGGTTATGTACGGGTCCAGTAAAGAAAATCCTTGGTTAATAGTAGCAAGAAGAAGGGCAAGCATTACCACCCCTTTATGTTTACTTAAATATTGTACAAGTAATTTCATATACACACAAAAATAGAAAAGGGATCGAGCTAATTAACCCGGTCCCTTTTTTATGACAAGCTATTGAATATTAAACAGTCATGATGTCTTTTTCTTTTACTTCAGCAAGTTTATCTACTTTAACAATGTAGCTGTCTGTCAATTTTTGCACTTCACCTTCACCTACTTTAATGTCATCCTCAGAAACGCCTTCCGGTTTCAAACGCTGTATTTTACCGTTAGCGTCCTTGCGAATATTACGTATAGCAACTCGGCCTTTTTCTGCTTCTTCTTTCACTTTTTTAACTAAATCTCTTCGGCGTTCTTCAGTAAGCGGCGGAACGTTTAAACGGATAACCACGCCGTCATTTTGCGGATTTAAGCCGATATTGGCTTCTTGTATTGCTCGTTCTATCGGTACTAAGAGGGATTTTTCCCAAGGTTGAACAACCAAAGTACGGGCATCAGGAGTTGTAACGCTGCCAACT
>JAYULL010000181.1:0-1745 GCA_043763625.1 Sphingobacteriaceae bacterium | reverse complement strand
CCGAAGTAAAAGGAACCATAACAGACAACGAAGGCAAAGAGGTTGCAAACTTTCAAAGCATACATGCCGGCATGGGGAGCTTTAACTTAAAACCCGAAGCAGGAAAAAACTATAAAGCAAAGATTACTTACGAAGACGGATCGGAGACAACAAAGGAACTTCAGCAAATACAAAACAGCGGCTATGTACTCGCTGTTTATCCCAACGCAAATCCGGACAGTATCCTAATCCGAATAAACGCGGCAGAAAAGCAGGTTCAAGCACAAGAAACAATCAACCTAATAGCCCATACGGGAGGAGAACAAGTATTTTCATCGCCCATACAAATCAAAGCACCGATCAGTTCAATTTGGTTGATCAAAAAAGATTTCCCGACAGGAATAGCACAATTTACACTATTCAACCAAGCAGGAGAACCGATCAACGAACGCATCGCTTTCATTCGCAACCAAGACCAAATGCAGGTAAAACTTGCTACGGCAAAACAAACTTACAAGGCCAAAGAAAAAGTCGAGATCGAAGTTGAAGCAAAAGACCAAACCGGGAAACCTACACTCGGCAACTTCTCCGTCTCGGTAATCGATGAAAGCAAGGTACCGAACAACGAAACAAACGAAAGTACTATCCTCAGCAACATCCTTCTTACCTCCGACCTGAAAGGCTATATCGAGAAGCCCAACTACTACTTCGACAACCCGACAGAACAAACGGACAAACACCTCGATAATTTAATGCTGACTCAGGGCTACAGAAGGTTTGTTTGGAAAGATATTTTGAAAGAAACACAACCGGAACCCGTTTACAAAGCGGAAAAGTTGATGACCGAGATATCGGGCAAAATAGTAGTGGTGGGATTAAACAAACCGGTGCAAAACGGGAAGGTAATACTCATGTCGTTAAAAGCAGGGATCATGAAAGATACAACAGCAGATGCACAGGGGAGATTCAAGTTTGATAAACTACTACTAACCGATAGTACTGAATTCACCGTTCAAGGCCGAACAGGTAAGGGAGGAAAGAATATTGAAATCAAGTTAGATAGAGTACCGGCTCAAGGATTAACCCTAAATCCGAACCTTGGAGCTATAAATATGAATATTGCCGCAAACCTGAAAGAATTTTTAGAAAGTGAGAAACCGCGTTTAGAGCAACAACGAAAGTTTAATTTAAACGCCAATAATCTTTTGAATACTGTTAAAATTAAAACTACACGTCCGATGCATTCTTTTAAAATCCCGGAAGGTATGGGAGACAAATATATTAAGCTGAATCTTTCGGAGGAATGCGTACCCTTATGGAGATGTTTAGACAGCATAAGAATTGTTAGTTTTCGATTTGAGGGCGGGTATCATCGTCCTTATCAAATAATGAAAGAGCTAAAAGTTTTTATAGACGGTACTCCCGCCGACCCGGGTATTTTCGACGATACTTTTTTAAATCCCAAGGATATCGCAAGTATTGACGTAATTTATAACAAGGGAGGTCTGTACATGGTACTTGGAGGGCCGACAATGGAAATACATTTGAGGCCCGGCGCCTATCGCCGGCCTCGTTATAATCCGACTATTGCGTTATATCGGCCTCAAGGTTTCACTAAGGCCCGCGAGTTTTACTCCCCCCGCTACGATAAACCTCAAAACTCCAACTTGCTTGATTTACGCTCCACCGTTTACTGGAACCCTGCAGTAAAAACCTCCCCGGAAGGAAAAACAAAATTTGATTTTTTTAATGCCGACGATAAAGGA
>JAYULL010000180.1:0-24628 GCA_043763625.1 Sphingobacteriaceae bacterium | reverse complement strand
TTTAAATACGAATCCTTTGACTTCCCCCCTGCCTTCAAACTCTAAAGGCAATTCTTTGACTGGGTTTTGAGTTGGTGCTGTCATTACTTATTTTTTATTTTTAGTAATGCACTTTGGATATCAACAAGCTTATAGCGTACTTTATAACCTAGCCGATATGCAAGTATGATATCTCGCTTAGTATAATCGTGGAGGGTGGGTAATGAGATGTTTAACAACTTGGCAGTTTCCTGTCTTGTTAATATCTGTTTTTCCGGGAGTGAAGGATTAATTAACTGCGCAATCTGTTTCTGTACAGTTTCTGAAACGCATTCAGCGAGGAGGGCTTTAAACTCTGCTTCCTCATAAGTAGTTGTGAAGGTTTGAATAGCCATTAGTTTATCTATTTGTTTAAGACAAATTTGATAAGCTATGAGGCGATAAAGGGGTTAATTAAGGGGTTTAACTTTATGCAAACGGAGTAAAATTATTTTTTACGTTTCTTTATATCGTTCTTGATTTCATTTACTACTTCTGGGAAAGCATCACCATACGGTGCAAGAAAGTCATCTAAAGCTTGAAGTGAACCCTTCACTTCCTTAAGTTCCTGTATTAAGCCTAGATTAAATTTACTAAGTTTTTGTGAAATAGTGTTTTGGCTTTTACCCGTGAGAAAGGATAAAATTATTGCTAGATGCTTATTGTCGGGATGTATTCTCTTTAAGGATAAGTGCCCATGCTTGTCAAGATAGTATAGAAATAACATTATTTCATTTAAAGTAGCTCCCTTAGGTGGCTCTTTATCTTCGTCAGCAATAAGATCAAAAAAATCAACTTGACGCGATATACCCAGCTCTTTTAATCGTTTGTTTAAAAACTCAATTTTCCGTGCGGTTGAATATTCTAGACGGTCAAAGCAAGTTAATTGAATATTATGCAACTCATCTCGATAACGTACATACTCGTCTTCAATTTCTAAAGCCCGATAATTTCCTTTCAACCCATCGTCTGAACAAAGTGCCTTCCATAGGAAAGCTATATCATCGAATATTTCTATTTCATTCTGAATGAAATGAATTTCGGTGCCGTCGGTGTAAGTTACATAATCTAATAAGTATGATGCGTAATTTTCCTCATATTCACTAAATCGGCTGCGCAGCCGTTGGATTGTTAAGTAAGTAGAGTCGTAAAACATAAGAGTTAGGATCTAGAGGAAGAAAAGATTTAGCAATGAACACTAACTTACGGCTTTCATCCTTAATCTTAAATTTGCTTCAACAGTTTCTCGTAGCTTTTTAGCACTATTATTTTTTGTGCGACGGATATATGAAAAGAACATTTCTGTTTTAGTATGTCCGGTTGCATCCATTATCGCTTTTATATCTTCCCCCATTTCGAACAAGTTGGTGGCAAAGCTCCGGCGCATTGTGTGAGATTTGATTAGCTCATACTTAATAATTTCCCTGTTTCCTTTTTTCCTCCTTTTATGACTATAAATGTCGTTTCTTCATTTATTTCGGCGAGTTTTCCTAGTTCCTTAATGTATTGGTTAAATTTTTGATTAGAAATATTCGGAAGCTCGATTGTGTTGTCAGGAAGGGTATACTTTTCTAATATCTTTTGGCTAATTGCCAGTATCGGAATAATTAGTTCTTTGTTTGTTTTTTTAGGAGTAATACGGAGATATTTCTCCCCTTCTTTATCTGTTTCTATCAATCGCTCCGAAATTTGAAATAAATCACTAAATCGCAAAGAAGTCCAGCAACCTAATAGAAACAAATCTCTTACCTTATCTAGTCGAGGATTACCTGAAAGCTCTAATTTCTGTATTTTTTCTAGTTCGTCTAGGTTTAAATAAATCTCAAAACTTTGAGGAACCGTCTCGTTTAAGCCGGATTCTTTGTATTCTAACTTACTATTTACACCTAATCTAGTTGCCCAATTCAACAAGGTATTAAGCCCGGTTAAACGTGTATCCACCGTTCCGGGAGTATATTCCTTAGTAATTATTAGGAAGCGTTTAAATTCTTGAATAAGTGCCACGCTAATATTATCAAAAGTTAACTCCCTCGTTTTTTTTGTACTCAAGAATTCAAGTAGGTTGCCCTTTAAAGCTCTATACCTTTTAATTGAATTAGGAGACATAGGTGAACCTTTGGAGGTTCTCACTCCCGTCTCGCAGTCAACAATAAAGTGCTCTAGAAACGTTATTACGTTCCTGCTGTGGCTTTCAATAGTGCTTGTCGCCTTAATATTTACCGCCTTTTTTGCAATGGCTCTAAAGTCTTCTAATGACGGATATTGCTTGTTGTCATTAAGGTAGGCACGATAAGAATTCTCGATACTGTTCTTTATACTTCTCAATCTTTCGTTAAACTCCGAATATCCGAGAAATTTGTTTGTTGCTTTTTGGTTTTCCTCGTTCCATTCTTTTGGTTTAATCCGTTCAACACTTGTAAGAACAAGTCGCAATTTGTTCCACCTGATTATACAATTAACGCCGGTTACCTCATTAGAATTTTTTAACTGCCGGAGATTGAAATTTACTTTGACTGCTTTTAGGTCTTTGAGGATAGCCATTGTTAAGGAATTTATTACAATAGCTAAGGTACTTGTTTTTTAAATTGATGTCACTTTTGATGTCACTTTTATTTAATTCGCCTTTATCCGTCTTTCCGTGTCTTGGCTAAATTCACGGCTAATGCTAATTAGAGACGTTATTTTTCTCCGCGATTTACTAGTAGCTTTTAAAGGTTCGATTCCCGTCGGGGCTACTACTTTACTAGCTATAGTATTGTAAACAGTTGACGAGACTTTATTGCAACTGATGTCATTTTTCAAGCTTTATCTTTAAAGAATGAGTGTCACCTATTTCTCTAGCCCAAAAGCGGGCTTCTCACCGAGTTCTATTTTTTAAAGCAAGATTAAATTATATATTTATCTTCTGTCAATTGTAGAACAATAATTGAAGTACTTCCGGTAATCAGAATATTCTCCTTTCGAGTGATAAAAACGCATTCAGCTAACCTCATCACCTGATTCCGGTCAAGGGTTCTTTCTTCCTTCAAAATCAATGACCCGAGTTACTCCATCCAAAAACTCTCGCGGTTTATTGGGCTTTTGCTGTTACCTACTTCCCCTTCCCCTCAAAAATCCCCAACAACTCCTCCAACTCAGCTGCTTTTTCTTGTTGCCCCAAATTGCTGTAAGAGCCGATCAAATTTCGAAGCACCCGCTTAATAATTTCTACATTATTACAAGGTTCGTAAAACTGCTTTGCAGGTTTTAGGTTGAGCTGTTTTAAAAATGAATCTACATCTCGCCGGCCGAAAATGAAGCCTCTGTTAAATGCATTGATGTAGAATAAAACCTTGCTGAAAAAGTCGGACTCATTGGTCTCGTCAACATAAGCCAAAATAAAATGCTGAGGCAGATTGACGCCGTAGACCGGGATATCCAGTTTTTGAGCAATAACGGAATAGATTATTGCCAATGTTATTTGATTTCCTTTCTTACTTTCTAAAACTTGGTTTAAGTACGAGTTGTGCGGGTCCTGATGGTTTTTTGTGTTGCCGCCAAATCCGTAAACGGAATACAAAACTTGGTTAATCAGCTTCACCTTCTCAACCGAGCTCATATCGTATAGCAACTGCAGCCATATATCTCGTTTAATTTCTTCTATTTGATTGATAATTTTTTGCTCGTCTAAATCCGGATACTGATACTTGTTAATAATTATTGCTCCTTGCAGCAGATCGAACGAGCCGCTTAAGTGCCACAACTCGAGTTCGTGCTTTACGTTTTGAAATTGAATTTTATGCACCAGATTCTCCAGACGTTCTTGCAAAACAGCATCAACAGAATGTTCCCAGGCATTTTCCAAAAATTCAATCACTTCGCTGCCGTAAGTCATCAATTTTTCTTCTACATGGCTTGAAATTTCAACATCCGGATCGTCTAAAAGCTTAATTAAAGATTCTATTTCTTTATAATTTATCATCAGGTTTTTGCCTTAACTCAATACAAAACGGTTTGTCTATTTTTGACGTATGAACCTTCAATTGGTAAAATCATTCCTTAAACATCGCTTAAAAGCTAAGAGCCGCCACGGGGTTCACTCGCCTTTTGTATATAATCTTATTGATAAAGTAATATACGATTTTGAGCCCAAAAAGATTTATGAGCCGATTGAAGCACTCAGAAAAGAACTTTTAAACGATAACCGCGAAATTTCAATTACTGATTTGGGCGCGGGTTCGCTTGTTAATAACAATCAAAAAAAAAGATTAAGCCTGCTTGCAAAGCATGCTCTTAAACCGGCAAGGTTGGCTCAATTAATTTACAGGATTACAAATGTTTTACAGCCTTTGAGCAGTATTGAATTGGGGACTTGTTTAGGGATAACAACTGCATACATTGCCAAAGCAAATTCGGCAAACAAATTGATTACCGTTGAAGGCTGCCCTGAAACTGCCGCCGTTGCTCTCGAAAATTTAAACAAGCTTTCTATTGAAAATGTTGAATTGAAAGTGGGAAATTTTGACGTTATACTCCCGGAGATACTGAATGAACTTGACCGGATAGACTTTGCTTTTATAGACGGGAACCATCGTAAAGAAGCCACTTTGAATTATTTTAACCTGATTTTGCCGAAAGTAACAGAAAATTCCGTCATTATTTTCGATGACATTTATTGGAGCGAAGGTATGGAAGATGCTTGGGAGCAGATTAAGCAACATCCTCACGTTACGGTTAGTGTCGATTTATTTTGGATTGGTTTAGTGTTCTTTAAGAAAAACCGGGCAAAGGAAAATTTTAAGGTTAAGTTTTAAAAAGTAAAATACTAATCCGGCAAACTGAAAAATATGATTCCATCAATTGCCTGCAGCATATGCATTAAACATAGCATAATTTTTATCCCTTCCTTTTAAATACTCCTTAGCATATTGCAAGGGCGTTTTCTTCTTAATTATCTTAAAATACCTGTTAAAGTTCGATAGATTGTTGAAACCGCATTCGTAGCATATTTGAGAAACACCTGATTGATTTTCGATAAGCAATTTACAAGCATATCCAATACGTATTTCGGCCAAAAACTGCCAGTAGGTCTTAAAAGTTCGCGACTTAAAGTATCTGCAAAACGAGTTGGGGCTGATATTGGCTGCACCGGCTGCTTCTTTTATACAAATCTTTTTTCGGAAATTATTCAACGTGTAATCGTAAATTTCGTTAATGCGGTCGGTATTATTTAAAGCATAGGATCCGGTAAATGCCGGACTTGCTAAAAATTCGTATTCTCTCTCGGTTGCGATAGTGCCCAACATGTTAATCAAAAGTTCAACCCGCTTCAGGTCTTTAGATTGATGTATCGCTTCCATAAGGTCGGTAATTTGATCTTTTAACTTACCGGTTATTTTAAGTCCCCGTTTGGCCACGTTTAAAAGCTCAGCCACGGGCTTTAATTCCGGCAACTCTAAAAAAGGGCGACCCCAAAATTCTTCTTTAAAATGTATTGCAACGGCTTCCACCCAAAGTGTTGAATCTTTCGCAAAATAAACTTCATCATTTCGCCACAGGTGCGGTAAATTCGATCCCAAAAGTATCAGGTCACCGTCAGTAAACTGTTCCATACTGTCGCCTACCAAACGTATCCCTGTTCCCTTTCTAATTAAGGTTAATTCAACTTCCGGATGATAGTGCCATCGATTATATAAAAAAGGAAAAATATCCTCACGAACACTAAAAGAATAATTGTAGCCTGAATCAACTTTGCGCAGTATGGGTTTCATGAATAAATCCGTTAGTTAGAGATAGAAAATCCGAATGCCAATATAGTATTATAATCTGCTAATACTTTGAATTTTTACAAAATGCCTGTTTGTTTACTTTAAGAAATATTTCTTACCCTAAAAACCCGATGAAGCTTTACAAAACCTCAAGATTTGGTGTCGTAGAACACGCCCGCAAATTTTATAAACTCGAACATAACGATTGGGACGAGTTGATAAACCGAGACGATTTATATTCTTTCTTATCAACTCGAATTTCAGATTTGCCGAATGAGGCGGAAGCAAGCTTACTTAATTCCGGTGATATTTTGCCTCCTATAGGAAGCCAAGAAATATGGGCAGCCGGAGTAACCTATCTTCGAAGCAAAACAGCGAGAATGGAAGAGTCGCAGGAATCGGGGGGAGCTACATTTTATGATAAAGTTTACGAAGCGGAACGGCCGGAATTATTTTTTAAAGGAACTCCTGTAAGAACGGTGGGCCATAACGGAAAAGTTAATATTCGGAAAGATTCTACTTGGGACGTGCCGGAGCCGGAGCTTACTTTGTTGCTTTCTTCCTCAGGTAAAATTGTGGGTTATACCATCGGTAACGATATGAGCTCAAGAAGCATCGAAGGCGAAAATCCTTTGTATTTGCCTCAAGCAAAAGTTTATAATAACGCGGCCGGATTGGGGCCGTGTATTTATGTTACGAAAACTCCAATTTCTCCGACAACGAAAATCGCAATGCAGATTTTAAGAAACAGCAAACAAGTATTTGGGGGCGAAACATTAATTAACCAAATGAAAAGATCGCATACGGAGCTGGCTGAATTTCTTTTCAGAGAAATGAGTTTCCCTACCGGTGTATTTTTAATGACCGGCACCTGCATTGTTCCCGGAAATGATTTTACCTTGCAATCCGGCGATGAAATACGAATTTCAATAGCCGATATCGGAACACTTGTAAATTTTGTAGCGTAAATAAATCGGCTTTTTGAGGTAGGGGAAATTTAAACACTCTTTCAAACGCGAAGAAGAACCGCAAATACATTCAAACCTATGAGCACCATAACCGGAAAAAATATAGTCGGATACAAATTGTCCGCAAGAGGAACTAAATCCTTTAAAGCTTTTAACCCTTCAACAGCGACTTCGCTTCCCGAAGATTTTTATTATGCCACACGGGAAGAAATTGATGAAATTCTTGAGCTTTCCGCTAAGGCTTTTATGGCTTATAAATTAAAATCCGGCAAAGAGAAGGCGGGATTCCTGGAAGCGATTGCTGATGAAATACTTGCATTGGGTGACGAATTAATTCAACGCTGCGTGGCAGAAAGCGGTTTACCGGTTGATAGAATTACAGGAGAAAGAGGAAGAACAATAGGCCAGCTTAAACTTTTCGCAGAATTATTAAAAGAAGGATCGTGGCTTAATGCCCGCATTGATACCGCTATTCCCGACAGGCAACCCATCCCTAAACCGGATCTTAGAAGGATAGATATCCCTATCGGCTCTGTTTTAGTTTTCGGAGCAAGCAATTTTCCGCTTGCTTTTTCAACAGCCGGGGGAGATACTGCTTCGGCTTTAGCTGCCGGATGTCCGGTAATTATTAAAGCTCATCCTTCGCATCCCGGGACAAACGATTTAATATCAGGCGCTATACTAAAAGCAGCCAAAAAAACAGGAATGCCGGAAGGTGTTTTTAATATGTTCTATGCCGCCAACGAGGAAACAATTAGGGTAGTTACACATCCGGCAATTAAAGCTGTGGGATTTACCGGATCACGTAGCGGCGGAATGGCGATTTTTAAAGCTGCAATGGAGCGTAAAGACCCGATCCCGGTATATGCGGAAATGAGTGCGATTAACCCGGTCGTTGTATTGCCTAAAGCAATTGAAGAAAGAAGTGAAGCACTGGCAACCGGCCTGGCCGGTTCTATCACCCTGGGTGTCGGCCAGTTTTGTACTAATCCCGGAATATCCTTTTTACTGAAAAGCGAAGCAACAGATTCATTTTTAGAAGTTTTAGCGGCAAAATTAAAAGCGGCTGCTCCCGGAACAATGCTGAATCAAAACATATGTAAATCTTATAAACAAGGAGTAGACCGATTAAAAGCCGTTGAAAAAGTAACAGTTATTGCCGAAGCCGTTACGCCGGCGGATTTAGATAAAACCCAAGCTCAACCGGTGCTGTTTGCCGTAGAGGCTCATGAATTTATTACTAATCAGGACTTAAAAGATGAAGTTTTCGGTCCGAGCGCTCTGATTGTTTTGTGTAAAGATGAAAAGGAACTACATGCTGCTTTGCAAAGTTTAGACGGACAGCTGACTGCTACCATTCACGCGGGAACGGGCGAGACTGCGGATTTAACTGCACTGGTTAATATTCTTACTCAAAAAGCCGGAAGAGTTTTATTCGGGGGATTTCCCACCGGAGTTGAAGTATCAGCTGCCCAACACCACGGCGGGCCCTTTCCGGCAACATCCGATGCTCGAACTACTTCAGTAGGAACTGCCGCGATTGATCGTTTTGTTCGACCGGTTGCTTATCAAAACTTCCCGAATCAAATGCTGCCGGAGGAGTTGAAGAATGAAAACTCTTTAAAGATTATGAGGCTGGTGAACGGGGATTACACTAAGGAAGCTGTGTGATTGGAAAATTCAATTTTAAAGAGAAATTAACCGAATATTTCTATTAAACCAACAACCATTGTTAATATTCCTCAATATAAAGCTAAAATAAATTAATTTTAATTTAAGTAGTTCCGGTTTCTTTGAAATCCTAACCATAGTACTTACACTATAAACCCATGTCGAATAACAAAAACCTTCGGGCTGTAATCCTCATCACATCCTTATTTTTTCTATGGGGATTAGCTTCTAACTTAAATCCGATTCTTATCCCTCACCTAAAAAAAGCGTGTCGCCTAACCGATTTTCAATCGGCATTAATTGATTCAGCTTTCTACATTGCTTATTTTGTAATGGCGCTTCCCGCAGGGTTATTTATGAAGAAATACGGCTATAAAGGCGGTATAATTTTCGGCTTGTTGCTGTTTGCTACCGGCGCTTTTCTGTTTTATCCCGCTGCCGAAACCTTAGTTTACGCATTTTTCCTCGGCGCTTTGTTCATCATAGCTTGCGGATTAGCCTTTCTTGAAACTGCCGCAAACCCATATATCACGGTAGTTGGCGATCAAGAAAATGCAACGTTCCGATTAAACTTGGCACAGTCCTTTAACGGAGCCGCAGCTTTTATTGCACCGCTTATCGGGCGCACTTTTATTTTATCCGGAAAGAATCTGTCCGGTGCAGATGAAGCCGCCATGTCGCCACAAGAGTTAAACACATATTTACATACCGAAGCTTTATCAGTCCAAATGCCTTATATCATTATAGGACTGATTGTACTTACTGTCGCATTCTTGGTATGGCGTACTCACTTACCGGATATAATAGAACAAGAAGACGGAAACCGCCCTTCGGGCTCTATCTGGGGCGAGACTAACCTTTTGCTCGGCGTATTGGCACAGTTCTTTTATGTCGGTGCTCAGGTTTGTGTAAGCAGTTTCTTTATTCGGTTTTCGGATAAAGTTGCCGGATTGAATGAACACTCTTCTGCCGGTTTTTTGAGCGTTGCCCTGCTGGGTTTTATGATCGGCAGGTTCTTTGGTACGGCTTTAATGAAAGTAATGTCGCCGGCTAAACTGCTTGGTATTTACGCGGTTATTAACTTTTTCCTCTTGCTATTTGCAGTTAAGGCAACCGGAATGCCGGCAATTTACGCCCTTATCGGAGTTGAGTTTTTTATGTCGATTATGTTCCCGACTATATTTTCTTTAAGCATTCGCGGACTAGGGTCTAAAACCAAAATCGGTTCGTCGCTCGTGATTATGTCTATTGTTGGCGGCGCTGTTTTCCCCTTAATTATGGGGGCGGTTTCCGACAGAAGCAGTATTCAAGCTTCTTACATTGTACCTGCAGTTTGTTTTTTGGTGATTCTGTTTTTTGCCTTTAAGAACTTTAAAGTAAAATCAGTAAAACTTGCAGCAAGTCATTAACATGAAAAGATATGCGTTAACTCTCGACTTAAAGGACGATCCGCAGTTGATCTCCGAATATGAACAGTATCATAAAGACGTTTGGCCGGAAATAATGAAAAGCATCACAAGCGGCGGGATTACCAATATGGAGATTTATCGCTTGGGAACCCGGATGTTTATGATAATGGAAACGGAAGATTCATTCTCGTTTGACGAAAAAGCCGCAATGGATACTTCAAATCCTAAAGTACAAGAATGGGAAGAATTAATGTGGAAGTTTCAAAGTCCTCTTCCACAAGCTAAACCCGGCGAAAAATGGATGATGATGGATAAAATATTTCAATTATAGCATGGTAAAAATAGATTCTCATCAACATTTCTGGAAGTTTGATGCTATCCGCGACAGTTGGATTGAAGAGAGCATGTCAGCAATTCAACGAGATTTTTTGCCGGAGGATTTGGAACCCTTGCTGCGAGAAAACAGATTTGCCGGATGTGTTTCAGTTCAAAGCGATCAATCGGAAGAAGAGAATAAATTCCACCTTGAACTTGCCGAGAACAGTGAGTTTATAAAAGGAATCGTCGGATGGGTAGATCTGCAAAGTGCTGCTGTAGAAGACCGGTTATCTTATTGGAAGCAATTTGAAAAATTAAAGGGCTTCCGGCACGTTCTACAGGGTGAGCAAGACCGAGCCTTGATGTTGAAACCGGAATTTAGCAAAGGCATAAGTAAGCTTGAAAAGTTTAATTTTACATACGACATTTTAATCTTCCCTGACCAATTGCAATACATTCCGCAATTTCTGAGCAAGTTTCCTGATCAAAAATTTGTTATTGATCACTTAGCCAAACCTTATATCAAAGACAAAAAGATTGACGGTTGGAAACAAGAGATTGAGAGGGTATCGAAATTCGAAAACGTGTATTGTAAAATTTCAGGCTTGGTTACCGAGAACGATTGGAAAAGTTGGAGAGAGGATGACTTTAAACCGTATATCGATACCGTGTTTAACGCCTTCGGGAGCAAACGGGTAATGTTCGGTTCAGACTGGCCGGTGTGTTTAGTAGCTGCGAAATATGAACAAGTGATGAACCTTCCTGAGAAATATATTTCGAAGCTTTCTTTGGATGAACAAGAAGCTTTTTGGGGCTTAAATGCTAAAGAATTTTATAATTTGGATTAGATTAACTTAAGTCATTGACAAAAGACGTTAATAACAGATTTTTCTTAGCGAGGACCTTCACTAAATAAAAAAACAAATGGATTTACAACTAAAAGATAAAGTAATAATCGTAACCGGCGGCGCTAAAGGCATTGGCGAAGGTATAGTAAAATTGCTTGCTTTAGAAGGGGCAATCCCGATAATTGTCGGCCGAAATATTGAAGACAATCAAAAAACATTAAACGAAGTAATTGCAGCCGGCGGACAAGCTTTCGCAGTAGAAGCAGAACTTACTAAGCCCGAAGAATCTGAAAAGGCAGTAAAAGCAGTTTTAGAAAGATACGGCCGAATAGAAGGATTGGTAAATAATGCCGGGGTAAACGACGGTGTTAACTTAGAACATGGCAGCTACGAGCGTTTCATGGAATCGCTTCATAAAAACGTCGTACATTATTATTTAATGGCTCATTATGCTCTTCCGGAGTTAAAAAAGTCAAAAGGTGCCATCGTAAATATTACCTCAAAAACTGCCGAAACCGGCCAAGGCGGAACTTCCGCTTACGCTGCCGCAAACGGGGGGCGCAATGCGCTGACTCGCGAATGGGCCGTTGAGCTTTTAAAATACGGAATACGGGTAAATGCAATTGTTGTAGCTGAATGTTGGACTCCTCTTTACGAAAAATGGATACAAACCTGCCCCGATCCCGGAGCTAAATTAAAAGAGATAAATTCCAAAATTCCGTTCGAAAACAGGATGACAACATCTGAAGAGCTCGCCAATACAACTGCTTTTTTGCTTTCAGAAAGATCAAGTCATACTACCGGGCAATTAATTCATGTTGACGGGGGATACGTTCATTTAGATCGAGCTCTGGCAAAAGCATAATATTCAACCTAATGTCTCAAATTACAAAAAATAAAATAGTTAAAATACATCCGCTTGATAATGCTATAGTAGCCTTAACGGATTTGGATGCCGGCGAAACCTTGATTCACGAGGGTGAAATTTATTTGGTGAAAGAACCGGTAAAGGCCAAGCATAAGTTTGCGGCAAAAGCCTTCAGCCCGGGTGATGAAATTATTATGTATGGAGTGTTGGTTGGAATAGCGCAAAGCGAAATTCCTGCAGGCGGTTTAATTTCTACCGCTAACATTAAACATGCCGCAAGCGATTTCAATGTAGGCGAACGCCACATAGAATGGGTAAAACCGGATGTATCGAAATGGGAAGAAAGAACTTTTATGGGCTATTCCCGACGGGACGGAAGTGTTGGCACCGCAAATTATTGGATAGTAATTCCGATGGTGTTTTGCGAAAATCGGAATCTTCAGGTATTGGAAGAAGCTTTGGTTGATCAGCTCGGATACGGTAGAAATGCTGTTTATCGGAACCAAGCGCAACAACTGGTAGATTTATATCAAAGAGGCAGCGATGTTGAAGCAATCTTAAATGCCGATTTAGCAAAAGATACCGCTACTTCCGGTGCTCGCAATCGCGTGTTCCCGAATATTGACGGAGTTAAATTTTTAACCCATGATATGGGATGCGGCGGAACTCGCCAAGATGCTCAAGCGCTTTGCGGATTATTAGCAGGATATGTAACTCACCCTAATGTTGCCGGAGCAACTATACTAAGTTTAGGGTGCCAAAATGCTCAGGTAAGCATGTTGAAGGATGAAATTGCCAAGCGTTCGCCAAACTTTGATAAGCCTTTTTATGTACTTGATCAGCAAGCTATCGGGACAGAATCAGAATTACTTTCTCAAGCTTTAAAACAAACCTTTGCCGGATTAATTCAGGCTAACCACAATCAACGTACGCCTCAATCTATTAATAAACTTTGTATCGGTTTAGAATGCGGCGGTTCCGACGGCTTTTCCGGCATTTCGGCTAACCCCGCAATCGGTTATACTTCCGATCTGTTGGTTGCTTTAGGCGGTTCGGTTATTTTAGCAGAATTTCCTGAACTGTGCGGCGTGGAGCAAAACCTAAGCGACCGATGCGTAGATACTGCTACGGCCGAGCGTTTTTCCCGGTTGATGAGAACTTACAACTCCAGAGCAGAAGCGGTAGGATCGGGCTTTTATATGAATCCTTCGCCCGGGAATATTAAAGACGGACTTATAACCGACGCAATTAAATCTGCCGGAGCGGCAAAAAAAGGAGGAACTTCTCCTGTAGCAGATGTATTGGACTATCCTGAAAAAGTAAATAGACCCGGTCTAACCTTATTATGCACTCCCGGGAATGATGTAGAATCTACAACGGCAGAAGTGGCGTCAGGTGCAAACATAGTTTTATTTACTACAGGCTTGGGTACCCCCACCGGAAATCCGATTGCCCCCGTAGTTAAAATCGCAACTAATACTGCTCTTTTTAATAAAATGCGTGATATTATAGATATCCATACCGGGAAAATAATAGAAGGGGAAGAGACGATTGAACAAGCGGGAGAACGAATTCTGGAATATGTAATCGCGGTGGCAAGCGGCGAAATTGAAGTTGCGGCAGTACGTCACGGGCAAAATGATTTTATTCCATGGAAGCGTGGCGTTTCGCTATAGTAGATGAAAGATTAAGTTAAGCAGCGCACAAAATTTACTCAATAAGTTTAATAGAAAAAGCGCAAGAAGCGGCCGAGAGTAAGTATCTTTTGCTTCGAAAGCTAAAGAGACAACATTTCGAAACAATAGGAACAGAAGATGACAAGTGCAGTAAAAAAATTATTCATAATAATCTTAATTGGAGCAATCTACGGAACGGCGGATCCGATATTGGCTCAGCCCGGTATCCCCTTACCGGAACACCCTCGCCCGGATTTTCATCGTAAGAACTGGATCAACCTGAACGGCACTTGGAATTTCGAAAACGACAAGCAAAATCAAGGCGAAAGAACAGGATGGGCCGAGGGCAAAAAAGTCTTTACTCAAAAAATTACCGTTCCTTTTCCCTGGGGATCAAAACTTTCGGGAGTTAAAAATGAAGCAGATATTGCTTGGTATGAGCGCACGATAAAAGTTCCGACAGAGTGGAAAGGCAAAGACATTTTTTTAGTGGTAGGAGCAAGCGACTGGATTACCACCGGTTGGCTGGACGGTAAGAAATCAGGTTCTTTTCGCGGCGGCTACACTCCTTTTGAATTTAACCTTACCGGGAGTGTAAAGTTCGGCGAAGAACAAAAAGTAAGAATAAAAGTAGACGATACTCCTCACGACTATAAATTATACGGTAAACAAGGCTATGGTGATGCAAAAGGAATTTGGCAAACTGTTTACCTCGAAGCACGCGAACCTGTTGCCCTAAGCTATGTTCATTTCTCTCCCGATATCGACAAACAATCAGTAACGGTTGAAGCTGCTCTAAGCAAACCGGCATCTAAAGGAGTTGATTTAGCGCTGAATATAAAAGGGGCGAACATTACTTCTAAACAAAAGATAGCAAAGGGTCAATCGAAAATTAAATTTAACCTTGCTATTCCTAATGCGCATTTATGGACTTTAGAAGACCCTTTTCTATATGAAGCAACTTTTTCGCTTTCGCAAAAAGGAAACCCGGGAGATGAAGTAAATACCTATTTCGGCATGCGAAAAATAAGCGTTGTTAATCTGCCCGGCACTAATTTTCCTTACGTCGCACTAAATAATAAACCTATATATCTGCAACTTGCCTTAGATCAGGCATATCATCCCGAAGGTTTTTACACCTTCCCTTCTGATGAATATATGAAGGAGGAGATTGCGCTTACAAAGAGACTCGGACTTAACGGTCAACGCATACACATCAAAGTAGAACATCCGCGAAAGTTGTATTGGGCAGATAAGCTCGGGGTTTTAATAATGGCCGATAATCCGAATTTTTGGGGTCAACCCGGGCCGGAAGCAAAAAATGAATCTGAATTTACTTTACGGAAGATGGTAGAACGGGATTATAATCACCCTTCGATCTTTTCGTGGATTACTTACAACGAAACCTGGGGTTTATTTAGTAAGGACAAAAACGGGAAGAACGTGTATCTGCCGGAAACGCAGGAGTGGGTGAGAAACATTTACAAACTGACCAAGTCTTTAGATCCGACCCGCTTGGTTGAAGATAATTCAGCTTGCAATTACGATCATGTTGAAACCGATATAAATAGTTGGCATGCGTATTTGCCGGGTTACGAATGGAAGAACTTCTTAGATAATGTGAGCAAAAATACTTTTGAAGGCTCAACTTGGAATTTTATCGGTGGGAATAAGCAAGCCCATACTCCGATGATTAACAGCGAGTGCGGTAACGTTTGGGGCTACGAAGGCAGTACCGGAGACGTAGATTGGACCTGGGATTATCATATCATGATGAACGAGTTTCGTTCGCACCCTAAAATTGCGGGCTGGCTTTATACCGAACATCACGACGTGATTAACGAGTGGAACGGTTATGTTCGGTTTGACAGAACGCCTAAAGTTACCGGACTTGATTCTATCATGCCCACTATGTCGCTAAAGGATTTGCATAGTGCCGTTTATATTGCTCCGCAGCTTAATCTTTGTGCAACCGTAAATCCCGGAGCAAATGTTGATGTTCCGCTATGGCTTTCCGTAATGAGCGGTGATTTTAAAAACGTTCCGGCAACTATCGAAACCGAGACTATTTTGTTCGACAGAATGGGGAATAAAAGGACGATGGAAAAGAACACATTTACAGGTTATTCAATTAGTGCTTGGGAATCTAAATCAATAAAGCCGGTAAAGGTTGTTATGCCGCACGAGGCAGGCCTAGTTGTATTAATGATCCGTTTAAAAGACAATACCGGAAAGCTTTTGCATAGCAACTTTACCACATTTAAGTTAGGAGAGTCTGCCGCTCCGCGAGACGAAAAAGTTTTGGCGGGAGGAGAAAGATATCGGGTAGTGCGTTTTTCTCCTCAAAGCTTTACAAGCGCCCGATGGAGTAAAAAACAGTGGAATATTCTTAACGGAATGAAAGTAAACGGAGCAGGAACAGGCTATTTTGAATATACTGTAAATATCCCCAAGGATCTTGATCTTAATTCAGTTAAAGAAGCAACTTTTAAAATTGAAGCTTCGGCAAAGCAACTTCTCGGTAAGGATATGGACAAAACCTCGAATAAAGCAGATTTAGACTTTATGCTTGGAGGAGGTGACCATGACCCCGGTAAAAACCCTAATTCTTACCCGATGACGGATATCAAGCTTTATCCCTCAAAGGTTCATATTTTGATTAACGGGGAAGAAATTGCTGCAGTTATTTTGAAGGATGACCCCGCTGACCACCAAGGGATTTTGTCGTGGAACTCGCAGCCTAAAGATAAAAAACTCTATGAGGCAGGCTCTTACGGATATTTGATCAATACTAAAATTCCGGCAACTGTTCTCGCGAAAGCAAAAGATAAAAAATTAACGATTCAACTAAAAGTAGACGAATCTTTACCGGGAGGATTGGCAATTTACGGCGAAAACTTTGGCCGTTACCCTATTGATCCTATGGTGATATTTAAATTGTAAATTAAAAAAGATGAAACTTTCAGTCAAACTCTTTCTGGTATTATCTGCCGCCGCCGTGTGTCTTTCGGTAAATGCTCAACAGTATCAACCCAATTGGGAGTCTTTGGATAAGCGCCCTATTCCAACCTGGTTCGAAGATGCTAAGTTCGGAATATTTATTCATTGGGGTGTTTATTCTGTGCCCTCGTATCGACCGGTAGGAACCAAAGCTTACGAAACTTATGCAGAATGGTACGAACCTGATGTGATGAATAAACCGGGAAAAGGACAAGAATTTCATGAAAGAGTTTACGGTAAAGATTTTGAATACCGAGAGTTTGCTCCGATGTTTAAAGCCGAACTTTTTGAGCCGGAAAGGTGGGCTGACCTGTTTGCACGCGCCGGAGCAAAATACGTAGCGTTAACCTCTAAACATCACGACGGCTTTTGTCTTTGGCCAAGCAAGCAATCTAAGAATTGGAACTCGATGGATGTTGGTCCTAAAAGAGATTTATTAGGAGATCTATCGAAGGCTGTTAGAGAAAAGGGGTTGAAAATGGGGCTGTATTATTCATTGATGGAATGGGAATCAGTAAAAAAACAGGATGGTTCTATATATATTGATAAAAAAACGTGGAACAAGTATAACATCCCGGAAGACAAATATGTGAACGACCACATGATGCCGCAATTGAAGGATTTGGTTACCAACTATCAGCCTTCTCTAATTTTTTCAGACGGCGAGTGGGATAAAGAACCCGAATATTGGAAGAGTCAAGAATTTTTAGCGTGGCTGTATAACAATGCTCCTAATAAAGACGAAGTAGTGGTTAACGACAGATGGCAACCAAAAAGAGGATTACATGGTGATTATTTTACAAGCGAGTATAATGACGCCGGCGATGAGATGAATTTGGGCCATCCTTGGGAAGAGAATCGGGGCATAGGGCAATCGTACGGCTTTAATCGTGCTGAGAATTTAGATGATTACAAATCTTCGGAAGAGTTGGTTGAACAACTGGTAAACATTGTAAGCCGAGGCGGAAACTTGCTTTTAAATATCGGCCCCGCCGCCGACGGAACTATTCCGGTTATTATGCAGCAGCGCCTGGCAGATATCGGCGATTGGTTAAACGTAAACGGAGAGGCTATTTACGGAAGTCGTGCTTGGAAAAACACTCCAACCGTAGTATCAGCAAATTCTAAAAATAAAGTTTACTACACTACCAAAGGGAAAGACTTATTTGTAATTACTACTGAATGGCCCAAGGCAGATATAATACTTCAAAAAATTAGACCCGGAATTAAAAAGGTAACGATGTTGGGCGTAAGCGCACCGGTAAAAGTCGAAGCCAAAACCGGCAAGCTGATTATAAAGGCTCCGGTAGCTACTCCCGCACAAGTGAAAGGTAAATATGCTTACGTTTTTAAGGTGGCGAATGCGCTATAGGCTGCTGCTTTTCAGGGTTTATCCGAGATAATTTAAGGATTATTATTTGAGGAGGAATGACAAGGTTACGACGGATAAAGTGATCTTTTTCAGGTAAACAACTTTCTAATTTCCTCCAGGCGATTGCGTAGAAGTTAAATAAAAAAACTACCTTAGACTATAAACCTACCTATCCTTATGAAAAACATTTTACTTATCACCGTGATTTTACTTGCGTTTACTATAGCTTGTAAAAAAGATTCTCCGAAAAAAACTGATCCAAAACCTGTTACTAAAGATACGATTCTTGTTAAATTTCCCTCTTCTTTGAAATTTTTCGAGAAGAATTCAAACGATGTTGCAGGCTTTCAACTTAGCTTTCGTGACAGCATTAACAAGCGTACATTGTATTGTTACGGTGATTTCAATAAAGATAAAACCCCTAAAAACTTACATTCAATGAGTATAAAGGCTGACGGCAGCGATACAGTTTTCCATTATACTTTAAATCGATATCTCCAAGTTGATTATTGTTATTACAGCATCAAAGGAATAAACAGTAACGAAGTCCTTCATTTCGATTATGTGAGTGATTTGGGGAACAACGTGGTTCTTCATCAATACAATTGGGAGACCAAGGAGGATGTGCCCATTCATATCAGCAACATTAGGAGAGACGGAGCAAATTATAGTGTAGCAGACACATTTCTTTTTAACACGTCAAGTTCGCTTAGCAAATTACTTTCTATTGGGAAATCCCGAGTTCCTAAAATTAAAATTCAGAGTGTTGCTCGGCATCCACATGTTTCTGTGATAACCCAAAATACCTTCTTCAACGATCTTCAGGAAAATCGAAAAAAGTTCTTTGACCGATTCGCCATACTAAGTGCTCTTCTAAATGCACAAGAAAAAGGGTCCGTCTTTGCTGATTATAAGTCTTTTTTTACTGTTTTTTCTGCTTTGCGTAGAAATAATGCTACTATAACTAAGTTCAATGCGGCACTCGCTTCTGTTGAACGGCCTGACACAAAACTTGAAATGACTTATTCAAGCGAATCTTCTCCAACTGAATATCTTCTAGATACCATAACATCGGCTGACCTTGTTGAAAAAGTTGGACCTGTTCCTTTTATTTTAAGAGACGGGGTAATAACAAAAGAGCCCAAGAATGAGAGAGGGTACGACTATTATGCAGTGGTCTTAAATGCCACTCTTTTTGTTCAAAGAAATCATTGGACTTGGCAGGCCTCTGCTTCAAAAAAAGACACTGTTTTCGACATCCCTTATTTATCCGTAAAACATAAGATGACACAGGGTGAAGAAACATTTGACTGGTTTTGGAAGTCAATGCAGATGTATTCAGGAGTACGCGTTCCCCCCAACTTCGAGCCACTGTTTACACCTTGGGGAGGCTACGGCAACAAGAGCGAAAATCTAGGCGGTTATATAAAAGTATCTATTAAGATGAATATTAATTCTGCGCTTTTAAGTGATACATTTTCTGTTTCGAATATTCCTGGTCCTTATGAAGTACGATTTGGAGTAACAGCTATGGTTGGTTCTACCGGTGTTAGCCCTATACTTGCTGATTATGGAAAAGAGAGCAATGCAATTAACATAAACTACTTTGAAAACTCTGCTCAATAGAACAAAAAAATTCATTAAGGTATAATAAAGATATTATGCCTTGTAAAAACGATTCTACCATTTAAACAAAACCGGCACTTCAACCACGGTTTGATCCCAACCCATAATTAAGTTGGCACCGTCAGCCCTGTCAGTAAAAGTTATTGAAAAAGCTTCAATTACTTTGGGTGAGCTTTTTACGGGAACTTCAACACGTGCAACGTCTTTCGCTTGGTCGTAAAAAAATGCGCCCCACTTGTCGGTGCCGGAATTGATAATAACGGTCCATTTGTCTTTTTCCGGGATAGTAAATAAGCTGTATGTGCCCGATTCAACCATTGTATCACCGATTTTTACTGTTTCAAAAAACCTGATTTCAGTTGCTTCATTTGCTCCGCTGCGCCATACTTTGCCGAATTGCTCAAGAACGCCAAATATAGGCCGTCCGTTTTTGTTAGGGCGAGAATAAACAATTTTAATAAGAGGCTTGCTGTCCGGAGCTTTATCTTTAGTGATATTCAAGGGGTAATAAACAATATCTGCAGGGCTCTTATCAACGTCGGCAAATTTATAATCTTGGGCTTCAGCGGCCGTAATTCCTAGTGTAGCTATAAATAGCAATGTTAAAATTTGTTTCATCTGTTTATTTACGTAAAATATCGAAGTTAAAGAATTGTAAAAATAGTAAGCTTAAAATTCTTTTAACTTCTTTTAAAGTAATTTAGTTGTGTTAAATTGAATTTTATGAAAAAAATAATTGTTACCGCAGCCGTTTGTGCTTGCATTGCCTTAACTAACGTTAACGCGCAAGAGTTGAAAATGCCCCAGCCGAGCAGCACGCAAAGTGTATCGCAAGACTTTGGATTAGGGAGCATAAGTGTTATTTACTCTCGCCCGAATGTTAAAGGAAGAAAGATTTTCGGAGAACTGGTACCTTTTGGAAAGGTATGGCGTACGGGTGCCAACGCTGCTACAGTTATTACCTTTTCTGAAGAAGTTAAAATTAACGGAGAAACTATACCTGCCGGCAAATATGCTCTATTTTCAATCCCGGCCGAGAAAGAATGGACAGTAATTTTAAATAAGAATACAGAACAATGGGGCGCTTATACGTACAAAGAAAGCGACGAATTTAAACGATTCAAAGTTCAGGCTCAACAGATAAATTCTGCGGTTGAAACTTTTACTATTCAGTTTACAAACGTTTTTCCGACTTCGGCTCAACTAGAATTGGTTTGGGATAAAACATTGATCCCGTTAAAATTAACCACTGAGGTCGATAGCAAAGTTATGACAGGTATCGATGAAGCGATGAAAGGCGAGAAAAAGCCTTATTTCCAAGCTGCTCAATATTATTTTGCCAACGGAAAAGATTTGAAAAAGACTTTGGAATGGATGAATGCGGCAGAAGCAGCAGATCCGAAAGCGCCGTGGGTAAAAGCAATGAAAGCTCGGGTTCAATTAAAAATGGGAGATAAAAAAGGCGCAGCCGCAACTGCAGAAGCAGGTATTAAGGCTGCAAAAGTTATGAATAACGAAGAGTATGTTGGCATCAACACCCAACTTTTGACTGACGCCAAAAAATAATAGTTAAACAATTTATTTTAAACGAGGCTTCGGAATTTCCGGAGCCTCGTTTACTTTTATTGGTATTTTTGGCTGATGAGCAGCCGTAGCTATATTACTAAGATTGCCGTAGTAGGCCCCGAATCAACCGGCAAATCAACACTTTCACAACAACTGGCCCAACACTACAACGCACTGTGGGTGCCGGAATACGCGAGAGAATACTGCGAAAAGCTTTTGAAACCGGTTTCGATCTCAGACGAACTGAACATTTTTTCGGGACAAATTGCTCTCGAAGACAGGTTATTAAATAAAGCAGAAAAGGTACTTATTTGCGATACAACTATTCTTACCGTTAAAATTTGGTGCGATTATCTTTTTAATTCTACACCTCAACCGGTTTTAGACCAACTTAAATCGAGGCGTTATGATTTTTATTTGTTGATGGATATCGACCTTCCTTGGGAAGACGACCCGCTAAGAGACTTCCCGAACTTGCGTGAATATTTTTTAGAAGTTTGGAAGAATGAGCTGCACACGTTAAAAGCAAATTATGCTCTAATATCCGGCAGTAACGATAAAAGGTTAAAGAATGCTTTGGAGGTTTTAGAAAGGTTGAACCTCTAACTTTTGGTTCTATACAGAACTATTCAAATTCTGATCTTCAATCTTTATAACTCCGATTTTAACATTGGCGTTCATAAAGTTTTCCGCCGGAACAGGATCGTTCACATATCTTCTTAACAAGGCCAATTGGCCGATATGAGTAAAAATGTCGGCAAAAGGACCTTGAACTAGCTTCAATCGGTTTTCATTTTCCAAGTCGATTACCGCTAGTTTATCGTCTGTACTTTCTAACAATTCGTAAAATTTGTTAAGCTGCTCTCCGCCGGGCATCTGTTCAATTATTCGACGCGGTTGTTTATCTAATACGGCTATCGCAAAAGCGATCACTTGGCACATGTGATGCAGAATTTCTTTCGGTTTTCTTATCCCTGAGCCTGCTTCAAAATAGTAAAATTCAGGTGTCGCATTGTTAACGGCTTTAGCAAGTCGATAAGCAATTGTCGCAATTAAATGCCTTAAAAATTCATTTTTCATTTTGTGCAATAGATTACCAAATCTGACTCTTTTTTTTTAAACTAAAACCAAAGCCTCATTTTATCTATTTTCGCAACATAAATACTACTATGGATTGGTTGTCATCCCCCGAAGCTTGGATATCATTACTTACATTAACCATACTTGAAATTGTATTAGGTATAGATAATATCGTATTTATTTCTATCCTTTCCGGAAAGCTCCCCCCTGAGCAACAAAAAAAAGCACGACAATTGGGCCTGGCGCTGGCAATGATTACGCGTGTTCTTTTGCTTTTATCGTTGAACTGGATTATGGGCCTTACGGCTCCTCTTTTTAATCCGGGCGAATGGATAGGAATAACAAATGGAGAGTGGCTCGAAAAAGCGGCAATATCAGGGCGAGACTTAATTTTACTGATAGGAGGTCTGTTTCTAATTTATAAAAGTACGGCCGAGATTCACGAAAAGCTTGAAGGCGACGAAAATGACGCCAAAGTAAGGAAGCCTATCGCTTTTTGGCCCACCATAGTTCAAATTTTGCTTTTAGATATCGTTTTTTCTTTAGACTCTGTAATTACAGCTGTCGGTATGGCGGATCATATCGAAGTCATGATCGCTGCCGTAATTATTGCCGTAGGTATTATGTTAGTTTCGTCGGGGGCGATAAGCAATTTTGTAAACAAACACCCTACGGTAAAGATGCTCGCACTTTCGTTCTTGTTATTGATCGGGGTATCTTTATTAGCAGAGGCTTTTGAGCAACATATTCCGAAAGGATACATTTATTTTGCAATGGCTTTTTCTATGCTTGTAGAAATGTTGAATTTGAAAATGAAAGTCAACTCGAAAAAGGCTGTGAAACTGCATAATTTTCCGGTAGAAAAAGAAAGCTAGCCTATCGAAATGAGCAATATCGAAGGCCTGCGGTTATCAAGACTTATCCTGCCCAGCCTTCTCTGTCTAAACTGCGGTAATGTATTGCTTCTGCTAAATGTTCCATTGCTATATTTTCGCTTCCGGCAAGGTCGGCAATGGTGCGAGATACTTTGAGGATCCTGTCGTATGCCCGGGCAGATAAGCCCAGCTTTTCCATCGCCCGTTTTAGGAGCAGTTGACCTGCCTCACTTATTTCGCAAATCTCTCTTACTGCTTTTGAACTCATATGGGCGTTGCTGTAAACGTCTTTTTGATTCTCGAAACGTAAGGTTTGTATATCTCTGGCTTTGATTACACGTTCGCGAACCAGCTCACTTTTTTCCGCGGGGCGGTTAGAAGAAAGCTCGTTAAAGTTTACCGGAGTTACTTCAACGTGCAGATCAATACGATCTAAGAGGGGGCCGGAAATTTTACTCAAATATTTTTGAACAACGCCGGGTCCGCAAATACATTCTTTTTCCGGGTGGTTATAAAAACCGCAAGGGCAAGGATTCATGGAAGCAATCAGCATAAAGCTCGACGGGTAATCGACCGAAAATTTAGCCCGAGAAATGGTAACACGTCGATCTTCCAAGGGTTGGCGCATTACTTCTAAAACTGCACGTTTAAATTCCGGCAACTCGTCCAGAAACAGAACGCCGTTATGGGCTAAAGAAATTTCTCCGGGTTGCGGATGAGCTCCGCCGCCCACTAAGGCCACATCGCTCACGGTATGATGCGGTTGCCGGAACGGGCGAACGGTCATCAACGAATCCGCAGTAGAAAGCTTTCCGGCAACTGAATGAATTTTGGTAGTTTCTAAAGCTTCGTAAAGATTTAAAGGAGGCAAAATGGTAGGAAGTCGTTTTGCCAACATCGTTTTTCCGGAACCGGGCGGGCCGATTAAAATTACATTATGTCCGCCGGCAGCAGCAATTTCTAAAGCTCGCTTAATATTCTCTTGGCCCTTAACATCCGAGAAATCGCTTTCGTAATTATTGATGTTGTTGTAAAACTCTTCGCGAGTATCAACTACAACTCTTGCCGGTTTTTCTTCATTACTGAAAAAGGAAATTACTTCCGCAATATTGTTTACCCCGTAAACTTCAACATCGCCTACAATAGCCGCTTCTCGAGCATTTATAGCGGGTAATATAAATCCTTTAAAACTGTCTTTTCGAGCTTGAATAGAAATGGGCAAAGCGCCTTTAATCGGTTGAATGCCGCCATCGAGCGAAAGTTCGCCCATAATTAAATACTTGTCCAACTCATCGCTTTCAATTTGCCCGGAAGCAGCAAGAATGCCTATCGCGATAGCTAAATCGTAAGAAGAACCTTCTTTACGGATATCCGCAGGAGCAAGGTTTACTACGATTTTTTGCCTCGGCATGCGGTAGCCGGAATTTTGTATCGCGCTTTCTACACGCTGCAAACTTTCTTTAACAGCATTGTCAGGCAGTCCGACGATGAAATATTTGGTTCCGGCAGTTATATTAACTTCGATAGTAATTGGGGTAGCTTCTATTCCGTAAACGGCACTACCGTAAGTTTTAACGAGCATTAGT
>JAYULL010000179.1:0-1754 GCA_043763625.1 Sphingobacteriaceae bacterium | reverse complement strand
AAGCCGACGGAATTTTAATTAAGAATCTTGGAAACATCAGCCTAAGCAACATTATTGTAAAAGGTGCCGACAGAACAAGTAACACCGGCTACGGCATTAAGATTTTTAACGAAAAAGGCGACAAAAAATTAGAGAACATAAAAATTTTGAACTGCGAAGCAAGCGGTTTTAGGTGGTCGGGCATATTTGTTGGCGGTAATCCAACCGATTTACCGAAGGTTTCGGCGATAGAGGGTTCTCGATACGGATATAAAAATGTAGTAATTAAAAACTGCTCAGCCTACGAAAACATGTATTACGGTATTTACATGACGGCGCAATGGAACCCGATGTCGAAGGAATACGGCAATGAAAATGTAGAGGTGGTAGATTGTGTAGCTTTCAATAATCATGGCGACCCTACCTATACCGCAAACCATAGCGGAAGCGGCATTATGATTGATGATACATTTAAAACCCTGATCGAATATTGTGTTGCTTACCGAAACGGCGCTCTAAATGCCGGAATAACAGGAGGCCCCTGCGGTATTTGGGCTCACTTTTCGGATAGTGTTACTATTCAATATTGCGAAACTTACGAAAACAAAACTGCCGGAGCAGCCGACGGTGGAGGTTTTGATTTAGACGGGGGCGTAACCAATTCTGTTATCCAGTATTGCTACAGCCACGATAACGACGGTGCCGGCTATTTAATGTGGAACTACGACCAAGCGCCGAGTAAATTGAGTAACAGCACTATTCGCTATTGTATTAGCGCTAATGACGGACGCAAGCACGGCTACGGCGGCATTCATATCGGCACAAGCGGCTTACCCGTTACCAACATTGATGTGTACCACAACACCATCATCATGCCCGAGCATAAAGACAATCCAAGAGGAATTTGGGTTGGCGGCGGGGCCAAAAACGAAAACTTCAGGTTTTTTAATAATTTGATTATCACGAAAGGTATTACTCCTTTACTTGAAATCTCTCCTTCAACTAATTTCCTGTTTGCCGGAAATGCGTATTGGAACTCAGATAATAAATTCGGAATTAAATATTACGAGAAAGAATATAAAAGTTTGGAAGATTGGAGGCAAGGAAGCAATCAAGAAAGCTACAAAAACACTGCGTCGGGCTTAAGTGCCGACCCTTTAATCAAGCTTCCGCCGGAAAATCCGATAGTTGGAGATCCGCATCGGCTGCGGTTCATAAAAGCCTTTAACCTCAAACCGGGCTCTCCTCTTGCCCGAAAGGGAGTTGACTTAACAACTTTCGGGATCCGGCCTCCCGGGAAAGATTTTGCAGGAACCCGAGTTCCGGAAAACAAGCCCGACATAGGAGCCTTTCAGTTAAAGAAGTAACATTTCTCATAGAGCCCGAAGCAATCTACAAGGATTGCCTCATTGCTTCGTCGTGCCTCCTCGCAAAGACGAACAACATTATTGCCGAGATTGCTTCGTCGTGCCTCCTCGCAAAGACGATCACCCGCTGTCCGCACAAAACAACGTCCTTGCGAGGGATAGTAAAGATTGAGCAAAGGGATCCCGAAGCAATCTCGACGGTGTGCCTGATTGCTTCGTGGTGCCTCCTCACAAAGACGAACAACATCATATGGCGAGAGATTGCTTCGTCGTGCCTCCTCGCAACGAACAACATCGTTTGCCGAGATTGCTTCGTCGTGCCTCCTCGCAAAGACGATCACCCGCTGTCCGCACAAAAACAACGTCCTTGCGAGGGATAGTAAAGATTGAGCAAAGGGATCCCGAAGC
>JAYULL010000178.1:0-1757 GCA_043763625.1 Sphingobacteriaceae bacterium | reverse complement strand
TATGCTCAACCGGTGTAGATTTTTGAGCAAAGCTTATTTGAGATAAAAGCAAAAGCAATAAAAGCGAAAAATTTTTCATGAAATAGTTTTGCTAAATGTAATCAAATGGAGCAAAGGCGGGAAAGAGGATCAAGATCACCTCACAAGAGTTAAACTCCCCGTAACCTGTTTACAATCTTTGCTTAACTCTACGATATAATAATACGATCCGACCGGTAAGTTCTTGCCGTTTCGTGTTCCGTCAAACGGGGTAGTATAACCTACCGATTGAAAAACCGGGTCGCCGTGACGATTAAATATTCGGACTAAGCAAGCAGGATAATTTTCGATTCCCGGTAAGTTCCAATTATCGTTTATTCCGTCGCCGTTGGGCGAGATGATTCCGGAAAACTTGATGTCGGAAGCTGAGATGCTCACCTTTACCGGTACACGCTCACTTTCGCAGCTGCCGTTTTTGTAGGTGATGTAAAAGGTTTTTGAAGTTTTTACTTCCGGCTTGAACAGGCCCGTTTCATTTTCTTCTAAGGGTTTTATTGCAGTTTCTGATTCGTAAAGTGAATACTTTCCGGCAAGGGTTTGTTCCGGTTTGATTATAACAGGACCGGCAGTGCATAAACGAATGTCTTTTACTTTTGGGGCCGTAACGGTGATTTCTACTTTATCAACCGTGAAAGGATCGCTGGTAGCGGAGCAAGCTGTACTGTCTGAAACTTCCAGTCGGTAAGTTCCTGCCGGGGCTTGAATAAAGTCTAACTTATCCGATACCGTATCTCCTACTTCGTTCGTCCATTTGTACCGGTAAGGCCCTTTGCCTAAAGAAACGGTGAGGCCTTTTATTGAACCGGTCGATTTTGAACAACTGTCGGCCGAAAGCTTTCTGCCGGAATCGGTAATGGTGAGCGGAGTAACTAGCATGAGACTATACGTACCGTACAAATAATTACAGCCTCCCGGGTCGGATACATACAAATTGTACTTGCCGGAAGCCAAGTTGTCGGCAACGGTATCACGGGTTATTTCGGTTCCGTCTTCGCTCGTCCATTTAATTTTATAATTCGCTGCTTGGTCTTGCAAATCAATGATCAACTTGCCTTTTGTATCCCCGCAAGGGTAAACTTTAGTCACTTTAAAATCCGGCCTAGTTTGAGGTTGGTCTCGTTTTATTTCATAAGTGCCCACGGTTTCTGCACAACCTTCATTGGAAATTATCAGTCTGTAACTTCCTTCTGCAAGTGAATCAATGTCGGGCTGAGTGGTGTCTGAGGGGTAAAAAACATCGTTTCTAAACCACTTATAAGTTGTGGTATTTAATGCCTTAATTCCTTTTATGGAGCCTTTCGTGCCGTCGCAGCTCACGTTGGTTATTTGAGGCGGTACTTTTACGGCTTCAGGATATTCGTACCCTAAGATTTCAACCGTATCGGTTCTCACTATGGCGCAATTGCCTCGTTTGATCTCTAAGTAATATTTTCCGGGACGGGCATCTTTCAAATCTACTTCAGAACCTTCCATGCCTGCACCGAGCTTTTTCCACTCGTACGTGTATTGGTCGGCATTTGGTATGAAGATGCCGGTAATACTCCCTTTAGCGTCGTGTTTGCAGGTATGCTTCACCTTCATGTTTTTATAGTCGGGAGCTAAAGGCTTCTTCGGCTGAGTAAATTCTGAAGTTACGCCGTTAAGGGTGGCCGAAGCAATAATGTCTTTATTAAAGTTTCCCGAGTACGACCATTTACCACCGGCATCTGCTGTAGTTT
>JAYULL010000177.1:0-25370 GCA_043763625.1 Sphingobacteriaceae bacterium | reverse complement strand
TCTTATCAACCTCTTGGCCACCTTTACCGATAACGATACCGGGACGAGCAGTATGAATAGTTACAGTGATACGTTTTAAAGTTCGCTCGATAACTAATTTAGAAACGCCTCCCTTTGCAATACGAACAGAAAGGTATTTTCGGATCTTTTCATCTTCAACTAACTTGTCGGCATACTTATTTCCACCAAACCAATTCGAATCCCAACCTTTAATAATTCCTAATCTGTTTCCTATCGGATGTGCTTTTTGTCCCATTTTCTAAATTAGTTGTTTTGTGATTCAAGATTCTTGCTGTCTACTACAAGTGTAACGTGATTAGAACGCTTACGAATTCTAAATCCCCGTCCTTGAGGGGCCGGTCTAAGCCTCTTCAATTGTCTGCCTCCGTCAACAAATATTGTTTTAACAAACAACGCGTTATCTTCCGGGCGCTGACCTTCATTCTTAGCTTCCCAATTTTTTATTGCTGATAATAAAAGTTTCTCAACTCGTAGTGCAGCATCTTTATTTGTGTACTTTAAAATATAAAGTGCTTTTTCAACACGCTCGCCGCGGATCAGATCCACAACCAATCTCATTTTACGAGGTGAGGTGGGGCAATTATTTAATTTTGCTATTGCTTCCATGGCTTATTTTCTCTTTTCTGAGTGACCTCTAAATGTTCTGGTCGGAGCAAACTCTCCCAACTTATGACCAACCATATTTTCTGTTACATAAACAGGTATAAATTTATTTCCGTTATGAACCGCAAACGTATGTCCTACAAAATCAGGAGAGATCATAGATCTTCTAGACCATGTTTTGACAACAGACTTTTTGCTTCCCTCATTCATAGAAACTACTTTAGTTTCTAAATTATGATCTATATAAGGTCCTTTTTTAATTGAACGAGCCATTATTTTTTCCTCCCTTCGATAATATAACGATTTGAAGTTTTTTTCTTATTTCGGGTTTTGTACCCTTTTGCAAGTAAGCCTTTTCGTGAACGAGGATGACCACCTGATGCCCGGCCTTCTCCGCCGCCCATAGGATGATCTACAGGATTCATCGCAACACCTCGAACTCTGGGGCGACGCCCTAACCATCGTTTTCTACCTGCCTTACCTAAAACTTCGTTTGCCTTTTCTGAATTAGAAACAGTGCCAATAGTTGCCATACAAGTTGCAAGTATCATACGGGTTTCGCCCGAGGGCAATTTGATAATAGCATATTTTCCGTCTCTTGCGGAAAGTTGAGCATATGTTCCCGCGCTTCTTGCAATCGATGCTCCCTGACTAGGATTTAATTCGATATTATGAATAATCGAACCGAGAGGTATATTTTTTAAGGGAAGAGCATTTCCTATTTCCGGAGCTGCAGTCTCGCCTGATAAAATAATTTGGCCTACTTGTAACCCTTCCGGAGCAATTATGTATCGCTTTTCACCATCGGCATAATTCACTAAAGCTATACGAGCAGTGCGGTTCGGATCATACTCGATTGTAGCTACTGTTGCCGGAATAGTGTGTTTATCGCGTTTAAAATCAATCAATCGATATGACTTTTTGTGTCCCCCACCAAGGTAACGCATAGTCATTTTACCGGTATTATTTCTACCTCCGGACTTTTTAATAGCAACAACCAATGATTTTTCAGGAACATTAGTTGTTATATCAGTATAATCGCCTCCTACTCTGAAACGAGTTCCCGGAGTAACCGGTTTAAATCTTCTTACTGCCATGTTTTAATTAAATATTGCTGTAAAAGTCAATAGTTTCACCACCCTTAAGTGTCACGATAGCTTTTTTATATTTAGCGGCTCGGCCGGATACGCTCCCGGCTTTTGTGTTACGACTTTTTGTCTTACCAAAAACCACCATAGTGTTAATTGCTTCTATATTTACACCATACATCTTTTCAATTGCAGCTTTAATTTGCAATTTGTTGGCTCTGTAATCCACCTGAAAAGCAAATCGATTTAACTTTTCAGTTATTAAGGTTGCTTTCTCTGTTAGAATAGGTTTTTTTAAAATTTCCATATTATTTGGCAAACGCCTCCTCCAAAGTTTTAACCGAACCGGTCGTTAACAAAAGTTTTCCGGCGTTCAGCACATCATATGTGTTTAACTGATCCGCAGTAATTACCTTAGCTTTCTTCAGATTTCTGCTCGATAAATAAATATTGTTGTTAGCAGCAGGCAGTACTAAAAGTGTTTTTTCATTGGTAACATTCAGATCAGATACCAACTTAATATAATTTTTAGTTCGGATTGTATCGAACGAGAAATCTTCCAAAATTACTATGTTGTTATCTTTCGCTTTGTAAGATAAAGCCGATTTACGAGCAAGTTGCTTTAACTTTTTATTTAACTTAAAGCTGTAGTCGCGTGGTTGAGGACCGAATACACGACCGCCCCCGTTAAACAACGGAGATTTTATACTTCCGGCCCGAGCACCGCCTGTCCCTTTTTGTTTGTATAATTTACGGGTTGATCCTGCAATTTCGTTACGCTGTTTAGACTTGTGAGTACCCTGACGCTGGTTAGCAAGATATTGTTTAACGTCTAAGTAGATTGCATGGTCGTTAGGTTCTAAACCGAAAACCGCATCAGAAAGCTGCACCTTGGTGCCTGTTTCTTTTCCTGAGATATTTACTACGCTAACTTCCATCTTATTTATCCACGATTACGAATGAACCTTTAGCGCCCGGTATCGAGCCGCTTATTACTAATAGATTTTGTTCAGGATAAACTTTCAAAACCTGTAAGTTTTGAACTTTAACTCTTGATCCGCCTGTTCTGCCTGCCATGCGCATTCCTTTGAATACTCTTGAAGGCCAAGATGACGCTCCTAAGGAGCCGGGCGCACGCAACCTGTTGTGTTGTCCGTGAGTTTGCATACCCACACCACTAAATCCATGGCGTTTTACAACACCTTGAAAACCTTTACCTTTTGACGTGCCGACTACATCAACAAAATCGCCTTCGGCAAAAAGTTCTACAGTTACAGCTTCCCCTAAACTTTTCTCGTCTTCAAACGTCTTAAACTCCACAAGTTTACGCTTAGGAGTAGTGTTTGCTTTCGCGAAATGCCCTTTCATGGGGCCTGAAGTGTTTTTTTCCTTCTTTTCGTCGTAAGCTAATTGAACAGCGGCGTAACCGTCTTTATCAACGGTTCGAACTTGCGTGACAACGCAAGGACCGGCTTCGATCACTGTGCATGGAATATTTTTTCCCTCAGCGTCGAAAATGCTGGTCATTCCTACTTTTTTTCCAATAATTCCTGACATTTTCTTTTAATCTTTTTTAGCCCATCGAAGCAGTAGGGCTTCGTTCAAGGCATAGTAATTCCCGTTAAGGGACGGCAAAGATAGAAAAGAATAATTAATTATCAAACAGTTAGAAATAAATTTAAAATAAAAACCGGATGAGTTTTTAAAACCCCTCTAATGGAGCCGTACCGAGTTTTTCAATCAGCTTTCCGCTTTGAATCGCAGCATCTGCTAATCTGCCTGAAAAAAAGTCTTGAACCTGATTAAAATGCGTTAAATAGCCGGCCATATCACCATATTCAATTATAGAGGCCCACTCTCTTACAGCAGAATGAAACTCTAAATCTTCAGCACGCATATGCTTATTATAAAGTGCAGTCTGAATAGTTTCTTCTAACAATTCGTCGTTTTTATACAAATATTCTGCTATCCCGAGGCGAAGTTTAAACGGAGGTGTTTGGCAAATTAAATTCTCATACGGATTAATTCTCAATTGAAACCAAGCATCAACCATAGTCAACAGTATCAGATGAGAGTTTGAGATCTCGTGATTTGCCGGATCTTCTCCCATTTTAAAATCCTTCATTACTTCGTTATTTAACGTAATGAATTCCCTTTCTCCATGAAAAACAAATTCTCTGGCAGCGTAAATACGTTTTCGAAAAGCCTCTTCTTCCTCGCAAATCATCATTTTAAACAATTCAGACTCCGACTTGGCGTATTGTTTGACTTGACTGCGAGCAAAGGGATTTAAAATGGCCATCCCCGCGTATACGTGAGCTTTGTAACTGAAAATCCTTAGCGTGGTTAAAATTTTGACATTATCAATGCCGGTTGAATAGGCTCCATGATCCCAAGGATACCGTCCGGAATTTTTCCATGCCGTTCCCATACTTTCAAAGCACATATGCGTTACTGCTTGGGTGTCAGCCATAATCTTATCGTGCTCTTTGTACGAATCGATTTCAATTATTTCGGACTCTAACGCTTCGTAAATCTTACGTCCTATCAGGTAAGCCTCCTTTGAAACTTTGTGCGGTACTATGATTAACTTCTGACCGATTGTTGAAAATGCAGGGCCGTGTAAGGAATGGCAGGTAAAAATTTGAACGTCGTCCGAGAAGTGTTTTTCAAACGCCTCAATTTCCGGTGTTTTAACTGAAGTCTGTCCGGAAACTATAGCTCCGTACTTAACTGAAGCCGCTGCCGAACCTGCTACCTTTTGGATATTAGCGGTTTCTACAGCAAAAAGCAGAAAATCTGCAAGGCGAGCAACCAAATTTCCATTTTCAAGAATAGTAATCTTACTGCCCCGAAACCTTTCCTGAAGCTCTAAATATCTCTCGGGTAAATCGCAGCCGTAGACATTGTAACCGGCTTCGGCCCACTTTAAAGCGCAGAGGGAGCCCATGTCCCCAAGTCCAATAATTCCAATATTCATTACTCGGCAAATTAAAAAGCTAAAAATAAAAAAGGAGAATCAAAACGACTCTCCTTTTATTATCAGTATTAAGAATACCTAAACTTTAATTTCAACTTCAACACCGCTCGGTAATTCAAGTTTCATTAAGGCATCCACCGTTTTAGAGTTAGAGCTGTAAATGTCCAACAGTCTCTTATAAGCGCATAATTGAAACTGCTCTCGAGCTTTCTTATTTACGTGGGGCGAACGTAGAACAGTAAAGATTTTCTTCTCGGTGGGAAGCGGGATCGGTCCGCTTACTACTGCACCGGTGGGCTTTACCGTCTTTACAATTTTCTCAGCAGATTTGTCCACTAAGTTATAATCGTAAGATTTTAATTTGATTCTAATTCTTTGGCTCATTTTAGTTTTAGTTAATCTCGCTTAAGAGCTATTAATTAAGCAAGGTCGAATTAATTAATAATATCATAATGTACGGCAAAAGGTCGAACTCCTGCCCTTTGTCTCTATCTATTATGCGTTTGCCTTAGCACCTTTCACTTTAGCCACTACTTCTTCCTGTACGCTCCTCGGAGCAGGCTCGTAGTGATCAAACTCCATGGTTGAGGTAGCACGTCCCGAAGTAATGGTACGCAGCTGAGTTACATATCCGAACATTTCAGAAAGCGGAACAAGAGCTTTGATTACTTGTGAACCGGCACGAGTATCCATACCTTGCAACTGTCCGCGGCGACGGTTTAAGTCTCCCATTACGTCGCCCATGTTTTCTTCCGGAGTAAGAACCTCAATTTTCATTATCGGCTCCATTAATACCGGTTTGCATTTCGGCAAGGCTTCGCGGAAAGCTGTACGTGCAGCAATTTCGAAAGATAAAGAGTCTGAATCGACAGCGTGGAAAGACCCATCAATTAGACGAACTTTCATATCTGTTACCGGATATCCTGCCAAAACCCCGTTTACCATAGATGCTTCAAATCCTTTTTGAACCGAAGGGATATATTCGCGAGGAATGGCACCCCCTGCAATTTCGTTAACGAACTGAAGACCGCCTTTTTCATAGTCAGGGTCAATTGGAGATATTACGACCTGGATATCGGCAAATTTACCTCGACCACCCGTTTGTTTCTTGTATGTTTCGCGATGCTGAACGGTTCCGGTGATTGCCTCTTTGTAGGCTACCTGAGGAGCTCCCTGATTGACTTCTACCTTAAACTCGCGACGTAAACGATCAATAAGAATATCCAAGTGAAGTTCACCCATTCCGGATATTACAGTTTGACCTGTTTCTTCATCAGTTTGAACGCGGAAAGTAGGATCCTCCTCAGCTAACTTACCAAGTGACATTCCTAATTTATCGACGTCGGCCTGAGTTTTAGGCTCAATAGCTAAACCGATTACAGGCTCAGGGAAATTCATAGACTCAAGAACAATAGGATTCTTTTCATCGCAAAGCGTATCGCCTGTTTTAATATCTTTAAATCCGACTACCGCAGCAATATCTCCGGCACCTACATTCGGTATCGGGTTTTGTTTGTTAGCATGCATTTGGAAGATACGAGAAATTCGCTCCTTATTTTCTGAACGTGTATTGTATACGTACGAACCTGCTTCTAAATTTCCGGAGTAAACACGAATAAAGCACAAGCGACCCACGAAAGGATCGGTTGCAATTTTAAACGCTAATGCTGCAAAAGGCTCTTTTTCCGACGGCTTTAACTTTACTTCAGCTCCTGTATCAGGATTAGTGCCTACCACACCTTCTGAATCTAAAGGCGAAGGCAATAGCTCCATCACATAGTCAAGCATGGTTTGTACACCCTTATTTTTAAAAGATGAACCGCAAACCATAGGAACGATCTTAGCATCTAAAACCGCTGCACGTAATGCATCTAAGATTTCACGCTCGGTAATTGAACTTGGATCTTCAAAGAATTTCTCCATCAAAGAAACATCATAATCAGCTACCGACTCCAATAATTTTTCTCTCCATTCTGCAACTTCTTCAAGCATATCATCAGGAATCGGAACTTCCGTAAAGGTCATTCCTTTATCGTGTTCATTCCAGACAATGCCTCTGTTGTTTATTAAATCAACCACACCTGTAAAAGAATCCTCTGCCCCTATAGGCAATTGTAAAGGAACGGCATTGCTGCCCAGCATGTCTTTAACCTGTTTTACTACCTTCAAGAAGTCGGCACCTGAACGATCCATTTTATTAACGAAACCTATACGGGCAACATTATAGTTGTTAGCAAGGCGCCAATTGGTTTCAGATTGAGGCTCTACACCGTCAACCGCCGAAAACAAAAATACCAAGCCGTCAAGTACACGTAATGAACGGTTTACCTCTACGGTAAAATCAACGTGCCCTGGAGTATCAATAATATTGATGTGATACGTATTGTTTCTGTATTTCCAATCTACGGTTGTAGCAGCCGAAGTAATGGTAATACCCCGCTCCTGCTCTTGTGCCATCCAGTCCATCGTTGCAGCACCTTCGTGCACTTCGCCAATTTTATGACTCACGCCGGAGTAATAAAGAATACGCTCAGTAGTGGTGGTTTTACCGGCATCAATGTGAGCAGCAATCCCTATATTTCTTGTATATTTTAAATCTCTTGCCATATTGTTTAACAATTATTGAATGAAAGAAAGATTGGATAAGTGATTAAAATATTTCACCCTGTCACTAACAATCATTCTATAATTAAAATCTAAAGTGAGAGAACGCTTTGTTAGCTTCTGCCATTTTATGGGTATCTTCTTTCTTTTTAACTGCAGCACCCTCACCTTTTGAAGCTGAAATGATTTCTCCTGCGAGTTTCTCCATCATTGTTTTTTCGCCGCGACGACGAGCATAAAGAATTAACCATTTCATCCCTAACGCAACTTTACGCTCAGGACGCACTTCGGTAGGTACTTGAAAATTGGCACCGCCCACACGTCGAGATTTCACTTCAACCGCAGGCATTACATTATTTAAGGCCTTTTTCCATGCTTCTAATCCGCTTTCGCTTATTTTTTTCTCAACTAACTCAACTGCATCATAAAAAATAGAATAGGCAATAGATTTTTTTCCGTCGTACATCATATTATTTACGAAACGGGTTACCATCACGTCGTTAAACTTCGGATCAGGCAGAAGGATTCTCTTTTTTGGTTTTGACTTTCTCATTATGAATATCCTCCTTTAATTATTTCTTTTTGCCCTTCGCAGCACCTTTAACAGGAGCAACAGGTTGTCCCGGTTTAGGACGTTTAGTACCATATTTAGAACGACGCTGATTTCTTCCGTTTACACCCGAAGTATCCAATGCACCACGAATAATGTGGTAACGAACGCCCGGTAAATCTTTAACACGCCCGCCACGAATCAATACAATAGAGTGCTCTTGTAAATTGTGTCCTTCCCCTGGAATGTAGGCATTCACCTCTTTACCGTTAGTTAAACGTACACGTGCAACTTTACGCATTGCTGAGTTTGGTTTTTTAGGGGTAGTGGTGTATACTCGGGTACACACGCCTCTTCGCTGTGGACAGCTGTCCAACGCCGGGGATTTACTCTTATCCTCCAGAGCTACTCTACCTTTCCTAACTAATTGCTGAATAGTAGGCATTTAATTTTTTAGCTTTTATTTAATTGTTTCTATTACACCCTTTACAAAAAGGAATGCAAAGGTAGTAAGTAAAATTTGATTATCAAGAGGTTGGGTGAAAATTGTTGGAAGAAGTGAGGTTAAGGGAATTAATTGAGGTTGTTCCTTGCAAAGCGTAGGTTACGAAACCGGTTTGTGATTTTGAAAACGAAAGGTCTGTTCTATTTACAGCATCCGCCCCGTTTTCCGCTATGGTTCCCGCTGCAACCGGGTTTAGATTGTAAGAACATTGCCTTTTTAATCTTCGAAAACATCATCCAGATTCAACTCAAACCCCGGCAACACAGTTGAAGTTACCGTTTCGCTTAAAGTAAAAATTTTAGAAGGTTGAAATTTACCGGTTTGGTCTAAGGTATACTTCATGAACGTTTTATCACTCGGACTAATAACCCAGTACTCTTTTACGCCGAACTCTTCGTAGACATTATATTTAAAGAGCAAATCTTTCTTATTGTTACCGGGAGATAAAATTTCGACTACAATATCCGGCGCTCCGATACAACCGCGATCATCTAACTTGGAAGTATCGCAGATTACACAAATATCAGGTTGAAGAACTGTATAAATGTCTTTATCGGCTTTGCTTTCTTTAGGAAAACGAACATCAAAAGGAGCCGGATAAACTTTGCAAGGTTGTTTTTTTAAAAACGTTAAAAGAGGCAATAATATACGCACAGCAATTTCTTGATGAAATCTCGACGGTGCCGGACTCATTTTAAATATCTTTCCTTTAATCAATTCTACTCGATCATCAAACAACCACGAAAAATAGTTAGCGTAGCTGTAAGTTAAGCTTTCGTCGATATCACTTAAAGAAGTTATCTGACTTTCTTTAATATTATATTGCTTTGTATCCGACATGCAAGAAATTTACTGCGAACTCTTTACAAATATAAATACATTCAGCATGCTTTTTTCAAAATACTAAATTTTTAAGTATTATTGCTCTACCCTCAGTTTTATTATGTCCCACAATCCGCAGCTTGAACTTGCTCATAACTTTGTTTGCCTTACTGATAAGAACGTTTTTTTAACCGGAAAAGCCGGAACCGGCAAAACAACTTTTCTTCATAACTTAAAAAAGTCTTCTCCTAAACGAATGGCTGTTGTGGCTCCCACGGGAGTTGCCGCGATAAACGCCGGAGGTGTTACTATTAACTCGTTTTTTCAAATTCCGTTTTCGCCTTTTGTGCCGAATGATACCGAGCAACAACACAAGAGATTTCATCGCGAGAAGCTTAATTTGATAAAAAGTTTAGACCTGTTGGTGATAGACGAAATTAGTATGGTTAGGGCGGATACGTTAGATAGTATTGATGAAATCCTCCGCCGCTACCGTGATAGAACTAAGCCTTTCGGCGGATTACAACTACTCATGATCGGCGATTTACATCAACTTTCTCCGGTAGTAACCGAGAACGATTGGAGAATCCTGCGGGATTACTACCCCAATATGTATTTCTTCAACAGCAAGGCTTTGCAGCAATCTGTTCCGGTAACTATCGAACTGAAAAAAATTTACCGGCAAAGCGATACTACTTTTATTGATTTGTTAAACAGAGTACGCGAAAATAAAATAGACAGTGACGTTCTTGAAGCATTAAACGGGCGTTATATTCCCGATTTTAAACCTTCAGACGATGAAGGATATATTACGCTAACAACTCATAATAATACCGCTGCTCAAATTAACGCAACCAAACTTGCCGGAATAGCGGGAAAATTGCACAAGTTCAAAGCAACCATTAAAGGCGATTTCCCGGAATACTCTTATCCTACGGCAGTTGAATTAGAGCTTAAAGAAGGCGCACAAGTAATGTTTGTAAAAAACGACCCTTCTCGCGAAAAACTCTACTACAACGGTAAAATAGGTGCCGTTACTCGAATAACTGACAACACGATTTTTGTGAAATGCCCAAATGAAAACGAACTTGCAGTTACCGAGCAATTTTGGGATAATTTGAAGTTTGAATTAAACACGGAAACTAAAGAAGTTGAAGAAAAAACAATCGGGAGCTTCAGCCAGTTTCCGTTGAAGCTGGCTTGGGCGATAACAATTCACAAAAGTCAGGGATTAACATTTGAACGTGCAATAATTGACGCAAACGCGGCTTTTGCTCACGGACAAGTCTATGTAGCGCTTAGTCGTTGCAAGAGTTTCGAAGGTTTGGTATTGCGATCGAAAATTGAAACTGGCAGCGTTAAAACTGACGGGAATGTTTCTGCTTACTCGAAAAATGCAGAGGCAAATGCTCCGGATGAAGATCATCTTGCTAAATCAAAAATCGCTTTTCAGCAATCTCTTATTTTTGAATTATTTGATTTTAATTCTGTAAAATATCGCCTTTTCGCCGGTAGAAAATTTATTGAAGACAATTACTCGTCGTTCAATCAAAATTTATTAGAGCAATTCAACACATTAAAAGCGAATGCAGAAAAAGACATTTACGCTGTTGCGGACAGTTTTAAAACTCACCTTCCTAAATATTTTACAACAGGCATTCCTCCGGAAGAAAACGAAGAACTAGCGGAAAGATTGCAAAAAGCTGCGGTGTATTTCGTCGAGAAAATCGAGAGCTTATTAGAGCACCCTTTATCTGCGATGGATATCGATTCTGATAATAAAGCCGCCCGAACCGGGATTAAGGAAGCGACTACGAATCTTAAAAAGGAGCTTTTTATAAAAACGGCAACACTCAAACTTTGCCGGTCCGGTTTTAACACTATCGCCTACTTACAATGTAAGGCAAATGCCGAAATTGATTTTGAAGCAAAAACAACTTTCCAAAAACCGGCAGTTGCTACACTTGCAACAGATATACCTCATCCGGATTTATACTTGCAGCTGAAAAAGTGGCGCAACAATCTTGCTTCGGAAAATAACGTTCCGGTTTATCAAATACTGCCTCAAAAATCCCTCGGCGAACTAGTAGCCTTATTACCGACCACACCGGCTGAGTTAGAAACCGTAAAAGGTATCGGTAGGGTAAAAGTGAAACAATACGGACCGGAAATTTTAAAGATGATTGCGGCTTACTGTGAGAAAAACAATATTACCGGAGCATTGCTCAATCTTCCCGTACAAGAGAAAAAAGAAAAAATTGACACTAAAAAGGTTTCGTTGGATCTATTTAAAGAAGGTAAAGCTATACCCGAAATAGCCCAACTCAGGAACTTTACACCTGCAACTATCGAAGGGCATTTAGCGCATTATATTCCTGCCGGAGAAGTTTCTGTTTTTGATATTGTGGACCAGAAAAAAGCGGGAAAGATAATTTCTTATTTAACCGAAAACCCGAACATTCCTTTCGGACAAGCAAAAGCGGCTTTGGGTGATGACATTTCGTACGGAGAGATTAAGGCTGTTGTAGCTCACCTCGCAATGCTTAACACCGCATAAAATCTGAGTTATCAAGCCTTAAACTCCGATTATGGCAGATTGAAATAACCCTTTTCAGCGTAGCAAGTAATACAATGAATTATCAGTTGCAAGGTCATCAAAAGTAGAAGGCTTAAGCTCATAACTTTTCATTTTTACACCCATGCCTATTCTTCCGAGGGGATGCCGCCCGCCTTCCTTATAATTTATAATAGCGAATCTTGCCGCGGGTACATTTCCGGCAGGATCAAGAATGGCAAGTGCAAGTAAATATTCACCATTTTTTATTGCGGAAGGAATGGTCAATGAAGTATTTATTCTATTTACTTGGGGAGCAATTTTATATTTTCCGGCTTGCAAATCCCGGTCTTCTCCGGGCAACCACTTAGTAATATCAACATTGGGAATAGTTGCTTTCCACACGGGTTTAAATGTTGAAGGCTCCAGGAGACTTATTTCAACAGGCCAATTATTATAAAACGGGCTTGAGCCTGTATTCTTTACCCCAAATTCCAAATCAATTTTCCGGCTTTCATTTACATACACGTTGTATTTTGCGTAGTTAATAATAAACCGGTATCCAAGCGCTTTCTGAATAGCCTGCGCATTTGTGGCTGCAGTAGCATTGGTTTGATCATAAGAACTTACCCATCCGATATGATTCCAATGTAGTTTATAAGTATAATCTACAATAGTTTTACTATGGTTAACAACGGCATCTGTAGGGTTATCCCCTAATTTTTGCCCCCAGTCAAACGCCATCTCCCCTCCATACACTGTAGTTTTCCAACGACTTTTATTTTCAGTTAATTCTAACGCTCGAACATGATCTTGTTGTTCGGGATGAAGATAGGAATCCCAATAAATCCCGAAGTTATATCCTTTAAAATCCCAAGGATGGCGAACCATTATCAATTTATTTTTGAAGTACTTTTTAAAAGCTTCGCCTAAGAAAACCTGCATTGCAGGAGATATAAGCGGAGAATGATGTTCGCCCCAAAAACCTATCAATCCCATTTCCACATACGCTACTCGCGGATCTCGGTCCCAGGCCGCAGACATCTTTTTTATCAGAGCAAGTACTCTTTGTTTAAACTGATCACTCGTATAATCGCCTTCCTTCATATCTGCCGGCCAATATTTTCCGGCGTCGCGAGAATCACCGCCGGTTACGTTTCCTGCTGCGGCTCCGGGCCATTCTAAATACACCCTCGGAATTGCCTTTGTATTACTTTTTTCAATATTGTTCCATACACTGTCACTGTAGCTTCTTATCTTTTCGACTCCGTCGGAAGCATTATTTTCGATCGCGTTCCATTTTATATACGTCTTTTCCAATGTGGCGTATTTTCCGCCCCGAAAACCTTTAAGAGGGTTTCGGAAAGCGGGAGTATATTCGTGGAAATAAATTGTAACCGTGTTGTTTCCGGCCGCTAAACCCGCGGCCTGTTTAACCTTGCAAGTTTGCAGCAGAAGGGTAAAAGCAATAAGAGTTATAACAACTGCTACTCTAAAAAGACTGTTTTTCATCTCTCTTTTAATATCGACGCAAAAAAAAACGATTGCGTCGCTTTAGTTATTTACTTTTCCAAGTATTATTCTCTTCGTTATGATCCGGCAGTACATGTTCGGGATCAAAAGTTACGGATTCAATCTTACCGGGATAGGGAAAAGTATAACTTACGTTACGTTCCCACATCTCCACAGGAAATTTAATCCGGTCAGTTTTCCCGCTTTCGCTCTTAATTTCAAGTACAACCGGTAAAGGCATTTTTTCCAAGTTCGAGATCGTAATGAAAGACTTATCTTTTTGATATTTAACATCTGTAACCGCAATATCGGCCCGCCAGTTATTTACAAACCAGCCACGCCAAAACCAATTCAGGTTTTCGCCTGAAACATTTTCAACAGTTCTGAAAAAGTCATCGGGTGTAGGATGTTTAAAAGCCCATCTTTCGATGTAAGTTTTAAAAGCTCGATCAAACTTTTCGGGGCCTAAAATTTGATCCCGCAAAAAGTCTAATCCTGATGCCGGTTTAAAGTAGGCCAAATATGCAATACTAAATTCTTTCATATTATCCGGGCTGCTTAAAACAGGTTCTAAAAAGGGATTTGTTAAGGCTGCTGAAAATTTGTGCATATCCTTAGCTTCGTCGGCAAATTCTCCCTTGTTAAACTCTTTGGTTGAAAACCCGTTTATAAATGTATCAAAGCCCTCATCCATCCATGCATACATCCTTTCGTTTGAACCTACTATCATCGGGAACCAAGTGTGTCCAAATTCATGATCCGTTACTCCGAACAAATCCTTTCCCTTCGCTTTCCATCCGCAAAATACAATTCCCGGATATTCCATACCTCCGGCAATACTTGCAGCGTTTGAAGCCGCCGGATAAGGGAATTCGAACCATTTGTTTGAATAATGTTCGATAACCGCTTTTGTGTATTCCGTTGATCGGCCCCAGGCTTTATTACCGGCACTTTCTTCAGGATATGCAGAAACAGCCATGCATTTCTTTCCTGAAGGGAGATTAATTTTTGCCGCATCAAGAATAAAAGCCGAAGACGACGACCACGCAACATCCCGAGAATTATTTATTTTGAAATGCCAAGTTAGAGCGGGTTTACCTTGAGGACGAGACCCGCCATCTTTAATTTGATTTTCGGAACGAACCATCACAGTTTTTTCGCTTTTTGCCGCTTCAGCCCACGCCTTTTGTTGTTCGGCTGTAAAAACTTCCTGAGGATTTTGCAGTTCGCCGGAACAAACAACAAGATGACTTGCAGGAACAGTGAGTTTAACATCAAGATCGCCGTACTCCAAATAGAACTCGCTTGCGCCTAAGTAAGGTAAAGTATTCCAACCGCTGATATCATCAAAAACACAAACCCGAGGATACCACTGCGCTACCGAAAATACTTTGCCGTTTTTGGTTTTTAAAACGCCCATACGGTCTGACCCGTAATCGGGAGCTATAAAAGAGTACTCGATCTTCAGCTTTACTGTTCCGCCTTGAGCTTTTAAAGGGGCAGGAAGAAAAACCTGCATTCGGGTATCTGTAATCTCATATTCCGGCTTCTTTTCCTGCTTTTCAGTAACAAGAGTGAGTGATCTGATTTTATATCCGGCATCAAAGGTTTGTCCGTGACTCCCGTTCCTGCTTCCTGTATAAGGAATAATGGCGCTTCCTCGAGAATCTGCCTTAAATATGTTCTGATCAAGTTGCAGCCATAAAAACGATAGGCTTTCGGGGCTGTTGTTTGTATAGGTCAAGGTAACCAAACCGGTAATTTCATTTTTTTCGTCGTTCAAACTCGCCTCCAATAAATAATCCGCTTTATTTTGCCAATACTTTGGTCCGGGCTGTCCGCTTGCCGTTCTGTACTCGTTTCCGTTTTTCGTGTAAAAAAACGGGCCGAATGCTTCATGATAATTATAATTTGAAGCGGCTGTATTAGTAGAACCCCCTTGTTGAGCATATCCGGCAAAAGTTATAAATAAAGCCGGTATCAACACGGCGCACAAATTCAATCTCATGTTTTCTTGATAAAAGAAGAAAGGTAAGAATTCTATATAAAATCTAAGAGAACGATGAAGAGGTAAAGTAATTGTTACCGCTTATTGGTTTTTTAGATGTTTTTTAAGCGCTTCTTCATCAAACCCTATAATCAAATTCTCCGATGTTTCAATAACCGGACGTTTTATCACGCTCGTTTTATCTTGCATTACTTTAAATGCCGTCTCAGGCGAGGTAACTGACACCCGCGTTTCTTCAGACAGCTGCTTCCAAGTAGTGCCGCGTTTGTTAAGCAAGGCTTCCCACCCTAACTTGTCGGCCCATTGCTTTAATTTTTCTTGAGTAATCCCAACTTTTTTAAAGTCATGAAACTCATATTTAATGCCGTTGTTATACAACCAACTCAAAGTCTTCTTTACTGTATCGCAATTTTTGATTCCGTAAACTTTCATTTTAGATGCCTATTTATTGAATTTTGTCATTGTGAGCTCCGTACCGACAAGGACAAAACTCTTAATTATTTCTACCGAACGATCTATTAGTTGCGGAAGTTCTTTCTGCTCATCAACATCAAAGCCGCTAAGCACATAATCTACTTGTCTTCCTTTCGAAAAATTATCGCCGACACCGAAACGTAAGCGGGGGTAATTCGGTCCACCCGTTAAAGCTTCAACGCTTTTCAACCCGTTGTGCCCTGCACTTCCGCCTTTCGGTTTTAATCGAATACTTCCAAAAGGAATTGCGAGTTCGTCAACCAGCACTAAAATATTTTCAACAGGAATTTTAAGTTCGTGCATCCAATAGTTCACTGCCTTTCCGCTCAAGTTCATAAACGTTGTGGGCTTTATAACATGAAGCTTTTTTCCCCTATGAGAAAGCTCGGTGTACCACGCCAGCCGCATATTAGAAAATTTGACACCGGCTTGGTTTGCAAGTTCATCAGCTATCATAAATCCAATGTTGTGACGTGTGTCAGAATACTCGGGACCAATATTTCCTAAACCGACTATTAGGTATTTCATTTGGATGGCAAAGGTAAAATGTAAAAGGTAAAAGCAGAAAGGTTAAAGGAGAAAGGTAGATCACAAAGGCTGCACGATGAAGCAATAACATACGAAAGAGCATTCTTACCCTTACGGGGGAAGATGTCCAAAGGACAGATAGGGGCTGAAACACAAAAGGCAGCACAACTAATGTACTGCCTTTGATAATTAAAAGTCAACCTAATTATTTCTTTCCGACGGCTGCATCTTGTTCTGCCTGACGTAAAGCACGCGAAGTAGTTACGGACACGATCGTATCTTCAGCAACGTTGGTGATTTCGAAGTTAGTGAAACTAAGATCCCGAACTCTAATAGATTTACCGACTTCAAGGGGCTCAATACCGATTTCTACATCCTGAGGCATATCTTTCGGCAACGCCTTAACACGGAGTTTACGTAGCTTCTGTACAAGTTTACCTCCCATTTTTACACCCGGAGATGTTCCCGTTAATTTTACCGGAATTTCCATAACCAGCGGTTTGGTTTGGTCTAATTGAAAAAAGTCTACATGAAGGATTCGCTCGGTTAAAGGATGAAACTGCGCATCTTTAACAATTGCCTGTGTTTTTACACCTTCAACGTTTATTTCAACAAAAAATACTTCCGGATTATAAAGTAATCCTTTTAATTCACTTGCCGGAACGGCAAAGTGTGTTTGTTCTTTTCCACCATACAAAACAGCAGGCACGTTACCTTCGTAACGGAGCTCCTTTGCATCGCGTTTCCCTACGTTCTCCCTTCGAGAACCGCTAATAGCGATAGTTTTCATGTTTATTATATTAAGTAAAAATTAAAAAAATTAAAAATTAAAAATATGTCCGGTATTTGCCTCTGACCTAATAACTTAATCTACATGGAACAAATTACTAATAGAACCATGCTCGTTCACATTTGTTATAGCCCTCGAAAACAGCTCAGCAGTTGAAAGTACCCGAATCTTAGGGCTCGAATGCTTTAAAGGAATTGTATCGGTAACAATAATTTCCGTTAGCATCGAGTTTTCTATCGTTTCGTGGGCCTTACCCGATAAAACCGGATGTGTACACACTGCTCTTACACTTTTTGCGCCGTTTTCCATTATCAAAGCCGCCGCCTTAGATAAAGTTCCTGCTGTATCGCAAATGTCATCAATCAACACAATATCTTTCCCGGTGACATCACCGATTATTGACATCGACTCAATTTCGTTGGCACGTTTTCTTCGCTTATCGCAGATTACAACTTCCGCATTAAAATACTTGGCAAAAGTTCGGGCTCGGTAAGAACCTCCCATGTCAGGCGAGGCAATCGTTAAATCGCCTAAATTCAAGCTCTTGATATAAGGAACAAAAATTACAGCTGCGTCTAAATGATCTACCGGAATATCAAAGAATCCCTGGATTTGTGCCGCGTGCAAATCCATTGTCATTATTCGATGTGCTCCGGAGGCAGTTATTAAATTTGCGAACAATTTTGCCCCGATTGCTACACGAGGTTTATCTTTTCTATCCTGCCTCGCCATCCCAAAATAGGGAATAACTACCGTGATATAATGTGCAGAAGCGCGTTTGGCAGCATCTGTCATCAGCAAAAGTTCAATAAAATTATCATAAGGTTGGTGCGTAGATTGAATTAAAAATACGTCGCTTCCTCGAATTGATTCGTTAAATGAGGTTTGAAATTCTCCGTCGCTAAACCTTGCCAACATTACGTCTCCCAAGGCTCGGCCGTAAGCTTGAGCAATTTTAGCTGCTAAGGCTGTTGATCCGGAACCGGCAAATAATTTTATAGGATTAAACTGTTGAGGCATTATTTTTTTTTAAGAGTCAAAAAAAATCGGGTTGTTTTGCAACCCGAAAGGCCTTCCTCTTGTTGCCCGACCAGGATTCGAACCTAGACAATCTGAACCAAAATCAGATGTACTACCTTTATACTATCGGGCAATCCTTGTCTCTTTGGCCGGGCCTCAGAAACGGACTGCAAATATAGAGCGTTATAGCATATCCTGCAAAACATTTTTAATTTTTCAGAATAGGTACTTTAACAAGGATAAAAACGAAATTTTAACATTTCTTAACTCTCCGATTATTAATACTAATCAGTATTTTCGGCATCAATTTTAAAAAAGTGTCAACTTTAATTATGAACTATAACAAAACGAATAATTTGCTGGGCTGGTTATGTTTTGCTATTGCAGCTATAACTTACGTTTTAACATTAGAGCCTACAGTAAGTTTTTGGGATAACGGAGAATTTATTGCAGCCGCATATAAATTACAAGTAGTGCATCAGCCCGGAGCTCCTTTGTTCTTAATGATTCAAAAAATATTCTCATTGCTGGCGGGAGGTGATAGAACTAAAATTGCCTATTGGATGAACTTTGGTTCAGCTTTATCAAGCGCAGCCACAATTCTGTTTCTATTTTGGACAATTACGGCTCTGGCGAAAAAAATAATTTGGAAACAAAGCGAAGAACTTACAAATGCAAAGCTAATTACAATCATGGGGTCGGGAGCGGTAGGAGCTTTAGCCTACACTTTTTCTGATACTTTCTGGTTTTCTGCTGTAGAAAGTGAAGTTTATGCCATGTCTTCTCTTTGTACGGCTGTTGTATTTTGGGCGATATTAAAATGGGAAGCGCACGCCGATGAGCCGAAAGCTGATAAATGGCTTGTTTTAATTGCCTACATTATGGGTTTATCAATCGGAGTTCACTTATTAAACCTACTCGTAATTCCGGCAATTGCTATCGTTTATTATTTCAGGCGAGCAAAAACTCCTACTCCAAAAGGAACGTTGTGGGCCTTATTACTTGGTATTATAACGTTAGCGGTAATTCAATATGGGATTATTCAATACGTGGTAAAGTTTGCAGCTTATTTCGATTTATTTTTTGTTAATAGCTTAGGGCTTGGGTTCGGTACCGGTGTTTTATTCTTCGCACTCCTTGTTATAGGAGGTCTTACTTACGGAATGCTTTATTCGATAAAGAAATCCAAGCCGATTTTAAACCTATCATTAATCTGTTTAACCTTTATCCTCTTAGGGTATAGCTCTTTTGCCATGATTGTTATTCGGGCAAAGGCCAATCCGGTTTTAAATAATAGTGCCCCCGATAATGTTTTTGCTCTTTTGAGCTACTTAAACCGCGAACAATATGGCGATCGGCCCTTACTTTACGGCCAGTACTTCGACTCGCAGCCGGTAGATTCTAAAGAAGGTGGTAGTATTTACCGGAAGGGTAAAACTAAATATGAAGCTGCCGGCAAGAAATTTGAATATGTGTACGACAGAAATACCTTATTGCCGAGACTATACAGCGACGACCCGCAGCATGTCGGCTTTTACCGCGACTGGATGGAAATTCCTGAAGGGCAAGCACCTACATTCGCTCAAAACTTGGGGTTCTTATTCAGTTATCAAACCGGGTTTATGTATGCTCGTTATTTGCTTTGGAACTTTGTAGGAAGACAGGATGACGATCAGGGACACGGAAACTACGTTTCGGGCAACTGGATTAGCGGTGTAAAGCCTATAGACTCGTGGCATTTGGGCCCGCAACAGAACCTGCCTCCCAGTATTAAAGAAAATAAAGCTTACAACCGTCTTTATTTTTTGCCTTTAATATTAGGATTAATAGGTGCTTGGTGGCACTTTACACGTAATCAAAAAGATGCCGGAGTAGTCGGATTACTTTTCTTTTTCACCGGTATGGCTATTGTTTTATACCTCAACCAAACACCGTTGCAACCTCGTGAACGAGACTATGCTTATGCCGGATCTTTTTACGCATTTGTTATTTGGATAGGCTTAGGAGTGGCAGCTATTGCTGAATGGCTGCAGAAAAAAACCAACCCTAAAAATGCGGCAATAGCTGCTACTGTTATAGCCTTACTTGCGGCGCCGGTATTAATGGCTAAGGAAGAATGGAACGATCATGACCGTTCAAGTAAATTTACCGCCCGTGACTTTGCAAAGGATTACTTAGAATCATGCGCCCCGAACGCAATTCTTTTTACTTACGGAGATAATGATACGTATCCCTTATGGTATGTTCAGGAAGTTGAAAACGTTCGCCCCGACGTTAGAATTGTAAATACAAGCCTATTGGGAACGGATTGGTATATCAGGCAAATGAAGGGAAAGATAAACGAATCAGCTCCGTTGCCGATCAGCATGCCCGATGAAAAATTTGTTCAAGGAGTTAGAGATTATGTACGCTTTAACGACTATAAAATTGAAGGTGCTGTAGAATTGAAAAGCATTTTTGACATTTTAACTTCTGATAATGATGCAGACAAGGCTACCCTACAGGACGGCAGCAAAGAAAATTTCCTCCCTACAAAAAACTTTAAATTAACTATTGATCCCAATAAAGTTGTAGCGACTAAAACAGTCCCTGCTCAATTGAAAGACAGCATAGCGCCGGTAATGGAGTGGAAGTACAGCAGAAACTATGTATCTAAAACTGAGCTGGCAATGATTGATATTTTAGCGAATAACAATTGGGAACGCCCGGTGTACTTTGCTGTAACTGTTCCTAACAGCAACTTTATAGGGCTAGATAAGTATTTATATAACGAAGGGTTTGCTTACCGATTAATGCCTTTAAAAATTGCCCCTATTGATACCGCATCGAATGACAGAGAGCAAAGCTTAAATACGGAGGTAATGTATAATAACATAATGAACAAGTTTGCTTGGGGTAATATAAAGAATGCGAGTTACTTAGATCCTGAGTCAACCCGCATGATCAGTATTATTCAAAAAACCTTTAACAGTTTGGCAACAAGTTTATATGCCCAAGGCAAAAAAGAGGAAGCAAGAAAAGTACTTTTAAAATCTTTAGAAGTAGTTCCGGACGAGAACTATACTTTATACTCGGTAATACAACGATCAGCCACGGCTGGAATGTTATATAACCTTTCGGAAACGGCAAAAGCAAATAAACTGATAGAACAAACTGCAGATTACATTAATCTTGAGTTGAGCTATATGGCCGATATCTATCAATCGAAAGAAAACCTGAGCAGGAATGAGATACAGTTAGGTTTGTATGTGCTGAATGAATTAATTAAAACAGCAGAAGAAAATAAACAGTCAGCGGTAGCCAATAATGTAAGCAATAAATTAAAAGCCTTACAAGCTAAATTCGGTGCTTCGGCACAATAAGGAATAAAGTTATACAATAAAGGTGCTTCGATTGGCGCACTTTTATTGTAGGTTTCGATTTCAGAAGCGGCCGTTCTTATCAGATTCCCCGAAAGTTTTACTCTTCTACAACCACTCCCATTGAGCAAAACTTATTAATTCTGTCAGTTATAACATCATCAATGTTTTGCCCTCGAAGAGTTCTTAAATCTTCGTTTATTTTGTTCTTAACAGTCTCTGCCATTTGCTTCGGATCGTTATGAGCACCGCCCAAAGGTTCTGGAATTATGCCGTCTATCAGCTTGTTCCTTAACATATCTTCGGCAGTTAACTTTAAACACTCTGCGGCTTTCTCTTTGTAATCCCAGCTTCTCCATAAAATAGACGAACAAGATTCCGGCGATATAACTGAATACCAAGTATGTTCGAGCATATACACCTTGTCGCCTACCCCGATTCCTAATGCCCCTCCTGAAGCTCCTTCGCCAACTACAAAACAAAGTATGGGAACTCGAAGAACAGACATCTCAAATAAGTTCCTTGCAATCGCTTCGCCTTGCCCACGTTCTTCAGCTTCCAGTCCCGGAAAAGCACCGGGAGTGTCTATAAAAGTAACAACAGGTTTGTTAAATTTTTCCGCAAGCTTCATCAAACGCAAAGCTTTCCGATATCCTTCAGGATTTGCCATACCAAAATTACGGTACTGACGCATTTTAGTATTTACTCCCTTTTGATGACCTATCACCATTACTGTTTCACCGTTTATGGTAGCAAATCCGCCCACAATAGCTTTATCGTCTTTAACAGTTCTATCGCCATGTAATTCGATAAAGTCATCACATATGAGTTCAATATATTGAAGGGTGTACGGCCGCTCAGGGTGCCGCGAAATTTGAACTTGCTGCCATCCGGTTAACTTCGAATAAACATCTTCTTTAGCGAGAGTCAGCTTATCTTCCAATTCGTTTATGGTAGCAGACATATCCACTTTTGTTTTTTCGGCCACTTGTTTCACTTTTTCTATTTGTTGTTGCAGATCTGCAATAGGTTTCTCAAAATCAAAAGGGGTATTCATCAAACGCAAATTTTTTCAAGTTTGCTAAATTATGATTTTAAGGTTAAATAATTACATGATAAAGGAGAGGGAGATTTTCAGCATTTTTTGAAAAAATAAAAACACAAATATGCTTAAAGTGTTCCCGTTGTGTATAGCTAAACAAGATGAGTTCAGATTTAATTAGAATTTCGACACTTGAAGGTCCTGTAACTCTAAACAAAAAATTGATAACAGGAATAGAACCAATGGAAGAAGGTACTAAAATTCAAGTTGACTGCCGGGATTCTTTTTCTAAATCTTTTATTACTTCTGCCTCGTACGATTCGGTAGTAATGCTTTATTTCTCATTATAATACTATTTTGGCTGCGAATCTCGCTTAGAAGTAGTATGCAAAGAATCTATTAAGCTTATTACTTTATCCAAAGTCCTTTCATAGTTCGAGGCTGAATCACTCGTTGTAACTTTAGAAATAAGTTTTTGTATTTGTTGTAAAGGAATTTTCAAATCTTGGTTCAGCATATTCTCTATTTCTTGTAATTCCTTATTTCGATCAAACAGGTTTTTAGTAAGCATTAGAGCTTCCATTTCTTTTGCCTTTTTACCGGTTATATCAGTTAGAATGGAAATAAAACCTGAAACCTTATTCTGCTCATTTTTTATGGGAGTAATCTCTACCAAAAACCAAATTTCTTCGCCGTTTTTTTTATAGGTTAAAATTTCCAGAGGAGCCGGGGTATTGTTTTTGAAATATTGGCGAATAAGGTTATTTGATACATTCGCATTTTTTTCGCCTATCAAAAATTCTCCTAAAGAAACTTGTACCAAATCTGTAGTTAAGTATCCCGTAAGCCTGCAAAAGCCTTCGTTTACCCATTCAATCTTTTCGTCTTCATCTGCTATTATAACTCCGTTAGTAATTTTACTTGCAACCAAGCTAAGCTTTCGCAATTCTAATTGTTGCAAATATTTGCCGGTAATGTCCTTAGCAACACATTGAACTTCCTTTACTTTAAAATCAAAAAATACCGGTATAAAAGTGAATTGCAAATAAAGTTCGTTGCCGCTTTTATGTCGGGCTTTTACTTCCAAACTTGCAACGACTCCGTTTAATGCGCCGGCAAATTCGTCTGATACACGTTTTTGATACTCAGGATCAATAAGACTGATGAACTTAGTATCAGGAAGTTGGTATTCATTATACCCGGTAATTGCAGAAAATGCCAGATTACAATTATAAATTATACCCTCACTGCTTAAGTAAAAAAGTGCATCCGGATGGTTTAAAAATAATGAGTAATAATAGGTATGATTTAACTTTCTTTGAGCATCCAGCTCAACTAAATCAGTTACATCTTTAGAATTAGTTACTAATCCGTTTATCTCAGGATCGTCAAGCATATTAGTAACGGTAGTTTCTATCCAGTGATACGCCCCGTCCTTTGCTCTAAATCGAAAAAGAGGAGTTGTTATTTTTGCTTGTCCTGCTATCTGGGCCAAAGCAAATGATGCTTTTTGTATATCGTCGGGGTGAATATATTGGAAAGCATTTGTACCAACCAATTCACCGGAAGTATATCCCAATTGCCTTTCTACCGATTCTCCTACAAAACTATAATTACCTTCGATATCGATGATAGAAATTAGATCTGTACTGTTTGGGGCGGCAGCTTTGTAGTAGGAATCTATATTATAAGGCATATACTGTTATTAGGTAGTTAAGGTATTAGTATGACTAACTATAAGCCTGATCTTTTCGTCGAGCTTTTTAGTTGCTGCTTCCAAAAGCAGTAAGTATTCCCTTTCAGCTACGTAATCATCCTCTTTTATCATTTCCATTATTCCTAATATCGATGATACCGGACTGCGTAGTTCATGCGATTGAATTTGACCTATTTCCGCTAAGGTATTATTTTGTTCTTTAAGTAATTTCAAACTTCGATCAAGCTCCATAATATGACTTACTTGTCGAGCTAAAGCTGAAAGGTGTTTCTTTTGCACTTCGCTTAAAGCTTTAGGTTTAACGTCATAAACGCAGATAGTACCTACATTATAGCCTTCGTAACTTTTTAAATTGGCGCTTGCGTAGAAACGAATATGAGGATCATTCGCAACAACCGGAGCCTGAGCAAAACGTGCATCGCGAGTGGCATCGTCAACAACCATTACCTCATCCAACTCGATAGCATGAGTGCAAAATGAGGTCGATCGAGGCATCTCGGTAACATCTGCCCCTGTTTTTGCTTTAATGAATTGAACTTCTTCATCCATTAAAGTAATAAGCGCAATCGGAGTTTCGCAAATATGCGAAGCCAGCATAACAATATCGTCCAATTCTTTTTCCCGGTCAATTTCAAAATGCAAGTACTTTCGGGTGGCTTCTAATCGTCTTTTCTCTTTGCCGGAAATAGTCATATTGAATACATAATAAGGGTAAACGTAATCAGCTTCCTTACTCTGTATTCTCAAAAAAAGATATTTGGTTACAAGTTTTTTGTAACCCCCGAGGCAGTGCCGGCGTTATAAAGAATGTCCTTCCCAAAGGATGTTTTTCATAGGTAGATGTAGGGTCAGGCAATGCTTGGCCCTTTTTATTTGATTAGATCAAAAAATAGATAATCAAAAAACTTATTGAAAAACCGATAATCATTATCAGGTACGACAGCAAGTAAAAGTTCTTATTCATGTTTTCGCTTTTATACTTTTAAAAAATCCCTCACTCGCTTGGTTCGAATGAGGGAAGTGGTTTTAAGGTGGTAGAATGCACTTCAAAGATAACCTTCAAATAAAAAAGTTGTGTACACATAATCTTTCGCTTAACTGTGAAAACTTTTCAAACTATAGAATATAGCCTTGGGTTAGAACGTATACTCCGGGCTAAAGAAAAGGAAGGTTGGAAATGGCAAATAAGTTGA
>JAYULL010000176.1:0-6265 GCA_043763625.1 Sphingobacteriaceae bacterium | reverse complement strand
TAATCCCCCGATATTAATAAGGGAAAAAAGTCGGTTTTTTAAGAGGCTTCGAAAAGCTGTTTTAAAATAATTTCTTATCATATGATTAGCTGTAAGCTTTCTGTAATGAGCCTTGGGCTCTTATTTTGTTATATTTTTTCACTTTGCCCCTTTTGCAAACTCCATCTCTCCCGCGGGAGGAGACTGCCTGCCGGACATGCAGCGTGAGGCTCACTCCGTTCTTAAACTCTTCACCGGATTTGCTGCGGCTGCCCGGATTGATCGATAGCTTACCGTTACTGCCGCTATTATCACGGATACGAAAGCAGCAATAACAAATACCGGCCAGTCGATATCGATGTGGTAGGCAAAATTTTGCAGCCAGTTATTCATAAAGTAATAAGCCGTAGGTGCTGCAATACAAAATGAAATGATAATGAGCGCCACATACTCCGACGAAAAGAGATTTAAAATATGAGCCGTTGAAGCCCCGAGAACTTTTCTTATCCCGATTTCCTTTACTTTTTGCAGTGCTACAAAAGAAATTAAGCCGTACAAGCCGAGGCAACCAATAAAAATTGCAATAGCCGAGAATAGTTGGAAGGCTTTGTACATATTCTCTTCCTGTTTATACATCGCCGCAATTCGTTCGTCTAAAAATTGGTATTCAAAAATTGATTCGCGGAACGTTGAGGACCAAAGTTTATCAATCGAACCCATAGTATTCGTAAGATTACGCGAATTAAGCTTAATGCTTACTATTTGGAATCCGTCGGGAATAAATCCCAAGACACATGCTCTTACTTTTTTGTGTTTTGATTCACTTTGGAAATCTTTTATAACCCCCTTTATAGGAAAGGAATTTGGCCCGTTGCACTCAATTCGCAAACCTATTGCCTTTTGCGGGTCTTGTATCCCCAACTTTCGTATAAGCGTTTCATTAACAATAATTTTTAAACTCGTATCCTTTTTACTTGCTGCGGTTACCCCCTCACCGGCTAACAATTTCATTTCAAAAAGATCAAGATAATTTTCGTCTATAAGCTTTACTTCAGTAACATCGTCTTTCATGAAACCAAGTTGCTTGCATGAAAAACTTGTAAAGCTGTTGTTATAAGCCGGCCCGCCCGAGGATAAACTTATCTTGCTTATTCCGGGGATTTTCGAAAGTTCGGTTCTTAAATATTCGCCCTTCTTAGAATCCGGCAGTCCGAAAGAAACGACAGCTTCTTTATTAAATCCCAAATCACGGTTTTTGAAAAAGTCCATCTGACTTGCTACCACGACGGTTCCGATTATAAGCACTTGCGAAATCGCAAACTGAATCACTACCAGATATTTTCGAAGAATCAAACTTTGAGAAGAGGGTGTACTATTTTGAGCTTTTAAAGCCTTAACCGGAATAAAAGCCGACTGAACAAAGGCAGGATAAAGTCCGGCTGTTAATATCATAAACAGGGCTAATCCGCCAATTATAGCGATCACTTCAGGTTCTACAAGTTGTTCCGTTCCGATCATGATATCCAAGTATCTTCCTGCAACGGGCAGTAAAATGAACGTAGCGACAAGTGCGATTACTATAGAAAAAAACACCAGAAAGGTAGTTTCGCCCAAAAATTGTTTTACTAACTGAAAACGGTAAGCTCCCAATACTTTTCTTACTCCAACTTCCTTCGCTCGTTTAACCGCCTGAGCCGTGGCCAGATTTATAAAATTTATACAAGCTGTAATGATGATAAAAACAGCTACGCCGGCAAGTGCCCAATAGGTTTCCTTCCCCGTAGGAGTAATCATGTTATTAATATAACGTTGATCAAAGTGAATTTCCCGCAGTGGTTGAAGCGGAAGTTTCGCTCCCTTTGCCAATTCTTTACCCCAATTCTTGGCAATAAAGGAGTTCATCCGCCTTTGAAGCTTAGAAACAGGATAATTTTCTGGAAGTACAATGAAAGCGTATCCACCGGGAATTGAGTAAAAATTACTTAAGGCATCTTTAAATTCGCCTTTAATCGTTGCCCAAGAAGCAATCATCACAAAAGGGGTACTTGTATTTGCCGGAACATCCTTAATGATTCCCGTAACTTTCAGATTGTAATTATTATTGAGCTTGATAACTTTCCCGATAGCATCCTTATTGCCAAAGTATTTTTGTGCGATGCTTTCGGTTAGCACAACCGTGTTAGGTTCATTTAAAGCTTTTATCGGATTTCCGGCAAGCCATTGATAATTGAATACCTTAAAAAATTCTTCATCGGCAAATGCCAGTCCTTTCTCTAAGAATTTTTGATTTCGAAGAGAAATTAGTGCATCCGGATAGTAAAACGTCTGAGTAGCATGCTCTAATTCAGGGAAATCGTTACGCATTGCCGGAAGTACCGCCAAAGAAACACTCGAATTAAAATCTAGAGCATTTAAGGTGACACGATAAATTCTATCGGCTTTTTTATGAAAGCTGTCGTAAGTCAGCTCGTTTCTCGCAACCAGAAAAAGTATTAAGCTTGACGCGACTCCCAACGCCAACCCGAATACGTTTATAAAAGAGAATGCTTTGTTCGTTAACAAATTTCGCCAAGCGGTTTTAAAATAGTTTTTTATCATGTGGTTATTAGCGATGAGCTGCGAGCTATAAGCTTTGAGCTCTTGTTTAGTGTGCGTTATTTTAGCTTTAAGCTATCAGCTTTGAGCTCCTGTCCGGTTGTTATTTTAGCTTTGAGTCGGGTAGCCTTGTGCTTTGACCTTTCTTCTTTACCTTAACCCTTTTCACCTTCGTTTTCTCGCAAAAGATAGCCACGCTTTCTGCGCTCTTAACTACCCTTCCGCTCACTAGGACGCTGTGGTGTTTGTTTATGCAATTCAATTTTCATACCGCAATCCCAACTCCCTCTCCCCCCGGAGTGAGCCGGGGCGAGGAGACTCCTACTCCGTTCTCAAACTCTTAACCGGATTTGCTGCCGCCGCTTTTATTGCTTGAACGCTAACAGCTAACAGTGCTATCAGAATAGAAGCCACTCCTGCAAATAAAAATATCCACCAACTTATGTTTACCTAATATGCAAAACTTTCTAACCATTTGTTCATGACATATGCAGCGATAGGAGAAGCAATTACAAAAGCTATAATTACAAGCTTTATGAAGTCGCCGGATAACATTCGGGTAATTTGAGCTACCGAAGCACCAAGCACTTTGCGTATTCCTATTTCTTTAATCCTTTGATTCGCAGAAAAAGTAGCGAGACCGAGTAAGCCCATGCAAGCAATTAAACCGGCAATGACTGCAGAGATAATGAAGATTTTTCCTAATTTCTGTTCTTGTGCATATTGCCTATCGTATGACTCATCTGCAAAAAAATACTCAAAAGGCTCACTTTGAAATTGTTCTTTGTATATGTTTCTCAGGATATTAATCTTCTCCTGCATGTTCTGTTGCCCTGTTCGGATAGTGAAGTAGGCAGAGGCAGCAGAGGCCAAGTATAAAGCGGGTTTTATAGTTTCTCTTAGAGAAAGATGATGATAGTTTGCAATTACACCAATAACTTCGAACGGTTGTCCCCAAATAATCTTCTTACCGACAATATTTTCATCTTTACCAAACCCTAACTGCTCTGCCGCCTTTTGGTTAATTATCACTTTCCGGATCATATTCCAACTTTTTTCTGCATCAAGGTTAGAAAAAGGGCCTCCTTGTAAAAAGTCTATCCCGTAGGTATCAAAAAACTTTTCATCAGAAATAAACATTGAATAGGCCTTCTTATCGTCGCCGGGACGAGAAACCTGTCGAGCGATGCCGTTTGTTGAAAAGGTGTAACCGATACCCGGAACAATAGTGCTGGCTGTGTATTTTTCCACAAAAGGTAATTGATCTAACCGATTTTTAAGGGAGGAAATTCGTAACGACTGACCGGGTTCGTTAGCTGAAGGGCCCTTAATAACCAACAACTGTTTCAAGTTCATTCCGAGATTTTCGTTCATCATATATTGCAGCTGATTGTAAACGACAACCACAGCAATAATGAAAATAATAGAAATGGTAAATTGAAAAACAACAAGTCCTTTGCGTAACGAAAAGTTATTGCCGGGATTTTCTATCTTTCCGTGTATTATTTTTATCGGTTTAAACGAACTTAATACCACGGCTACGTAGCCGCCTGCTAAAGCCGATCCGACAACTATCATCGCCGTTCCTGCGAGCCAAAACATCCCCGAATTAAAAACAGATAATGAGAGTTGCTTCCCTGTAAACTCATTGAATACGGGTTGGAGTAAATAAACGAGTATTAAAGCGACAAATACGGCGCACGCCGTTATAATAAAAGTTTCAGTAAGATGTTGGATTATTAAGTGAAAACGACTTGCACCAAACACTTTTCTAACTCCTGATTCTTTTGCCCGCTTAACGGCTTGGGCAGTAGACAAGTTAATATAATTCACCCACGCAATCAGCAAAATCAGAATTGCAATTGCACCGAATACGGTAACAAGCAACAGGCTTCCAAAGGTTTGAAAAGGATAATTAAATGTCGGAGCAAGATGTAATTCGCTAAAAGGTTGTAAGGCTACAACATCAGTTTTAGAGGCCGGGTTTACAGACCTTACGAATTTCGTGATTTTATCTCCGAGTAATGTTGATGTAACTCCCGGATTTAAAAGTAGATAAATACTTGTAAATGCACCGTCGGTCCCGTTGGGATTAGCCCATTCGTTGTTATTTCTAAAGCCGGGATTTTCGAGTGTATGTAACGAAAGCAGAATATCGGCCTTAATATCACTTTGCTCCGGCATATCTTTAAAAACCGCAGCGACGGTATAAAATAGGCTTCCAAATTGGTTATCCACCTTTAAGGTTTTACCTATGGGATTATTTTTTCCGAAATATTTTTTACCGGTACTTTCTGATATTGCCAATGTTTGCGGTCGGCGCAGAGACGGTGAACCGGCTTTAAGGGGATAAGTGAAAACTTCTAAGAAGCTTCCATCTGCATAAATTATTTTTTGTTCGCGAAAAGATTTAACAGTTGACTGTGATTTTCCGTTTTCGATAAGACTGACTACTCCTATACCTATATCTTCTGCAATTCGTACATAGTTTTGAATGCCCGTAAATTTTTCTGCAATAATAGGCGCAAATCCCGGGGGGAGAATATGATCGCTGTTACCTTCCTTGTATTGTACGTTTACTCGGAATAACCGGTCGTAGTTTTTATTAAACCGGTTCGCACTCCATTCAAAAGCAACATATTGCAAAATGAAAACAAATACGGCTATACCTAAAACAAGACTAAAGACATTTATGAGAGAAAATAATCTGTTTTTAGTGAAATTTCGCCAAGCGATTTTAAAATAGTTTTTTAGCATGTGGTTATTAGCGATGAGCTGCGAGCTATAAGCTTTGAACTCTTGTTTAGTGTGCTATTTTAGCTTTGAGCTCTTGTTTCGAGCATTCCAACGATAATGATAGACATCTTGCCGGAGCTGACAGCTCAAAGCTCACTGCTGATAGCTCAATGCTCACTTCTGACAGCTCCCCTACACCATTATATTCTCCAACACCACCTGCCCGTCTAACATCCGGATAATCCGGTGGCTGTATCTTGCATCATGCTCCGAGTGCGTTACCATTACGATAGTCGTTCCTTGCTCGTTCAAATCTGTAAGCAATTGCATTACGTCATTACCGTTTGATGAATCCAAATTACCTGTAGGCTCATCCGCAAGAATCAGTTTAGGATTATTAACAACCGCCCGGGCTACCGCCACACGTTGCTGCTGACCACCCGACAACTGTTGCGGATAGTGGTTTCTGCGGTGCATAATCTGGATTTTATCCAACACTTCTTCTACCCTGCGTTTGCGTTCGGCAGAGCCAACCTTTGTATAGATTAAGGGAAGTTCTACGTTTTCGAAAACGGTCAGCTCATCAATTAAGTTAAAGCTTTGAAAAACGAAGCCAATATTGTTCTTACGTAAGTCCGATCGTTTGCGCTCATTAAACTTGGCAACTTCTATGTCGTTAAACAGGTAGCTGCCGCTGTCTAAATCGTCCAGCAAACCGATAATGTTCAGCAAAGTAGATTTGCCGCAACCCGACGGTCCCATTACGGCAACAAACTCGCCTCGCTTTACTTCGATGGATATTTTGTTTAATGCAACTGTTTCTACTTCTTCGGTGCGGTAGAATTTTTCGAGATTGGTTATTTTGATCATGTGATATAGCTTTGAGCAGTGAGCCTTCAGCTTTGAGCTCCTGCATAGTTTAGTTATTAGTTTTGAGCCGGTAAGCTTTCAGTTA
>JAYULL010000175.1:0-25929 GCA_043763625.1 Sphingobacteriaceae bacterium | reverse complement strand
GTATTATGTTCAAGACATAGAGAAAGACAGTGATGGTTCCGATGTATATGTAGAGGGTTATGATATGTTTAGAACATTTGAGGACCAAGCCCAGCTGTTTTCGTCCTACCCGCTTTCGAGAGCGGTTAGATTTGAGGCCGGTGTCGGAGTTTCCAGATACAGTTATCGTATTGATCGGTTCGCCTCTTATTATCGCCAAAACAGTTTCGTACCGTTTGACAGTAACCGTAAGAAGCTTTCAAAAGAAGCTGCTGAGCGATACTATCAGTTTAGTCTTAATGCCTTTACCATTGCTCAAGTTAATGCCGCCTTCGTAGGTGATAATTCTTATTTCGGCGTTACTTCGCCGTTGAGCGGCTTCAGATATCGTATAGGAGCGGAAGCTTATACGGTAGATTATAATTTTACTGCTGTCACTGCTGACTTCCGTCGCTATATAAGGCTTAAACCTATCACCGTAGCCGGGAGAATATACAGTTATTCCAGGTTAGGCAAAGATCAAGAAGGAAGAATGTATCCCCTATTTATCGGTTATCCATATTTAATTCGGGGATACGAAGCGAATTCTTTTTACAACAGAGGTGCAATAACTTCACCAAGAGGTCAGGAAGGGTTCGATATTGATCAACTCGTAGGTTCTAAAACTGCAGTTGCAAACTTTGAAATACGCCTACCTTTTACCGGACCGGAAAAGCTAGCAGCATTTCCTTCAAAATTTCTATTCAGCGATCTGAATGCATTTTTTGACGTTGGATTGGCATGGAACCAAAATTCTAAAGTTGCTTTCAGAAAAAAAGCTAGAGTTATAGGTCAACAACAAGTTCCGACCCAAGACCCCACTAAACCACTCACCGAGAATATTTACGAGCGAATTCCTGTGATGAGCGCCGGACTTTCACTTCGTGTAAACGTGTTCGGTTATTTTGTTATCGAGCCATATTTCGCAATCCCTTTTCAACGAACAGATGTTAATACCGGCGTTTTCGGTTTAACATTTGCGCCGGGCTGGTAACATTGCGTGTAACAAGATGTTAGTCCCCTTCCCTTTCGGGATAGGGACGTTTTTATTGCATAAGCAGATGAGAAGCTCTTTGATTAACTCTTAGAGAATAGTAATTTTTTTCAACTTTCAATGCCGGAACTAAATCAACCCAGTCAGGATTAATATCTCGAATAAGTTTCTCCTTTTGTGTCCGAGTGAACTTAGAAAGAAGATTGAATCTGATAAACGCTTCACTTTCGCTATTTAACTCCTCAAAATAAATAAGCCGGGTAAGCTGAATGCCTCCGTCGAAAATAAGAGTGGGCATTTTTTCATAAAAGCTCATAGTCTTCTTAACGTCAGAACTTATTCCTACATGCAAATTACTTCTGTTTCTGTCTGTAACTATAAAAACAAACTTTTTCATCGGGTTTAGTTTTTCTACTTGTTATTTCAAATATTATTGCTAATTTTATAAGCATAAAGGTACTAATATTTTTAGTAATTGCAAAAAATTTATCATGAGTAATATTTCAAATAATTTAAAAGTATTAAGAAAGAAAAAAGCACTTACTCAGCAGCAATTTGCTGATGCAATGGAAATTAAGCGTTCCTTAATAGGCGCTTACGAAGAAGACCGTGCCGAACCTAAATATGAATTACTAAAAAAATTCGCAGATTTTTTTGAGCTGAGCATGGATGAGTTTGTTAATGAGAAAATTACTGAAACATGGAAACCCAAACAAAAAAACGATGGAGCTAACGTTAGAGTTCTCAGTATATCAGTAGATAAAGAAGAAAAAGAAAACATCGAACTTGTTCCCGTTAAGGCAAGTGCCGGTTACTTAAACGGCTATGCAGATCCGGAATTTGTAGGTGAACTGCCTAAGTTTCAGTTGCCTATGTTTAAGCAAGGAACTTACAGGGCGTTCGAAATCAAAGGTGATTCTATGTTTCCGCTCCCATCAGGTGCTATTGTTATAGGCGAATACGTGGAAAACTGGAACGATGTTAAAACCGGCGAGACTTATGTATTTATCAGCAAAAATGATGGTATAGTTTACAAGCGTGCAGGAAACCGTTTTAAAGAAAATAAAGCGATAAAGCTTATTTCAGATAATCCTGTTTACGATGCTTATACGATTCCGGCAGAAGAACTGTTGGAAGTATGGAAGGCGAAAGCCTACATTTCAACAACTTTTCCGGAACCGGCCCCACAACCTACCATGGAGAATTTAACCAATATGATGGCCCAAATGCAAAAATCTATCTCTCAGTTGCAACAAGATAGAAACTAGGAAATTCGCTGACAATTTGACAAGCGGGACTAATTGGAACAAGTCTTGATCAATGCATAAAAATTAAACGATTTTATTATGCAAGAAAAAGGCACAATTTCAATTCATACCGAAAATATTTTTCCCATTATCAAGAAGTTTCTATATTCTGATAATGAAATTTTTCTTCGCGAGCTCGTATCAAATGCAGTTGATGCCTCTCAAAAAATCAAAAGGCTTTCTTCTTTAGGTCAGTATCAAGGAGACTTAGGCTTACTTCAGGTTGAGGTGAATTTAGATGAAGACAAAAAAACCGTTACCATTTCGGATAACGGAATCGGGATGACGGCTGACGAAATAAAAAAATATATTAATCAGATTGCATTTTCAGGCGCAACGGAATTTGTTGAGAAATTTAAAGACGCTAAAGATGCAAACGAATTAATCGGAAAATTCGGGTTAGGATTTTATTCAGCCTTTATGGTGGCAGATAAAGTTGAGATTCAAACGTTATCATATCAAGACGGATCTGAACCTGCTCAATGGATTTGCGACGGCAGTACCGAATTTGAGATAAGCGAAGGAAGTCGAACAACTCGTGGAACTGATATTATACTTTATATTAACAAAGATTCTGAGGAGTTTTTGAGTAAACATAAGCTCCGAGAAATCCTGGATAAATATTGCCGCTTCTTACCGGTGCAAATCAAATTCGGAACTAAGACAGAACAAATTCCGGATGGAGAGGATGAAGAAGGTAAGACAAAATATACGTCGGTAGAGGTTGACAATATTGTAAATAATACCACTCCTATATGGACCAAAGCTCCGGCAGAATTAAAAGACGAAGATTACTTATCCTTTTATAAAGAGCTTTATCCGTTTTCGGAAGATCCGCTTTTCTGGATTCATTTGAACGTTGATTACCCGTTTAATCTTACGGGAGTTCTTTACTTTCCGAAAGTGAAAAATGACTTCGACTTACAAAAAAACAAAATCAAGTTATTTTCTCGTCAGGTATTTATTACTGAGGAAGTTAAAGACATTGTACCTGAATTTTTAATGCTCCTGCATGGCGTTATTGATTCGCCTGATATTCCGCTTAACGTTTCAAGGAGCTTTCTACAAGCTGACAGTAACGTCAAGAAAATAAATAATTACATTACCAAAAAAGTTGCCGATAAGCTTGGCGAACTTTATAAAAAAGACCGAAAAGCTTTCGAAGAAAAATGGCAAGACATCGGCTTATTTATAAAATACGGAATGATCACCGAAGACAAGTTTTACGAAAAAGCCAAAGACTTCGTTTTACTTGCCAATACTAAACAGGAGTATTTCACTCTAGACGAATACCAAACCAAGGTAAAAGACCTACAGGCGGAAAAAGACGGAAATACTGTTTACTTATATACAACAGATGCAGCTAAGCAAGATGCTTTTATACAATCTGCAAACAAAAAGGAGTATGATGTTTTGGTGATGAATTCGCCTTTAGATAATCATTTTATAAATCAACTTGAACAAAAGCTTGAAAAAACTTCGCTTAAACGAGTTGATGCCGACGTAATTGACAAGCTTATAGTTAAGGATGATACCCCGGCCCATGCTTTAACAGAAGAGCAAACTTCGAAAATTAAAGCTTTGTTTGAAAAGGCTATTTCAAAAACAAACATGAAAGTTGAAGTAGAAAGCCTTAATCCCGAAGAGTTGCCGGTTAGTGTAACTCAGGACGAATTTATGCGCCGAATGAAAGATATGGCCCAAACCGGCGGCGGAATGAGTTTTTACGGAGCACTGCCCGAAAATTATAAAGTTTCTCTTAACGGAAACCACCAACTAATAACCCGAATATTAAATTCATCAAACGAAGAAGAACAAACTCAATTAGCAAAGCAAGCTTTTGACCTGGCCCTATTATCGCAGGGTATGCTAACCGGATCAGAACTTACAGAGTTTGTAAAACGAAGCGTTCAGCTGATCTGACGAGAAGAATCGTAAGAGATTAAAGGCTCTTTCATCATCGAAAGAGCCTTTGTTTTTTTTAAATAAACCGCGACTATTTACTAAAATAATTGATAATTAGAGTTGCCAATTCCACCCCTATTCTTTCTTGGGCTTCGTTAGTTGCAGCACCAATGTGAGGAGTTAACGAAACTTTCGGATGAGTTAATAGATCCGTCCGAGGAGTGGGTTCATTATCAAAAACATCCAATCCGGCAAAACCCACTTGTCCTGAATTTAAAGCCTCAATTAATGCATCTTCATCAATAGTTCCGCCGCGAGAACAATTTACAACTCCAACCCCTTTTTTCATTCTTTCAAACTCATGCCTACCTAAAACCGGTTTATCCAAGAAAGGAACATGCAAGCTGATAAAATCTGCTTCAGTAATTAACTCGTTGAATGTCACGGTATGAACAGGAACTTTAACCCTTATATGGCCTGCAAATTCCAATTCCAATTCAGAAGGAACTTCACAAAGATCATAAGCCAAAACGTCCATACCTAAACTCAAGGCTACTTTTGCAGTTTCGCGACCAATACGGCCGAAGCCTACAATACCGATTTTTTTACCTCGTAATTCAATACCTCCGGCGTATGCTTTTTTTAATGCATTAAATTTTGCCGCACCCTCAACCGGCATTTTACGGTTAGAATCGTGAAGAAAACGAATTCCGGTAAAAAGATGAGCAAAAACTAATTCTGCAACGGATAGGGATGAGGAAGCAGGGGTATTAACAACGGCCAAGCCCTTTTCGCGAGCATACTCCACATCGATATTATCCATACCTACGCCGCCTCTTCCTATTAATTTAAGGTTAGTGACAGCATCAATCAAATCCTTACGAACTTTTGTAGCGCTGCGAACTGTGATTGCATCATAATTTAACAAGGCCTCTTTCAGCTGTTCTTGAGGAATGTTTTGCGTATCAACAGTAAAACCTGCTTTTTCGAGCAATGCTTTACCGACTGCGTCAATACCGTCGTTTGCTAGTATTTTTATCATATAAGGAGCCTAGAGCTCTCAGCTTTGAGCTTCGAGCTTTTTTAACTTTTAATTTAATTGTTTTTTTAAGCAAAATCCTGCATAGCTTCAACTAAAGCATGAACGCTTGTAATTGGTAGGGCATTATAAATAGAAGCACGAAAACCACCCACACTTCGGTGTCCTTTTATTCCGATCATTCCCCTCTCTTCTGCAAATTTCAAGAAGGGCTTTTCTAATTCTTGGTTTTCCATTACAAAGCACACATTCATATTCGATCGGTCTCCAACTTTACAGGTTCCTTTAAATAAGGGATTTCTGTCTATTTCTTCGTAAAGAGTACTTGCTTTAGCCAAATTCTCTTTGTAAATCTCCGAAACTCCTCCTTTAGATTTCAACCATCTTAGGTTTAACAAAGAAACATATATAGAAAAAACCGGGGGGGTATTATAAAGCGATCCGCCTTCCACCTGCACTTGATAATCAAGCATTGAAGAAATTTTTCGATCTGTTTTTCCTAAAATTTCATCTTTAACTATAACGAGCGTAACCCCCGCCGGCCCCATATTTTTTTGAGCGCCGGCATAAATTAAACCAAAATCAGCAACGTTAATGGGGCGACTGAAAATATCAGAAGACATATCACTCACCATCGGCATAGGCGATTTAGGTATGTTGTGCAGTTGAGTACCGTAAATGGTATTATTAGTGGTAATATGGAAATAAGCCGCGTCGTCCGGAATTGTATAATTTTGCGGAATAAAGCTATAATTTTCGGCTTTAGAAGAAGCAACAACATTAACATTTCCCAACAATTTGGCTTCTTTAATTGCTTTGCTTGCCCAAATACCCGAGTCTATATAAGCTGCTGTTTGCCCGTCGCCCAATAAATTCATCGGAACCATAGAAAATTGCAAGCTTGCTCCGCCTTGTAAAAACACAACCGAATATCCTTCAGGAACATTTAACAGCTCTTTTACCAAACGAACTGTTTCGTTTACAACTGCTTCGAACTCAGGAGTACGGTGCGAAATTTCGAGAATAGACAAACCTGTGTCGTTGAAATTTAACACCGCCTGAGAAGCCTGCTTAAATACTTCCTGAGGTAAGATACAAGGGCCTGCGCCAAAATTATATTTCATTTTACAAGAATTTTAAAGGGGCAAAAATAAGAGAATTTTAAGCAAAACGATATTTCTATTTGATTTTTGCAATGATTTTTAAATTTAGTTGACGGGATGTTAAATATGCAGGTACAGCATATTGATTATTACTTACGTCCCGAACCCATAAATAAGAGACCGTATTATTGATATTCAACAGGTTAAAAACTTCGGCGTAGATAGTAAAAGAATTAAAATATTTGAAAGTTGCAGATGAAGCATTTTCAGGGTTTACAAAATCCTTAGAAAAGCCGATATCAACCCGGCGGTATGCAGGTATTTTAAAAATATCTTGATAGCGTTGACTATGAGGAGGACCAATAGGGAGCTTTGAGCCGTAGAGCAAACTAAGATGTACTTTATAGGTTGGGTTTTGCAATAAACGATCCTGAAAGTTGATTGAAAAATTCACGCGTTGGTCGGTAGGCCGCTTCAAATACCCGACTTCTTTTTTTGAATATCCAGATGCTTGTTTTTCTAATTTGTAATCACCTCTGATGTCTTCGCCGGTTTTCATTAAAGAAAGTCGAAAGTTTGAAACCAATCCCTCCACAAACTCTCCGCTTAAATTAAAATCCGCTCCGGAAGCATATCCTGACGATTCTTCGCGGGCAAAATATCGAAGCCTTAAATTCTCTAACTTATACGGAATTAAGTGAAAAAGCCTTTTAAAATATACTTCGCTTGTTAATCGCAACTCCTTCCCCGAAGCCTTCAGCACGTAATCCGTGCCGACTAATAAGTGCAGCGATTTCTGCGCTTTGCTTTTAAAATTTAACTCCCCGTTAAAGTCTCTCAACTCCCTATAAAAAGGCGGTTGTGCATACCAACCGGCAGAAAAGCGATACGATAACAGCGGCGATGCTTTATATGCAACGTTTAAACGCGGGCTTATCAAGGTTTCCTTTGTAAAGGAACTGTAATTTGTACGAATTCCTATAGTAGCGGTAATACCGCTTGTTAATGAAAGTGTATTTTGAACATAAGCTGAAAAAGAAGCGGGATTAATACTGTTTTTCAGGTTTACTGAGTCTGAAATAATTGAAACAGCAGGCAAACCGGGAGAAGTAAACCCGGATGAATCTGTTAAATTGAGTTCATTAATCTTGTCACTTATTCGGAAACTCCGATAACCGATTCCCCACTCCAAATATTGTTTGTTTATTTGTTGATAAGCTTTAAGTTCTACACTTGCTATTGAATAGCGAAGGGTGTTTTCTGCGAAACTATAAAAGGTACCTATTCCTCTGATTAATGTATCATTGCTTGATTTGTTTATTGCAGGTTCATCTTTAAGTAAATAAGCAGAATTAATATCAATGTTTTCTTTCTCGAGGTTATTGGAGATAGAAGTAATAAGTTTAAGGTTCAAATTATTCGAGGGTTTAAATAATGTTGATAGTCCGGCAACTGAAGATATATTTCGATCAACTTCTTTGCCCGCAAAGTTTACACTTAATTTTTTCAAACTGTTTAGGGTTCCGAATACTGTTTCGTCGCTTTTAGGAACAAGAGTAAAACCTGTGAGATTATAATCGCCGAAAAAAGTGCAATTAAGCTTGGAACTTAAGTCGGTATTGAACATTAGTTGAAAGTCGTAGAACCGCGGCTCAAAACTTCCGGTCAAGCGTTGCTTACTCAACAAACCCTTATTGGTTTTATTTCGCACCCCTAGCAGCAGGAATCCTTTTTTGTAAGGGAGTTTGGCAGAGGTTGATAAACCTAAGAAACTTGCGCTTACCGTTACGTCTGCACTGTCCGGCTTTCTATAACGAACGTCTAAAACAGATGACATTTTATCCCCGTATTTTGCGCCGAACCCTCCTGCAGAGAAAATTACCCGGCTGATCAGCTCTGGGTTAATGAGGCTTAGCCCTTCTTGTTGGCCGCTGCGAATGGAGATAGGACGGTAAATTTCAATATCGTTTATATAAAGAAGATTCTCATCGAAATTACCTCCTCTAACCGAGTATTGAGCGCTCAACTCATTATTAGAAGAAACGCCGGGAAGTGTTTTTAAAATTGCTTCGAAATTGCCTGAAGCACTCGGAAAAGACTCAAACAACTCCTTTCGAATTCGAATAAGATTACCGGATAAGTTAGATTCTTTGTTTATAATTACTTCTTCCAATGATTTAACATCATCTAGGAGAATTATTTTCATTTGATATTTTTTTCCTCCGGAAACCTGAATAACTTGAGTTTGAGTGATAAAACCGGTGAAACTGAAACTTACAGAAATGTTTCCCTTTTTCTCTCGAAGCAAAAATTTGCCGTATTGATTGGTTTGAATATTGAAATTCTCGGTTTTTATTGTAACGCCTTCTAAAGGTTCGCCGGCAACATTTGTTACAAGACCCGATATCGTTACGTTCTCTTGCCCCAAAGCGATGTCGAAAAAAAACATTAAAAAAGCGGAAAAGAGAAATTTCATGATCGTTAAACCATGATTGTATCTCGAGAGATATTCTTTAAATCTGAAATAGCTTCTGAAGGATTCTCAGAAGCAAAAACCGAATTTCCGGCAACTAAAATATCTGCCCCTGCAACAAGTAAAGCGGGGGCATTTTCACCATCCACTCCTCCGTCTATTTCAATCAATACATTTGTATTGACTGTGGCCGCCAAGTTTCTGAGTTGCCGTATTTTAGAATACGTCTGATTGATAAAAGTCTGGCCGCCAAATCCCGGATCTACCGACATTAGCAGAACTACATCAATGTCCCTAATAATATCGGTAAGTAAACTTACAGGGGTATGAGGATTCAAGGCTACACCTGCTTTACAGCCTAGATCTTTTATTGCATAAATATTTCGATGCAAATGCGTACAAGCTTCGTAATGAATTGTTATTATTTCTGCTCCTGCTTTTTTCACCTGTTCTAAATATCTTTCGGGATTAATAATCATTAGATGAACATCCAAAGGTTTTATTGCATATTTTGCTATTGCATGTAAAACCGGGAAACCGAAAGAGATATTAGGCACAAAAACTCCATCCATTATATCAGCGTGAATCCAATCGGCTTCACTGTTATTTACCATTTCGATATCGCGTTGTAAATTGGCAAAATCGGCAGCTAAAACAGAAGGTGCTATAAGATGGTTCATGCACAAATATAAGAAAATGTAAAATGAGCGAATTAGTGCTTTTTGATAATGTTTTTGCAGAACTCAGAATGCGATTGAAAGGGCTGAAGAACCACTGCCTAAAGCGTACCAAAAATCGTAGTCTAACTGTTAGACGAAGATTAATCTCCGTCTAACAAATTACCTATTCCGCCCAGTATGCCTCCCTCTTCTTTACGATTTACCGTTGCATAAGAAAGGATTCTTCCTGCTAAACGACTTATAGGAAGAGTTTGAATCCATACTTTGCCCGGGCCTCGAAGTGTCGCAAAGAAAACTCCCTCGCCTCCAAATAGTGTATTTTTTATTCCTCCTACAAATTGAATGTCGTAAGTAACACCTTGAGTAAATGCAACTATACATCCGGTATCTATTTTAAGAAGCTCTCCCGGCTGTAAGTCCCTTTCGAGAACATGGCCGCCTGCGTGTACAAATGCCATTCCGTCCCCCTGCAGTTTTTCCATAATAAAACCTTCTCCGCCGAATAATCCTGTTCCTAATTTTCGTTGAAATTCAATTCCGATACTTACCCCTTTAGCAGCGCATAAAAAGGCATCTTTTTGACAAATAATGCTCCCCCCGAGGCGAGAAAGATCTAAAGGGATTATTTTACCGGGATACGGAGAAGCAAAACTTACCTTCCTTTTTCCGGCACCAATGTTTGTGTAAGCTGTCATAAACAGACTTTCTCCGGTAAGTAGTCTCTTTCCGGCGCTCAATAATTTACCGAAAAGCCCACTCTGTTGTTGGCTTCCGTCGCCGAAAATAGTCTGCATTTGAATGCCGTCTTCCATCATCATAAAAGCTCCGGCTTCGGCAACAGCGGTTTCTTGAGGATCAAGTTCTACTTCCACATATTGCATTTCTTCTCCGAAAATGCGATAGTCAATTTCGTGATTTAACATAGTTTAAAATATGAATTCAATTTAGATATTCCTGAATTCTCTTAGTTACAAAACTAAAGTAATTGTTTTAGGCGAGCTTGCAATTCGGGCAAATCACGAGGCAATTTTGCGTCGATTACTTTGAGGTTTTTATCAACCAGAATGAATACGGGAATACTGTTGTTCCACACCTTTGTTTGAGGAAACAAATCCGTGAAGGTATTCTTTAGATTATTTTTCTGAAGCAGCCATGTGTCAGGGCCTAAAAAATCTAAGTGGTATGGGGTAGTTTGAAGACCTGATTCGGAAACAAGTTTCGAAATTTTTTCTCCATCATTGTTAGCGGCGATCACCAAAAGCTGAACTTTACTTGTATTGAGAGATTTTTCAATTTCCGGCAAAGTTTGAGCCATTGTTTTTCGGCACACGCCGCACCAAGATGCCCAAAAGTAAACTAGAGAATACTCTTTCTTTTGAATGCGGTTTTTTATATCCTGCGAAGAAAGATTTATTTCTGAACTTCCGGGAGATGAATTATTACAGCTTATGAGTACTAGAGAAATTAAAACGAAAGAAAAATTTTTCATAGAAAAAATGAAACAAAGCAAACTAAACATTGTTCAACCAAAATAAACCCAAACCAGTTTCTTATGAAAAATCTATGTTTATTGATTTTTACAACTGCTTTTTTTAGTGTTATGACTTCTCTTGCGCAAGACGACAAAAGCAAAAGACCAAGTCCGCCCGCTAAAGTTACCGAAACTATTTCTTCCGGAGCAACTATAATGATAGATTACAGCCAACCTTCGTTAAAAGGAAGAACTATCGGAAAAGATTTGGCAGAATACGGGAAAGTATGGAGAACAGGCGCTAACGAAGCAACGGTTTTCGAAGTGAATAAAGATGTAATGGTTGAAGGGAAAGCCTTAAAAGCGGGCAAATACGCATTATTTACTATCCCGGGAGAAGCTGCTTGGACCGTTATTTTTAATAAAACAGCAAAGCAATGGGGCAGCTTCGAATACAAACAAGCCGACGACGCCTTAAGGGTACAGGTAAAACCGGCAAAAGCGCCGGCAGCAACAGAAAAAATGACTTTTAAAATCGGGAAAGAAGGACGCGTAACTTTATTATGGGGAGCTACGCAGGTAAGCTTCAAAGTAAAGTAGGGCGTCGTTTTCATTTTAGATATTAGAGCCTCTTGTTCACGCAGAGGCTCTTTTGGTTTTATCTAAATGGAATCGTAAACAATTACTTTCTCCCACAGGTGCGAGCAATCTTCTATAAACATTTTATGGACAGGATCAACTTGATAAACTTCTTGGTCTTCTGCGGTAGAAAAAAGCATTAACCAAGAAACAGCATACGAACGTTCTATAACGTCGCGGTTGGTAGGGGCCGGAACTCCGATATGAGCCAAGATTTTTGGCTCAATGCCTTGCTTTAAAGTTTCAAGTCCGGCTTTTAATGCTGCTAAATCTTCTTTACTATTCGGGTTTTTTAACCAAAAATAAACATGGTGTACGAACATAATTTTATTATTTTATGTATTATTAATCCTTGAATTACTAAATTTTACCGGTTGAATTACTCCTGCCTGCAATTCGGGCCGCACTTTTTACATCAAACTTTTTGCTCTCCGGTTCCTACAGCGTAGTTACCTCTCCAATTATAATTATGGAAGGATGTGTTAATTTACTTGCCTCAGCAATTTTGGCTAGGGCTGCAACAGTTCCTCGCACCGATTTTTGTTGAGGCAACGTAGCATGCTGAATGATGGCTGCAGGAGTATCGCCTTTCCCGGCTTCGTTGTAAATTTGCGCAATTTCGGCAAGCTTTTTCATTCCCATATAAACAACCACAGTTGCTCGGCTTTGCATGGCAAGCTTTAAATCATCTGACAATGATCCGTCTTTTTTAGTCCCGGTAACAACCCAAAAACTTTCGCTTAAAGTTCGGTGAGTTAAAGGCACATCCTCGAACCCGGAAGCTTGCATGGTAGTGATTCCGGGAATGTAAAAAGTTTTTATTCCTGCATCTCGTGCGAACAAAATCTCTTCAAATCCCCGGCCGAAAATAAAAGGATCACCTCCTTTGAGCCTCACCACCATGCCTTTTTCAAATGCCTTTTCCTTTATCAGATCGTGAATTTTTTCTTGAGGAGTATAATTTCGATAGGGCTGCTTACCCACATAAATATTTTCACAATTTCCGGGAGTTAACGCTAAAAGTTCTTTATTGGCGAGATTATCATATAAAACAACTTTGGCTCGTTGCAGTATTTTATACCCTTTTAAGGTTATTAACTCCGGGTCGCCGGGGCCTGCACCAACAACATACAATTCGGGGGCTAATTCCTGTTGAATCATGAACCGCTAATTTATCCCGAGTTTTTCAAATGGCAAGTAAACCGAGAAGATATTTATAAACACTGTGTAACAAAAAAGCCTCCGGGTAAGTATTTCCGAAGGCTTTTCAAATTATAGTTGGTTAGTCTGTATCAAACATAACAAACGTCTTTGATTTTACTTAACAACCTATTCTCGATTTTTTCGGGTGCTTCTCCACAATCAAAGGGCCGTGCAATAAGATGTTTCGGAGAAAGTATTCCCTATGCAACAAAGGAACTTCTCATTTGTAGATAATAAATAAGACCTACGAAATGGCATCAAATTTTTTCAGCGTTATTATAGACGATAAGCCTACACGGTTAGAAAAAAACCGGGTAATTGAAATTGAGCAGTATGAGTTCGGCACCAAGATCATTTTAGAAGCCTCACACACGGAAGAAGAACCTTTTGTACTTCTGACCTCGGAAAACTATGAGAACGTAATGCAAGCATATTTGGGGAGTTAAGTTCGATTGAATTTGGGATGGCTAATCTGTTTAATTGTTCCGTCACTCTCCTGATTGTTCAACTTTATTACTCTTCAGTTTATTCCTTGCCGCTTCTTCATGGATTTTCGGCTTTAACGATCAGGTTTATTTACCTTTTTTAATTTTTGGTATAGTGGAAATAGAGGCAGGATTATTCACCGAAACGCATTCAAGCACAGCAAGACAGCATCACGGAGACGTGCGACACGCACACTAATACCAATGAAGTCTTAATTAAAATTCGATTCTAAGATCCGACTTTTTTACATCCTTTCCGGAACTTCAATTCCCAACAGACTCATTCCCTTTTTTATCACTTCTGCTATCGAAAAAGATAAAGAAAGTCTGAAACTTTTAACGTTTTCCTCTTCCGCTTTCAGGATCGTTTCTTCATGATAAAACTTATTATAGAGCTTCGCTAACTCATATAAATAGTTTGCTAACGTTGCAGGACTGTGCTCTTTACCGGAATCAAGCAAAACTTCAGGGTATTTATTTAGTGTCAGGATCAATTCACGCTCCGTGGGTTTCAAACTTTCGTATTCAAAACTTAGCGGTTTTTTTACTCCCGCTTTGCTTAAAACCGACCGAATACGGGCGTGAGTATATTGAATGAACGGACCTGTATTACCTTGAAAATCTATTGACTCATTCGGATCAAACAGAATACGTTTTTTAGGTTCAACTTTTAACAAAAAATACTTCAATGCCCCCATCCCGATCATGTGATACAATCGGCTTTTTTCTTCTTCTCCAAATCCTTCAACTTTACCCAATTCTTCGGTACGCTGCCTTGCCGTTGCTTCCATTTCGGCAATAAGGTCATCAGCGTCTACAACTGTTCCTTCCCGCGATTTCATCTTCCCGGAAGGTAAATCAACCATTCCGTATGATAAATGATACAGCCCTTTTGCCCAACTTTTGCCAAGCTTTTCAAGAATTAAAAACAGCACCTTAAAATGGTAATCCTGCTCGTTACCTACTACATAAATCGACTCCCCCATATTAAAGTCGTTGTGTTTTAACTCTGCAGTTCCCAAATCTTGAGTAATGTAAACCGAAGTTCTGTCGGCTCTTAAAACCAGCTTTTCGTCGAGCCCGTCTGCTGTCAAGTCGATCCAAACCGAACCGTCATCCTTCTTAAAGAAAACTTCCTTTTGCAAGCCTTCTTCAATAGTATCTTTTCCCAGCAAATAGGTTTCCGATTCGTAATAATATTTATCGAAGCTTACACCAAGGCTTTTATACGTTTTCTCGAAGCCGGCATAAACCCAAGTGTTCATGGTTTTCCAAAGGGAGATTACTTCTGCATCTCCGACTTCCCATTTTTGAAGCATTTTTTGAGCTTCTTTTATCAAAGGAGCATTTCGCTTGGCTTCTTCCTCGGCTTGTCCGGAGGCGGTAAGCTCGTTTATTTGATTTTTGTATTCTTTGTCGAAAATTACGTAGTACTTACCCACCAACTTGTCGCCCTTTAAACCGCTACTTTGAGGGGTTTCCCCGCTTCCGAACTTTTGCCAAGCCAACATTGATTTACAAATGTGTATTCCGCGGTCGTTAACCAAGTTTGCTTTTACAACTTCATGTCCTGTGGCGGTTAAAATCTCCGCTACCGAAAATCCCAGCAAATTATTTCGGACGTGACCTAAATGAAGCGGCTTATTTGTGTTTGGCGACGAGTATTCGACCATCACCTTTTTTCCGTTTGCAGGAAAGGTTCCAAATTCGGTGTTCAAAATTTCACTCTTGAACCTGTTCATCCAAAAGGCATCGCTTATCGATAAATTGAGAAATCCTTTAATCACATTATAACTCGAAACTTCCGGAAAATGGCCCTTTAAATACTCGCCTATCTCGCTTCCCGTTTGTTCCGGGGTCTTTTTTGAAAATCGGGTAAAAGGAAAAGTAACCACAGTAATCTGACCCTCAAATTCCTTCCGCGTTTCCTGAAGTGTTATGTCTGCCGGCGCTATTTCTAAATTGTATAACTCTTTTAATGCCGCTACCGTGCCTTTTACTATGAAGTCCATTCGCCAAAATTAATTATTAAAGCGAAATTGCCGCAGCCCAAAATCACGTAGCTTTGTATTAGAACATATGCCTGAAAATAATTTTGCGATCCAAGTAAGCTCTGAAGTAGGTGAATTGAAAAGATTACTGATACACAGCCCTGACAGCGGTTTAGGAAAGGTCGTTCCTTCTAAGGCCCAAGATTGGTTGTTTGAAGATATCGTTCACTTAGATACCGTTCGTACTGAAGAATACGATGTTTACCTTAAAATCTTACTCTACTTTGTAGACCCCGATAAGATTAAAGGAAAACTAAAGGATATAGAAGTAGATCGAACCTTTTTTCATCCCGACAATAAAAACTTTTACCGGTCTGAAAAGGTTATTGAACTTCAAGTTTTATTGGCCGAAGTTCTAGAGGACCTAAGCGTTAAAAAAAAACTGGTTGCTTCTGTTTGTGCAATTGAAGGCTGCACATATTACTTACAGCAGCAATTGATCGAAACAAACGCGGTAGAGCTTGCAAAAATTTTTATTTCCGGCTCATTAAACAGCAACACGATGATTTTTGCCCCTATCCCAAATTTTATTTTTACTCGCGATATCGGTATCACAATCAACGACCATATTTTACTGAACAAACCGGCAAAGTCGGCTCGTTCAAGAGAAACGCTACTGGCTCGTTACATCTTTTTTAATCACCCCCTATTTAAGAATTATCGAAATAATATCGTTGAAATTCCGGATCCTGTTCAATATTTTCTTCGCCCGGGAGAAGAACAACCGGAAAAAACTACGCTTGAAGGCGGCGACGTGATGGTTGTAAGTAAAGATCATTTATTGATTGGCTGCAGTGAAAGAACGTCGTTAAGCGGAGCCGGAGAGGCAATAAAAATCTTATTCGAGAAAAACGTTATAAAAAAGGTAACGGTGATAAAAATCCCACATAAGCGAGACTTCATGCACATTGATACCATTTTTACGCAAGTCAGAAAAGATGTTTGGGCTGTTTTGCATTCTATTACTTCGCCGGACGTTAGTGTTAAGGACGATATTATAGACAGTTTAAGCGACAAAGTTAATAAAGCACGGCCCGAGATTTTGCAGTTTACTAAAGGGGATACAAAGAATCCGAAGCGATTTGATTGTATTCAGGAGTTACTCCAAGATATCAGCAGAACTGATTTAGGTTGCACCGGGGAAATCCGGTTCATCAAATCAGGCAACAATATTTTCCCTTTTGATGCCCGTGAGCAGTGGACGGATTCGGTAAATGTGTTAGCATTAAAAGACGGTGTAGTTTTAGGCTACGACCGCAATGATAAGACGATAGAGTCGTTTAGAGAGAACGGGTTTGAGGTTGTTAGGGCCAACGATTTGCTCCAAGATTTCGAGTCCGATAAAATCAAACCGAAAGAATTGAAAAACACTTTGATACTGATTCCGTCGGCCGAACTTTCCAGAGCACGGGGCGGTTTTCATTGTATGAGTATGCCTCTGTTTCGGGAAGAAGTTTAAAGAGAATTTATGCAAGCCACTTCAAAGGTGTTGATGATTCGCCCGGTTAATTTCGGTTATAATTCGCAAACCGCAGAAAGCAATGCTTTTCAGAAAAAGCCGGAAACGACGGAGTTGGTTCACCAAAATGCGTTAAAAGAATTTGAGGCCCTGGTTGATTTGTTGCAAAAAAACGGAGTTGAAGTTACCGTAATTCAAGATACACCCGAGCCGCATACTGCGGATTCAATTTTTCCGAATAATTGGATTTCTACTCACGATTCCGGGCAAGTTTTCCTCTACCCCATGCAAGCAGAAAACCGTCGCCGAGAGCGTAAACGGGAGGCTATTGAAACAATCAAGAATAATTTTGCTGTAAGAGAAATTATTGATTTAAGTTATTTCGAAAAGGAAAATAAGTTTTTGGAAGGAACCGGAAGCATGGTTTTAGACCGCGAAAATAAGGTTGCTTATGCCTGTATTTCGCCCCGGACAAACATTGAGGTTTTGAATCGCTTTTCAGAATTATCGGGATACCGGATTATTTCTTTTCATGCTTTCGATAAAGAAGGAAAAGCCATTTACCATACTAACGTTTTAATGTGTATAGGACAAAAGTTTAGTGTTATTTGTACCGCCTCCATAACTAACCGGCAAGAGAGAGAAGCAGTGATAAAATGCATTGCAGATTCCGGCAAAGAGATTATTAAAATAAGCTTTGAGGAAATGAACGGATTTGCGGGAAATATGTTGCAGCTAAAAAATAACAAGGACCAAGATTTGCTGGTGATGAGCGAGCACGCGTACCAAGCTCTCACCGGTGAGCAAATTCAAACCCTTTCGACTTTTTGCAAAATATTACACTCCCCTTTATACACTATCGAAAGCAACGGCGGGGGAAGTGCGAGGTGTATGATCGCTGAGATATTTTTAGAATGTAAATAGTTATCAAGATAATTATTTTCTCTGGGAATTATCAAAGCCGTCCTTTAAAGGGTGCCTGTGGTTTAATTAAGGTAAAAGGAGGCGATTCTAAAACCGGACCGCCTCTTTTTAATTATTTGGTACTGTCAACAACAACGGCAGTATCGCCTGAAGCAGAATTATCTTCGGGCATCGAATCAACCACACCGTTGGTTGTATCCGAACTTGCTTCGCTGCCTCCCGATTTTGAATTATTACATGCACTTGCCGATAAAAAAATTGCTCCCGCAATACACCAAAATTTAAATGCTTTTTTCATGGTAATGATATTTTGTTTTATTAGTAAATTCAATTAATAGAAAAAGGTTTGTGGGAAATTAAAAAGAAAAAATAGAAACCGGATCCTTTTTACCGTGTTGCTTTCTATAGTTTACCAAACATTTATAAACTAAAAACACAACTATGGAAACGACAAAAGAAAGAATGATGACCGGTATGTTTAACGACCGGCAAAGTGCAGAACAAGCATATAATTCTTTGCAATCAAGGGGCTATTCTCACGACGATATCAACGTAATTATGTCTGACGATACACGAAAAACACACTTTGCAAACTCTGATCAGGACACTGACTTAGGTAACAAGGCTATGGAAGGTGCCGGAAAAGGATCTGCCATTGGAGGTACTGCCGGAGCTATTATCGGGGTAATTGCGGCTATAGGAACATCTGTTGCCCTTCCGGGATTAGGATTAGTAATTGCCGGCCCGCTGGCCGCAGGATTAGCCGGTGCAGGTGCAGGGGGTTTAACAGGCGGAGTAATTGGAGCTCTTATCGGTTCAGGAATTCCTGAAGACCGTGCAAAAGAGTACGAATCCGGAATTAAAAACGGCGGGATAGTGATGGGAGTTAACCCGAGAACTGACGAAGACGCTCAATATTTTGAAAACGAATGGAAAAGCAGCCAAGGCGAAAGAATATATCGCTAGAACTGTGTGATCCGTTTAAAGCAAAAGCCGGTTGCAATGCAGCCGGCTTTCGTGTTATTATTGTGGCCTTGAAACTCAATTTATTCTTGTAGGTCAAAAAGTCAGTTTTTTGCGTGCCGCTCGAAGTGAGGAAGTACCTCTGAGTGAAACCCTGATTTACCAATGAGAAACTATTTCTGAACCGTGTTGCTATTTCCTCAACAGCAACTGAATATCAAGCAAAGCCTTATATTGTTCCAAAGTATCGATCAGGCTTTCTTTTAAGTTAGCTAATGATTCCAGCTCCGCGTCTGAGAATGTCACTTCAGCTTGTTGTGCGGTTGATTTTTTGTAATTAAGTTTCATAGACAGTAAAAATTAAATATTTTTGTTAAGCAGCATAAGCAGCTTCTTTAACTTGTATAACCTCTGTTTGTTGAGTAAGCAAACCATTGTATTTTTCAAGTAACTCGATATACTTATTTTGCCAATAGCTTAAAGTCTCGGCCGACATACCTACAGGGTTGGAAGGGTCCATCGAAGCTGAGTCTGAAAACATGTTACATCGTAGGGAATAATTAGGGAAGTCTTTTGAGAAGTCGTAATTAATCGCTTGACCGATCCGTATGATTAAATCATTGTTTAAACGTCGTTGGTTGAACCAGTTATATATAGAACGACGATTAACATTTAATACCCTGCCTAATTCGGCGATACTTACACCATTTCGGCGGATTACTTTTTCAATAACTTCTCCATCGTGTTTCATATAATTCTCATATTGTTTATACAAATTTCACACTTTGAACAATACAAATTACACAGGGTTGCAAAAAGTTATTAACATCTTTTCCACAATATAGCTTTAGAGCGAACAGGACGCGGTTTTAAACCACAATTAATACACGTTTTACTTAAAAAAATAATAAAATGAGACATTTTATTCACAGTTGAAACCCTATATGTTCTCGCATCGTAATAGGGAGAAAAAATTGTGGAGCGAAAAGGGCAGTTGTAATGACTGCCCTTTTTTACTTAAATTCTACTAACGAATGTACTTTGCATTCCCTGTTATCGGCTCCCAATCATCTGTTCTAAACGGAATTGCCGGAAATCCTTCTTTGTTAAACAGGTTTGCCGAACCGGTGTAATCCATCCATGCAAAACGCACCGAAACCGGCTTTGATACACCGGCACTTGTTACAATCACATTACTACCGTCTATAACAGCTTTCGCTTCGTAAAACTTCTTATCTGCCCCTGCAATTTCAAAACCTTTTAATTCACCTCCCTTAGTCATTAACCCTGTGCCTGTTTCTCCAAAAACAACTATCGCTTTATCCTCCTCAAGCTTAAGAGATCTGTAAACCGGGCCCGAGTAGACATTATTTTTTCCGTACAACTTATTGTTGGACAAAGTAAAATGGAAAGTTGCCTTGACCCCAGTGCTTTCTCCAATCGGAAATCATTAAAGGAAATGCCTTACGATATTGGTTCGCCCTGCCGGAATTGTTTTCTCCTTGGTACCAAATAACGCCTTTAAAAGCAAAAGGAACTAACGGATTAACCATTGCGTTAAATAATAAGGTCGGATAAGTATTAGGTCCGACAGAAGTGTTAGTTTCGGTAATTGCTTCAATACGGTATCGCCAGTCGCCTAAAAGCGATTGTGATTTTCCGTTAACATTTATTTTTAAGTCCGCCGGATCGCCGTAAAGTCCGCCTCCGCCTCCTGTGTCTTCTACTCTTACGGCAATAATATTTTTGCCGTTCTTTAAAATCCCGGCCGGTATTTTATAAGCTCGTTTATCAGCATACTTTGAAGTTTCCCCAATCTTTTTGCCATTAATATAAGTTTGGTCAGAGTCGTCTATCGGACCTAATTCTAAAGTTCCTTCCATTCCAGCAACGTCGGCATCTAATGTTATTTCTTTTCGAAGCCATACCACACCGTCTAATTCCGGAAGTGCCTTTTGTTCCCATAAACCCGGAACTTGCATTTTCGGCCATGCAGAATCGTCAAATGTCAGGCCTTTCCATTCAGAGACCTCCGCTGCTTTTGGTAAGCCCGTTTGTAAAGCGTGCATCCTCTTTAACGTCTCCTCTTTCTTTTGTTTGGCCATCGACTCTATATCAAGCTTAGGCAAGTTACTTATCATGTCTTTAAACTCATCGCTTGTTTCAAAAGCTTCTCGGCTGGTCCAAGTTTCAACGTCGGTACCGCCCCATGTTGTATTTATAAGTCCTATCGGGATGTTTAATTGCTTGTATAAATCCCTTGCAAAAAAATATCCTATAGCTGTAAAGTCTCCTACGTTTTCGGGTATTGCTTCTTTCCAACTTGATCCTGTTTTTAAATCTTCTAAAGGAGTTCCGGCAACGGTAAGTGGCACTTTGTAATGACGAATCTTAGGATAAGCTGCCTCTTTGATTTCCGTTTCACTGTTTTTACTGTTCTTTACGGTCCATTCCATATTCGATTGCCCCGAACAAATCCACACCTCTCCCACTAACACATTATTAATGCTTATTAAATTTTTTCCTTTTACCGCCAAGATAAATGGTCCACCGGCATTTTCCGGCGATAAGCTTACCTTCCACTTGCCGTCAGCTCCGGCTTTTACAGTTTTAGTTTGCTTGTTAAAAGTAACGGTAACAGTCTCATTGCTCTCTGCCCAACCCCAAACAGGAATGGGTTTACTTCGCTGTAAGACCATCCCGTCTCCAAAGATTTTGGGCAACCGAACATTTGCGGAAGCCGAGAAAAACAGCAAAAAAAATGCTGCAAAAAGAAGGTTTTTCTTCATGGTTATAATTGGTTTACTTTTATTTATCATTGCTGCACACTACCTGCTACTTCTTCCTTAAGATTCGTTCTTCCGTTTTTAAACGCTTCGCGAGGTTTCAGTCCGAGTATTTCAAACATTTCCATGTCTTCATTAAATGCCGGATTTGGCGTTGTAAGCAATTTATCGCCCGCAAATATCGAATTAGCTCCGGCCATAAAGCACATTGCCTGATCTGTTAAACTCATTTCTGTTCTTCCGGCAGATAGACGAACCACCGTTTTCGGCATGATGATTCTTGCTGTAGCAATCATGCGAACCATATCCCAGATAGGCACTCGAGGTTGATTAGCCAAAGGAGTTCCGCTTACCGGTACCAAAGCGTTAATCGGAACCGATTCCGGGTGCTTTGGCATGTTGGAGAGGGTTCTAAGCATTGAAACACGGTCTTCAACAGTTTCACCTAAACCGATAATCCCTCCGCTGCATACTGTGAGCTTGGCTTTACGGGCATTTTCAATTGTTTTTAAGCGATCATCAAAAGTTCGTGTTGAAATAATTCGCTTATAATCATCTTCGGAAGTATCAAGATTGTGGTTGTAAGCATACAAACCGGCATCAGCCAAACGTTGTGCTTGAGTTTCGGTTAACATACCTAGCGTACAACAAACTTCCATATCAAGTTCGTTAACCGCCTTTACCATATCAATCACTCTTTCAAAATCCCGATTGTCACGAACTTCACGCCAAGCCGCACCCATACAGAGTCTGGATGCTCCGCCTTCTTTGGCTTTTTGTGCTGCCGCCGTTACCTGTTCTACCGACATTAAAGCTTGTACTTCGACATCAGTTTGATAGCGTGCAGCCTGTGGACAATAAGCACAATCTTCAGGACAACCGCCGGTTTTAATAGATAACAAACTGCTTATCTGAACTTCTGCATAATCTTTGTTCTCCCGATGAACAGTGGCAGCTCTATAAATTAAATCTAAAAAAGGACTATTATAAATTGCAAATATTTCTTGGCTGGTCCAGTTGTGTCGAATCTCGGTCATTAGAAAGTTTTTAAGCCATACGGCAGAAAACAAATTTAGGAGAAATAGCCGAAGAAAAAATTGATAGCCGTGTAAAGTTAGTGGCTCAAAGCAAGAACTTACTGGCCAAACCGAGTATCAGCAGAAAGCCGAAAACATCCGTAAAAGTGGTAATAATAATGGAAGAAGCTATTGCGGGATCAATACCTACTCTTTTAAGAGCCAAAGGAATTGATGAACCGGCAACACCTGCAATAACCAAATTACCGGTCATGGCAACAAAAATAACCAAACCGAGCATAGGACTTTTATCAAAAAATACCGCAAATAGAAAAACGATAAAACCGTTAACCGCACCATTAATTAAACCCACGGTGAACTCTTTTAAAACAGCCCGATATGCTTGATTATCTGTCAAGTCGCTTAAAGAAATCCGCCGCACTGTTACTGCCAAAGCTTGCGTAGCGGCATTACCGCCCATTCCGGCAATCATTGTCATATAAGCAGGCAACATTACATAATGAGAAATTGTAGGTTCGAAGTAGCGGATAACCGAGGAGGCTAAAAAAGCAGTTCCTAAATTAATGATTAACCAAGGTAAGCGACTTTTTACCGCCTCTTTCCAATTTCCGGCAAGCTCCTCGTCCTCACTTACACCCGATATTTTAAGAATGTCCTCGGTGTTTTCTTCCTCCAAAACATCCATAACGTCGTCGAAGGTGATACGACCCAACAAACGCATCTGATCGTCCACTACCGGAATACTTGTGAGGTTGTATTGTGATAAAAGTTTCGCCACCTCCTCTTGATCGGTATCCGCCTTTACGTAAACGAAATTTTCGTTTATTATTTCGTGGATAAGAGCTGTGTTTTTCGACTTTATGATATCTTTAAGAGATATTATACCCAGCAGCCTATTTCGGTTGTCTACAACATTAATGGTGTAAAATTCCTCCATCTCTTCCGACTGCCTGATTACTTCTTCAAGTGCTTCCTTTTTTGTGAGATTACTGTTTATTCTGAGCACTTGCGTGTTCATTAAGCCGCCGGCCGTATCCTCAGCATAAGTTAAAAGTTGGCGAATTGTAGAAGCATCTTCCTCATCAAGCTCTTCCAGAATTTCTTCCTGCCGGTCTTCCGGAAATCGACTTATGATGTCGGTTGCAACATCATAATCCATTTCCTCAACAATTTCCGAACGTCTTTCCGGATGCAGATTTTCAATAATTTTTTCGGGATGGGCCTCGTAATCCATTTCAGAAATTACTTCTGAAGCCGTTTCTGTCGGAAGAATATGGATAATTCGATCTCTCGATTCTTGGGGTAAACCTTTAAAAATTATAGCAATTTCCGAGGCATGATATTCAGCCAAAAGTTCCTTCAGCGTAACTTCATCGCCTTCAAGCGCCTGCTTAATCCGTAAAATGTCCGTTTTATCAAGTTCGAAGGACTGCATTTCTCGCGAAAATAGTAATTAGATATGAGAACTTTGTTTTGCTCGGCTATTAAAAAACCTTAATATTCGGGACACTTTCTAAGCATTACTCAAAGCCGGTTTCCTTAAAAAAAACTTTTGCTTTGAGGGCCTTGATTGAATAACAAATCTACTATACTTAAGTTCTGCATAAACCCGTTTCTGTCTTCGAATACTTGATAGTAAGGTATAGAAATAACATCTGAAGTTTTTTTGGGATGAATAGTATATCGAAAATCTCGGTACTCTTCAGAATATTCTTTTTCGTACACATCGGTAAACCTATATGCTATATCAAGCTTTAAAAACTTCAGTAGTAAACTAAGCAACTCTTGGTTGTAGTCGAACAGGTAACTCCATTTTTTTTGATAAAAAGGGGCGAGTTCATCCTCATAATATTCAAAAAAAGCAGAACTTCTGTAACAAGTTTCCAAACTCAACCGATGTAAACGCTGCCAATCGAAATCGTAACTTATTTTTACATCTTTTACCGGAGTGTGTACTTTTGAACCTTTAACTACCGGAATAATTAAATTTAACCTTCCGTTAGGCGATTGAATTTCTGCCCGGTTACGATACGATTGCTTGGGGAAATGCTCGGCGCTTTCAATCAGAATGTTTTCTTGTTGCTGCCGGAACCTCGCAAAAAACTGTATAGGAGGAAGATAAAATAACGAAAAGATAGCTCCTTTATTCATTGTTTGCATTAATTTTGCAGTCCAAATTTTCCGAAATTAAGGATTAAAAACGGCATGATAAACGCTTCTGTAGCTAAACTTCTTCATTATTATTTTCCCCGTTAGCTAATTTTGAACAATGGATAAGGCGTTCTTTAAGATAAGTACCGGTGTGTTGCATCTGATTTCTTTACTGCCTTTCAGCGTGTTATACCTACTTGCAGATATGATATATTTTGCAATGTACAGAGTAGTCGGCTATCGGAAAGACGTAGTTAGAACGAATTTGAAAAATGCCTTTCCCGAGAAAACCGATGCGGAAAGGAAGCTGATAGAGAAAAAATTTTACCGGTTTTTGGCCGACATGATGTTGGAAACAATTAAGATGTCGACGATGAGCGCTAAAGATTTCGAAAAAAGAGTTAAGCTCACCGTACCCGAAGTAATTCAAAATCATTTAAATAATAATAAATCCGTACTTATAGTTTCGGGGCATTACGGAAATTGGGAATGGGGTTCGGTGAGGCATTCTACCTATTATAATGAACTTTTGCTGGTAATTTTTAAGCCTCTTACCGATAAAAATTTTGAAAATTATTTTAACAAAATTCGCAGTCGATTTGGCGCTGTTACCGTGCCGATGAAATTAACTCTTCGAAAAATTATTGAGTATAAAGACGAAAAATTTTGTATCGGCTTCGCCGGAGATCAAACACCTGTTAAAGGCGAAGCTCGCTATTTCACAACGTTTTTAAATCAACCTACTGCCGTGTTTTTAGGGGTAGAAAAAATTGCCAAGATGACTAACCATCCTGTTGTTTTTGGAAATATGGAGCGGGTTAGAAGAGGCTATTACGAATGTTGGTTTAAAACGTTATTCGAAAACCCGAAAGAGGCTGCTGAATACGAAATAACGGAAGCGCATACCAAAGCCTTGGAAGAAGTTATTAAAGCAAGGCCGGAATTTTGGTTATGGTCGCACAAACGGTGGAAGTTTAAACCTGAGGATGTGAAATGACAAAATTTCCTTCTGTAGCTGTTGTTATTTTAAATTGGAACGGTAAAAAATATTTGGAGAAATTTCTCCCGTCGGTACTTAAATGTACTTACCCGAACTTGGAAGTAATTATTGCCGACAATGCTTCTTACGATGATTCAATTGATTTTATATTACAAAATTTCCCATTGGTTCGGATTATTGAAAACTCTTTGAATCTTGGATTTGCCGGAGGATACAATGAAGCGCTTAAAGAAGTAAAATC
>JAYULL010000174.1:0-1823 GCA_043763625.1 Sphingobacteriaceae bacterium | reverse complement strand
TTTTTTAAACCGTACAAAGACCTTTGCGCCGTGGTGGGAAATATCATTTTAGAATGCAATCCGGAATACAATTACCCTCGCTCTCTTGCCTCCACAATTATTGAAATGGCACACTTTCAAAATTTCTTTATGCGAAACTTGCCGGCATTAACCGACTTCGGACAAACTAAAGAAGAAACGGGAATAATAGCTTTTTTAAACGATTTGGTTTTCGCAAGTATCATAACTCATGACAGGAGTAGATAAACCCGGCATTCTGTAATCACAAAAACCTTCTTAGAATTGAATCTAAGTAGTCGGCCCTTAAAAAGTCATTTTACTGCATAACAAAAGCAGAATGACTTTTTGTTAGACATGTAATCCTAAAAATGATTCGGTAAAAAAGCTGCCAAAGATTTTTCTTCCATTTATTCATCATCCTTTTGAAGTTCATTGCAGCGGCAGCAAGCATTATATTGATATTATCGCCTTTAATTCCTTTATAAAAGTTTCGGCTTAAACGATAATCTGCTTTTAGATGTCCGATTACGGGTTCTATGGCTGCTCTTCTTAAGAATCCCTTCCTTCGTTTGGCTCTTTGGTAAGCGGTCAGCTTTTTGGGAAAGGGTTTGGGTGTATGCACTTGTGTTCCGCAGACTTCCTTGACGCCTTTATAGCCCCTGTCTACCGCTACTTCTTTAAGTACATGACCCGTTAATCGTCGCTGCTGTTCCATGGCTGCTTCCAAGGTATGTCCGTCATAATCGTTGTCGGGAATGTTTAATGCCCCGATAATTACTCCGGTATTGCGTGTTACCGTAATCGATACTTTTGAACCGAACTCATACTTCTTATGCTCTTTGCCCTTGGGAATACACTTTACCTCGGGTTCATGCAGGCTGTATATTTTATTCTTATCCGCTCGTTTCTGCTTAAGCACCCGGCCGAATAAGGCCAACTCAGCTGCATGTTGTTCCGGCTTTAGTTTACGGATCAATTCCCTGACCAATCTTCCGGCAATTACTTTTACTTTTCGATCTGCTTTTCGTGCTCTTTTTTTGTTCTTGGGATGGCTTCTGAATCGTTGTTCTAAACCCAAGCGCTTGAGCGTACGGGTATAAGTCTGCCGAAGTTCAAGGCCTTCTTTTTCTGCAAGAGCTGTACACTTCTTAATGATTTTTCGATGAAGTTTGTTATCGGTGGGATACGTGATATTCTTTTCCTGCACCGTCGTGTCAACACTTCCTTTATCTTCCTTTGCGTCCTTGCCGTTTATTCGGATACTTTCTTTCAGAATGAGTTCTACACCCTGCTCACCGATACGATTACGAAAATGTACCAACTCAGATGCCTCACAAGGTTCTTTAGCGGCAAAAGCCTTTTGCCCGCTGAAATACTGATAGTAGGCGTTCTCGCTCCATTGCTCCACCACACGCTCATCACTCAGGTTACGAAGGTGCTTTAACATCAATAGCGAAACCATTAAGCGTATCGGCTTTGCCGGACGGCCGAAGCCCTCCTTATAGTGTTTGTCAAAGCTTTCTTCAAACAAGTGCCAATTAATCTTGCCGGCCAAAATGAGTAAAGGGTGCCGACGGTTTAACTGTTCTTCAAAAGTGCTGTAAAAGGATAGTTGAGCCGTATTTTCTTTATTTGGTAGCATAAATATCTGCAAGCTTATAAAGCTAAGTTCCGGAAAACTTGCAAATATTTGTTATCTTTTTCCTAGCATTATGTGGAGAAATGATGGCAAAAACAGCTTTTTAAGGGCTGACTATTTAGATTATCAATTCGAAAATTTCTGAATTGCAAATTCAAAAGAACGAGATAAATGACAATTTGTA
>JAYULL010000173.1:0-26076 GCA_043763625.1 Sphingobacteriaceae bacterium | reverse complement strand
TAATGTAATACTTGCTTCGTTTGATAGCCTTAACCCGATCCCGGCTTTCCCCTGCGGAGAAAGTTCTTTTTTTATTGCCGGAAAGTTGTTTTGTAAGGCTTTAAAGTGATCAGGCCAACTCTCGCCTGCGTGTATGTTTGTGCAATACGTTAAATGTGCTTTTCCTGTTTGCATAGGTTGCTTTAAATTAGATCGAAGAAGTAGTTAAGATTACTTCAAACATACCGAAAAAATTAAGCTGCCGGATTATTACTTGCCTCTAACCGGAACCCCTTTAATCTTCTGCCCGCCTCGCCGATAAGAGTAAAGTCCATTTCATTTACCTCTTGCCCTTTCCCGATTGCTAAAAGCATAGTGATAGTCAGTTTGCCGCCGAGATGTTCTTGAAACTCCTGTAAGCCCTTTAAAATGGGACTGTCAGGCTTCTCAGCATCTAACAGCGGATGGGTAATTTCAAAGCCGAATGCAAGCAAAAGTTTTATAATTCGTTCGCAGGCGGGAAATGATAACCTACCGGACAGATTAGAATAAACAGTATCTAATGCAATTCCGATGGCCACAGCCTCTCCGTGAAGCACTTCAAATTTGCTCAGCTGCTCGAGTTTGTGTGCGCTCCAATGCCCGAAATCCAACGGCCTTGCAGAGCCGAGTTCAAAAGGATCGCCGCTTGCAATATGTTGCAAGTGCAAGTCGGCACATCTTTTAATCAAATATTCCATCGCGGGAAGGTCTCGTGCAATTAGAGCTTGCGAATTATCTTCAAGCCAATTGAAAAAATTCTCGTCTTTTATTAAGGCAACCTTTATTGCTTCCGAAATTCCTGAACGCCAATCGCGTGTGTTTAACGTAGTCAGGAAATCCGAATCGTTGAACACTGCAACAGGAGGAGCGAACGTTCCTAAAAAATTCTTTTTGCCTAGATAATTAACACCGTTTTTCACACCAACGCCTGAGTCGTTCTGCGAAAGTACAGTAGTAGGAATGCGAATATGTTTTACGCCCCGATGAGAAATGGCAGCTGCATATCCGGCAAGGTCCAAAATAGACCCGCCTCCGATTGCGGCAAGATAAGAGTGGCGGTCTATCCCGAAGCGGTTAACAGCAGCAATTATTTTTTCAAGAAATGCAGGATTATTTTTCGCCTGCTCGCCTCCCGGAATTATAAGTAATTCGGGGACAAGACAAACATCGCGGTAAGCGTCAAAATATGAAGTCAATTGACGATGAAGGTAGGGGTGATTGCTACTAACGCCTTCATCAATAACAAATAATATTTTCTGCGTAATTCCGGTAGTATGCCTTTCTTTTAAAAAGTTGCCTAAAAGCGTATTGGATATTTCGAAAAGTCTGCTTGTAAAATGGACCTTATATTCAAACTTAACCGAAAACGATTGTTGTAAATAGCTCATAAAGATTAAAGCCTTGCGAACGGCTTATAGATTTATAAAAGTTTAAAGGTGTAAATTTACTAAAAGGGTGCAAGAAAGGAGCTTTTGTAAATGTCATGTTACTGCAAACATTCTTGCCAACCAAAGCGAGAGCGGGAGCAGGATTAAGATAATAATTGCGGAATATATAGAACCGAATGCTGCGGCCCAGCCGGCATTTATGATAATGAGAGCCAAAACACCTGCTTTAACTGCTTTACCGATATTCTTACCCGACGGTTCTTTTATAGCATTTTGAAGCGGGGTAAAAATTAAGATTGTAAAGAAGATGAGAATCGGAAGTGTGATTATCAGATTGCCTTGTGTATAAGCCTTATATAAAATAGCGCAAATAACAATACTGTAAAGAAAGGCCGCAAAATACAATGTTTTGGGCTTGCCTCCATGAACTTCTCCCCGACTCACCATAGTTATCGATGCAATATATATAATCGGAATAATTGCCAAAAGCCAATACTGGCCTATAGTTTCGGGAATTATGCTTATTCCTAAGAGAAGATTCAGCCCTCTGCACAAACCCATATTAACAGGTCCGAGCAAATTTTGATGTTTCCCCCATTTGTCGTAAATCAAGGATGAAACTGCAATACCGATTGCCAAGAGCACTGAAGTTGAATTAACAAAGGAGGCGCATCCTATCCCGATAGCTAGTAGAATTATGCCTAAAGTTGAAGCTTCTCCTACAGAAACCACCCCGAGTGGAATAGGTCTTTCAGGTCGCTCAATTTTATCTAAGTCTGCGTCGAACACATCGTTAAACACTACCCCGCCTCCGTATAAACCTTTAGTAGAACCTATTAACAGAATTACCGGAAGGAAGTAGGAAATATTAAAATCGGAGTGAGAAAAGTATCCGGCAATAGTAATTCCGGCAAGCACGTCAGCAACCGCCGTAACGATATTTGCCGGGCGCATCAGCCGGAGAAGGGCGGTAGTTGTTTTCAAATTTAAAATTGTTAGACTCTTTGACTATACTCAGAGTGACAAATATCGTTCTACCTGATAATAATCGAATCCTTATTAATTCTTGGTTGTTGTCCACCTCTTAGTACCGTATTCCCCTCAAATTTTTGGGTTTGATCAACTCCTTGAAAGGCTCCAAAATCGGCTTCATCTATTTGTCCGCTTTGTGCAAAGGCAGTTATAGCATTTTGGTAGGTAACTAAACGGATATCCTCTTCGCTTATCCCACTTGCTTTCATTAAAACAGCGGTTTTAGGAACAGCTAACGGATCACTTATTCCCCAGTCAGCAGCAGAATTTATCATAATCCGCTCTGTTCCGTACTGCTTTACAATTTCTACCATACGCTCGTTACCCATTTTTGTAAAAGGATAAATGGTAAAGGCAGCCCAAAAGCCTCGATCTAAAACCTCTCTTACTGTTTCTTCATTGTTATGGTCCACGATAACGGAGTAAGGATTTAATCCGTGTTCTATAGCCACATCCATGCTGCGTTGCGTTCCTTTTTTCTTGTCGCGGTGCGGCGTATGAATTTGTACGGGAAGTCCGGCTTCTTTTGCCAATTCCAACTGCAAACGGTAATACTTGTCCTCGGCAGGAGTTTGATCATCATACCCGATTTCTCCGACTCCCACAACCCCTTCTTTATAAATAAATAACGGCAAAACTTCCATTACTTGTTCTGCTAAAGCTTCGTTATTCGCTTCGCGAGAGTTCAAACCGATGGTGCAATAATGCTTGATGCCGAACTGAGACGAACGAAATCTTTCCCATCCGATTAAGCTGCTGTAATAATCTTTAAAAGTATCAATTCCCGTTCGCGGCTGGCCCAACCAGAAAGCCGGTTCGATTAGTGCAACTACTCCTGCATCCGCCATTGCTTGATAATCATCGGTGGTGCGAGAAGTCATATGCACGTGAGGGTCGAAGAATTTCATACCTCTTATGCTTTCTAAATTCAGAGGTTCCGGTTTTGCTCCTTGCGGTATTTCTCTGTCGAAAGAGTGAGTGCAGCACATATGTTTGGAGTTTATTAGGTTAAAAAGTTTAAAGGGTTATGAGGGTTTGGCAGTTACGAGCAGTTGGTTTAATAAGGTTTTTGCAGGAGGGAAATTGCTTTTCCGGCAAGCCTCAATCGCAGCTTTATTTTCGTCTTCATCACCGGTTTCGGCGAGCCATTTTATGTCTTCTAAGTATTGTTGATTCATAAAAGGTGCTACAAGTTGCCACAATTCTATCGGTACTTTTCGGTGAGCTGCCCGGCGTTCGTGGGCAAAATCAGTTAATGTATCGGCAAGTTTTGGATTAGTACGTTCATTCAAACCGATAATCTGATCTACCGGTTTTTCTGTAAAAAATGCTTTTAAAACTAATTGATTCCAAGCCGGTTCGTCTAAGCTTTCGGAAGGGAAGGGGTTGTTGCAGATTATGGCTTCAAGTACACTGCCGATATTACTTCTAATGCCTTCAGTAGCGCGAAAAATCCACTCCTCCGAATAGGCCAGTAAGGGCAGAGCCGAATATAAAGCCACGAGCTCGTTCATTTCGGCAGCAGGGAATAATCGGTTAATTGTGTTGACATATTCCGCCTTATTTTCCGCAGGTAGGTGTAAAAGAATATAGAGTCGGGCTAAACGGTCGGCGGTATAACCGGCAATAGTATAGTCTTTTCGTATGTGTTTAATTACTGCTTCGTCATCCATGCTAATACTTAATGGAGACTTTCCTACTAAGCGAGGTGCAGCAGTAAAGGCAGTAAAAAAAGCTTGTTTGTTATAGCACGCGATTTGAGCACATTTTTCTGTAAGCTTGTCGAAAGCCTCAATGCTTAGGTTCTGTTTTAGAATAGAAGTAACAAGTTCCTTAAGTTTATTTTGGTCGTAGCTGTACATACTTTAATCCTCCCGAATCAAATATAGCGACTTCAAAAAAACTTGGTGATAAAATAACAGGATTGTGATCAAAATCACGTTAAACTACTTCAACTCAAATACGGTGCGCATTTGGTAATTCAGCTTAATCTTTTTGAAATCAATATCCGGCATGGAAGCATTTCCGTCAGCCATTTCCGCTTTCATCATTACATTAGCACGATACATAGGTTGCGGATAGTTTTCGTTATTGATTTCCTGAATTTCTAGCGCACTCCCTACTTTGTCGTTTACTGCTTCGGCCAAATAGGCTGCTTTATCTCTTGCTGCTTGCAGGGCTTTTATTTTTAAATCTCTTTTAAGCGATTCTATTTTGGAGTAATCGTAGCCTTCAATATTAGTATATTCAACCCCTTTTGCATCTACGGCAGTGATAATAGAGTTAAGCTTAGACAGGTCTGTTACTTTAATACGGTATTGTTTGCTCGCTAAAAAGTCGGGGTTTTTCTTTTTCTCCCAAGTGTAGTTATAGCCTGTAATATTATTAATGGTAAAGTTTTCTTGAGCAATACCGGCTTTAGTTACTGCAGTTTGCAACTGCCGTTCCAGTTCTTCTATTGATATTTTTTTTTTGCTTGAGGTAAAGTACTCTTTGAGTGAAATAGCGAAGTAAATAATATCAGGTGTAACTTCGGCTTCGGATGAGCCGATTACTTCGATTTTTCTTCTGGTATCTATGGTTTGCGAAAAACCGGTTAAAGTATTTGAGAGTAAAATGATCGATAAAAGGATTCTTTTCATAATATGAGTTTTAGTAATTACGCAAAGGTGGTCGTTGTTGTTACAAGGTATTGACCGGGAATGTCTTTCAGGGTTTAATAAAATAAAAAGTCCTTTTCGGTTAAGAAAAGGACTACACTTTTGAATTTACAAGAATTTATTCTTCAACTACCTCGCTATGAGGATAGCTTTCTTCAATCGTTTCTTCCTTAAAGTAGTGTTTTTGAAAAAGAAGAATTAAGATTACTCCTACTGAAATGGCGGCGTCGGCAACATTAAAAACCGGCCTGAAAAATATGAATTCTTCGCCTCCCCAAAACGGAAGCGACTTTGGAAATGTTCCTTGAAAAAGAGGGAAATAAAACATATCTACCACTTTGCCGTGAAATAATTGCGCATAGCCACCTCGAGCGGGGAAAAGCTTGGCTGCGGAAAAATATGTGCTCTCGCTGAAGATTAACCCATAGATAGTAGAATCAATAATGTTTCCCAGAGCTCCGGCAAAAATAAGCGACACGTTAAGAATAAGGCCTCTGTGATATTTCTTTTTTATAAGATGATGAACCCCGTATCCGATTCCGCAAACCGCAATTATTCTAAAAAGCGACAAGGCAAGCTTCCCGGTTTCTCCTCCAAATTCCATACCGAAAGCCATTCCGTTATTTTCAGTAAAATGAATAATGCCGTACTTGCCGAAAATTTGAAACTCCTGACCGAGGGTCATGTGGAGTTTAATCCAAAACTTTAAAATTTGGTCGGCTAATAAAACAAGAAGAACAACCAGTACCGGCTTGGTATAACCTTTCATTAAGATTGTTTCATTTTGGCTTCCATACTAAGGGTAGCATGAGGAACTGCACGTAAACGTTCTTTCGCGATAAGTTTGCCTGTTTCGCGGCAAATACCGTAGGTTTTATTTTCGATGCGTACTAAGGCCGCTTCCAGATTCTCTATGAACTTCTTTTGGCGGGCGGCTAATTGGTTGATCTGCTCTTTTTCGAGAGTGGCAGAACCGTCTTCCAGCGTTTTGTAAGTTCCGGCAGTATCATCGGTTCCATTAAGATTCGGATTACTCAGCGATTGGGCTAAAGCGGCTAATTCTTCACGTGCTACACGTAATTTCTCAAGAAGGATGTCTTTAAATTCTTGTAATTCTGAATCAGAATATCTTGTTTTTTCGTTGCTATTTTCCATTCTAAGCTTTTTGTATTGAGATTAATAGTTCTTCTCCCTCTATTTCGACTTTTTCGCCTTCAATTACGTGTTCCAGTTTTAATGACTCGGCTAAAATTTCGGCACAAATATAGGGTAAATTATTTCTTACCGCTCGCTCGATAAAGCCGGTGTTGCTAACCGCAACATTAATTTTATCGGTGACATCAAAATCTAAATCTTTACGCAAATTTTGTATTCTGTTTATCAATTCGCGAGAGATTCCTTCTTGTTTCAATTCGTCGGTTATGGTAACATCCAAAGCAACTGTAAGTTTACCTAAGTTACTTACCTGCCAGCCCGGAACGTCTTCTGCAATTATTTCTACATCTTCAATCGGAATATCTAATGTCAAATCTACATTGCTGAAGCTGATACTCTCGTTTTGCTCTAATTTGCTAATTTCAATTTGCGATAAACCGGTCAAAAAATTCGCCACCTCTTTCATCGACTTCCCGGATTTCGGCCCTAAAGCCTTAAAGTTGGGCTTAAGTTTTTTCTTAATAATTCCGGAAGTGTCGTTTATATACTCTATTTGCTTGATATTAGTTTCAGATAAAATTAAATCTTTAACCTGCTCAACCTTTTTCCGGAAGCTTTCATTCAGTACCGGAACCAGTATTTTATTTAAAGGTTGCCTTACATTTATCCCAACTTTCTTTCTCAGCGATAAAACCAGTGAAGATATATTTTGCGCTAGTGCCATTCTTTCTTCCAATTTGGCATCAACCAAACTCGAATTATAAGGCGGGAAGTCTGCTACATGAACAGATTCAATCATTTCTTTACGGGTAGCTGTGTTTAAATCTAAAAACAAACGTTCGCTGAAAAACGGCGCTATAGGCGAGATCAATTTAGCAATAGTATTTAAACAGGTATAAAGTGTTTGATAGGCAGATATTTTATCTTCTGTATAATCTCCTTTCCAAAAACGCCTGCGGCTTAAACGTACGTACCAATTACTTAAATGCTCGTCTACAAAGTCTTGAATTGCTCGTGCGGCCCGAGTAGGTTCAAAATCTGCATAAAATGCGTCAACATCTTTTGTCAAAGTGTTTAGAAGCGAAATTATCCAACGGTCAATCTCTGGTCGATTAGCAACATTAGGTTCGTGATAGCAGAAATTATCGATATTAGCATATAAAGCGAAAAAAGCATAGGTATTATAAAGCGTGCCGAAGAATTTGCGGCGAACTTCATCCAAACCTTCTTCGTTAAACTTCAAATTATCCCACGGGGAAGCATTGCTTATCATGTACCATCGTGTTGCATCAGCACCGTATTTTTCAATTGTGGAGAAAGGGTCAACGGCGTTGCCTAATCTTTTAGACATCTTGTTTCCGTTTTTATCCAATACCAAACCGTTTGAAACTACATTTTTAAACGCTACCTGATTGGTAAGCATGGTTGCAATAGCATGCAAGGTGAAGAACCAGCCTCGAGTTTGGTCAACGCCTTCTGCAATAAAATCTGCCGGAAAAGCTCCTTCAAATCCTTTTCCGAAAGGTAACGCGGTTTCTTCCAACTTCGAATAATCAAGTCCCCACTGCGCGTAAGGCATAGCGCCTGAATCAAACCAAACGTCTATCAAATCCGGTTCCCGATACATCTTTTCCCCGGAAGGCGAAACTAAAATTACGTCGTCAACATAAGGTCGGTGCAGATCGAAATCAGATTGATTAATAGATTGAACGATCGCTTCGGCTTTCTTTTGTTCATCACCGTATAAAGTTCCGCTTGTTACTGCATCGCTTAGTTTTTCTTTTAATTCCCCAATCGAACCGATACAAATTTCGTCTGACCCGTCTTTAGTTCTCCATATCGGTAGGGGTGTTCCCCAGTAACGCGATCGAGATAGATTCCAGTCAACTAAATTCTCCAGCCAATTTCCAAAACGCCCGGTTCCGGTAGCTTCCGGTTTCCAGTTTATGCTTTTGTTTAGTTCAACCAAGCGATCTTTTACAGCGGTGGTTTTTACGAACCAACTGTCAAGCGGATAGTATAGAATCGGTTTATCTGTGCGCCAGCAATGCGGATAGCTGTGTTCGTATTTTTTTACATCGAAGGCTTTATTGTCTTCTTTTAACTTAATGGCAATGAGAACGTCTGTGGGTTTAAAATCCGGTTTGTTGCGTTCTTCATCGCTGTAATACTCTTCTTTAACGTACTGTCCTCCAAACTCACCCATTTCGTCAACAAATTTCCCTTGGCGATTGACTAAAGGAAATTCATTGCCTTTTTCGTCAGTTATCATTACCGAGGGGATGTTGTTTTCTTTTGCTACCCTAAAATCGTCAGCACCGTAAACAGAAGCGATATGGACGATACCGGTGCCGTCTGCGGTGGTAACAAAATCTCCGGCAATAACTTTAAAAGCATTTTGTTCTAAGTTTTCGTTCGAAACGTAGGGGAGAAGCTGGAAATATCGTAATCCCGGTAAATCTTTTCCGGTAAATTTTGCTGCTCTTTCCCAAGGGATTAGTTTATCACCGCCTTTATAATCCTGAAAAGAAATTCCTTCTGCTTCTTTTTTAAAATGTTTAGCTACTAAATCTTCAGCTAAAACAACGCTGACAGGGGCGAAAGTGTATTGATTAAAGGTTTTTACTTTAATGTATGTAATGTTTTCGCCCACCGCTAAAGCACAGTTAGAAGGCAAAGTCCAGGGAGTTGTGGTCCATGCAAGAATGGCCGTATTTTCATGTTCTTCCTCAAACAGAATTGGAATGAGGGGATGAACTTGGTCTTTTTTTAACCTGAATTGGGCAACTATTGAAGTGTCCTTTATATTCCGGTAAGTTCCGGGTTGATTTAATTCATGAGAACTTAAACCGGTTCCGGCTGCGGGAGAGTAGGGCTGAACCGTATATCCCTTGTACAATAAACCTTTATTATAAAACTGTTTTAATATCCACCAAAGTGTTTCAATATATTCGTTTTTGTATGTGATGTAAGGAGTTTCCAAATCTACCCAGTACCCCATTTTTTGAGTAAGATCGTTCCAAACATTGGTGTATTTCATCACCTCTTTACGGCAGGCGTCATTGTATTCTTCAACAGAAATCTTCTTGCCGATATCTTCTTTGGTAATGCCTAACGTTTTTTCAACAGCTAATTCAATAGGCAAACCGTGAGTATCCCAGCCGCCTTTTCGTTCGACCCTAAATCCTTTTAAAGTTTTATAACGGCAAAAAATATCTTTAATAGACCTTGCCATTACATGATGGATGCCGGGCATACCGTTAGCCGATGGCGGTCCTTCGTAAAAGGTATATGGATTAGAGGCCGGACGGTTAGAAATACTCTTCTCGAAAATCTTGTTCGACTCCCAATACTCTAATATTTCTTTGCCGGTTCGCGATAAATTTAATTGCTTATATTCTTTGTACATCAGCCGTCTACCTCTGTAATTTTAGTGCGCAAAAGTACAGAAATAAGCCTTAAAATGGTAATTAATCTTGTCTCAGCAGAGCCGATGTAAGCAATTTTTTTGTAAAGATTTACTTCTTCACCGGTTTTTAAAACTCTCTCTCAAGTCTTTTAGTTATTATTACGTTTAGATTGCTTGGTATGTTAAAAATGCGTAACCGATACATGCTTTACGGGGCTAGCTTACTACTTGCCGGAATAGTATTTAATATTATAGGTTATTTTATAAAGGTTAAAGATTTGGGCTTATACGGCTGGGCAATGATTATAGGAACGCTTCTTTTCGGGATAGGATTTTTATTGATATTTTACAGCTTAATGCGAAAGGTTGAATATCGAGGAATTGTAGACGATCGCGCCGCTGAGGCAGAAAAAACTGCTGACGAGTAAGTCATCTATTGTAATTTTTATTAGAGTTTCATGCTTCATAAAACTCGCGGCATAGTCTTAAAAAATACAAATTACTCCGAAAATAGTGTTATAGTTCAGATTTTTACCGAGAAATTCGGGATACAGTCTTACCTTATAAACGGCGTTAAAAAGCCTAAAGCAAAAATAAAAAACAATATACTTCAGCCTTTGCACTTGCTTGAGATGGTAGTTTATCATAAACAGGCAAGCAACCTTCAACGAGTAGCAGAAGCCGGGCAATTGCCGCTTTTACAAACTATTCCATACGACATAACCAAAAGTTCCATCGCCCTTTTTCTTAACGAGGTTGTTTATAAATGTATCAGGCACCAAGGCCCTGACGAGGCCTTGTTCGAGTTTATTTTTCGTTCTATAGAGTTGCTTGATAGTTTGCAGAAGAATCTTAATATTTTTCATTTGCATTTTCTTCTCCGGCTAACCCAATATTTAGGGTTTTACCCCGAGTTGATTAATAGGAATTATCCGTTTTTTGATTTGAAAGAAGGATGTTTTGTTAACTCAATCCCGGCACATCGCCTTTTTCTGCAAACACCGGATACGAGTTATTTTTTAGAACTGCTCACGAGTAATTATACAGAAGCCTTAAAAACACCTCTTCAGGGGTTTGAAAAGAAATACCTTCTAGAACGGATATTGGAATACTACCAACTTCACGTAGACGGATTTGGAGAAATCCGTTCTCATCGAATACTTGAAGAAGTTTTACAATAAGTATCTAAGAAAAAGAGTTTTCGCTTTTCTTAAGCGTGTTGTCTATAATTTCTTCCAACTCAGTTAGGTCGAAAGGTTTTTCTAAATACGTGTCTGCACCGGCTTGTTTAGCCAAACTTTGAATGTCGTTATTAGCGGAAAAATAAATCACCGGAATGCTTTTAAATTCCGGGTGCTTTTTTAGGGTTTGAGTAGCAACAATCCCGCCCGTTTCAGGGATCCAATTATCCATTAATATGATATTTGGACGAATCCTATTTACTGTTTCTACGATATTATTGCAATGTGGCGAAGTGTGCACTTCCCATCCATGTTCTTCTAAAATATAACTGCAAATTGAAAGGATATCAAGATCGTCGTCAAAAATCATAACCCGTTTAGACATAGTAAAAACTTAGAGCTAGTGTTGCTGTAATTTAATTGTTTGTTTAGTTTATAACTTGCGTCTAATTATAAAACCAAGCCATCTCTGTTAAATTTGCCGGAAATACAGGCAACATTAAGTAGAGTTTTCCCCTATTATCAAGTTTAACTTATTTTTTTTGATATTGTTTTACTTCCACCTTTTTTTTGCGAAGTAATTTGGGAGTTTTCGGGCAATGTTATTTCAAAAAACTACTTATAGTTTTTTCCAAATCATCCAAATTAAAGGGCTTTGCAATAAACGTATCTGCCCCTGCTTTTTGAGCTAAACCTTCTACGTCGTTATTTGCAGTAAAAAAGACAACGGGAATGCCGGCAGTAGTGGAATTTTGTTTTAGTATTTGGGTTGCAAGAGCGCCTCCTGTTTTCGGTATCCAATTATCCATTAAAATTACATCAGGATTAACTTCTGTAACCACCTTAACAATATTTTCGCAATCGGTGCGAGTGTGTATTTCCCATCCTTTTTCTTCAAATACATAACTTAATATTGATAGAATATCAATATCGTCGTCAAAAATTAAGATATGTTTTTTCATGACGCAAACTGTTTTTTAATCGGAAATTGTATAGCAAGTAATATAAAGTGCCCTACACGCAGAAATTCTAGCCCTAATGATTTTTAAAAATAATGGTTTTTCAATTAATAATTGAATTATTCTATTATTTTTTCATAAAACCGGTTTCTTGGCGAGAATGGGATTTTTAAAGCAATTGCTTAATAATGTTTTCTGTGCTTAAGCCTTCTGCTTCTGCTTTGTAGTTTCTAACAATGCGATGTTTTAATATCGGCTCCGCCACAGCCTGAACATCTTCAATATCCGGTGAGTATTTGCCGGATATTGCCGCATGGCATTTTGCACCGAGAATTAAAAACTGAGAAGCACGAGGGCCTGCTCCCCAACTTAAATATTTATCGGCTAAAGCTGAAGAACCGGAAATATTGGGGCGAGTTTTAGATGTTAAGGAGACCGCATACTCCATAACATTTTCTGTTACAGGAATATTTCTTACCAATTGCTGGAAGAACTTTATTTGATCGGCGTTTAAAATTTTGTTTAACGTATTTGTAGAGTTGGATGTAGTGTTTTTAACAACTTCAACTTCTTCTTTAAACGTGGGATAGGTAAGGAAAATATTAAACATAAACCTGTCCAACTGGGCTTCAGGCAAGGGATAGGTGCCTTCTTGTTCTATCGGGTTCTGAGTGGCTAGTACAAAAAAGGGTTGAGGTAAATGATATGTTTTTCCGCCAACCGTAACCACCTTTTCTTGCATAGCTTCCAATAGTGCGGCCTGTGTTTTCGGAGGAGTACGATTTATCTCATCAGCAAGCAGGATATTGGAAAAAACCGGCCCGGGAATAAATTTAAAAGAGCGATTTTCTCCCAATATCTCCGATCCTGTAATATCGGAAGGCATTAGATCAGGTGTAAATTGGATACGGTTATAAGAAAGATCCAAAACATTAGAAACCGTTTGTACCAAAAGGGTTTTTGCCAGTCCGGGAACGCCAACCAACAAACAATGCCCGTTGCTGAAAATTGATATAAGAACAGATTTAATAACAGCATCCTGACCTATAACGACTTTGCCGATTTCTTTTTTAATGTTTCGATATGACTCGCCAAGGGCATCAACGGCTTCAACCTCCGATTTATAGACCATTTTTAGATTCGTCTTGCGGTTTCACCCAAATTTTTAACGAAGAGCAGGTTTGGAATTCGTTATCAATTTTTATGTAAGTAGATTGTCTTCTTTTCTCGAACCATTCACTTACAGTTCGGTTTATTTTGTCTTCAAAAGCTGCCTCTTTTATTTTCGGTAAGTCTTGCCCCAAGTTGGCTGCATGAGGCTCTGTCTTCGATTTCAAAAACAAGAAGCGATATCCTTGCTTGCCGGTTTTGTCGGTGAAAATTTCAGGTTTAGAATAAGAGCCTGCTTTTAGGGTATCTGCAATTAAAAATATTTGTGGGTCGAGCTTATCGGTCGGAATAAAAGTACTTCGAGTCTGGGGGTTCATCAACATTCCGCCGTTATACTTAGTGTCGTTATTGTCCGAGTACAAGGCAGCAGCTGTTGAAAAAGGTATCTTCTTATTCGATACATTTTGATAAATACTGTCGATGCCGGTTTTACTTCTTTCTAAACTTGCAGCCGGCGGATCAATCTTAATTAAAATATGCCTTACTTGAACCTGCTCGCCTCGGCGTTTGGTAACTTGTAAAAAATGAAAGCCGTATTCAGTTTCAAATACTTGCGAGAGTTCATTAGGCTTTAATTTAAAAGCTACAGCTGCAAACTCCTTTACCAACATGGTGCGGTCCATGAAACCTAAATCTCCGCCTTCCGCAGCCGAACCGGGGTCCTGAGAATACAAACGGGCGAGAGTGGCAAAATCTTCTCCTCCTTTAACGCGCAAGCGTAATGCTTCGGCCTTGTCCCGAAAACTTTCTTTTTCTACTTTGGTAAGCTTTGGAAAACTTACAATTTCGCCAACCTCAACTTCCATATTGTAGTAAGGAATGCTGTCTTTAGGTATGGTTTCAAAATAGCGTTTTACTTCTTGTGGCGTCACCGAAACTTTTTCGGTTATTTTACCTTGCATTTTATTTGCAATTAGCTGCTCGCGAATGTCGGGGCGCATTTGATCTTTGTATTGTATTACCGACCTGTTCAAAAATTGCTCTAAACGCTCTTGTCCGCCGGCTTTGTTAATCATGTATCTTATCCTTTTACCTATTTCATCTTCAACTTGATCTTCCGTAACCGCAATCGAATCAACGATGGCCTGCTGTGATAAAAGCTTTTGAGTTAACAATTGCTGGATAATATAGCAGCGAATATCTGGGTTGTCGGTATTTCCTTGCGCAACGTATTGTGCGTACTGCATATCAACATCCGACTTTAAAATTATAGAGCCGCCTACAACCGCGGCAATTTTATCAAGAGGGTTGTTTTGAGCGAAAGTTATTGTAAGCGTTGTAAAAAATAATATAAATACAGTCCCTAAAGTTTTTCTCATCATATATTGTTCGAAGATTCTCGATTTTTAAAGAGCCGAAATCCGAGTATCGGTTTTGTATTAGATTTTAAAATTAACGAAGTTTAAATTCGTGCAAAATTATCTTTATTATTTTATAAATACGCTCGGGTTTTGAGAAAATTGCGATGCAAACTCTAATGCACTAAATTATAGTTTTATTGCTCGGCCCGGCCGATTTTAACTATTTTTAACAATGGCTTTCTTAATTTTACCCGGATGTATTCAATTATAACAACCGATCCGCTTGCTCTTAAAATACTAATGACCGAGGATATTTACGAGTTAAACAAATCGGAACTCGAGGTTTTGCAGACTACCTCATTCGCACCGGAAAAATCTCAAGAAAACCCGAACTTTAATTACATGGGCGAAAACAACAAATATTTTTTGTTTCTGATACGTGAAGAAAAAGCTGAGGTTATATCTAAACCGGATTTAGAAGCACTTACAGGCATTTTAGCAGCTAAGAAAATGGACCTGCGTGATGTAGCTGTTCTTAATTATAAAAAATATCCCGGAATTGATTTCTCGCAGTTGAAGTCATTTTTTGCGTGCTCTAAATGTGTTCTGTTAGGGATAAATCCCTCGGACCTAAATTTAAGTGATGTTCCTGGAAACAAGATTAGCGTGATAGACGGGGTTAAAGTTTTAGCAACCTTTAGCTTTGGAAAGATGCAAGCCGACATAAATAAGAAGCGGGTATTTTGGAACGAAATGAAGCAGCTGTAGTATGAAGAAGTTGTTGGTCTTTGCCACTAATAATGCTCATAAATTACAGGAAGTACAGCAATTGATAGCCAGTAATTTCATTTTAAAGAGCCTTAGCGATATTGGGTTTAACGATGATATTCCTGAAACCGGAAGTACTTTCGAAGAAAATTCTGTGCAAAAAAGTCGCTTCATTTACGATCGTTTTAACTTTGATTGCTTTGCAGATGATTCAGGGCTTGAAGTAGAAGCGTTGAATAACGAACCGGGAGTTTTCTCCGCCGGGTATTCGGGCACTCGCGATTCTCAAAAAAACATGCAGTCGGTATTGGAAAAATTAGAAGGAAAAATAAATCGGAAAGCGCAATTCAGGGCAGTAATATCCCTCATTATTAAGGGCGAAGTACATCTGTTTGAGGGTGTGGTCAAAGGAACGATTAGAGCAGAACCTTCAGGTACCGCAGGCTTCGGCTACGACCCAATCTTTCAACCCGAAGGATATGAGGTTACTTTTTCGGAAATGAGTATTCAAGAAAAAAATAACATAAGCCACCGCGGAAAAGCGATGGCTAAGCTTGTTGATTTTCTTAACTCAAATTAATAGAATTACAGTTTCTTTTGTACCGGAGGTTTGGGGTTTTCTTTACCTTTAGCTTCTTTTACGGGAACTACCTTTCCGGCGTTATTCTTTACACTATCAGGCACAGTAAACACTTTTGATATTTCTTTTTTAGCATCGCTCGAGGCGTTTGCAGCTTTCATTTGTTTGGCAACAGTTCCTTTATTCTCCGTCTTTTTGATCGCGGGTTTAACAGTCTTCTTCTTTTTTGCAGCTAAGGCCGGGATTATTTCTTCTTTCGATTTCGGCCTTTCTTCCGGCTTCCAGAGAAAACCTTTTAAGGTGGAGATTTCGGGCGTAAGTTTAAAAATGGGTGTAAATGTGGCATCGGGCTTACGCAAAGACGAAATATTGGTAACCGCTTGATTTTCAAAAGTAATCTTTAAACGACTACTCAACAAATGGTTCATTCCCGTATACGAGGTGTCGTCTTTTGCAAAAAAGTTGCTTTCGGCATTGCCGTCTACAAAAATTTGGTGCAATTCGTTTTTCTTAAAATATCCGGTAATCAGCTTGCCCTTTACTTGGTTAAACTTTGTCGAGTCGCCTTCCGTATTTACCATAAAACCGTTATTCTGCAACAACAAATTGTCGAGTTTTTTATTCTTCAACTGCAAATAGATGGTATCGCCCGAAAGCTGCGAACCTTGTGCCCACATAATCGGGTTACGGTAGCAACGAATAGTTGAATCTGCGTAACTGAAAAATGCAGAATCTGCTTTAGCTTGAAAGTCCGATTTAAAAATCTTCACATTATGATAGGCATTTAAGTAGCGCACTCGGGTTGTATCATTTGCATGCGCCGCCCTTATCGAATCTGCTTTTGACGTTTTTTTTATTGCCGGAGTCTTAGTTGTATCTGCTTTTGTTGTGTCTGCTATTGAAGTATTTGCAGAAAGACCGGAAGATCTTTTTACAGTATCCGCGGCAGCGTTTTCAATTCGGATTTTTTCTTCTTTAAGTTCCCTGCGTTTTTTTCTACGCTCTTTTTTAGACAGTTTACCGGGTTCTTTCTTATTCAGTTCGGTGGAAATTTCCCCTGCTTTTTTTGTTGTATCGACAATGTTTGAATCGGAACCGCTCTTTCGTAGTGAATCGAGACCGGTTGAAGGACTTTCCCGTTTTGTCTCTTTATCTCCGGATTTCTTCTTTCCCGAATTTTGAGGCTTCTCTTTCTCTGCTTCCATAACCAAAGGAGCCGGGTCAATTGAGGTATATTCCGCGATTTCGGAGATTTTTGTTTCTTCCGGTTTGACTTTTGTTTGGGCGGGGGTTTTAACCGAGACTTTTTTTATCTCTTTTCGGGCCGGTTTTATCTCTTTTTCGGCGTTTTTTTCTTTGTTTGCCGCAACAGGAGTTTCCAAGGGAGACGGGCGTCCTATAGCTGCTTTAGGTGTTTCGATTAAGGCCTCCGGTGCAACTTCATCGGCCCCTCCTCCTGCAGAAGCTGTAGGGTCGTCTAACACCGTATCTTGTTTTAGCTCTTCTTGAGCAATAGGTTTAAAATTTTTCATTTGGATAACCTTAGTAAATAAGGTATCCGACGTCATATAAACTGAATCAACCTTGGCAGAATCTTTGGTAATTAAAACCACATAAGCATTTTCAGTTACGAGTGTGCTTTCATCCGCTTTGCGATAAACTCCTAAATTTCCTTTCATCAATACATCTTCGGCAGTGTCAATAAATGTTATGTTTTTTACTGCTCGGCCGTACCCGGAATTTTTATCGTAATACAAGCTGTCGCCTCTTAGCGATTTACTGCCGTCTGTATACAAATTTTTCTTCCCGAACTTTGCGATATCTCTTTGGGTATCATAGTCGCCGTTTTCAGTATAGAGATTGGTTTTATCGGTTTTGCTTTTTATGTTAGTGGGACCGTAAAAGTAGGCCATTTTTGTGCCGGCATTGTACTTCAACGTATCGCATTTTATAATTGCTTGAGGTGTTAAAACTTCTACATTATATCTGAAATAGGCATCTTTACTTTCCGCAAAATAAAAACCATTTTTGCTTGTAAGCGTGTTCTGAGCATTTACCAGCTTTCCGCCACCCGTATAGGTTCCTACCTTTGAGCTCATATTATAAGTAAGATAGTCGGTTGTTAAAGTGACGTCTTTATCTACCAATTGAACATTGTCCGTAAGTACGGCTATTTTTGTATTCCCATTATAATTGAGGATGTCCGAAGAAACTGTGGTTCCGTCAGGTCGAGTGATAACAACATGACCGAAGGCATCAAAGGTATTTTTCGCTTGGTTAAAGCGAGCGCTGTCAGATGATAGGAGTGAGTTTTCGTGAGAAAATACCGGTTTTAATACATTGATTACGTCGTTAGAGCTCGAACCGGTCATTTTCTCTGACTGAATTAACAGCACTTTCTTAGGACCTTGGCCTGCTTGCTGCGCTTGAGCTTGGTAAATTATTCCGGTTAAGATTATAAATAAATGAAAAATTCTTTTCACGCTGCAAAAGTAAATTTTAATCAGAAATACCGGAGAATTAATCTAACCGGCGTAAATAGCATTAATAGGGCAGATTTGGTACTTTTGGACTGTGGTGCCGGCTGAACGTTTAAGTGAATTTATAATTCAAAACAATCTCTTTGACAAGGAGGATAGAATCTTGCTTGCCGTTAGCGGAGGTAAAGATTCTGTATTGTTGGCGCATCTTTTTAGAGCAGCAGAAGTAAATTTTGGGATAGCACATTGTAATTTTTGCCTACGCGGAGAAGAAGCCGATGCAGACGAAATGTTTGTACAGGAACTCGCCGGGAAATTAAAAGTTCCTTTCTATTCTGTTCGATTTGATACAGCTTCTGTTGCGGCCGAAGAGAAAATTTCGATACAAATGGCTGCTCGGCGGCTGCGATACGATTGGTTTGAAAGTGTGCGCCAAGAATGCGAGTATAATTATATTGCTACAGCGCATCACCAAAACGACGTAGTTGAAACTATTTTGCTTAATTTGGTTCGCGGTACAGGCATTTCCGGCTTGCACGGCATTTTGCCGAAACGCGGGAAACTTATCCGTCCCTTACTTTTTTTAACGGCCAAAGAAATTGAAGAACTTATAGACGACTCGTGCATTTCCTACCGGGAAGACAGTTCAAACTTTTCGGCTAAATACGCTCGCAATAGACTTCGACTTGAGGTGATTCCGAAATTAAAAGAAATGAATCCCGCCTTAGAAGAAACATTTAGGGCAAACAGCAAGCGATTTGAAGAACTGGAGCTGTTAGTGCAGCAAAGGGTTGAAGAACTAAGGCCAAGCTTATTTAAATCCGGCAAAAAAGGAACCTTGGAAATAGAAATTTCGGCATTGCAAAAACTCGAACCCAAAAAGCTTTTACTTTACGAATTGTTGAAACAGTATAATTTTAAGGAGAATATAATTGAGGATTTGCTTATCGGAATCAAAGCTCAACCCGGGAAACTCTTTCAATCTTTAACGCATTCCATCTTGTTGGATCGCAATAAATTAATCCTTTCAGAAAGAAAAATAGCAGAACTCAAAGATTCTTTAATTACCGAAGGAGACGAATCAGTCCTTTGGAACTCCGCTATAATAAGGATACAAGTTACGGGAACCGGCGATTTAAGTATTGAGAAAAACTGCAATAAAGCTTATGTTGATTCCGAAAATATTATATTTCCTTTAAAGATCAGATCATGGCATGAAAGTGATTTTTTTTATCCTTTCGGCATGAAGGGAAAAAAGAAATTAAGTGATTTTTTTACCTCCCTGAAAATTCCGCTCGATCAAAAAAAGGAAATTCCGGTGGTAGAAAACAGTAACGGTGAGATTATTTGGATTGCCGGACTACGAAGCGATGACAGATATCGGATAACAGAACAAACCGGAAAAGTTTATATCTTCGAACTTCTTAACCCTGATGGAAAATAACGCTGAATTTGTCGAAAAGCAGTATTTTGGAAGAGACCATACCCGAATCAGCATTCGTTTAACTTTGATTTTGTTTTGCTTTGCCGCTTATTGGATCACCGAAGAACGAGAACACAACGGCGATTTGTTTTTGGTTGCCGGATTCGCAATTCTGATAATCTCCATAATTATCATGTTTATGCTACACTATCGAACGGTGGTAAGAAACGGCAGTATTTTTATAGACGGATTGTGGACTACTCGGCTTGTAAAAATAGATTTAGCCGGTATCACAAAAGTTGAACGAGTTCCTTATAATTCGTACATTATAAATAATCCTGTTTATAATCTTCATCAAAAAGGCAAAATCAGGTTCTATGCCGGTGGAAGAGACGCAGTAAGCCTAATAGATCGCGACGGGCTCGAATATATTATCGGAACACAACGGCCGGTAGAGTTAGAGCAAGCTATAAAAAAAGAAATGCGTAGTTAGTCACTCTTTAAGGGGTTTATCTATCAGCTTTAGCCCCGCACATTATTACCCTCAATACCCTATTTATTATACTTAACTGACATTAGCGGGTAGGAAAAGTTTCAAAAATGGGCTGATTTCCTTAGATTTGCAATCTATAATTTCCATAGATTATGCTAAGTTTCAGAACAGAATTGGAGAATCCGGTAGTTGCGAAAGATATAATCGAACTTGAGAAAAAAATTCGTCTTTTCCGTGAAGGTAAAATGCACGAAGAAAAATTCAGGAGTTTAAGATTGGCTCGCGGGGTTTACGGTCAGCGTCAGGAAGGCGTTCAGATGATTCGGATCAAGCTTCCTTACGGTAAAGTAACGGTTAAGCAATTAGAAAGAATTTCAGATGTTTCTGATAAATATGCTACCGGGAATTTGCATATAACTACACGTCAGGATATTCAACTTCATTTCGTTAGTTTAGAAAGAACTCCCGAACTTTGGTCTGAGCTTGAGCAAGATTCTATAACATTGCGAGAGGCCTGCGGGAATACTGTTCGTAATGTTACCGGTTCACCAACTGCCGGAATAGACCCTAAAGAACCGTTCGATATTACACCTTACGCTCATGCCTGTTTCGAGTATTTTCTTCGGAATCCGATCTGTCAGGATATGGGACGTAAGTTTAAAATAGCTTTTTCTTCTTCAGAAGAAGATACCGCTTTTGCTTTTATACATGATTTGGGGTTTGTGCCGAAGATTGCTGTTTTAGACGGTCAAGAGGTACGCGGATTTAAAGTAGTTTTAGGCGGCGGATTAGGTTCGCAGCCGCATATTGCGGAAGATGTTACGGAATTTATGCACGAAGATTTGTTGGTTCCGTTCGCCGAATCGGTGCTTCGTATTTTCGACCGTTACGGGGAGCGTACCCGAAGAAATAAGGCACGCTTAAAATATCTTATTCAAGAAATAGGGAAAGAGGCGTTTTTAGAACTTGCCGAAAAAGAACGTTTGTCTCTTAAATCAAAAACCTATAGAGTCAATACTGATTTCGCCGCACCTGTAATTCCCACTGTAATTTATAATGCCGAGGTAAGCAATAAGTTAAAATACGAGCAGTGGCTTAACACTAGCGTTTTTAAGCAAAAGCAAGAAGGATTCAACGCTATCGGTATAAAAGTGCAAAACGGAGATATTAAAACTCCTGCTGCTCGACAACTGATAAAAGTAATCAGAGAAGTAGCTGCCGACGATATTCGCCTGACAAATACACAGGGTATTCTTTTACGTTTCGTCCGCGAAGAAAATTTAGCCTATGCGTTTGAGCAATTGGACAAGCTGGGTCTGGCAACCCCGGGATTCGAAAGCACATTTGATATTACTTCTTGCCCCGGAACTGATACTTGTAATCTGGGTATTTCTAACAGTACCGGCATCACACGAGAACTTGAACGAGTTATTTTAGAAGAATACCCCGATTTAATCTATAACAGAGATATTACGATAAAAATAAGCGGTTGTATAAATGCATGCGGCCAGCATGCTAATGCAGCAATCGGTTTTCACGGTTCAAGTATGAAAATCGGGAAGCTGGTGGCTCCTGCATTACAGGTTTTAATAGGCGGTGGCCCCACAGGCAACGGCGGCGGTGTAGCTTCAGAGAAAGTAATTAAAGTTCCAAGCAAACGCGGTCCGGCAGTTTTAAGAACTCTTCTTAACGATTACTTTACAAATTCAACCGAAAGCGAATTATTTAATCAGTACTATAATCGTCAAGGCAAAATTTATTTCTACGATCTGCTTCATCCGTTGGCGAGCCAGGAAAATATCACTGCTGATGATTTTATAGACTGGGAGCAAACAGAAGCCTACAAGCCGGAGATCGGGGTAGGAGAGTGTGCAAGTGTTATTGTTGATTTAGTTGCTACTTTGTTGTTTGAATCGGAAGAAAAGATCGACAAAGCAGAAGAAGCATTTAAAGCCGGGGACTACGCCGATGCTATCTATTACGCTTATACTGCTTTTATAAACAGTGCAAAAGCGATAATAATAGGGGAAGGTAAAAAGGCAAATACGCAAGCCGCGATTATTAAGGATTTTGATGAGCTCTACGTAGCTTCCGGCAAAATTGCTCTACCGACAACTTTCGCTGATTTGGTTTATCAAATCAATCAAAACGAGCCGGGTAAAGAGTTTGCTGAATACTATATTGAACAAACCAAGATTTTGAAGAATAATATAGCCGAGTACCGCGAAAGTCAATTAGTATAATAAAAGGATCAATAATACAAGTTTGTGCTGCTCGGACAATTGTTCGGGCAGTATTTGTTTTAAAAGAAATATGAACGACCTTCCGGGTAAGCAAATCAAAAATTTTAATTCTCTTTTTCCGGTATTTTTTAAACTGGAAAAATTGAATTTACTTATTGTTGGAGGTGGGTATGTAGCTTTAGAAAAACTAACGGCTGTTTTCAATAACAGTCCCCAAGCCAAGGTGAATCTGGTTGCAACTCAAGTTAGCGATGATATAAAAAAAATCTTAAATGAAAAGGAGGTATCATTTACTGAGTTGGAGTTTGACGAATCGCATTTAACCGGAATAGATTTAGTGATAATTGCCATTAACGATCAAGCAACAAGCGAGGCTATTTATCACGTTTGTAAAAAGAATAAAATTTTAACTAACGTTGCCGATAAGCCGGAATTATGTGATTTCTACCTTTCTTCTGTTGTACAAAAAGGAAATTTAAAAATAGCTATTTCAACAAACGGTAAATCCCCAACCATTGCCAAACGGGTGAAGGAAGTATTGAACGATACCTTTCCTGAGGAGATGGACAAGGTATTGGACAATATGGAGGCAATACGGAATCGTCTCAAGGGCGACTTTTCTGACAAGGTAAAGCAGCTTAATAACATTACTAAAGTGTTGGCTGCAGGTAGAAGTACAAAGCCGTATTTCGGCACAAAAGGAGTGAAAGTACTAGCGTACACAATTGCTGCCTTAGGATTAATGCTTTTCGGTCATTTTGTTCTGTCGCTAATAGATTTACATTTGTAATAAGGCACAGTTAACTTTGTATACCCACCTAATTATAAAGCTTTGTTAACAAAAAAAACAAAATATGCGGTTAAGGCCTTAATGGCTTTGGCTCGAAACACGGGAAACAGGCCAATGCTTATTTCCGATATCGCCGAAAAAGAGCAACTGCCAAAAAAATTTTTGGAAGCAATACTCTTAGAATTAAAGCGAAACGGATTTTTGGGAAGCAAGAAGGGCGCAGGCGGCGGATACTATCTTTTGAAAAGAGCAGAAGAGATCAAAATGGCAGCTATTATCCGTGTTATTGACGGACCCATTGCCTTATTGCCGTGTGTAAGCCTTAATTTTTATGAGCGCTGCGAAGAATGCAAAGACGAGCCTTTTTGCGGCATTCGCGACGTTATGAAAGATGTTAGAGATGCAACACTTCGTATTTTGGGAGAATCAAGCATCCAAGATTTAATTAATCGTGAAGATACCCTTGCTCATCAAGTCGAAAACGAATCTTCTAAACCGGAAAATATTTCTAAAGAATAAAGTAAACCGCTTATTTCAGTGGTTCTTTAATTAAATAGGTACGTCATATTTAATTAAAGTTGAGTTAAACCTGACCGTTTGGTTACACCTTCGCAGCAAAACTTTATTAATTTTGTGTCTGAATGTTTAAAGTAAAACATAAGTAAACGAATATGAAATTTTTATTAATTCTACTGACTTTGGCTGTCGGCACTCCCAAATCAGTGTACGATTTCAAACTAACTTCTATCGAAGGAGTTAAGCTTGATTTAAAAAAATACAAAGGCAAGAAAATTCTGATTGTTAATACTGCATCAAAATGCGGTTTCACACCTCAGTACGAAGAGCTTCAGAAGCTTTCAGAGCAATACAAAAATAAGGTTGTTGTTATCGGTTTTCCCGCAAACAATTTTGGGGAGCAAGAGCCCGGGTTAAATGTATCAATCAAAGAATTTTGCAAGAAAAACTTTGGAGTTACCTTTCCGTTAAGCGAAAAAGTGAGTGTTAAAGGCGACGATATATCACCGCTTTTTGCTTACTTAACAAGTGCAGAAAATCCTGACTTTATCGGAGAAGTTAAATGGAATTTCGAAAAATTTCTATTAGACGAGAACGGAAAATTGGTTCATAGATATCGTTCAGCTGTAAAACCGCTTTCAGAGGAAATAGTTAAAAATTTTAAATAATTGATTCTTTTGGGTTTGGAGTATTTTTGAAAAAGTTTTTAAATTTTTGTTTTGCAAGAATGACTTGAAAATCTATATTTGCAGTCCCAAAACGAAGGAGGCTTAGCTCAGCCGGTTCAGAGCATCTGCCTTACAAGCAGAGGGTCACTGGTTCGAATCCAGTAGCCTCCACGAAACAAAGCCCTTCAGATATCATCTGAGGGGCTTTTTGTTGAAACAGACTTCCCTTCAAGCAGCATTTAGCTTTTATTTGATAGTAAATTGATAGTACACTGTTAGTACAAACTCAACGGCCATAATATTTACATTATGGTATACTATAAACTGATCTTGAATGATAAAAGATTTAAAGAAGATCAAATTTACCCAATTGTTATTCGGATCTCTTACAATCGCAGTAACACCACTTTAACTACTGGTATTCGTATTAAAAAAGATGATTGGCACAGTGCATTAGGTCAGGTCCGAAAGACGAATCCAAATTTTCAAGCTCTTAATAAAGCTATTATTGAATTTTATCTTAAAGTTCAAAAAGTTGTTCACTTGTTGCAGGACTCAAACGAGTTTTCCTTCGACTTATTGAATAAAAAGTTATCAGAGCAGATAAAGCCTTGTAAAATAAATACCTCTGTGTCTTTTAATGAGTTTTCGCAAAAGTTGATACAAGATCAGTTTGCAATTAACAGATCGGGAAACGCAATTGTATATCGGACGGCAAGTAACAGACTTATAAATTATGCTGGTGGAAAAACCATAAGATTCAAAGACATCGATTATCTTCTGCTAAGGGTTTCAAGAGCTCCTTTATAAAAGATGGTGTTAAGCAAAATTCGATCAGTAACTACTTTAGAACCATTAGGCTATTTATAATAAAGCGATCAAAGCGAAAATAATCGATCGGTCTTATTACCCATTCCAAGAGCTTACTATAAAGGTTGAAAAAACTACAAAGAGGTCTATTACAATTAGCAATATTAGAATAATTAAGGAGCATTCTTTAAAAGAGAATTCTCGACAATGGCACGCTAGGAATTATTTTCTTCTAAGCTTCTCTTTAATAGGTATCTCCTTTACAGACCTTGCATACCTTAAAACTTCTAATATTGTGGGAGGTAGACTAATCTTTAAGAGACGAAAAACTCATAAACAGTATGATATTAATTTAACAACAGCAAAGGGGATACTTGGAATTTATAGCGGTCGCAATTCAAGATATTTACTTCGGATACTTCCTCAAGTTACCTATTCGATAAGCCAAGTAATCAGCAGTCTGTTGGCATCACGGTCACAGTAGAGGATGCTTGGGGAGATGATAGCGTTGTTACCTTTTAAAAGGTAACATACTGTAGGAGGCCGATTTCTTACCCTGTTACTATCCCACTAACCTATGCACAAAATTGTCGCAGAGCCTTAGTATTGCGTGATTCTTAATCCAACATAACTCAAACTTGAATAACACAGTATTTAGAATATCAAAGTTCAATGCTCAAAGAAAAATCATATCTTAGAAAGGAAATGCCGATACATCAAATGTTTATGCTAAATTGAAGTTGAACAATATTTAATATCGCTGAATTTCTCGGCGAAGAGTGCATATTCTTCTCATACTTTCCTTTGTTTACTATTTTTTCATAATTATCTAACCTGGCTCTAACATTGGCAAGGAAAATTTCTACGCTTAAATTGAAATCTTTTTAACTTATATAGATAAAATGGGGTGTAACTTACAGAAATAATATTTTGGTCGCTTCATTTTTTAAAGTATTGCAATAATTGCGCAATTGTAGTATTAGTGTGTAAACTTGTTTTCTCATAATGACAAAATTTATAAATTTGTGA
>JAYULL010000172.1:0-1829 GCA_043763625.1 Sphingobacteriaceae bacterium | reverse complement strand
ATATGGTAATGCTCTAATGCCTGACTGAACATCATGAACTTACCGATGAAGCCCGCAGTAAGCGGTATACCGGCAAGCGACAACATAGCAACAGTAAGAGTAAAAGCTAAAAAAGGGTTCTTTTTGGATAAACCGTTAAAGCTGTCGAAAGTATCGGAACCTGTTTGTTTTTGAAGAAGAATAACCACAGCGAAAGCAATTATCGAAGCAACCGAATAAGCGGCTGCATATAAAAAAACTGAATTACCGGAAGCCTTTCCTAAAGCTACAATTGCAAACAACATATACCCTACGTGCGAAATACTGGAATAAGCCAACATTCGCTTTACACTTTGCTGATAGACAGCAGTAACGTTTCCTACAAACAAAGTAATGATCGTTATCACCAACAAAACAGGCATCCAAAAATCATGAAGCGGAGCAAAGCAAAATGAAAACAAGCGTAAAAAAGTCGCGAATCCGGCAGTTTTTACGACTGTACTCATAAAGGTGGTGATTAAGGTAGGCGAGCCCTCGTAAACGTCGGGAGCCCAAAAATGGAAGGGTGCCGCTCCTACTTTAAAACATAATCCTACCATAATTAAAAGTAAGCCGCTATAGAATAAAGGTGTAAGCCCCGTGGGGTGAGCGGTTAAATAATTTCTTATTCCGGCCAAATCGAACGACCCGGTAGCGCCGTAAATTAAGGTAATACCGAAAAGCAAGAACCCTGTTGAGAATGCACCCATCAAAAAGTATTTTAAGGCCGCTTCGTTCGAACCAAAATCGCGTTTCCTGATTCCGGCAAGAATATACAAACTCACCGACATGATTTCAATCCCGATAAACAGCATCGAAAGATTATGATAAGAAACCATTACTACGATTCCGGCAAGCGCAAACAGAATTAAAGTATAGTATTCGGCAACATTTTCGCTTATTGCTTCAAAGTAATCTTTAGAAAGAAGCAAAATTAAGATAGTCGAAAGAATGGTGATTCCCGAAAAAGCTACAGCAAAATTATCGAACAACATCATCCCGCTGTAAATGGGTTCAGAAGATGAATTCCATTCTAAAACCGCTAATCCTAACGCCAACAAAAGGCCTCCAACCGAAACCGGAAGCAAAGCTTTTTTGGCTTTATAAAGGCCGAGGTAAAGAACAACAATGGCTAATATCGATATCGTTATTAATGCACTCATGTTTACGGGTTGGAATTTAAGGATTGAACCTTGGATGCTACGAATTCGAGAAGCTGAGTAACAGCGGGCTCCGAAAGTCGAAGTAAAGGTTTCGGGTACACGCCGATTATAATTACCAACGCACAAACGATAAATAGAACCGTTTGCTCAATACCGTCGATATCCCGGAATTTGCTTGTATTCTCGTTAACGTTGCCCAACATTACTCGTTGATACATTCTTAACATATACACGGCCCCAAAGATAATGGTCAATCCGGCAACTGCGGCGTACCAAATGCCACGATTATAAACTCCGTTGAGCAACAAGAATTCACCGATAAACCCGTTTGTAAGCGGCAAGGCAATGGTTCCTAAAAGGATTATCAAAAATGCTGTTGCAAGCTTTGGTGCAACCTTAGCAATACCGCCCATTTGAGATGAGTCGCGAGTATTAAGCCTACGGATGATAATATCTAAAACGAAAAATAGCCCGAACACATTTATGCCGTGATTAATCATTTGTATCATTGCTCCTTGCAACCCGTGCAAATTCCAAGCAAAAACACCGGCTGCGATAAGCCCAACGTGACTGATTGAGGAATAGGCTGTTAAACGTTTAACGTCCTTCTGCATAAAAGCGATAATTGAAGCGTAAACAATACCGATA
>JAYULL010000171.1:0-87998 GCA_043763625.1 Sphingobacteriaceae bacterium | reverse complement strand
GGCAGATGTTGTATTTACAGGCGGCCATTCTTTATACGAGGCTAAAAAGAACAGACATCAAAATATTCATCCCTTCCCGAGCAGTATCGATAAAAAGCACTTCCAAAAAGCACGCACTCAAAAGACTCAACCTCAAGACCAAGTGAATATTGCAGGCCCTCGTTTGGGTTTTTACGGTGTAATAGACGAACGATTCGATTACAAGCTTATTGGTGAGGCTGCAACACTTAAACCGGATTGGCAATTTATTTTAATCGGGCCGATAGTTAAAATCAACCCTGATATCTTGCCTAAAAACAGCAATATACATTATTTAGGAGGCAAGAGTTACGAACAATTACCGGAATATTTGTCGGGATGGGATGTAGCGATGATACCGTTTATGCTTAATGAATCAACACGCTTTATAAGTCCCACAAAAACTCCTGAATATTTGGCCGCCGGGATTCCTGTAATTTCAACTCCGATCCGGGATGTTGTCAATCCCTACGGAAAATTAGGAGTAGTAAATATTGTTCGCAATGCCAGGGAGTTCGTTATTGCTGCAGAAACTGAATTACAAAATAAAAATCGCCAAAAATGGCAGGCAAAAGTAGATTCATTCCTTTCAAAAGGATCATGGGATCAAACTTATAAAGACATGACTAATTTAATCCGGCAAGCACAAAACGGCCGTATCACAGTTTCTTTGAGTGCCTAATTTAAAATAGTCTGCGATTTTCTGTTTGCGGAGGTGGGACAACGGAATTAGTATGAACGACAAAGAAAACAAGCAGGTTTTAGAAATCTGGGGTGGAATAGAATGTTCGGTTAACAGAGTTTGTGATAACTACTTTGATCAACTTGAATATTCAGGGCATTACGATCGTGAAAACGACTTAGAGCTATTCGCCGGTTTAGGTATCAAAAAAATAAGGTATCCGGTTGTATGGGAAAAGCATCAGCCTCAGTCTAATATTGTTATAGACTTCAGTAATGCGGAAAGGAATTTAAAAAAGTTGCTGGAGCTTAGAATTGATCCTGTTATAGGATTGGTCCACCATGGCAGCGGTCCGGTATATGCTACTATAGAAAGCGAAAATTTTGCTCCGGGTTTGGCTGCATATGCAAAGAAGGTTGCTGAAAAATTCCCTTGGATTGAGCATTACACCCCAATAAATGAACCGCTTACTACAGCTCGTTTTTGTGGTTTATATGGCCATTGGTATCCTCACAAGCATGATACTATAAGCTTTATTAAAATTTTAATGAACGAGTGCAAGGCTACGATTCTTGCAATGGAAGCTATTCGAAAAGTTAATCCAAATGCAAAGCTTGTTCAATCAGAAGATTTGAGCAAAACCTATAGTACTAAAAAACTACAACCTCAAGCAAACTACGAAAACAGGCGCCGCTGGTTGGGATTCGATTTTCTTTGCGGAAAGGTAAAGCCCGGGCACAGTTTATGGGACTATTTTATGGAGATAGGTTTTGAAGCAAAAGACTTCGAGTTCTTTTGGGAGAAAAATTGTCCTCCTGATATTATCGGTTTCAACCATTATGCAACCTCAGAACGCTACCTCGACGAAAGAACCAAAAACTTCCCGAATTGTACTTACGGCAGTAACGGTAAATTTATTTATGCCGATGTAGAAGCTGTAAGGGTAAAGCTAAAGGAAGAATCCGGCGCCAAAGTTTTGTTAAAAGAAGCTTGGGAAAGATTTAAAATCCCGATGGTTTTAACAGAAGTACATATGGGATGCACGCGGGAAGAACAGATGCGCTGGCTGGATGAAATTTACAAAACAGCCAATGAACTTCGGGAAGAAGGCGTTGACCTAAGAGCCATAACGGCCTGGGCGCTTTTAGGTTCGCATGGGTGGACTAAGCTTCTTACTTCTCCTCCCGGAATATATGAACCGGGAATATTTGATATTCGGAGGGGGGGACCGCGTAAAACTGTTTTAGCAAGCATGTTAAAATCGTTTTCAAAGGGAGAAGAATATAAGCATCCTTTGTTAGAAAGTGAAGGTTGGTGGCGCAGAGATATTCGAATTTTGTACTTACACAAAAAGCTTAAGAAAACTGTAACTTCAGAAAACCGGTCATCTCAACCGGTACTTATTTTGGGTAAAACCGGAACTTTAGGAAAGGCCTTCTCTCGAATTTGTAAGTTGCGAGGTATTCATCATTACCTTCTAGGTCGGGAAGAGATGAATATTCTGAACCGTGATCAAATCGAAAAAATTATCCTGGAAAAACGGCCTTGGGCCATAATTAATGCTGCAGGATTTGTGCGTGTCGATGATGCGGAAGGCGATCCCGAAAGCTGCTTTTCCGCAAATGCCACCGGCCCCGCAAACATTGCCGGACTTGCAAAAAAATACGGGGTTAAATTTCTTACTTTTTCTTCGGACTTGGTTTTCGACGGGGAAAAAAGAAACTCATACTTAGAGAGTGACCGTGTTGCACCACTTAACATTTACGGCAGAAGTAAGGCACTGGCAGAAAAGCTGGTTTTAGAAAATAATCCTTCGGCTTTAGTAATCCGAACGAGCGCTTTTTTCGGGCCTTGGGATCAACATAATTTTGTTCATCTCGTGTTAAACTCGGTGAAAAGCCATAATCGCTTTAGTGCCATAAACGACATTTATATCTCTCCTACCTATGTTCCGGATCTGGTAAATGCCGGTCTAGATCTGATGATTGATGATGAATCGGGGGTTTGGCATCTTTCAAATCCCGGCGAAACTACTTGGGCGAACTTAGCTCGTGATGTGGCGGTAAGAGGGGGTTGCAGCGAAGATTTTATAGATTCCGTTCCTTTAACTTCTATGACACTTAGAGCGGCTCGGCCCTTGTACAGCGTTCTGAACAGCGAAAGAGGTATGTTATTACCAAGTTTGGATAATGCTTTGGACCGATATTTTAGAGAACAGGAATTGATAAATTTAGATAATATTTTCTAATCAAAAAGAAAATATTATCTTTGGGTATGGAGAGGAAAAATTATAAACAACCTGTAACAGAATCTTCTTATGTTGCGGATTCGGGAGTATTGTATCGCTCTGCCAATGTACTTGATGTATTAAAGCCGTATCTTCTTTACTTTAAATCACCCGCAGAAAAACATAAGGCAATAAAAAAGGGCTTAGATTCTAAAGCCTTATCAACGTTAATAGAATTAACAGGTGCTACTCAAGCCGGCATAGCCCACATTCTTGATTTAACAGAGCCCACCTTACGTAAATATATTAAAAGCGGCAAAGAGCTAAATAGCGGTTTAAGCGAACATATCTTGCAACTGTTCGAGTTATTTGATAAGGGGATGGATACCTTCGGATCTTTATCTGAATTTAAAACTTGGCTTACTGCTTTTAACATCGGTATTGATGCGAAACCTGTAGATCTTTTAGACACTATTACCGGCATTAACATGGTAGTAAGTGAGTTAATTCGAATTGACTACGGGGTTTTAGCTTAGCCTGTGCTTGTTTACCGAATAAGCAGAACTAAATATGCAAACTCTCTTCAGCCTTCAGGCATTGACGGGCGATGGAATTCTTTGGGTCAAAAGGTAATTTATACCGGAGGTTCTGCTTCGTTATCTTGTTTAGAAGTACTTGTTCATAAATCCGGCACGAATTTTTTGGCGGGCGATTTCTCTATATCTATTATTGAAGTAAGTGATGACGAAAAGGTTGAAGAAATAGTTGTACCTGATTTATCGAAGATGCATCCGGCATGGACAAAAGTTGAAAACTACTATCTTACTCAAAGAATTGGCAACGCGTGGCTTGCCGGAATAAAGTCTGCAGTACTTAAAGTTCCTTCTGCAATTATCGATTTAGAATATAATTACCTTTTAAACCCTGCTCACCAGGGGTTTTCTAAAGTTAAGATTGTAAGTATCAATAAATTTACTTTCGATCCGAGATTGAAAGTTACACCTTAAAAGCGAAGAAGCGCAACCATAAAAAATTGCGCTTCGAAAAAACATATTTTGAGATTGTTGCTATTTTTTTTCTTCCGGCAATAACACAAACCGAACGATATTTTCAGAATTGAGGTATTTATCGGCTGCTTCTCTTAAATTGTTGGGGTTCAGCTTCTTCAAGGATTCAAGATACTTCAAAATATCAGTAGGACTTTCATCATTTTGATATTGTCCCGGCAGGTACGATGCCCAGAAGGAGTTTTCTTTTAATTGAACTTCAGTTGAGCGTCTTTCTTCTGCAACAAACTTTGCCACGTCGTCGGCTTTAGGCCCTTCCGTTTTTATCTTGTTTATTTCATCGATTGTTGAATTAATAAGTTTTTCTACATTTTCCGGTGCGCAGCCGAACGCAACAGTAAGGGAATATTGATTTTTAGGGTACTTGGAATAGCTTACCCAAGCACCCGGGCTGTAAACGCCGCTTTCTTCCTCGCGTAAACGCTCGATCAATTTTATTTGTAAAACTTCACCGAGAGCACTTAGCATATTGTTGTTTTCATCGGTATAAGTATAGTCGCCGTTTAAAACTAAACGTACCGATGCCTTCGATTCTCGGCCCTTGTAAACTGCTTTTTCGATTTTCTTTTTCGGAGGATAGATTCCCAAATCTTTAGCTTCTTCCAACCTAGCTGTAGCAGGAAGTGACCCGATGTATTGTTCCAGCAGAGGTTTTATCTCGTCAACTTTAAAACTTCCCACAAAAGTGAAAGTAAAATCGCCGGCATTAGCAAAGCGGTCTTTATAAATCGAGAAAGCCTTGTCTAAATTTATCTGATCTAATTTGTTTGTAGAAGGGCCGGTTCTGCGAATATTGTAGTCTCCTAAAACGGCATTAATTGTATCAGAAAAAACAGAATTCGGATCGCTTGAACGGTTTTCTAACACTCCTTTTTGCTGTACTAAAAAGGCTTTATAGATATCTTCGTCTTTACGCGGCCGAGTAAAATACAGATAAGTAAGCTGCAACGCAGTTTCAAAATCTTTAGGGCTTGCACTACCGTAAATTCCTTCAAACCGCTCAGAAATATATGGAGAAACCCCAACATTTTTTCCGGCAAGCATTTTAGGTAATTGTTTAGCAGTAAATTCTCCTACTCCGCCGCGGGCTATTAAGGTTGCCGCACTATTTGCCGACTGGAAATCTTCATCAGAATAGAGAGATGTACCGCCGGGGCTGAAAGCACTGAACGTAATTTCGTCATTTTTAAACTCGGTGGGCTTTAAAACAACTTTTACTCCATTACTTAAGGTTAATTCGGTTACTCCTATTTCTTCAATTTTCTTTTCGGATATTATTTTGCCGGCTCCGGGTTTCGTCGCAATTAATGGCTTGTCGGATACATCGTCTATATATGGTGTAATTTTTTGGTTTTGTACTGCTTTTATCCAAGCATTAACGGTTGCTTCTTTAGGTAATTTTGCGGCTTCCTTTTCCGGTGCCATAATCAAAACATCGCGGTTAGTTTCGGTGAGATATTTTTTGGCAAGCGCATTAACTTCTTCTACCCTAACTGCATCTATATTCTTTTTATAGAAGTTGAATTCGTATTCAATTCCGGGGCTCGCTTCACCTTTCAAAAAATGCTGCAAGTATTCTTGAACAAAATTACCGGATTGAGTTTTGTCTTTTTCTTTATAAGCAGACTCTATAGAGGTCATAAAAGAAGTTTTGGCGCGAGCAAGTTCCGTCCCGGTAAAGCCAAACTTTTTAACACGTTCAGTTTCAGTTAAAACGGATTTAAATCCGCTTTCGAGTTCGCCGGGTTTTGCAACTACAAAAGCAGACGCTACATCTAATCCGGCAAGAAATCCGCTAATGTCACTTCCTCCTTGAATAAATGGAGGATTTGCTTGTTTACTTAACTCGCTGAACCGTGCCGAAAGCATTTGATTGTAAAGCGACCGAAGCATACTGTTCCGCAAATCGCCTGTTGTTTTAATTTTTTGTTCAGGATGCTTTGTTAAAATCTGCGCAACGGTTACCGGGAATTCATTATCGGTAACAGCAATAAATTGATTTTTATTAATGAGGGGGATTTTATACTCTACACGTGGTTTTGCTTCAGGATTGTTTTTTAGGTCAGAAAACTTATCCTTAATTATGTTCTCAACTATCTTTACATCAATATCTCCTACAACTATTAACGCTTCCAAATCGGGTCTGTACCAATCTTTATAAAAAGCTTTAATTGTTTCGGTTTTGAAGTTTTTAAGTACTTCTTCTGTCCCGATCGGTAAACGATTTGAGTATCGGGAGTTATTAAAAATAATCGGCAAGTACTTATTTTGCATTCGCTCCCTGGCGCCTTTTCCCAAACGCTTTTCCTCCAAAACTACGCCGCGTTCTTTGTTAATTTCGGCGGGATCGAAAGTAACATCTTGGGCCCAGTCTCGCATTATTTGAAAGCCGTTTTTCAACACGTCTTCATCATCGGTAGGTATAGGAAGCTGATAAACCGTTTCATCGAAGCTCGTATAAGCATTTAAATCGGCACCGAACTTAACACCCGATTTTTGAAGGTAGTTTACCAGTTCGTTTTTAGGATAATTCTTGGTGCCGTTAAAACCCATATGTTCTGTAAAATGGGCCAAACCGCGTTGATCTTCATTCTCTAAAACAGCGCCTGCCTTTACAGCTAAATATAATTGAACCCGATCTTTCGGCTCTATATTCCGCCGGATATAATAAGTGAAGCCATTTGCAAGTTTGCCTGTTTTTACATTCGCGTCAAGCGGAAGCTTTTCACCTTTAACAACATCGCCGGTAATAGTAGCTTGAGTTGTAATTAACGGTTTACGGGTTTTTGTTTGTGCTTCTGCTATACCGGAAAATGAAGCTATGCCCGCTACTAAGCAGAGATGAAATTTATAAGAGATATTCAATGTGTTGATTTTAGGGGAATTTAACATAGATAACCGAGAATAAAAATAGTTTAACATCACAAGATTATAATTTTATTACCGAAGCTGAAAGCATGTAGCTCAGGAGCTATTTCAAAATCAATAAAACTAAAAAGTAAGCCAACATCATAGCACTGCTGATCACAGTCATCCTTGTCATATTTCTAAAATCTGCCTGCTTTTCGTCCTTTAAAACCTTTAAAAGCCAATCTATAAAAGTCAGCAACACAGGCAGAGCAAAAGCCAGAAATATCCAAAATTTATTTACGTCGCTTTTTGTGTTCCAATAAAAAAATAAAGATAAAATCCCGCCGGCGAAAAGAATTGCCGAAAAAAAGAAGGATCCTTTGATCCCCAGTAGCAGACTTAAAGTTTTGTCGCCTCGCTTGCTGTCTTCTTCGTGCTGATAAACTTGCGTTAGAGGATAGGAAGCGCCAATTAAACAAGAGCAAATGAGCCCGGCAAGGATAAAATTAGAATCATCTTTCATGTTAAAAATGCTTGTATCAGAAATTGCAGCGTAGGTGGTCCAATACACAAAAGCTCCTTGAAAAATAAAAACAACAAAAAAACTAATAACAGGATACTTTTTTAACCGAGTTGAAGGATGACTATACAATTTGGATAAAACTCCGTATATAAACACGGCTAAAGCAAATTCGAGACTTACGCAACCGGCAATCACTATTGCAATCAGCTCAAGTATTAAGGATAAATAATAAAGTGTTTTATCTACTGCCGGCGGTTTTTCAAGCAACGCAATACTGCCTTCGTCTTTATCGAAATAACTGTTATAACCGTTAGAGGCCGGGTAGGCAAACAAATGCCATACTACAAAAACTACTATAGATTTTAATAAATTTACATCAGCTACCTGACTTAATGCAAACACAAAAACCGGCAACAAAAAAAATGAAAACGGAATGCGCAAATGCAGTAAAGCGGATCGGGTTACTAAAGCAGCCATACTATTTTTTGCCGGATAAAGCTGTCAAACTATTATAAAATTAATTGGTTCTTAATTTACATAAATTTCGAGAATGAGCAATGTAATTTCAGCAATCGGGACAGCAACACCTCCCTTTCGCTTTTCTCAACAAGAAGTGCTGAAGTTTATGATTGAAGCTCATGAATTAGACAGCCGTGAAGCATCTCGCTTAAAAAAGATCTACGAGGTTTCAGGTATTGAAAATCGCCATTCCGTAATTCCGGACTTCGAAGCTTCGCACACCGGCAATTCATTTTTCAATTCGTCTTTCCCTTCAACTGCCGACAGAAGCATGTTATACGAAAATGAAGCTTGGAAGATAAGCAAATCGGCTGCGGAGAATTTGTTTTTAAATGTAAACGATTTCGATCCTGCCGAAATAACACATCTCATTACCGTAAGCTGCACCGGAATGTATGCTCCGGGTTTAGATATTGATTTAATAGAGAAACTTGGCCTAAGCACTTCTACAGAACGAATTTGCATTAATTTTATGGGCTGTTACGGTGCTTTCAACGCGTTAAAAGCAGCAGATTATATTTGTCGGGCGCAGCTAAACGCAAAAGTTCTTATTGTTGATGTTGAACTTTGCACCATTCACTTCCAAAAACAAAACTCGCTAAATAATTGGCTGGCTAACTCATTGTTTTCGGATGGAGCAGCGGCAGTATTAGTTGAGCCTGAAAGTAATAGATCAACAGCAAAAGGATTTCGCTTAGCGGGCTTTTACAACTTATTAGTATTAGAAGGCAAAAAAGAAATGAGCTGGCGTGTCGGGAATACCGGCTTTGAAATGCTACTGTCGTCGCACGTTGCTAAAAGCATAAAAGGTAAAATTGCCGAAGTAACCCGAAGTTTGCTTGATAAGGCAAAATTTTCTTTTAAAGATGTTTCTCGATTTGCAATTCATCCCGGGGGGCGCAGGATTTTAGAAGTTTGCGAAGAAGCTCTTGAATTGCCGGAAGAATTTTTGGAGCATTCCTATCACGTATTAAAAAAGTTCGGGAACATGTCATCGGCCACCATTTTGTTTATTTTACAACAGCAATTGCAGGAAGCACAAAAGGGCCAAAAATTGATGGGCTTTGCATTCGGTCCGGGTTTAACCTTCGAAAGTATGATTCTTGAAACCGTGTAATTTCTTTTATGGCCGATTTCAGTAAGCGCAGTACCAAAGCGGAGATGATGGACGATTTCAGCCTCGGCGAAGAAATCATCTTTCCCATTATGGACGAACTTGAAGTGATTAATAAGCTTTTAGGGGGATATAACGTGTTTTACGATGCGTTTACTAAGGTTGGGTTAAAAGACGGTATGACCGTGAGCGATTGGGGCTGCGGCGGCGGCGATTCGTTGCGAATACTTGCAAAACGAGCCCGAAAGAAAAAGTTGAATTTAAGTTTTGTTGGGGTTGATGCTACACCTTCGGCACTTGATTATGCTCGTAAGCATTCAAAATCTTTTCCCGAAATAGCTTATATCGAAGCTGACGTTTTAAGCGATAAGCTCCGGACCGATCAGTTTGATATTATAATTTCCGGTCTTTTTACTCATCACTTTGAAGATGAAAACTGGAAAAAACTGATGCTTAAAATGAGCGAATGTGCAACAACAGCCGTAATTGTAAATGACCTTCACAGGCATTGGTTTGCGTATCAATCTATTGGAGCTTTAACAAGGGCTTTTTCCAAATCTGAAATGGTGAAACACGATTCGCAACTCTCGGTTTTAAAAGGATTTACACGCCCCGAACTTCAAAAACTATTGCAAGAAGCCGGCATTCCAAATTATACATTAAAATGGATGTGGGCTTTCCGATGGCAACTTATACTTTATAAGAGCCGGCAATGAGCCTTTCAACAGCGAACGGAAAAATTGTTATTGCAGGAGCCGGGCTAGCAGGATTAATCAACTCTATTCTTTTAAATCGTGCCGGATTTGCCGTAACACTTATTGAGAAAAAAATCTTTCCTTTCCATAGAGTTTGCGGTGAATATATTTCCAACGAAGTTGTCCCTTTTTTAAAAAATCAGAATATATATCCTGAAGAATTTAAACCTTCTTTTATTACTCGATTAAAAGTAAGTTCCCTTTCGGGAAACTACTTTGATGCGCCTTTGGATTTAGGGGGATTCGGAATAAGCCGTTATGCTTTCGACAATTTCTTATATCACAAGGCTTTATCCGAAGGCGTAGAAGTTTTACAGGGAAGAAAGGTGACGGATGTTCAATTCGTAGACAATGCATTTACGGTTTCGCTTGAGGCGGGCCCCGCTTTGAACGCTGATTTAGTAATATCCGCTCACGGAAAACGATCTAATATTGATCAGAAATTTAATCGAAATTTTTTTAATAAGCGAAGCCCGTATCTCGGTGTAAAGTATCATATAAAAACAGACTTCCCTGTTGATTTAATTCAACTTGATATTTTTAAAGGCGGCTATTGCGGTATTGTCAAAGTCGAGGGCGATAAATATTGTTTGTGCTATTTGTCTGCCACTGAAAATCTAAAAACGTACGGATCCATTCCCGAAATGGAAGAAAGGTTGCTTTATAAGAATCCGTTTCTCCGGCAAATTTTTAGTAATTCAGATTTTTTGTTCGAGAAACCCGAAGTGATAAATGAGATATCGTTTGAAAGAAAATCTTTAGTTGAAAATCATATTTTATTTTGCGGAGATTCTGCCGGTATGATTGCACCCCTTTGCGGAAACGGCATGGCTATGGCCATACGCTCTGCTAAAATTCTTTCCGACAGCATAATTAAGGATCCCGACTTTAAAAATCCGCAAAAGCGAAACCTGTTGGAGCACCGTTATTTGGAGCAATGGAATATTGAATTTGCTGCTCGTTTAAAAACAGGAAGATTTATACAAAATGTATTTGGAAGCCGGCACATTTCAAATGTTATGACAGCAGCTTTGAAAAAATTCGGGGCCGCAAAGTTTATGATAAGTCTCACACACGGCAAGCCGTTTTTATAGTAATTTGCACCAATGAAACTACGGGCTTTAGTTTTTTTAAATGCCTTGGCTATGGCACTTACCTTGGGCCTTTCTAATTATTATTTTCAGCGTAGCTGGTTTCATTTCTTATTTACTTTTTCACTCACGCTTATTATAAGTTTCTTGCTTTTTTATTACATGATTGAGCGTTATGTTTATTCTAAAATAAAATTAATTTATAAACTGATACATAATTTAAAGCTCGGGAAAGACTTAAAAGATGCTCTAGGCGAGTATGTAACTTCTGATCCGATTAACGATGTTGAACAAGAAGTTAAAGAATGGGCCCGGGATAAAAAAAGTGAAATAGATACATTAAAAAAGCAGGAACAATTTAGACGCGAATTTCTGTCGAACATATCCCATGAATTTAAAACTCCTCTTTTCGCAGTTCAAGGCTATATCGAAGCCTTGCAAGACGATGGTTTCGAGGATACTGAGCTTGCAGAACGATTTTTAAAAAAGGCCTCTCAGAACTTGGATCGATTAGGATATCTGATAACAGACCTTGACGAGATTTCGAAACTTGAAAGTGGTGAACTTCGCATAAACTTTCAAAAGTTCGATCTTACGTCGTTAATTAAGGAGGTAATAGAATTATCGGAACTTCAGGCAAAAAAGAACAGAATCAGCCTCATATTTAAGGAAAAATACGATTCGCAAATTTGGGTAAATGCTGACAAGGAAAAGATAAGACAGGTTTTAGTGAACTTGATTGATAATTCGATAAAATACGGAAAGGAAAGCGGAGCAACGTTTGTAAAAACTTTCGAACTGCACGATCAAATACTAATTGAAGTAACCGACAACGGTGTTGGAATTGAAGAAAAGCACCTGCCTCGGTTATTTGAACGTTTTTTCAGAACAGATAAAAGTCGTTCGCGACAAATTGGCGGCTCAGGCTTAGGATTGGCCATTGTAAAACATATTATAGAAGCACACCAACAAACTATTACTGCAAGAAGCACAGAGGGTATCGGATCAACTTTCGGGTTTACCTTGGAAAGGGTCAATCACACGTAGTCAATACCAAACTTGTCTTATTATATAAAGGATACACCCGGTTTAGCAAACCCAGCCGGTATTTATTAACAACAGATTAAACTTTTTTGCTAAGCGTTGAAGTTCCCGGCTGAATAATCAATTAGGCGAGGCGTAAAGAACATAGCGAATCTTACACATTATTACAATGAGGGAACTACCTTGTCATCCCCAGTAAAGGCCTTCCGCTTTGAACAATTGCCGCAATAACCACTAATAAGGCTAAAGTAAAGTATATGGCTACCGTGCGGTGCTTAACTAAGGCTTCCGGAAGCTTTTTTGATTTTGAGTAGCCAATAGTAATTAATACCACAGCAACTAACATCATAACTGCATGCTCTACGGTCCAATAACGTAAAGTAGAATCTTTCATAGCCGCACCCATGTTCGAGGGTTGAGAAAAAGGGCTCAGAAAATATAAGATCAGACCGACGAGAAGTTGAATATGCGTAAATATTAAGGTAAATAAGTTTAATTTCTTGTTGCCGTTTGTATAGGGCCTGTTCCCAAACCATCCTGCAAAAGCAACTACTATTGCAAGTAACAATAACAGCATTACTACATAGCGCAATCCTGAATGTGCTTCTAATAAGATTTTATATAAGTCCATGATATCTTAGGTCAATTATTCAAAAGTAAAATTATTTCTTTTAGAAAGCTTGAAGAAGTAAAAGAAAGACAACAGGCATATCCGAATTTATTTATCTTATGCCTTACAGCATTCTATTTTAGGGATCGGTTTGGGTTGAATTGTAAACTGCGAAGGCGCTCAGGGGTTTAAAAAAACCGGACTCATACTTGAACATGTTCTAAAGCGGGGGTGCGGGGGTGATGATAATTACTTTTAGACTGTGGTGTTAATGCCTTTTAAATAGGCTTTAAATTCAGTTCCGCCGCCAACTTTTGAGCATACCTCAAGGTATCCTTGGTTATGCTCTATCATTCGCTTTACTATGCTAGTCCGAGCCCTGAACCCGTGCTCTGGTCCGTTAATCGTTTAAACGGTTGAAATAGCATATTCAAGTTCTTTTCGAGATCAATTCCGATTCCATTATCTTTCACCACCAGAGCTGTGTAATCTTTTTCTATTCTACTGTAAACTTCGATAATTAAAGGCGTATCTAAACGACGGTATTTAATTGCATTAGTAATTAGGTTACTCAGCAAGCAGTTGATGTGAGCTGCGAAATAGACTATACTCGGTGCTTGAGTAAAGTTTGTTATGAGCTTAGCACCGATATCTTCAAGAGTCTCTTTATACTCACCCAAAATTATATCAAGGCTTGGTTGGAAATTAACAATTTCTGCTTTTTCCGCACGGTTTTTCTTGATATCAACAAGCTTGTTCAATCCTTTCAGTTGTTCTTTAAGCTTGTTGCTACTTTGCATGATTTGAAGTAGAAAGCCGGTTTTCTTTTCATCCGAAGTTTCTTTCAATGCAAGAGCCGTCAACAAGCCGATAGCAGTAAGCGGTGTTTTAAAATCATGCGAAACAACATTCACAAACTCATCCAATTCTCGGTTTAAGAACTCAAGTTCTTCTATTTTATTTTTTAATTGATTCTCAACATTAATTGTTCTTGTTACATCATTCACTAATAAAAGATAGTGTGGCTTATCACTCTCAATTAAAAATGATGACATGTTTACTTCAAGAAATTGATCATTCACTTTGATAATTTCATGCGCTTGCTCCGACTCGGAATCAATTCGTTTTGCGTAATCTTCGCTTGGGAATAAATCGGTCCAGGTTATGAGGTAGCGCAGATCCAGTTTTTTACCGAAAAACTGTTTAGCCTTAAAGTTCGCACTAATAACTTTTTTTTCTTTATCGAATACAATTGCTCCGATAGGAGCATTTTCAAGAAATACACCAAGATTTTGAAAAGTAACATTATGGCCGGTAGCCCGGGGTAGAGTAGCATGGCCTTGTAACTTCAAAAAGCTTTTTCTTTGCTGAGTACGCTTAATTGCACTTTCTAATACTTCAGAAATATCCCTGCCGAACTGATAAGGAATAACCGTTATATTTTTCCCGACGTTATGTCCAAAGCTGATTGTTTGTTTTATTTTTTGAAACTGTTCTTGAAAGGCGAGAACAACTACAGAGATAAGCGGGTTTTGCCGGTAAGCACGTTGAACCTGCTGCAAAGGATTGATAGTAAGCGGCCCGATTAAGAATACATCAGCATCTTCAAGAGTATTTTTATGAATGTCTGACGTTAGTTGTGTTATCGGTATAAGCCGGAGAACACTGTCGCCCGTAAGCTTACCTTGAGCACTGTATAACAACTGTCCAAAGCCAATATAAAATATCTTAGACACGGAAACTCGTTTTAGTCAGAAAGAATTGGTTGATCCAGTAATACTCTGCCAATCCAAGTGTATAACAGGTCGGTGGTTGGAGACATAACGTGAGAGGCTCTGGCATCTCTTAGCAGCATTCCTAAATAGGAGTTGTTTTGATAACCTAAACCACCTGCTAATGTCATTGTTTCATTAACTACGTCCACACAACAGTTAGCAACTTCTGCTTTGGCACTTAAGATGCTCAACATCGCTTCCTGCGAGTTTTTGTCGCCTAAGTCGGCGGCATGGTAAACAAGTCTTCTGGTACGTTCAACATTTGACCACAACATTCCTAAACGATGTTGCAGCAACGATACATTAGATAATGAACCGCCGCTATGTGCATAATACCGCTTGGCTAAAGTTTCTCTTGCTTCATTTAGGGCTGCTTCGGCTATTCCTAAGTACGTACCGGCCATAGCCATTAAAAAATAAGGAGCTACTACATTAAATATGTACCAGAGTTGATCGCCCTTTTCACCCAGTACATGGTTTCCTGAAATATGTACGTCGTTCAAACGCATAAGTCTTGAGGAGTTTCCTCGCATTCCCATACCGGCCCATGGGTCGCCCCATTCTATGCCTCCGGCAGACTTATCTATCAGCACGCAGGAAAATTCATCTTGTTCGGCGTCGGCACTTGCCCCAAGGGTGGAAGTAACATATGAATCTGCATGGCCTCCGTTGGTTACAAATGATTTCGTACCGGATACAATGAATTCATCTTGTGTAACTGCCATGAGTGCTGTTTGCGGGAAGTAAAAATGAGCACCTGTTCCGGACTCGCTTAGCGCTAAAGTTGTAATATGATTCCCTTCTGCAATCGGAGCAAGATAGTTTTTTTGCTGCCACGAAGTAGCTTTTGCCGCAATAACCGCCGTTCCTACACAATGCATTCCAAAACAAAGCCCTGCAGAGGAATAAGACTTACCCAGTTCTTCGCTAATCCTTACTAACGCAAGTAAGCCCTGATCTAAACCGCCAAAAGAGGCCGGCACTGTAAGTCCCGTAAGCTTTGATTCTTGCAATGCCCTCATCGTCTTTTCAACCCAGCTCCCGTTCTCGTCTGCCGAGAGTGCTTCCTTGCTTGCAACTTCTTTGCCGACGCCGGCAGCCCGGCTTATAAGTGATTCCATATTCATCTTATTGCCAAATATAATAAACCGGAAGATTACGAAGTTGCACAAGTCATTATATTTGAAGATTTTCGGAAGCCACTATTGCTTTATTTTTATCTAGAACGGATAACCCCGTCTTAAAGCATTTCCAATAAAAAAGTCCCAACCGGGCGGCGGGACTTTTTCAAACTAACCAATTATAAACCTAAATTAAACGAAAGGAGCTGTAGGGGAAGGGTATCAGTTAGTTAGAAAAGTCGTTACCAAATTTTAGCATCAATATTGCATAAATATTATTTTCAAGACCTCAAGGAACACTAATTATAGACTAACTTACATATCAGCACTGAACGTACCTATAGTGGCGAAGTAAGCGCAGTGACCTTATAAAATAATTGCTACAGAACATACCCGAACAAACGAAAGACCAAGCCTACCTTATCCATCGATAAGCAGCAAAAAGAGGGTAAGGTAGGTATTGGGATGGTGTGACTTATTATTTACACTGGTAAGTTAACTTTTCTTCTCTTTGAACTCCTTCAGGATTGATTTCTTTAATTGAGTTTATATTGCCCTGTGTATCCTTTTCATAGGTGTACGTTGTAACGTAAGAAAGAAAGTCACCTTGCTTTACAGTTTCCTTGATCAACATATTTTTAGGAGATTTGCCCAAGTATGGAACGAGAGAACTGTCATCAATAACAGCTTGGAATAAGGGTTGTCCAAACAATCCTCTCAGGGTTTGATAAGGCTCATTGTTGTATTCAAAAGTAGTAGTTTCTATATAAGGTCCATTATCTAACTGATATGCAGCAACGATCTTAACAGGATTACCGTTTTGGTAAGTAAGTGTCATAGTCTCTCCCTCCTTGGTTATAGCTTCAATTAAATAACCCTCTTCATTATATTTGTAAGTATATCCGTTCCGATATTTTATTCTTCCGTTTGCATCTAAATCTAAAGTATCAGTGCTTGAAGTATGAGAGTAACCTAAAATTATTTTATCAGTTAGATAAGTATAGGTCCAATAATATGGCCACGAATTATTTTTTTTTACAATTCTCCCTTTATCATCATAGGAGAAGGAATATTTAATGATTTTATTTCCATGTAGTTCTATGGATTTTACTATGCAAACTTCGTCTTGCTTGGTTTCAGGCTTTGATTTTTTGCATGCAGTGACCAGCAATACTGCTGATAACGATAGTAATAAGACTTTTTTCATTTTACAGATCTCTGACCGATGCATTGTCTAAGATAATGATTGGTTAGGAAATAAGGGCTCTTGCTTTATTTGAATTTAGAGGCTAATTGTGTACTCAAGAAAGCTCTTAAAGATCGTTTTATAGTTCGCATACGTGTGAGAAACTACCAGATTCCTTGTTGTTTCAAGGTATTCTTTTATAAGGTCGGACAACATCGTACCTTCTGAAGCAGACTTTCGAAAGTAACCCGTTTCTGTATCAAGCTCTCGTGTCGCTAATTTCTCTATTAGTGACTTTTGCACAATCGCAGCTTTGCCTTTTCGATCAGCAAGAGAGTCTTCTTTATTGTTTAGCCCTGCTGAAACTTTATATTGCTTTCTAACTCCCTTGTGGAAGTAGTAAAAATAAACGGACCATCTGTCCAGAAGCCTCTTACCGCTTACTAGTGGTTTACTGCATGTTGGATTAAAGGGATAATCATAATTTACTATAGCCATATGTCAATTTTTTAGACGAGGCAGTAATAATTAAAGATTCTAAAGACTTGAAGATATTGAGATTAACGCGAAGAGTCGTGGCATCAATTTGGCATCAGCTTGAGTTAAACTATCGATTTTTCTATTAAAGTCACTAAAAAGAGAAGGCTAGAAATGCCCTCTGAGAGCGTTAAAACAAAAAAGTCCCTACCGGGCGGCGGGACTTTTTCAAACTAACCAATTATAAACCTAAATTAAACGAAAGGAGCTGTAGGGGAAGGAGTCGAACCTTCAAGGAGTGGTTAGCCCGTTTCCGGATTTTCCATGCTCTCCGCCACCGAGACAAGGAGGTGTGTCTGCCAATTTCACCACCCTACAAGAACTAAACTTTTCTTTCGATTTGCTTGATACAAATTTAAAGCAAATGAGTATTCCTTTGCAAATATTTTAACAATTTATTTTAATTTTTATTATTTTTTTATTTACTTCGTTTAACGATTGTTATCTTTTCAAAAGACGATGGAAAAACGAGCCCTAAATTTAGAAATTGATAATCTTGATTTGCAGATTCTCTCTGTATTGATGGAGGATGCAACTATTCCGTATACCGAAATTGCAAAAAGACTTATAGTTTCCGGTGGAACTATCCATGTACGTATGAAGAAAATGCAGGATTTGGGAATAATTAAAGGCTCTAATCTTCTGATAGATGCTCAAAAAATCGGCTACGATGTGTGTGCCTTTTTAGGTATCTATTTAGAAAAAGGATCAATTTACAAGGACGCTGTAGAAAAGCTTAAAAAAGTTAAAGAGATAGTAGAAATGCATTATTGTACCGGGGCATACAGTATGTTCGCCAAAATAATTTGCAGAGATACAAATCATTTAAGGCATGTTTTAAATGAATCTATACAGGCTGTAGAAGGAATTCAACGAACGGAAACTTTTATCTCACTAGAAGAAAGCATCAAAAGGCAAATAAGCTTAGACGATTTAATGTAATGGTATCTGCGGAGTAGCTAAGTATCACCTCCGGAAAAGTCGTCTGTAAAACGGCATTCAATTAGTATAACATTCAAAAATTATTTGGTAACGTATAGTACTTCTTTAACGGCCTTAATAACTTTTTCTGCACTCGGCAGCGCTTCTTTAATTAAAGTTGGTGCATAAGGAAGTGGAACATCAGCGCAAACCACCCGCAAAATAGGAGCGTCTAAAAAATCAAATGCATCTTTTTGAACTTTAAAAGTAATTTCGGTAGCTATTGAGCCCAAGGGCCAAGCTTCTTCAACAATTACCAGTCGGTTTGTTTTCTTTACCGATTCTATAACTGTGGCATAGTCAATCGGGCGAACCGTACGTAAATCAATTATTTCGGCGTTTATCCCTTCTTTTGTTAATTCTTCAACCGCAGGAAGGACCACGCGTGAGAGCATTTTCCCGAAAGTGACAATTGTAACGTCTGCTCCTTCTTTAACTACATTCGCCTTGCCTATCTCTAAATAGTATTCCTCTTCCGGCACCTGCCCTTTATCCCCGTACATTAACTCTGATTCCATGAATATAACAGGATCATTGTCTATTATAGATTGTTTTAATAATCCTTTGGCATCATAAGGAGTCGACGGAACAACTACTTTTAAACCGGGGCAGTTTGCGTACCAATTTTCGAAGTTTTGGGAGTGTTGGGCTCCTAATTGTCCGGCATTACCGGTCGGGCCTCGGAATACGATCGGACAACCTATTTGGCCCCCGCTCATCGACAAAATCTTGGCCGCACCGTTTATAATTTGATCTATTGCAACAAGAGAAAAGTTAAACGTCATGAATTCGATAATCGGTCGCAACCCGTTCATCGCAGCTCCGGCGCCTATTCCGGCAAATCCGAGTTCCGCAATCGGAGTATCAATAATTCGTTTTGCGCCGAACTCTTCCAACATTCCCTGACTTACTTTATACGCACCGTTATATTCAGCAACTTCTTCGCCCATTAAAAAAATCTTTTCGTCTTTGCGCATCTCTTCATTTAATGCTTCGCGAAGGGCCTCTCTGAATTGTATTTCTCTCATTTTAACTGAATCAAGTTCGGGCGCAAATATAAGCAGTAAACTTATAATTGCAACGCAGATTTTCGGGCCGGTTATCCCGGAAGAGGAGAAAAAACACGTTTTTACGTGCGCTGTGATACTAAATCCGGCATAGTCGATTTTACTTCCGGTTCTTTACGCACTTTTGCTAACGCTGACCCCACAACTTGGTGCATATCATAGTAACGATACTCGGCTAAGCGTCCTCCGAATATTATATTACTCTCTTTAGAAGCCAGCTCTTGGTATTTTTTTAAAATTCCGCTATTTTTCTCGTCGTTTACCGGATAATAGGGTTCCACCCCATGTCCTCCGGTTACCGGATACTCTCGAGTAATTACGGTTTTCGGCTGCGTGCCGAACTCGAAATGTTTATGCTCGATTATTCGAGTAAACTTGGTTTCGGCATCGTTATAGTTAACCACGGCATTACCTTGATAATTTGAAGTATTTAAAATTTCATCTTCAAAACTAAGACTCCGATATTCTAGCTCCCCGAATTGAAAACCAAAATACTCGTCGATCTTACCGGTATAAACTACCTTGTCGGCTAATGCTGATAGCTCTTCTCGCTCTTTAAAAAAGTCAACATTTACTCGAGTTTCAATCCCGGCAAGCAAACCTTCTATAAGTTTATTATAGCCTCCTATCGGGATACCTTGGTATTTATCGTTAAAGTAGTTGTTATCGAAAGTAAAGCGCACGGGCAAACGTTTGATGATAAAAGGAGGCAATTCTGTAGCTCTCCTGCCCCATTGTTTTTCGGTATAATGTTTTATAAGTTTTTCGTAGATATCTCTCCCGACAAGCATTAAAGCCTGTTCTTCCAAGTTTTGAGGTTCTTTAATATCAAGATCTCCGATTTGTTCGGCAATTTTTTGTTGAGCCTCCTCCGGTGTTTTGGTTCCCCAAAGTTTGTAAAAGGTATTCATGTTGAACGGAAGATTGTAAAGCTCGCCGTAGTAATTGGCAACAGGCGAATTGGTATACCGGTTAAATTCGACAAATTGATTCACGTAATCCCAAATTTCTTTATCGTTGGTATGAAAAATATGAGCTCCGTAAGCATGAACGTTTATTCCTTCAACTTCCCTACAAAAAACATTCCCTCCGGCATGGTTTCTTTTGTCAATTACCAAACATCTTTTTCCTGCTTTTTTTGCTTCGTGTGCAAATACAGCTCCAAACAAACCGGAGCCGACAATGAGGTAGTCGTAGGTAGAATTCATTAATTATATTAGTTTAATAAGTTAAATGCGATATACGCGATTTTGAAACGGCAAAACCTAAAAATTGTTTGACTATGACTGCGCTCACTGCCTTCAAATCTTCGCTCACAACTAAGTTAACTTCTTTAGTATTAGAAAAATAATTATCTTAATTTTGCGCCTTTAACAACGCGGGTACAAAATGAAGAAAGACAAACTTATATTTAAACTGATTGAAGAGGAGCAGGAGAGGCAAGAAAACGGACTTGAACTTATTGCATCAGAAAATTTTGTGAGTAAGCAAGTAATGGAAGCAGCCGGATCTGTACTTACAAATAAATATGCAGAAGGCCTTCCCGGAAAAAGATATTACGGCGGTTGCGAAGTTGTTGACGAAATTGAAAATATAGCGATAGAACGTGGAAAGCAACTTTTCAATGCTGAATGGGTTAATGTTCAACCACATTCCGGCGCCCAAGCTAACGCTGCGGTTTTTTTAGCTCTTCTTCAACCCGGCGATAAAATTTTAGGTTTTGATCTTTCTCACGGCGGCCACTTAACTCATGGTTCGCCTGTTAACTTCTCCGGTAAACTATACAGCCCTTTGTTTTACGGGGTAGATCGAGAGACCGGCTTAATAGATTATAAAAAATTAGAAGAAACAGCCTTGGTTGAAAAACCAAAAGTGATTATTTGCGGCGCTTCCGCTTATTCACGCGAATGGGATTATAAATTTCTGCGAAACGTTGCAGATCAAATCGGGGCTTTAGTTGTTGCAGATATTTCCCATCCTGCCGGATTAATCGCCAGAGGTTTGCTCGATGATCCGCTTCCTCATTGTCACGTTGTTACTACAACTACTCATAAAACTCTTCGCGGACCACGCGGCGGAATGATTATGCTGGGTAAAGATTTCGAAAATCCCTTCGGTTTAAAAACTCCGAAAGGCGAAATCAGAATGATGTCGTCTTTATTAGATATGGCTGTTTTCCCGGGAACGCAGGGCGGGCCGTTAGAACATATTATAGCTGCTAAGGCAATTGCTTTCGGTGAGGCATTGAGCGACTCGTACATGAAGTACATTCTTCAGGTAAAGAAAAATGCGGCCGCAATGGCGCAAACTTTTGTCGAAAGAAATTACAAGATTATCTCGGGAGGAACTGATAATCATTTAATGTTAATCGATCTTCGGAATAAAAATATTACCGGCAAAGTTGCAGAAGAAATATTAGGTAAAGCAGATATTACCGTTAATAAAAATATGGTCCCGTTTGACGACCGTTCACCTTTTGTTACTTCAGGAATTCGCGTCGGTACTGCTGCAATTACCACTCGTGGATTGAAAGAAAAGCACATGGAAAAAATCGTGGAACTAATTGACAGTGTAATTACTCAGCCTGATAACGAAAGTAACTTGAAAAAGGTGAGTAAAAAGGTGAACGAATTGATGGAAAGTCACCCGCTTTATAAGGAAAGCTAGGACGTTTTAAAAAATTATTAATTTTTTCTCGTTGATTATCAAAATGTTATGAGTTTTTCTCATTTTTTTCTAAACCGGCTACAACAAAAGAAAAAGTTTGTGGTTAATAGATATAAGTAATTGAGAGCGTTAATTTGAAAGAGCAGCATGGCCCCAAACCTACTGCTCTTTCTTTTTTTAAAATGATTCAATTAGTATAGGCAATCGTAGCTATACTGACTTTTACTCCCGACGTTTTCAGCAGCTCTAAAGCACAAGCCTCTAACGTTGCTCCGGTTGTTAAAACATCATCCACTAAAATAATATGTTTACCCAATATCTTTTGCGGTTCCTTTACCGCAAATATTTCTTTCATGTTTTCAAAACGTTCGAATCGTGATTTATGAGTTTGCGTGTCGGTGTTTACTTTCCGGATTAATAGTGTTTTGTCAAAAGTAATTTGCAAACTATTAGAAAGTCCTTCTGCAAAGCAGTCGCTTTGATTGTAACCTCTTTTCCTGAGTTTACCTAAATGGAGGGGAACAGAAGCAATTAAATCTGCAGACTTTAAAGAATCGGATTTCAACAATGCCCGGCCGTACATTTCCCCGAGTTTCAAACCCACATCTTGCCGGTTTTTGTATTTAAGCGCATGCATTAAGTTTTGAACCTTCGAGCCCTTAGTAAAGTTTAAAAACGAAGAACAAGAAACAAAGGGAACGCGGCCGTAAAGTTGCTTTGCTGCAAGGTTTCCGGAATCTAAATGAAAATCAGTGTAGGGAAGATTGTAAAGACAGCCTGTACAAATAACGTGCTCGTTTTTAACCAGATCAGTATGACACCCGGCGCAGAGCTCAGGGAAAAAGAGTGAACAGAAGTCTTTTACATATTCGTAAACCACATTCATCCGCCCGTTTACGGCGAAAGGAAGAAAAATGTTAGACTTTTTCTTTAACCGCTAACTGTCCGCAAGCAGCATCAATGTCTTTACCGCGACTGCGACGAATATTTGTATTGACCCCTTGCTTTCGTAAATATGCTGCAAAAGCTTCTGTTTTATCTTCATCTGCATTTTCAAATGAGGCAAAAGAGATCGGATTATATTCAATGATATTTACCTTGCACGGAAGATGCTTACAGAATTTAACCAACTCAGCTGCGTCTTGTAAAGTGTCGTTAAAATTATCGAAAAGGATATACTCGTAGGTAACCGGATTTTTAGTAATAGCGAAATAATACTTTAGTGCTTCGGCTAAAGCTTTAAGCGAATTTTGTTCGTTTATCGGCATAATTTCGTTTCGCTTATCGTCATTTGCTGCGTGTAGAGAAAGTGCCAGATTAAACTTCACCTTGTCATCGCCAAGCTTTTTAATCATTTTTGCTATTCCGGCGGTTGACACTGTAATTCTTTTGTAAGACATATTTAAGCCGTCTTCAGCAGTAAGCCGATCGATAGAATGAAGAACGTTTGCGTAATTCAGCAGAGGCTCGCCCATGCCCATGTAAACAATATTGGTTAGCGGCAACCCGTAATTCTCTATCGCTTGTTTATTTATCAAAACCACCTGATCGTAAATCTCGGCTGCGTCTAAGTTCCGCTTGCGTTCCATGTAACCGGTAGCACAGAACTTGCAGGTTAAGCTACAGCCTACTTGCGAACTAACACAAGCGGTCATTCTTTCCGTGGTGGGAATTAGAACTCCCTCTATAATATTTCCGTCGTAAAGTTTAAAGGTGTTTTTTATGGTTTTGTCTGAACTATATTGGGAGTTGAAAATTGTTGCCGGGTTTATAGAAAACTTTCCGTTCAGTTTTACTCTCAGCTCCTTCGAAAGATTGCTCATTTCATCAAAGCCGGAGGCAGATTTCATCCAGATCCACTCATAAATTTGCTTAGCTCTAAAGGCTTGTTCGCCACTTTCTGTTAATCGGTTTTTCAGCTCTTCTAAACTTAAATTCCGTATGTCGTTCTTTTTAACTCCCTGATGCACACGCCAAAGTTACAGATAAAAGTTCCCTTAGAATTATTGAGGAAAAAAATTTAAACTACTTTTACAAATCAATTAATCATAAAAGTGTTGGTCGCTGAGTTGCTATAGATGAAATTTTATTCAGCAGATTATGTCCTCCCCGTTACAAGCTCGCCGATAAAAGATGGAATCATAGCTGTTAACGAAGCCGGTAAGATTCTCGAAATTTTTTCTCCTCAAAATCTCTCTCCGGAAAATTCTTTACAGGTCGAAAAACACAAAGGCCTCATAGTTCCCGGTTTTGTAAATGCCCATTGCCATTTAGAACTCTCCCACCTTTATAAAAAAATTGATCAAGGCGAAGGGCTGATTCCCTTTATCAGAAAAATTATTTCGAGTCGCTCTGATTTTTCTGAGGAAGTTATAAGAGAGGCCATGGATAGGGCGGATAGGGAAATGTGGGAGAACGGAATTGTTGCTGTTGGAGATATTTCAAATTCATCGGTTTCAAAACAGGTAAAGCAAAACAGCCAAATTTATTACCATACCTTTTTAGAGTTAATTGGTTTTAATCCGGAAAAAGCAAATCATGTTTACGAAGCCGGGTTAAAACTCAAAGAAGCCTTTGGAAGTTTGCCGGCTTCGTTAGTGCCGCATGCGTCCTATTCTGTTTGTAAAGAGCTCCTGAAGCTTATCAACGCAAACTGTGTAGAGTCCGAATGCGTACTTTCAATTCACAATCAAGAAAGTGAAGAAGAAAATAAGTTTTATCGCTACAAAACCGGCGGTTTTTTGGACTTTTATCAAAGCATAAACGTTCCCATTGGTTTTTTCAAGCCTCAAGCACGCAATTCTCTGCAAAGCATTATCCCGCTTCTTGTTAAAGAATCTAAGGTTATGCTGGTCCATAATACTTATACAAGTTTAAAAGACATCTATTTTGTTAGGCGGTTTATTAAAGAAATTACTTGGTGTTTTTGTCCCGGAGCAAATTTGTATATCGAACAGAGACTGCCTAAAATCGACTTTTTTTTATTCGATGATTTCAACATAACCTTAGGCACGGATAGCCTTGCTTCTAATACAGGATTGTCTATTTTTAACGAGTTAAAGCTTCTTCATGAAAATTTTACAGACATAAATCTGGAAGAAACAATATCATGGGCAACTTTAAACGGCGCTAAAGCTTTAAAAATATCAGACAGGTTCGGCAGTTTAGATCCCGGAAAAACTCCCGGACTTAATCTCATTACCAATACTAAAGGCTTAAAGCTTACTAAAGATTCTAAAGTGTTAAAGTTAGTTTAGATTATTTTCGCAGGATGAACAGAATTTCTTCGCTTTTCGCTATTAAGTATCCTATAATACAAGCCGGAATGGTATGGTGCAGCGGGTGGAGGTTGGCTTCAGCAGTGTCAAATGCAGGTGGATTAGGCTTAATCGGCTCGGGATCGATGAGCCCGGAAATCCTTCGTAAACACATCCGGAAATGTAAAGCGGCAACAGCAAATCCTTTCGGCATAAATGTTCCGTTAATTGCAGGCAAGGCTGAAGAAGTTTTAAATTTGATAGTTGAAGAAGGCATTAAGATAGTTTTTACCTCGGCGGGAAACCCGGCAACGTGGAGCGGCTTCCTTAAAGAGAAAGGCATTACCCTTGTTCATGTTGTTTCGAGCAGCAAGTTTGCAGTAAAAGCCCAAAATGCCGGAGTAGATGCTGTTGTCGCCGAAGGTTTTGAGGCGGGCGGCCATAACGGACGCGAAGAAACTACAACACTTTGCTTAATTCCGGCTGTTGCCGATGCAGTAACAATTCCCGTGATTGCTGCAGGGGGAATTGCCGGCGGAAAAGCAATGCTTGCCGCTTTTGCTTTAGGAGCCGAAGGCGTACAAATCGGAACGGCTTTCGCAACAAGCGAAGAATCGTCTGCTCACCTAAACTTTAAAAAGGCTATTATTGATTCGGGAGAAGGCGACACTAAACTTTCTTTAAAACAATTAGTGCCGGTAAGGCTATTGAAAAATGAATTTGCCCGCGCTGTCGAAAAAGCAGAAGTGCGTGGGGCCGGAATTGAAGAACTTGCGGCTATTTTAGGCAAAGGAAGATCTCGAATTGGTATGTTTGAAGGAGATTTGCAACAGGGTGAGTTAGAAATCGGGCAAGTATCCGCAAGCTTAAAAGAAATAAAACCGGCGGCACAAGTGGTGGATGAAATTTGGCGGGAATTTATGCAAGCAAAAGAACAAATTGCTTCATTAAAGATTTAACCTATCGGGATGAAACAACAATTATTACAACCGATGAATTTAGCGGCGCTCTCATATTTAAAGTCTCATATCTCACATCTTTCTGCATGAAACATCTTAACATAACCGTTCACGGCAAAGTTCAGGGAGTATTTTTTCGGGCTTCTACAAAGGCAGTGGCTGACCAGCTCGGGGTGAAAGGACTTGTTAAAAATCAAAAAGACGGAACCGTCTATATCGAGGCTGAAGGTGACGATTTCGGCTTAGAATCATTTTTAGAATGGTGCGGCGAAGGCCCTGAAAAGGCGGAGGTAGAGAAAGTGGAAATCAAAGAAGCAGAAATTAAAAACTATCGTAATTTTGAGGTTATAAAGAAAAATATACTGTGGTAACCGGTAAAAGAAATCTTATACATTGTCAACCTTAAAAAAATTTGCCGGGCAAACTGCCGTTTACGGTTTAAGTACTATTATTTCCCGCCTTTTTAACTTCTTTTTAACCCCCGTTTATGTAAGTGTTTATCCTACTACCGTTTTCGGGATTCTTACTAAAATGTTCACTTGGGCTTCCGTGTTCAATGCCTTGCTTTCTTTCGGGATGGAAACGACATTTTTTCGCTACCTAAATAAATACGAAGGCAACAAGCAGAAAGTATTTAACAACGCTTTTCTAACAATAGCTTTTATATCGGTGCTTTTTTTTACCGGTACTTTTTTGTTTGTTGATGATATCGCCGAGTGGCTACAGCAAGGTTCTGTTCAAGCGACAGCGGATTACCGTCAATATGTACGTTATTTTATCTTCATTCTAATTGTTGATGCGTTGGCTGTTATTCCTTTCGCAAAGCTGCGGGCAGAGGGCCGGCCGGGAAGGTACGCGGTTGTTAAATTCCTCAATATCCTGATTAACGTGGTGCTTAACTTAATTTTTATTTATGCTATACCGTATATTTTGCACCACGATTTGCACGGAGCTTCACTTGTTGCCGGTTTTCGCGAAGGGTGGGTGGGATATGTTTTTATAGCTCAGCTTGTAGCCAACATACTCACCCTTATTATACTTCTTCCGGAGATGTTGCAGCTTCAGCTAAACTTCGATTGGCCGTTTGTAAGCGAAATGCTCGCCTACAGTTTCCCGGTTCTGGTTGCAAATTTTTCCTTTATTATCAATGAAACCTCAGATAAAATTTTTCTGGGGCACTTGCTTCCCTCCAAAATTGCTGATCAGCAAGTAGGAATCTACGGGGCCTGTGCCAAGATTGCTATTTTCCTGAACATTTTTATACAAGCTTTTCGGTTAGGTGCCGAACCCTTCTTTTTTAATCAGGCCAAAAATAAAAATTCGGGCGAAATGTATGCCCGTATTATGGATTACTTCATTATCGTTGTTTCTATAATATTTGTAGCGATAGCCGCCAATATCGAAATTTTCAAATATTTTATTCGGGGAAAGGATCCGATACAACAACAGCTATACTGGTCAGGGCTTAGAGTGGTCCCGCTACTGCTTTTCGGTTACGTGAGTTTGGGTATTTACATGAATCTTTCTATTTGGTATAAGCTTTCTGATCAAACAAAATACGGCTTATACATTTCGGGAGCAGGGGCAATAATAACTATTGTGCTTAATCTTATTTACATCCCGAAATACAGCTACATGGCTGCCGCTTGGGTTTCGCTTATTGCTTACACGAGCATGATGGTTCTGTCCTATATCCTGGGCCAAAAAAATTACCCCATTCCTTACAATCTCAAAAAGAATCTGCTGTATCTAATCGTCGCAGTAGTAATTGTATTTCTATCATTTCAAATTTTTGCCGGAAACCTAATTGCCGGAAATATTCTTTTAACCTTGTTTGTGGCCGGAATACTCTTTGTAGAACGCAGCGAATTGAAATTGCTTTTAAAACGTAAATGAAAGTCCGAGTTATAAATAAATCAAATCATGCTTTACCGGCCTACGAAACTGAAGCATCAGCCGGAATGGATTTAAGAGCTAATCTGCCGGAAGGCGAACAAACACTTAAACCTTTAGAACGTCGTTTAATTCCTACCGGAATATTCGTAGAGCTTCCTATCGGATATGAAGCACAAATTCGTCCGCGGAGCGGTTTGGCTTTTAAGCATGGAATAACCGTTTTAAATTCTCCCGGAACGATTGATGCAGATTATCGCGGCGAACTGAAAATTTTGTTGATTAACTTTTCCGATGCCGATTTTATTATTAAAAACGGAGATCGCATCGCCCAAATGATTATCTCCAAACACGAACAAATAGGATGGGAAGAGGTTGAATTATTAGGGGAAACAGTTCGCGGTGCCGGAGGGTACGGACACACAGGGGTTTAAATATGCGTAATACACTACTCTTTTTATTAATGGTTCCGGTGGCGGCTTTCTCGCAAAAGAAGTCTAAAACAACGGCCGTAATTGTTGCCGGAAGAGTACTGACTACAGCGGATAGTTTACGAGTTCAAGAGCTTTTTTTCGAGGGAATAAAAGCAAAAATTAATCAAAATTCTGACAGAGCCGGCGAACTGTTTGCAGAAGCTGTAGCTATAGACGGAAGAAACGACGCAGCTTTGTTTGAACTCGCCAACCTTTACCACAGTAAAGAAAAAGAAAGCGAAGCCGAGACTTTTGCTCGCAAGGCGGTTACTGTTGAGCCGGAAAACGAGTGGTATTGGCTTTTGTTAGCCGACATTTATAAACGTGGCGACAAATGGGAGGATTTGCAGTTGGTGTTTAATGAGTTGATCAAGATTTCGCCCGGCAAGGCGGACTATTATTTTGATCGGGCAAATGTTCTTCAATTGCAAAATAAGTACAAAGAAGCATTAAGCCTATATGATAACATAGAAAAAGAATTCGGCACCGGCAACGATTTAGTTGAAGCCCGGAGGCGCATCAATTTAAAACAAGGGAAATTTGATAAGGTGATAGTAGAACTGGAAGAAAGCGTAAAATATAACTCTGCTCAGGTTAAAGATTACCTGCTTTTATCCGATCTGTATCACCGGCAAAAAAATGACAAGAAGGCACTGCAAATATTAGAGCAGGCTAAAACTAAAGATCCCGATAATGTAGAAATTCGTGCTTCGCTTGCCAATATTTATACTGCTGCCGGAAAAAACATTGATGCTTTTGTGGAACAAAAAGAAGTTTTCGGTAATCCGGATATGGATATTGATACTAAGGTTAAAACGCTGCTTTCCTATTTTCCTCAGTTCGAAAAGCCCGAAATCAGAGCGAAAGCTGAAGAACTTTCATCGCTGCTGGTTAAAGCCCATCCGCAAGAAGCAAAAGCATTCGCAATTTATGGCGACGTTTTGTTTCAGCAAAGAAAGTTGCAAGAAGCAAAGGCTTCGTACAAGAAGGCTCTGGAATTAAACAGTCAAGTCTATTTAATTTGGGAGCAGTTGATAAATATAGAGCTTAGCTTGAACCAACCCGTAGAAGCAGCTAAAGACGGTGAAGAAGCCCTTACTGTTTTCCCAAACCAAGGTAACCTGTATTTTCTTACGGCTTTAGCATATATCCAAACTCAAAAGCATGAACAGTCAATATCGTATCTCAAGGATGCATTAAGTCTTTCCGGAAAAGATAATGCTTTGCAGGGTCAAATTTATTCGAGCTTGGGAGATGCCTACAACGCAGTAAAGAAACATTCGGAATCAGACCAAGCTTATGAAAAAGCTCTTGAGATATCGCCTGATAATATTTATGCGTTAAACAATTATGCCTACTATTTATCGTTAAGGGGTGAGAAAATTGAAAGGGCAGAAAAAATGTCTAAAAGGTCGAACGAACTCGATCCGGGTAATGCCTCTTTTCAAGACACTTATGCTTGGATCTTATTTAAGCAAAAAAAGTATGCGGAGGCAAGGCTTTGGATGGAAAAAGCGATAAGCAAGGATAAAAATAATCCCACTCAAGTGGAACATTACGGCGATATTCTTTTCGGTTTAGGCGAAGTTGATAAAGCTGTATTACAATGGCAAAAAGCCAAACAAGCAGGCCCCGGTTCTAAAATTCTAGAGAAAAAGATTAATGAGAGGAAGTATTTCGAATAAAATAGTTTTACTGCTTGCGGTGCTTACTTTTACGGCTTGTAAAACCAAAAAGGCTATAGTGGTGCCGGTTTTACCTCAAGCGGCTGCTACAGAGAAGCCGGCATTTTCGCGAGAAGATTTGTTAAGAAATATTAGCGCAAAGCAAACAGTATTCAATACTTTGTCGCTTAAAGCTAAAGCAAAACTTTTAATTGATGAAAAGGATAATGATGTTACATTAAACATCAGAATGCAGAAAGACAAAATCATTTGGATTTCGGCGAGTGTTGGAGTAGAGGTGGCACGAATTTTAATAACTCCGGACAGTTTGAGAATGTTTAGTCGTTTTCGCGATGTTTATGTATCCGAGCCTTTTAGTTTTATTTATCAATATGCTAATAAGCAAATAACTTTTTCTACTCTTCAGAATTTGTTGATAGGAAATTATATGCCTGAATTAGCAGGCGAACAAGCAAAAGTGGATTTCGTGGACAACAAGGTGGTGTTAGCAGGGTTGATTGAAGAAATAACCTATCTTATAAATTTCAATTCGGCCTTTAAAGTCGCTGAAACCCGGTTAAAAGACGAAAAGGAAAATCAAAGCTTGGTTGTTAACTATTCTGATTTTGCTGAAGTCAACGAGCAAATTATCCCGGGTACGGTAAAAATATCATCGAAGGCAGGAACTAAAAAAGTGGAAATTAATTTAAATTACAGCCAAATTTTTTTAAACCAATCGCTTGAGTTCCCATTCAATATTCCTAAGAAATACACGAATAGAAAATAGTCGTATTCGCCCGATGAGATTTTTTAAAGCAGTTCTTCTCGTTTTTATTCTTTGCTTTTGCACTCAAGCATTTGCGCAAAACAGCGCCGAACTTAGACGAAGAAAAGAAGCGCTTTCGCGGGAGATTGAAATGATTCGCAAAAGTTTGTCGCAAACTTCAAGCATCAAAAGGTTATCGTTAAAACAGATTAATGCCCTAAATGCACAAATCCGCCTTCGCGAAGCAAAGATTAATACTATCAACTCAGAAGTTCGCTTATTGGATAATCAGATTTCGGAGAACACCAATACTGTTCACTCTTTACAGGAACAGTTAAATAAGCTTAAAAAAGAATATGCCGCGATGGTTTTATTCGCCTTTCGTAATCAAAGTGTTTACGGTAAGTTGATGTTTGTATTTGCTTCTAAAGACTTTAATCAAGGCTATAAGCGATTAAAATACTTGCAGCAATTTGGTAAATACCGGCAAAAGCAAGCACAATACATTCAGGAAACTCAGAAAGAACTGGGAATAAAGATAGTAGAGCTTGACCGTAACAAACGTGAAAAAAGTAATTTGCTTAGAGATCAGGAAAAGGAGAAACAGACTTTAGGTAAAGAAAAGAACAACCAAGCTACTGTATTAAGTTCGCTTAGTAAACAAGAGAAGCAGCTTAAACGAGAGCTTACCCGGAAACAAAAAGAGGATGCACGGGTAAACCGGGCGATCCAAAATGCCATCGCCAAAGAAATAGAAGAAGCACGCCGGCGAGCAGAACAAGAAGCTCGAGAAGCTGTTGCGAAAGCAAAAGCCGAAAATAGGGAAACGCCGGGTGCAAAGCCTTTGGCCCGAGGATCAAGTATTTTGTCGGCCACGCCGGAATCTGCTAAATTATCGTCCGACTTTTTAGGGAGTCGCGGAAATCTGCCTTGGCCGGTGGCAGTAGGTACAATTGTTGAGCGATTCGGTAACCACGGCTATGGTGTAAATGTTACTGTAGAAAATAACGGTGTAGATATCAGAACAGCCGATGGCGCCGCGGTTCGGGCAGTTTTTTCCGGCGATGTAAGCACTGTTCAAAACATTGGAGGTATGTATGCGGTTTTGATAAGACACGGCGAATACTTTACAGTATATTCAAATTTAAAAGCTGTTAATGTATCTAAAGGGCAAAAGGTAAGTATTAAGCAGAATTTGGGAACGGTTTTAACTGACCCGAATGATGGAGCAACACAGCTTCATTTTGAAATAAGAAAAGGAGCGGCACCAATGAACCCGGAGAGCTGGTTGGCAAATTAAATAAATCCGCCGGATTTAAATTTCCGTATATTTGTAAACTTCAATAAAAAGTAATAATGCAACATTCAACCTTGTTATTTCTTAACATCGGCACTCCTGAAATGATGTTGATTTTGGGGGCTGCACTTTTTTTGTTTGGCGGAAAGAAGCTGCCGGAACTGGCCCGTGGTTTAGGGAAGGGAATTCGGGAATTTAAGGATGCGTCTGAAGGAGTAAAGCGGGAAATTCACAATAGTATTAATCAGGTTCAAGAAGATTTGAAGGTAGATACTGAGCATGAGCATACTTTTAAACAACCTGAACTTCCGCAAACCACAGGAGAAACAAGTTCTTATTCTGATCCTTATCATCATTACTATGCACCTCCGGTAAACTCTGAACCGATAGATCCAAAAGCTTCTATCTTTGCAGAAGAACATGAACATGCAGAAGCGAACGTAGATATTCCGGAACCCGTTAAGACCGAAACTTTATCACAAGAACCTGAATCAGAAAAAATTAACCCGCCTGTAACCAATCGGGCATAAACAGATTAAACATGGTAAATACAATCTTACTTGCCGGATTAGGCGGCCCCGAAATTATCCTTATTATAGTTGCTCTTTTGCTTTTATTCGGCGGAAAGAAAATTCCTGAATTAATGCGAGGATTAGGTAAAGGAGTAAAAGAGTTTAAAGATTCTCAAAATCCGGATAAGCCGCTTAGCGCAGACGAGGAAATAAAAAGGCCTTAAATTATTTTTCTCCAAAAAGAATTCACCTCATGTTAAAGCATGGGGTTTTTGTTTTTTATGTGCGCCTATGATATTCCGATCCCGCTAATGCTTAGTTGATAAGATAATACTATTTACAGTGTTTTTCAGAGCAAGACTCGTAAACAAAAACGGTGGTGAAGAAAAACCCTCACCACCATTTAAAATAAATTATAAACTTATTTACAATTACTCTTCTTTTTTCTCAGGGCTGTCGGGGAGTTTTGCTTCTTTCTTTTTCTTTCCTTTAACCTTCCCGGCTATTTTTATCTCTCCCGATTCAGTATCATAATCAACTTCCATTGTATCACCATCGGTAAGTTCGCCTTTAAGGATTTCTTCGGCAATAGGATCTTCAAGATATTTCTGAATTGCCCTTTTCAAGGGACGAGCTCCAAACTGCGAGTCGTATCCTTTCTCGGCGATAAATTCTTTAGCTGCATCCGTTAAGACAACATCATATCCTAAGCTCTGTACTCGCGAAAATAAAGCGTGCAGTTCAATATCAATAATTTTAAATATATTCTCCTTACTCAGAGAATTAAATACTATAACATCATCAATACGATTCAAAAATTCAGGGGCAAATGCACGTTTCAGCGCATTCTCGATCACCCCTCTTGAATGAGTATCGGCTTGTATTGCTTTAGCAGATGTTGTAAAACCTACTCCTTGGCCGAAATCTTTCAACTGTCTCGCTCCGATATTAGAGGTCATGATTACGATCGTATTTCTAAAATCTACCTTGCGGCCCAAACTGTCGGTTAATTGTCCTTCATCTAAAACTTGAAGCAAAATATTGAACACATCTGGATGAGCTTTTTCAATTTCATCCAACAATACTACTGCATATGGCTTTCTGCGAACTTTTTCTGTTAACTGACCGCCTTCTTCGTAACCTACATATCCCGGAGGCGCTCCCACTAATCTCGACACTGCAAATTTTTCCATGTATTCGCTCATGTCAATTTGAATTAGGGCTTCATCGCTGTCGAACATAAAACGAGCCAATTCCTTTGCAAGTTCTGTTTTACCTACACCGGTAGGGCCTAAGAAAATGAACGAACCGATAGGCTTTTTCGGATCTTTCAATCCGGCACGAGTACGCTGAATTGCCTTTGTAAGTTTCTTGATCGCTTCTTCTTGGCCAATGATTTTTCCACCGATCGTTTCATTCATTGCCAAAAGCTTTTGACTATCGGATTGACCGACCCGTTGTACGGGTATCCCTGTCATCATTGAAACAACCTCTGCAACGTTATCTTCCGAAACGGTATAGCGTTTAGTTTTAGTTTCGGCTTCCCATTCTGTTTTGGCACGTTCTAGTTCCTCGAGCAAATGTTTTTCTGTATCGCGAAGTTTAGCAGCTTCTTCGTATTTCTGGCTTCGTACTACACGATTTTTTTCAACTTTTATCTCCTCAATTTTTTGTTCTATCTCGAGAATATTTTGAGGAACGTGAATGTTAGTTAAATGAACTCGGGAACCCGATTCATCCAGTGCATCAATAGCCTTATCCGGCAAAAACCGGTCGGTAATGTATCGAGAAGTTAAAGAAACGCAGGCAAGGATGGCTTCGTTGGTATAAGTTACCCCATGATGCTCTTCATACTTCTCTTTAATTCTGTTAAGAATTTCAATAGTCTCAACCGGAGAAGCAGGTTCTACCATTACCTTTTGGAACCGGCGATCTAAAGCCCCGTCTTTTTCAATATACTGGCGGTATTCGTCCAGAGTAGTGGCACCGATGCATTGTATTTCCCCCCGGGCAAGTGCAGGTTTAAACATGTTGGATGCGTCGAGGGAACCGGAAGCACCCCCGGCACCTACTATAGTGTGGATCTCATCAATAAAAAGAATAACATCAGGCGATTTTTCAAGCTCGTTCATTACGGCTTTCATTCGCTCTTCAAACTGCCCGCGGTACTTTGTTCCCGCTACTAAAGATGCTAAATCAAGTGTAACAACGCGTTTGTTAAACAATACCCGTGATACTTTGCGTTGAACAATTCTTAAAGCTAACCCCTCGGCGATCGCCGATTTACCCACACCGGGCTCACCGATTAGAATAGGATTGTTCTTTTTACGACGAGAGAGAATTTGCGAAACACGCTCAATTTCTTTTTCGCGACCCACAATCGGATCAAGTTTTCCGTCTTCGGCAGCTTTGGTTAAATCTCTTCCAAAATTATCCAACACCGGAGTTTTAGATTTGATGTCTGATACTTTTTTAGGTTGGCTGAAAGATTCTTCTTCACGAAAATCATCATCTCCGGCAGCAGAACCGGGGAGTTCATCTCTAAAACCTTCCTTGTTTTGTTCTACTTCAGCTTTAAACACGTCATAATTAACGTTGTATTGTAACAAAATTTGAGAAGCAATGTTATCGTCGTCCCTTAAAATCGACAGCAATAAATGTTCTGTTCCAATTACATCACTTTTAAATATTTTGGCTTCTAAGTATGTGATTTTTAAAACCTTTTCGGCTTGTTTAGTAAGTGGGATATTTCCCAAATTTACAGTAGTGCTTGATGTGCCTTTCACAGCGTCTTCTATAGACCGGCGTAAACGAACAGTATCAACACCTAATGCTTTAAGTATTTTGATTGCCATGCCGTCTCCTTCGCGGATAAGGCCAAGCAGCAAATGCTCAGTACCAATGTAGTCGTGTCCCAATCGCAACGCTTCTTCCCTGCTGTAAGAAATTACGTCTTTAACGCGTGGTGAAAATTTAGCTTCCATTTATAAACCTTTCTTCGTGTTGAACGCCCTAATCTATTGATTTGTTTCGTTAAAATAAGGGCGCTATTTAAAACTAATTATCAACAATTACGCCGGTTGCCCCTAAAAAGTTGTCTTGCCGGGCAAGGAAACAAATATTACCTCGATGTTACCAAATTAACGATATTTGGCCCCTTTAGCAACAGTAAAAATGGCAGACGAAAAAATAATATTTTCGATGGCCGGAGTAAATAAGATTTACCCGCCGCAAAAGCAAGTTTTAAAAAATATTTACCTCTCATTTTTCTATGGAGCAAAAATCGGTGTAATAGGTTTAAACGGTTCCGGAAAATCTTCGGTATTAAAAATAATTGCCGGGTTAGATAAATCATATCAGGGCGAAGTAGTATTTGCTCCGGGCTTTACAGTGGGCTATTTGGCCCAAGAACCGGAATTAGACCCTACTAAAACGGTAAGAGAAATAGTTGAAGAGGGAGTGGCCGAAACAACAGCCATTTTAAAAGAATACGAAGATATAAACGAAAAATTCGGTTTGCCCGAGGTTTACGAAAACCCCGACGAGATGGACAAGTTGTTAGCCCGACAAGGTGAGCTGCAAGATAAAATAGATGCGACAGGAGCTTGGGAACTTGATTCAAAATTAGAAAGGGCGATGGACGCCTTACGAACTCCCGAGCCGGAATCTAAAATTGACACTTTGTCAGGGGGAGAACGGCGTCGCGTGGCCTTATGTCGTTTATTACTTCAAGAACCGGATGTTTTGTTGCTTGACGAGCCTACAAACCACTTGGACGCCGAATCAATCGAGTGGCTCGAACAGCATTTGAAGCAATACAAGGGAACGGTTATAGCTGTTACTCACGACAGATATTTTCTTGATAACGTTGCCGGATGGATTTTAGAATTAGACAGGGGCGAAGGAATCCCTTGGAAAGGTAATTATTCATCGTGGCTAGACCAGAAGGCTAAGCGATTAGGCCAAGAAGAAAAAACCGAAAGCAAACGTCAAAAAACCTTAGAACGAGAGTTAGAGTGGGTAAGGATGGCTCCGAAAGCAAGGCACGCAAAATCCAAAGCTCGTTTATCCAATTACGAAAAACTAGCTTCGGAAGAAACTAAGGAAAGAGAAGATAAACTGGAGCTTTTTATACCGCCGGGTCCTCGGCTGGGCAACATTGTTATCGAAGTACAAAATGTTTCTAAAGCCTACGGTGACAAAGTTTTGTTCGAAAATTTAAATTTTTCTTTACCACCCGCCGGAATTGTAGGAATTATCGGCCCCAACGGTGCCGGAAAAACAACTTTGTTTAGATTAATTACCGGGCAAGAAACACCTGATGCAGGAACTTTCCGTGTAGGCGAAACGGTTGCGTTAGGTTATGTTGATCAAATGCATAACGACTTAAACCCCGACAAATCGGTTTGGGAGAATATAACTGACGGACAAGAAACTATACTGTTAGGAAACAAGCCCGTGAATTCGAGGGCGTACGTTTCTAAATTTAATTTCAACGGGGCAGATCAGCAGAAGAAAGTGAATGTACTGTCCGGAGGTGAACGTAATCGTGCTCATTTGGCTATTACACTAAAAAAGGGCTCGAATGTCTTATTGCTGGATGAGCCTACAAATGATATTGATGTAAATACCTTAAGAGCTTTGGAAGAAGCCTTGGAAAACTTCGGGGGTTGTGCTGTTATTATATCGCACGATCGTTGGTTTCTCGATCGGGTTTGCACGCATATTTTGGCTTTTGAAGGCGAATCGCAGGTTTACTTCTTCGAAGGAAATTATAGCGAATACGAAGAAAACCGCAAGAAACGTACAGGTGATATCGCTCCAAAACGAATAAGATACAAAAAGCTTGTTTAGCTAACCTCCAAAGAAACCCTATTTATACTTCTGTTAATTAATGTTAAAGTTTTTTGTAACCAAAAATCAAAGAAATATAAGCTCTAATTTTGAAATTATACCTGAGTTTTGCACCAAGATAAAAGTTTAGAACCGGAGGCTTGGGTTAAAAATCACGCCGATTATTTGTATGCTTTTGCGGTAAGGAGAATTTCAGACTCAGAAACTTGCAAAGATTTAATTCAGGATACTTTTATATCCGGCCTTAAAAACCGTGGTTCGTTTCAAGGCAAAAGTTCCGAAAGAACTTGGTTGGTTGCAATTCTTAAAAATAAAATCATTGATTATCATCGAAAAAATGCGGGGAATAAAACTATTTCGCATAGTATAAATGAATTGAATCCGGATAATTTTTTTGAAGACAACGGACACTGGAAGCCTGAATACAGCCCGCGTGAAATTGCTTACGATGAAGCTGATTCTATAGAAAATAAAGAATTTGGCGAAATGCTGAAACTATGTATGGGAAAAATGCCGTACTTATGGTTGTCAGTATTCACGATGAAACACCTTGATGATGAGGATTCGGAAAACATTTGTAAGGAACTGAATTTATCGCCGTCTAACTTTTGGGTAATCATGCACCGAGCTAAATTAAGTTTAAGGGCTTGTGTGGAGAAAAATTGGGTAGGGAGATAGAATGTCAGGGCTTATAGCATTATTATGGAATTGCAAAAAGGCTACCGAGCTTATTGAAAGAAGAAATTCGGAAGGCTTGAGCCGGAGGAAAGGATTAGAGCTTTCGATTCACTTAATCGGTTGTTCTTTCTGTAAATTGTATAGCAAGCAAAGTCGGTTTATCGAACGAAAGGTGAAAGAATTATATATGGAAAATAGTATTGATTTTAAACTCCATGAAGATTTTAAGTCGAACTTAGAAAAGATAATTGATAGCGAAATAAAAAAAGGTTAATTTTATTGTAAGGCTTATTTCCACGGAACGTCTAAGAGAGAAAAGGAAGCACGAGACAATAATCAAAAAACCAAGATTAAAGGTAGAACTAAAATATTCAGCGGGAAGCTGACAACTATAAACAATTAATTTACACAAAATGAAATCAAACAAAAAATCAATCTTAAGCGGCTCTTTATTGGCCGGAGCAATTATGAGTGTGTCGGCATTAGCTGCTACTGCGGCGGCTTCCTTAAACACGTATTCTTCTTTAGGTACAGCTTCTGAAGTTAGAGCTGAATTACTTTCCAACAATGTTGTGGACAAAGCTTTTGAATTAAAGTGCGGAAAAGACAGCACTAAAACTAAAGACGGTAAATGCGGTGCTAAAACTAAAGACGGCAAATGTGGTGCTAAAGGTAAAAAAGGTGCTAAAGCAAAAACCAAAGACGCAAAATGCGGCGAAGGTAAATGCGGTGGCGACAAGAAAAAATAATTAATGATTTGTCGTATTGACGATGGGAAGGAAAGCGAAAGCGAGGATCTCTCCTATCGTCGAGACGACGAAATACTTTGAAGCAATTATGGTAGGAATAGGATTTAGACGTGATTTTGCCGAAGAGTTAATAGAAGGATCGGTGATAAAGCCTGACTTCGTTGAACTTGCTCCGGAAAATTGGGTGGGATTAGGCGGAAATTGGAAAAAAATGCTAAACCGAGTTGCTGAGAAGTATCCGATTTTTACTCACGGTCTTTCGCTTTCTATCGGCAGTCCGGACGAGTTGGATTGGGATTTTTTGAAACAGATAAAGAATTTTCTCCAAGAATACAACGTCAAGATCTACTCCGAGCATTTGAGCTATTCCAAATGCAATAACGCTCACCTCTACGATTTACTTCCAATCCCTTTTCGGCATGATGCAGTTAATCATATTGTAAACAGAATTGATTCTATTCAAGGCTTTTTAGGGCGAGAATTAGTGCTCGAAATTGTTTCTTATTATTCGCCTGTTGCCGCAGAAATGGACGAACTCGCCTTTATCAATTCCATAGTTGCCAAATCCGGTTGCAAACTTTTGCTCGATGTGAACAATGTGTATGTAAACTCTTTTAATCATAAATACGATGCAAAAGCATTTATTAGCGGATTGCCTTTAAGCGAGGTTGCGTACATCCACATGGCAGGACACGAACAAGTTTCGGAAGATCTAATCATTGATACGCACGGAGAAGCCATTGTAGAACCCGTTTTCGACCTTTTTGATTACACTATGAATTTGGTCGACAACGTGCCGGTTTTGCTTGAACGCGATTTCAATATTCCGGAAATGGAAGAATTGCAAACAGAACTAGAACGACTGAAATTTATTTGCGCTTCAAAAGCAGTAAGAACTCATGCACTTGCAGTCTGAAACTTTTGAAGCCCAAAGCTTGCTTGCCGACTATTGCCGAACAGGAATAAAGCCCGAAATCCCCGGAACAAATAAAAATATTTCCCGCTACCGCGAACTTGTCTACAATGTAGTTTTCGATACGCTTGAAAACGCTTATCCTATTACTTTTCAATTACTGGGTGAGGATAAATGGCACGAATTAGTTCAAAATTTCTTTTCTAACCACAAAGCTCAGTCGCCTCAAGTTTGGAAACTCCCCTTTGAGTTTTACGAATATCTGATTGAAAACGAGTTCTCCGAAAAACCCGAGCTGCCGTATTTAAAGGATCTTTTATATTTCGAATGGCTCGAGATTGAGCTTTATAATATGGAAGATTTGCCGGTGCGGGAATACAAACCTCAAGGTGATTGGCTTATCGACATCGTTGTTGTTAATCCTGAAACTAAAATTGTTCAATTCGAATATCCGGTTCATCTTACAACTCCTGAAAATTTGGAGGTTAACAAAGGAGTATACTTTCTACTGGCCTATCGGGATTTGGAAACCCGCGAAGTGGAGTTTGTTAATCTTTCCGGACTTTACGCGATTGTGGTTGAGCAACTGCTTAACGCCGAATATACCCTGCAAGAAATATTAGACGAAACAGCTTCTTTGTTTCCTGATACCGAAAAAAACCAACTTATCGAATATACCGTAAACTTTTTAAACGAGATGAAGCAAAAGCAATTCATCTTGGGTTTTAAGCTGTAACATAAATCTTATCAATCCTTTCCTTCATAATTAAATCAAACAAAATGAAAAAATTTGTATTGAAGTACATTGCTTTGCTTTCAACGGCAAAATCACTTCCACTGTTTCTTATTCGCATGGTCTTAGCTTACGGTTTTTACGAACCTGCAGTTATGAAATGGACTAATATAAATGATATTATAGACTGGTTTAAAGGAATGGGTATTCCTTTTCCGGCTTTAAACGCTTACCTCGCTGCCGGAACCGAAGCTTTAGGAGTCATTCTGTTAGTTCTAGGATTAGGAATACGTTTTATTACTATCCCGCTAATTGTCGTGATGCTTGTTGCCATCAAAACGGTGCATTGGGGCAATGGCTTTGAAGCAGGCGATAACGGATTCGAGATACCGCTTTATTACTTAATCTTCTTATTAGCCTTATTGGTTTTCGGTGCAGGCAAATGGAGTCTGGACGAGCTGATCAGGAGGAATTCGACGGAGGGAAAAAAGTAAGTTACACAAAAAAAGAGAGCAGCCCTTTCGAACTGCCCCCCCTCTCTACACCTACACTAAAAAACTCTATGCATCATAGACAAAAGTTTTATAAAGAAGTTTAAACACGTAATAGAAAAAATAAATTTTTTTCCCTTTATTCCCCCGGCGGAAGCGGGTGCCAGGCGAACCGGCCCGCCTTTAGTTCATATCGTTTGCCTTCCCAAAGTAAATATCCTGACGTCTGTGGCGGCAGGTCGGCGTTAATAATGTAATTCTCGGTATGGATGCTTTCTGTTTATTGGAACACCGGCAGAAATGTAAGCGTGTGGTTCCGAAAAAATAACTAAAATATCTTTACCGGTTAAAGCTCCGGCTTGAGGACCGCCCTTGGCTAGGGGAGAATAAACAATGATGTTTTACTAACTCTTTTGATACCAAAAAGGCAGATATTATGCTCTATGTCTCTCATCAAACTGCAAATACAATTGTGGCAAAACGGTATTTCTGCATAAAGGTTAAAACTTCTTTTCGTCCGTATTTTTAAAAGACTTAGAGATATACTTCTGCTAAAGGTTTTTCAACATTCGCGTTAATACTGCCTGCGCAGCCCACACCCTATTTCCTGCTTCTTTAATTACTATAGAATCGTGGCTGTCTAAAATGTCAGAACTTAATTCTAAATCTCGTCTCACGGGAAGACAATGCATTACTTTTGCTCGGTTAGTGCTCTTAAGTCTTTCCCGGTTTAACATCCAACCCTCACCCGAGGTTAGAACTTTTCCATAATCCTTAAAGCTCGACCAGTTTTTTACATAAATAAAATCAGCTCCTTTTAAAGCTTCATCCTGATTATGCGTGATTTTTGCTCCCTGAGTAAATTCTTCTGCAAGTTCATATCCTTCGGGATGCGTGATTACAAAGTCAAGCATTCCTTCATTTTGTGCTCTGCACATCCATTCAGAAAAGGAGTTTGGGACAGCTTGAGGAAGAGATTTTACGTGAGGAGCCCAAGTGAGAACTACTTTGGGCCTCACCCCGGCCCTCTCCGGTGGAGAGGGAACAAAACCGCCGTTTGCATTTTCTATCACAGAAGATACCTTAGAATGTTCCACTATAGTAATTAAATCGGCTAGACTTTGCAGCGGATGGCGTATTGCGCTTTCTAAACTTACAACCGGTTTGCCACTGTATTTTACAAACTTGTTAAAAATGTCCTCACTGTAATCTTCTTCTTTGTCTTTTAGGCCGGGAAACGAGCGGATACCTAAAATATCACAATATTCTCCCATCACTCCGGCAGCTTCGCGTATATGTTCTACCGTTGTTCCGTTCATTACTACTCCGTCGCGGGTTTCTAAAGCCCAACCCTCTTTATCCATGTTCATTACGATAACGTTCATACCCAAGTTAAGAGCAGCTTTTTGTGTGCTTAAGCGAGTTCGAAGGCTCGGGTTCATGAATATCAGCCCGATTGTTTTGTTTTTCCCTATTTCTTGGTTTGAAAATGGATTTTGCTTCAGAAATAAAGCTTCGTCAACAATTGCCGGAACATTGTTAACGTCGTGAACAGAAGTAAAAATTCGCATCCTTTATTGTTCGATAATGAAGTGTTATTATTGCATTTTGTCATGCTGATCGTGAGCGAAGCATCTATTGCTTAGACTCTTCGACTACGCTCAGAGTGACAAGCACTAAGATTAATAGTTAAATTTTTACAGCCTCTGCCTTAAACTCTACAGCCAGTGCTTCTAAAAATCTGTCCGCATCAGCCATAGTTAAAGTTAACGCCGGAAGCAAACGAATTACGTTCGGTTTTGCTTCGCCGGTAAAAATATGATGTTTAAATAATAAATTCTTCTTTACTTGACTTAGTTCTTCCGGTAAATCTATTCCTATCATCAAACCGCGGCCCCTGACTTCTTTAATTACATCAAATTTTTTCAACTCGGTTATCAAATAAGCTCCCAGATCAGTTGCATTTTGCATCAGGTTTTCTTTTTCTATTATTTCCAGTACTGCTAACGCAGCAGCACATGCCAGATGGTTTCCGCCAAAAGTTGTTCCGAGCATTCCGTGCCAAGCCTCAAATTTAGGAGCAATAGAAATAGCGCCTATCGGGAAACCGTTACCCATTCCCTTAGCCATGGTGTAGACATCTGCATCTATTCCGGCATAATCGTGAGAGTAGAATTTGCCCGTTCTGCCGTAGCCGCACTGTACAGAATCAGCAATGAAAACGGCATTATAAGTATCGCAAAGCGAACGAATTGTCTGTAAGAAATTCTCTGATGCAACTCTAATTCCGCCGACTCCTTGAATTCCTTCAATAATTACAGCACAAATCTCTTCCCCGAAATCTGCGAAAGCTTTCTCTAAAGCTTCTTCATCATTATGAGGAAGGAAAATAACATTGTCTGTTTGATTTACAGGCGCTATAATTTTAGGATTATCCGTAACCGCAACGGCTAATGAAGTTCGACCGTGAAATGCTCCGGTAAACGAAATAATCTTTTTTCGCCCGTTATAAAAAGAAGCAAGTTTTAAAGCATTCTCGGTAGCCTCCGCACCGGAGTTTATCAGAAATAATTGATAATCTTCTTTTCCGGAAACCTTCCCAAGCTTTTCCGCTAATTGTTTTTGGATCGGAATTTCTATCGAGTTAGAATAAAATCCGAGCTTGTTCAATTGCTCAGTAACCCGGCTAACATAGTGCGGGTGAGTATGTCCGATAGAGATAACCGCATGGCCACCGTATAAGTCTAAATACTCTTGGCCCTTATTGTCCCAAACTAAGCTGCCTTGGCCTTTTACGATTTCTATATTGTTGATGGGGTAAACGTTGAAGAGATTCATGTTGATGGAGTTTAAGGTTGAAAGTGAAAAGTTTAAAGTATGCGGACTTTCTTAATCAAGGCATCAGCATCGCTTTGGTTTCATTGACCCTACTATTTAAGTCGATAAAAGAATTGTCAGGTATAAATCCTAAGTCTTTCGAAAGAAGTAAAAGATATTCTATCTCATGAGCCGAGCCTAATGCATTTTGCAAAAAGCCTGCGAAATCCTTTTGAGTATATCTGCCTGTTCCTTCGGCAATGTTTGTAGGTATTGAAGATGAAGCTCGTTTAAGCTGACTTACCAAGTTGTAAGCTTCTTCTTTAGGAAACGAAGAAACATTTTGGTAAACGCTTAATGTAAACCTATGTGAATTTTGCCAAACCAATAACTCCTGGTAATCTTGCACTTCCTAATAACTTTTAGCTTTATACTTTTAACTTTTCACTCAAAAAGCCCCGGCTTTCAACCTCAGCCCCTCCCGTTCATCCAATCCGAACATCAGGTTCATATTTTGAACTGCTTGTCCGGAAGCTCCCTTTAATAGGTTATCGATTATGCTTAAAATAAATGCTTTGTTCCCGTGTTTCTCGACATACAACAAACATTTATTGGTGTTGACTACTTGCTTTAGGTCAATATTCTTTTCACTTACATGAGTAAAAACATGATCTTGATAATATTGCCTATACAACTCCCGAATTTCTTCCTCGCTTAAATTGCATTCTGTGTAAACAGAAGCCATGATACCTCGGGTAAAATCTCCTCTGTAGGGAATAAAATTAAGCCTGACCACGGCCCTCTCCGAAGGAGAGAGAGAAACTTGATCTTGTAAGCTGTTTAAGGACTCGCCGATTTCTTTTAAATGCTGATGCTCGAAAGCCTTGTAAACCGAAAGGTTATTATTCCTCCAACTAAAATGGGAAGTTTGCGACAAGCTTTGTCCGGCACCGGTTGAGCCTGTAGTTGCAGAAATATGCGCTTCGTTTTTTAATAATCCTGCTTTCGCTAAAGGAAGCAGAGCTAATTGGATGCAAGTTGCAAAACAACCGGGATTAGCAATATTTTGAGCTGATTTTATTTGCTCTCTGCTGATTTCCGGCAAGCCGTACAGGAAGCTTTTAGCTTTGAGTTTTGAGTTTTCTGCTAATCTAAAATCCTGACTTAAGTCTATTATCTTTATTCTGCCGTCAACATCGTTTGCTTCCAAAAACTTTTTCGCATCGCCATGACCTACACAAAGAAACAATACTGCCCGCTCTAAATCTCCCCCGGTAGGGGAGACGTTAAAAAGCGTATTAAAATCAAGACTATTAGTAAATTTAATATCGGTATCACCGATTAAATCTGTATGAACGTCAAAAATATAGTTTCCGGCATTGCTGTTACTGTGAACAAAAGCGATTTCAACGAAAAGGTGGTTTACCAGAATTCGAAGTAGTTCACCTCCTGTGTATCCGGCACCGCCGATAATTCCGGCCCTAATCATGTCCATCTGCGTTTAGGCTCTCCCCTTCAAGAGAGCCGGAGGGGTTCACGCTATGGTAAATCTTCACCTGATTCCCGAAAATCTTCGAAAAACCCTTTACATCATCTCCGGTATATCCTTCGTTCATTTCCCCGTAGCTACCGAATTTGCTTGCCATTAAATCGTGCTTAGATTCGATCCCCATAACTTGGAACCGATAAGGCATTAATTGCACAAACACCTTCCCTGAAACTGTTTTTTGAGTATCGGTAAGAAAGGCTTCGATATTGCGCATTACCGGATCGTGAAATTGACCTTCGTGCATCCAGTTTCCGTAAAACATTGAAAGCTGATCTTTCCAGCTTAGTTGCCATTTTGTAAGTGTATGCTTTTCTATTGCATGGTGGGCTTTGATAATTACCATCGGCGCTGCGGCTTCAAAACCTACCCGACCTTTAATCCCGATAATTGTATCGCCTACATGAACATCTCTTCCTATCCCGTAAGGTCCGACTATAGCTTGAACCGCTTTTATTGCATCTGCCGGATGATTGAATTTCTCTTCGTTTACTCCCATTAATTCGCCCTTCTCAAACTCTAAAACGACTTCTTCCGTGCCGGATTTAGATACTTGAGTAGGCCAAGCTTCTTCCGGCAAAATCCCCTTTGATTTCAAAGTTTCTTTTCCGCCCACAGAAGTTCCCCAAATGCCTTTATTGATAGAGTATTGCGCTTTCTCGAAGTTAAATTCAACGCCGTGAGATTTCAAATATTGAATTTCTGCTTCGCGGGATAATTTTAAATCCCGGATAGGAGTAATAATACCCACGTTTGGACATAAAATATTAAAGATCATATCGAAACGCACCTGATCGTTTCCGGCACCCGTTGATCCGTGAGCTACAAAATCCGCGTTTATTTTTTTAGCATACTCCGCAATTGCTGTTGCTTGAGTAACACGCTCGGCACTTACAGAAAGCGGATAAGTATTGTTCTTTAAAACATTTCCGTAAATTAAATACCTGATACTGCTTTCGTAATAACCTTTAACGGCGTCGACAGCGTGGTGTGAAAGAACCCCGAGTGCATAGGCTCTTTTTTCAATGTGCTCCAGTTCTTCTGTTGTAAAACCACCGGTATCAACTATAACTGAATGAACTTCTAAGTCTAAATCTTTAGATAGATATATGGCGCAATATGAAGTGTCCAGGCCCCCGCTGAAGGCTAATACAACTTTTTTCTTCATGATATTATTGATGTAGGAATTTAGTTAACAATGCACCTAAAGCCGCGAAAACTTTTATAGAACCGCGTAGCTTCTCTTCAATCCGTTCAAGCAAGGTTGATTTTCGGGATACTTTTTTTATTTGTTCTTCAAGTTCACGCTTTTGTTCTTCCAGTGCTTTGAGCTTGTTTTCCCATTTTTGCTGAATATCCGTCGGGTCGAAAAGCATGGCGGTGCACATACAGTTTTTCCGGTCTTTACTCATTAGAATATCGTAATTAACGCAGCTTTTGCAGCCCTTCCAAAACTCCTCATCCTGCGTGAGTTCTGAATAGGTAACGGGTTCGTAACCGATTTCTGAGTTAATTTTCATTACGGCAAGGCCGGTCGTGAGGCCAAATAGCTTAGCGTCGGGATATTGTTCTCTTGAAAGCTCAAAAATTTTATGTTTTATCTTTTTGGCTAATCCGAAGTTCCTGAACTTAGGACTGACAATAAGGCCGGAGTTTGCTACAAACTTCCCGTGACTCCACGTTTCGATATAACAAAAACCCGCCCATGTGCCGTCGATATGCAAAGCAATAACGGCTTTACCCTCAAGGATTTTTTTAGCAATATATTCCGACGAGCGACGAGCTATACCGGTTCCCCTTGCTTTGGCCGATTCGGCCATTTCCTCTACAATCTCTTCTGCATAACGGATGTGGGTTTCGCTTGCTACCAATACTGAAAATTCGTTTTCTTGCATCTTGAGGTAAAAATTATCCCGGTTGTACGGAAAAAAACAAATCTTGATATTAAATAAATGAAAAATGTGAGTTATGGTTTCCGGGAAATTCCGAAGAGTGAGTGGAAGGATTGCCTGAAATCAAATTTTAGGCATAAAAAATCGTCGCCTAAGTACGGGTTTTTCGCTGTTCCTAAGAATACTAATTATACTCACCCGGCATCTATTTAGCCAAACAGTAACAGTTGTTATGTAAGCGGTGATGTTCATTTGCGGATTATTGACTCTCAGCGATTTAAATAGTTTAAGGATGCAAAAAACAGTATTATTTTTTAGAAATGCAACAGGTATTTAAAATTTAACGTTGTGAAGAGAATAAGGGGTTTAAATGATTATCGTTCGTTGTCTTTTCTATCGGTTATAACGGTTAGGGCTTGTTGTAGTTGCGGAATTAAGAGCATTAACATCACAAGCTCGAACTAAAGTAATAGAAAGAACTCAATTTACTAAACGAAAAAGCTAGCAATAGCCACAAGCCGATGTTGCACTAAACCTTCGGTAGTTTTTCAAAGCGCCTCAGCCTAGAATTAGCAGAAACTAGATTAAGTTTATTATTATGAAAAAAAAGACACTCCAAACTTAATCAGTTCTGCCTGTGCGAAAGTATCAGGATTTTCCGACTTGTATGCTCAGATGCAGCAGAAAGTTTCTATTACCGATAAAAGCCGGAATGCCCTAATCGGTTACAGTACCCATTTAGCTAAAATGGCTCTTCATTTCGGCCGGTTTCCTACCGAGCCGGATACAGATCAGATTAACGATTACCTGTACTTGGTGCAGCAGAACACCCCACTCTTTCCGATTCCTATTTCAAGTTTACCGTTTACGGACTTCGCTTTGCCTTCCGGATGTTGGGTTTTAAAGATAAGCACATCGAGTTGCCCGGTATTAAGCATGAGAAAAAACTCCCTATCGTGTTAAGCAGAGAGGAAATGAAGCGGCTGCTAAAAGCACCAAACTGCTAAAGCATCGTATTTTCGATTGGTTTGCTCTACGGATGCGGTCTGCGCTGTTTTGAAGCCCGTAATATCAGACCGGCAGATCTCGACTTTGATCGCCGGATGCTCCATGCACTGAAAGGAAACCATTAAACAGCTTTAAGGGATGAAAACCAATTTCAATCTGCTCTTCTATATGAAGAAACCAAAAAATTATACCGGCAGCAATCCGCCTCGTGGGGTAGAGCTGCTTACCCGTTAACATCTGTCTATTTTGAATAATTCATCCACACCTGCATTTTACCGGATTTCCTGTTTTCCCAAGCGAAATAGGGAACAAACACCACATTATTTCCACTCGCCATGGTTGTTAGTTTTTTTATTCCCTCAAGCACGCCTTCGCAGGCTACGGTTTTGAATTTATTTTTATCACTAATGGTTATGTTATTAAGATCAATTCCCGGGTTATCTACTTCTTCAGCGCAATATACAATCGGCCCAACCTGTATAGCTCGCTTTCCTACATTGTCTTTTACACGTGGGTCCGCGGCAACCAATTGCACCGGCATCTCTAAATCCAGAGTAATCATGTCGCCTTTGTTCCATTGCCTCTTAATACTGAGATAGTCTTTATCCGGTGATTGTTGATGTACATTTTTACCGTTTAATTTTACAGTATATTTTTTGCACCAATCCGGTATCCGTAATTTTACTGTGGCGTTAACAGGCGATCCCGGATCTATTTGCAACATCACTTTTCCTGACCACGGATAATTAGTTTTTTGCGAGACTGTCACTTCTGTGTTGCCAATGTTAGTTTTTGTTTTGCTTCCCACATACAGGTTCACAAACAATTCATTTGCGCCTGTCATATAAATATACTGCCCAATCTGCGGAATAAAACGGGCCATATTTGTAGGGCAGCAAGCAATACCATATTCTCCGCCACGATGTGTTTTCCCTTCTGCTTCAAGCGGGTTCGTGTAAAAAAACTTATCGCCTGATAGCGATTGTCCGGCTAACACAGCATTGTAGAGAGATCGCTCCAGTACATTTGCGTACTTGCCATTTCCGGACAAGAGGTTCATACGGCTGTTCCATAACACCATTCCTACGGAGGAGCAGGTTTCGCAATAAGCAGCTTTATTGGGCAGATAATAAGCAGGACCGAATGCCTCGCCGTCACGCATTGATCCAACGCCTCCGGTGATATACATTTTTTTGTTCACTACATCGTCCCAAACGGTATTAAGTGCTTTAAGATAAGTACTATCACCTGTGTTAGCTACAATATCAGCCATGCCGGAATACATATACATCGCTCTCACCGCATGACCTTTAGCTTCCACTATGTCTTTTACGGGGATGTCGCTCAAGATATCAATATTGGCCCTCGGGTTTGCTTCCCACATGGGGCCAAATTCATAACCATGGCCTCTTTCTTCAAGAAGCCAGTTCGCAAAGTCGAGGTATTTTTTTTCATTAGTTACATTATACAGTTTCACCAGTGCCAATTCAGGCTCCTGGTGGCCCTCTGCCCAATGTCGCTTTCCGGGGCCGAACATGGCAATCCAGTGATCAGCAAAACGACCGGCGACCTCCAGAAATTTTATTTTTCCGGTGGCTTTGTAATAGGCAATTGCAGCTTCGATCATGTGCCCGCCGTCGTACATCTCATGCCGTCCGATATCCGACCAGCGACCCAAATTTTTGCCTAAGCCATCATCTTCTTTTGAAAGAATAAAAAAAGTAACCAGATACCCATCCGGTTGTTGTGCCTTCGCCATCATGTCGATCCAATAATCCATCAGCTTCTCAAGGCCGGGATCAGGTTTTAACATGATTGAGTAGGCGATTCCTTCCATTACTTTATATACATCGGAATCATCCCATACCAGCCCCTTAAACTTTCCCTGCTTTTCTCCGGCAGCTATTTCAAAATTTTGGATACGTGCGGTGGAATCACGCAATTGAACAATTGCTGCCGGGATGGTTGCATTACTGTGTTTTTGTAAACGCGGTAACCAGAAAGCATCATCAATAGTACAGTTCTGTAACGGGACTTGTTGCAATTTATAGCCGGTTTGTGCGGTAGCTAAAAAAGACCAAATCAACAACATCACAAGAGGTACGATAATTTTTTTAATACTATTCATTCTATTGATATATAACTAAACTATTAGATCTCGCAAAGATAGAATCGGTGACTATCAATATCCAGCATTATCTCTAATTATAGATAACCTGAAGATGTTTTTTCAAAAACCGGATAGCCGAGGCTACTGCCACGAGGGTATCCACGGTTCGACCTTTTTAAAAAAAGCCGGGGTTAACGCTTTCGCCCATAAATGAGCTGCTTTTTGGACACCTGAGAGACTTAAATGAATACCGTCTACACAGTCTTTTTCTTGCAGGTCCATATTGTAATCGGGGCCGGGAAAGCAATAAGGCTCCTTTATCATTCTTTCCTGCGCTTCTCCTACGGCCGGCGCATTTTTAGGCATTTGTCGGTTTACAACTACTGCTAATTTAGGGTAGTTTAAATCTTCACGTGCTTGTTGTACAAATATTTTATAGTTCGCCAGAATTATGCCCGCGTCTTTTTGTCCGGAATCATTCTGCCCTTGATCAGCAAGAAGTGCACGTAGCCCCGTTAGTGAAATATATTTTTTAAACGTATTAAACAAATTTATATATGGCATCCGGATATCGGATCTCACAAACCCATGTTCAAACCGGATATTCTGCGATGACTTCGCCCAATGCTCAAGGCTTGTTCCCCCAAAAGCAGCGTTGAATATCAGCACAGGAACATTTTCTTTTTGAACGACCAACTCTGCAAACTTTGACCAGAAATAATTACCATGCGCAAACGGTGCCTGCGCAATTCCTGTAGCTGCTTGAACAAAAACGGCATCCGGAAGATACCCGGGATCGCCGGTTGTAAGATATTTTTTATCAAAGCTTTCCGACTTTTCATCAAGGGCAATGGTGCTTACGCGATCGTCCACGGCACCCTCGCCATTGATTTCGCCCCCTTGCGCAACGGAGTGGCCGACCACTATAAACACTTCGCCAATGCCCACTCTTTCCAGCTTTGTTTTTTTCCAATCGGGTTTTGCAATTTTACATCTAACTTCCAGATCGTACCAGCCATCCGATCCTTCTATGGTTCCTGAAAAAGCTCCGGCGGGGTTTACGATCTTAATTTTTTGCCATTTCGAAGTTTTTCCCTGCCCTTTCCCGCGTGCTACCAGCCTTGCCTCAACACGAAATGTTTTTTCGAAACAGGTTCCTTTAACCGGAACTAAGGTTTTGCCATTAGTGCGCCTTTGATAAACTATCCGAGATAACGGTGTTGTTATCACGATACCGGTGCCTGTATCTTTTTTTGAAACGATATTTTTAAGATCCTCATAACCGCTAAGTACTGTACCTCCAAGTAAAAAAGCCGGTAGGGAAACGAAAATAAACAGTAAAACTGCCGGAAGATTTCTCATTAAAAAAAGGTTACCCATGGGAATTTTAGCATTGCTGTTTGTATCCTGCAAAATGGATAAAAAAGAAGACACCGGCAATATAAACATTGACGGCCCATCGGACGTTTAATCGGCAATCCCGGTATTAAAATTTGGATACTAAATTTGCAACGGCCTCTTACTCTTTCCGGTATGCCGCTTAGTTCTTTACCTCCATATGTCAGTAACTCCTCGTTAAATGTTATTTACAATCCGTCCGCTAACGAGTTTACAGTTCAACATACCAAAAATTCTTCCCCGCATGCGGGCACCGGCGTTGTATTTAATTGGAGTGCTTCCGACCCCTACACAGGGAATTATCGATTCTCATGGAAGAATGATGACTCCGGTAGAATGGAAATCTTTTTTCCCAAAAAAGAATATATGTTCAACGGTATCCCTAATGCCTTTTCGCCCACAACGACGGAATAAACGACACTTGGGAAATTAAATTTCTTGAAGGCATTAATTGTTCTGTTTCGGTTTACAATCGCCATGGTAACTTAGTATTTCGATCTGTTGATTACCCGCATCCTTGGAACGGTAAGTTTAATGGCGCTTATCTTCCAACAGGTTCGTATTACTATAAGATAAAGGCAGCTGAAAAAACTTACACCGGAAACGTTAATATTTTTAGAAAAAATCCGGAATTCTTTGCTGATTTATAAACGGCATTACGAAAGTCATGTGCAATTGCTGCATAAGCGAAGGTTGCGATAGAGGGGAAACAATCTCCCTCGAACCCGAGCAAGAGATTGCTTTGTCGTGCCTCCTCCCAAATACGCTCAATCCAACGGTTCCCACGTTTTATGTTTGTTGAGCGTTGTAATATGGCAATCGGGCCTCACAGAAACATACGTCTGTTTAAGCACATTTTTCTGAGAGCCGCATGACCCATCTTTTTTGATGTGGCTTGAAGGTAATAGTTCCAAAGCGAAACCCACTTCATCATAGCCTAATATATATCTTGCTGCCGTTGCACCTGTAAAGCGTCCGTTAAATTCAAAGGCCTTTAGTTTATTTGTAGTATTGCACGTCTGTAATTGAATATTTAACGGACCATACCAGCCTTTTCTTGAGAAAACCTTATAATATTTATCTATCAAATCCTCCAACCCGTGGTTTTCAAAAATAGTGACACCGGCACTCACGCCATTTCTCATTTGGTGTTTTGTCACTACACTTCCCTTTAGTTCTCCTGATTTACCAATGTACATTTGCATACTGTATTTCACTTCTTCCAGCGAATAAAACAAGGGTATGCCCCCACATTTCATACTTTCTTGAAAATCTATTATTTTACGGCTATCTCCTAAATATTCTTGAATAATAATGGAGCCATCCGAAGAAATACCCGATAGCTGATCATAATTTAATATAAACGAAACTGCTTTGCTTGCAAAGCCCTTTCTTGGTTTAGCAATAAACGGGAATCCGTATTTTTGAACAAATATTTCAACGCCTGCCTTATTATTTTCCCGGTCATAAACAATAGTTTCGGCAAAGGGGAGACTTTCTTCTTGAGCAAATTGCCAACTTAGCCATTTGTCTTCCATAAGTTGTGCTAAATTAGATTCGCCGGCAATAAACCTGTCAGCAATGCTTGGAAATTTTGTTTTTAACTCGGCTAAGATTATTATATCGATATCTCTTCCCGCAAGAATAAGGTCCGGTGATTCTTCTATAATTATTTTTGAAAGACATTCCGCGTAATTTGAAGGTGGTAACTCAGAAATTGGGGTCAAATAAATTTTATCACAATCGTATAAAGGAGCATCAGCACTTGCATCTGTACCTATGATGATAATATTTTTCCTTCTGTTTTTAAGTGTCTCTAAAATATTTTGAGACACCATACTTCCAACACTTACTATTAGAATTTTACTTTTCATCTATGAGTTTTAATTCAATCTTTAGAATTCTGAATAACCTGTCCCTGTTCGAGCTTGGATTTCGGACCTATTAGTCCGCCAAATAAATATTTAAGAACCCTTTTCCTCCGGTATAGCCAATCGCACTGCTATATTTCTATTGTTGTGCAACCGATGAGGCTTGTTTAGGCAATAAGCAAGAAAAGTAAAATCTTTTTCATTTGTGCGTTATTTCATGAGAAGCTTAATATAAACACTTTTTGTTTAATTGCAATGTCCCAACGTGGGATAGTAACAATCGGTCTGTTCGAGCCGGTAACCTTCGCATCTCGTACAATTGAATGAAGCGGATATAATCTGCACTTATATAAGGAAGCGAAAAACACGTCCATCCAAGAGACTGCTTCGTCGTGCCTCCTCGCAGTGACGATACAAAGGACTAAATTTTACCGGTCCTACTCTCGGCCAAGGTTCGTGTCTTCACGAGCCTCTGTCATCGTTAATATTGTTCGTGCGGACACGAACCAAGGCGGGGGAAACTAATCAATCTTGCAGCGATGGAAAATTAAGTTGGTAAATTTGCGCATGGTCATTCTAATGTTCGAAATCCCATTATTTTTTATCGCTTTGGGTCTTCTCCTGGGCCCGCAGTTGATAGCAGGGTTGCTCGCTCAAAGTCAGGGACGGAAATTCTGGTTTTGGTTTTTTATTTCCTTTCTTATTCCAATCATATCCATTATTGTACTTCTGTGCTTGAAGGATAAAAATCCCGACAAGCGCATTAAATTAGCTGACCACGTAGTACGGCAAAACAGCTAGAGAACGAGAAGTTCAATCAATCAGGTAAAAAAGGAAGACTTAATGATGCCTTAATTTGGGGTAATCGTTATTTAAGTCCTCTTTAAGACGTTCCTCATCTTTCAAATTTCTGAGCCAAGGTTCGTGTCTCCACGAACTTCTGTTTTCATTTTTTATTGTTTATAATATTGTTTCGTGAAGACACGAACCAGAGCAGAGGAGCGGTTGTTCTCTTTCAACGGTTCAAGTACCATATAGAAAAATTCAGGCAAGCAGCAAAGCTTACCCACAAGAGATATGGAACTTGTAAATATGCCGAAATCGGGTTTATCCGATTAAATGAGAAAATCATATAAATAATACTTCCCCATAGCAGTATTATTTCGACAAAGGCCCACCCCGGTTGGTGAAAATAAAAGAATATAAAGCTCCAGGCGAAGTTTAAACCAAGCTGGATAAAAAATATTCTCAGGGCAGTTAACCGGGCATCGGTAGCTGCAGTCTTCCAAATTAAAAAGAGTGAGATACCCATCAGCAGGTATAAAACAGTCCAAACCGGCCCGAATACGTAGTTTGGCGGATTAAACCAAGGCTTATTCAAATAAACATACCAATTAGAAATATTGCTAGAGGTTGCATAGCCGGCAACAGCACCCACCAACAGGGGAAGTGATATACTAATAATGAGCCTGACTATATTTTTCACCGCCTACTACTCGCTATCGCTATTCTGTTGCACACTTTGCTGTTCTTCACCAAAAAAGTACAAGAGAATTCGTTCCTCTCTTTCATGCCATTTCCCTTCCTTACTCTCAAGCACTTTGAATAAGACAGCATATGAATCATCGAGCTTTCGGCCGCAAATATGCTCTGCTGTTTCCCAATCGATAGTTTCTAATGTCTCCTTTGCTTCTCCGAAATATTGAAACTCTCGTTCTCCGACCACGGCTCCCCAAACAAGTTCTTCACCGTTCTTTTGTCCTTGTTGTATGGTAATCTTACCCTGATTCTGTTGCTGCATATTTATGGCTTTTCATTGCAACAGAATTGGGGGCGGTATGTTTCAAAGGGGGTTTTTGAACGCCGGATTAAGTTAGAAGTTCTGAAAAAGGCCCAAGTAAAAGTAATGAAAGATTCCCTTAGATTCGCGAACAGTTCTTCTAAGAGGCATACCCGGCTAAAGGCACGAAAAAGATACGTTTACCGCTCAGTTGCCATCCAAGCTATGGCTTTGGCAGGAGACTCTGCGGCACAGGAAAAGACGTCATCGAAGAGACCGGCGCGTCGTGCCTACTCGCAGTGACCAAACAAAATCACGTCATCGCGAAGCAGTGAGGAACATGAGCGAAAGGCGCTGAAGCGATCTCTTTTCGTCTGGCGGAGACACGGAGACAGATTGCTTCGTCGAATCTCCTCGCAATGACGGCTTCGTCGTGCCTCCTCACAAAGACGAGTAGCAGAGTGTAATCGCGAAGCGGAATAGCCTTCGTTCAGTGATAAAAGGAAGTACATTGATGCAAGGCTAAATTTTACCGGTCCTACTCTATCATAAAAATTTATTTTTGCCTCTGATGAGCAAAACACGCGGAAGATCTAACTTAATGGACACCGACAAGCTAACCTTTAGACACCGGATCTCGGCACTAACCAACCTGCCCGAATTTTTAAGACTCGTTTGGAAAACAAGTCCGGGAATGACCTTAGGTAGTTGTGCGATACGGTTACTGCGTTCAGCCTTGCCTGTGACTATGTTATATGTCGGTAAGCTCATCATCGATGAAATAGTAGGATTAAGCAAAGCACAACCGGGCTATTCGATTAATAAAGTATGGGAGTATGTAGGAATTGAGTTTGCTCTCGCCATCTTATCTGATCTTACCGGGCGGGCCATGCTGCTTTTAGACACCTTACTCGGGGATTTGTTTTCCAACGAATCTTCGATTAAGATACTGAAACACGCTGCCACTCTTGATCTTGACCAGTTCGAAGACTCGGTATTTTACGATAAGATGGAACGAGCAAGGCAACAGACAGGCGGACGCACCATGTTACTGTCGCAAGTGATGGCCCAAATCCAGGATGTTATAACGCTTTCATTTCTCGGCGTCGGACTTATTACGTTCAATCCTTGGCTAATCCTTCTGTTGCTGATTGCCATTATACCTTCCTTTTTAGGAGAATCTTACTTTAACAGTAAAAATTACCTGCTTACCAGAGGCCAAACCCCCGAACGCCGTGAGCTGGACTATATCCGGTTTCTCGGGGCGAGCGATGAGACGGCTAAAGAAGTTAAGATCTTTAATCTTTCGGATTTTATAGTCAACCGCTTCCTCGCCTTATCAACCAAATTTTATAACGACAATAAAAGCCTTGTTATCCGAAGAGCCGGCTGGGGTACCTTGTTTTCCTTGATAGGAAGCGCCGGCTACTACGCGGCCTATGCCATTATCATTTACCAAACCATTACGGGAAACACCTCAATCGGCGGACTTACTTTCATGGTAGGTTCTTTCAGACAAATGAAAAGTTCGCTGGAGGGCATTCTTAGCCGCTTTACCAACATTTCTCAGGGCGCCATTTACCTGAACGACTTTTTTGACTTTTTCGAAATTACTCCCCGAATAAAGCAGGCAAGAAACCCGCGGCCCTTCCCTAAACCGATACGGTTCGGCATAACCTTCGAGAACGTGGGCTTTAAGTACCTCCATTCAGAAACGTGGGCTAACCGCAACCTTAACTTTACCTTAAAGGCAGGCGAGAAATTGGCTCTGGTTGGAGAGAACGGTGCCGGTAAAACAACCTTGGTAAAGTTGCTTGCACGTTTATACGACCCTACCGAAGGCCGTATTTTATTGGACCATATTGATTTAAAGGAATACGACATCCATGAATTACGGTTGAATATGGGTATTATATTCCAAGACTTTATCCGCTATCAGATGACCTTAGCGCACAACATCGCTACCGGAAATATTAAAGAAAAAGACAACCGGGAACTGATTGTACAGGCAGCAAGACTTAGCCTTGCCGATAGTTTGGCGGAAAAGCTTCCCAAAAGGTTCGATCAAATGTTGGGCAAGCGCTTTGCAAACGGCGTAGAGCTTTCGGGCGGCGAATGGCAAAAAGTGGCTCTTGCACGTGCCTATATGAAAGATGTTCAACTACTGATTTTGGACGAACCTACAGCGGCTTTAGATGCCCGTGCCGAATACGAGGTTTTTCAACGCTTTGCCGAATTAACCAGGGGAAAGTCGGCCGTTCTTATTTCTCATCGCTTCTCTACGGTTCGTATGGCAGATCGCATCATGGTTTTAAACAAAGGTGAATTGATAGAAATCGGGAGCCATGAAGAGCTCATCGAAAAAAAGGGCCGGTATGCCGAGCTGTTTGAGCTCCAAGCAAAAGGATATAAATAAAATACCGCTTATAAAGTATTTCTTTTTTCTTTCCGCAGAGTCTCCTTTTTCAGGGACTCTGCGGCGTCAACACGCGTGCGTCAGCATGGAGGCCTGTGAAAAAAGCCCTTTCTAAAAATGAAAGGGCTTTCACTTTTTTGGTTTGCTGTTGGTGTTATCCTAAATAAAAGGTTTTTCATTACCCCTTACTCTACTAATCTCTTTAATGCGTTTATTGACAAATGTTCAGAGTCACTTATTGCTTTAGACATCTGTCCCTTACGATCCAAATAAACGTAACTTGGAAAGCCACCTTTGCCAAACAGAGCCATCAACTCATTAGCTAATTTTTCATTTAAAAACACATGTGTTCCCTGCTGTTTCATTTTTATAACCTGCTTTTTCCATAAATCCATTGAGGAGTTACTGCTTGTACACAGATATACAAATTCAACGGGAAGATCTACTGCTTCTTTATTTACAGACATCATTGATGGCATAGCAGCAATACATGGACCACACCATGTTGCCCAGAAATCAAGCACGATGGCTTTTCCTTTGAAACGAGAAGAAAGCTTGGCAAGAAAATCTGCTGCGGCGATGTTATCAGCACTATACAGTTTGGCACCATAAGGATGCTCCTCTATCAATTTACCAAGTGATGAATTGCTACCCGCGTTAAGCCCGGCTTTTAAAGACGCATTAGGTTGCTGTGTTTTTTGCAAATTAAGCTGTTGCTTTTTCTTCATAGCGGCTCTTACCCAAGGAGTTTCTATCACCTTTATCAAACTGTCCTGAAATTTTTCGTTCTTCTTAACATCGGCGATAGATGCCCGAAGCATCAGTATGTCAGAATTAGGAGTACTTACAAGTTTTCGAATTTCTGATGGATCTCCACTCACTTTGCTATCACGATAAGAATAAAGCATACTATTAAGATTTCCACTCACTTTGCTATTAAGATAAGAATAAAGCATACTATTAAAACCCATGCCTGAATTAGAAATAATTTTCGGCACATGCTGCTTAATGTCTTCCCAATTTTGTATTTCTTCACCACTCCGTCTCCCCTTTGACAGCAGAGTCTCGTAAAACTTTGATTTTAATTCATTTTTAGCAATCCAGCTATAGGGCGAGGGATGCAGTTTGATATATTCATCCTGAATGCCCTGTAAAAGTGAATAGATTGAGTCCGTCTTCACAGAATAATCAGCTATCTCAGCATCAATTTTTCTGAGGGAATCTTCAATTGCTGATACCTCTTCACGTCGGTACATGAACAGGTTGTTTAGCCAATCAGTTGCGGGTCCGTCTTCCCCAAGATACTTAACACCCTCTCCAATGAAGTAAACATCCTTTTTTTTCAGTTGAGCGAAGTCGAACTCTAGGTGCGTATTCCTGTTAACATACAACGCTCCATAAAAATAATCGCCAAGGTTAAACCAAATTTGCTGATAAGGAAAGGGGTAATCGAGAGTAAATGTAAATGTTCCGTCGTTTTTTATTTGCGGAGAAACCCCTTTTTCTTGGAAGTTTTTAAAAGGAGTCACCAAAGCATAAGTTACAGAAAGCTTTACCAACTCCTCAGGACTTGCGTTAATAATTTTTCCGGAAACAGTTGGGGGTTTTGCCGATGCAAAATATTTATTCAGTTCAGGACTTGCCAAAGTTATAGGCTCTTTTACCGCTTGACTAAAAGCATTAAATGAAATAAAAAACAGGAAGATGGTTATTATACATTTCATAAAAATAAGATATTGTAGGTGAAGGTAGAATTAACTTTTAAGAAAGCCAATTTTGAACTATATATTTAGTTTATTTGATTTAACCCTCATTCTGGGCGCAGCGTGTCTCTAAGACTCATTATATAAATGCCATTTCTTATTTGACTCTACCTGTTTCAGATTAATCTTTGGCGCTACTGTTGCGCCTGCCCGTTTCATCAACCATAGCATCCACTCCTTGCTACTCTCCATTGTATCACCTTCGGGTGCTTTTCTTTCCCGCAGAGTCTCCTTCTTCAGGGATTCTGCGGCGCTACTGCTTTGTTAAATCGATATCCTGTAAACTCAAGGTACGTTGTAATTCACACTCTACCCCTCTCACCCAATTCATAAACCTTGCCGAACCGGTCTCGTAATCAGCGGAACTTTCTACAAGCCTTTCTTCTCCTTGGCTAGCGTTTGCATGGATAAATACTATTATACTCGGACTAGCCGAGACCGGGCTGCCGGTTAAAGGGAACGTATATACCTGACGCTTTCTTTAAAAGTTACGGGTGTCATCTCCACAAAAAAAGTTTCTATGCCTGCATTTTTTGCAGCTGCAAAAAATTCTTTCCAGTCTATTACCCCTTTTCCTATCGGCATCTCCTTTTTGTCCGCTGTCCAGTCGGAGAGGTGAGCTGAAATAAATCGGCCGGGATGCTTCTTGAAATAATCGGCGCCTTTGTAACCAAGATTGATCACTTCCGTCTGAAACTGCATTTTTACCAGCGTCGGGTCTAAACGCTCAAGAAGCGCATCATATATCAGCCGGCCGGACAACACAGCAAACTCAATACTGTGATTGTGATAGCCCAGCTGAAGCCCCGCTTTTTTTATCTTCTCAGCCGCTTTGTTAAGCTCATCGGCTCGCAACAGGTATTCGTCAAGTGTTGCCGTCGCCGGCAGGCCCGGGTGAGAACAGATCATGTGCTTGATTCCCAACTGCTTTGCAAATTCAATACTCTCATCAAGGTTTTGTGCCGTCAATTCGGTAAACGTATAATGGCAGCTTGGGCAGGTTAACCCGGCATCTGTGATGATGCTGCGCATGTCGGATACCTTCATTGCGGCAAGCGGGCCAAAACCCATTTTCTCGTATCCTTTCGGCGAACACATTTCTACCGTCCGGAAGCCTTCTGCGGCCATCGTTTTCAGTGTACCGGAAAAGTCATTGGCGAGGGCGTCTTTTACCACCCAAGTTTGGAAACCGAGCGGAATGTTCATTAGGCGGGTGGCAGCTAGCAGCTGACCGGGTAAATGGGCCAGGAAAAACGCACCTCCAAGACCGGTGGCGGTTGTTTTTAGGAATGCTTTGCGCTTCATTGTTTAGTTTCTTTTTTGAAGTGAATTAAATGGAACCAAGCTGCCATCCCGGCCGGTAGTCGCGCTGCAGGTACTTATTAGCGCTTTCCACATTAGTAATCTTACCGGAAGCTGCATCGTATTTGAGTAGTTTATTGGCACGCAGGGCTGCCGCATAGAGGTTTACGGCTTCGGTTATATAACCTGCATCCGAAAAACTACCCGGGTATTGCTTGCCGGCCTTACAGGCTTGTACAAACCGCGGCAATGCCTCGGTCGTCATTTGTACCCGGCCACTAATTTTTTGTACTACCCCCGCCGGCGCCTCCATTTTGATTCCCGAAATAATCTGCGGGTCCTCCAGGCGAAAGCCTGTGAGGATCTTCCCCTTTTCCCCCACGAACAGCATTCCTTCCGCCGGCAACTCTTTGTATACGGCTGACAGTTCTTCCGGTACAGCAGGTCGCATGCCGCCATCGTACCAAAATAAGTCTACCGGCCCACGAGCTTCATTTGCCGGGTAGCGGAAACGTACCGAGGTGGCCAACGGGAAAGAAAAATCATTATTTATCTGAGAGGGCACCGGGCCGTTAAAGCTGACTACATGGCTGCGATGCGGTTCCACGGATGTTGGAGAGGTTAACCGCAGTGCTTCAAATACCGTCCAAAGGCTGTAATGTCCCATGTCCGCCATCGCGCCGCCACCAAAGTCGTACCAGCCTCGGAAAACCATGTGAGTATAGTTAGGATGATAAGCTCGATCGCTTTCAGGGCCGAGCCAAAGATCCCAGTTAAAGCCCTCGGGAACCGGAGGCTTGTCCGTAGGCAGTTCAGGAAATTGCGGCCACACCGGCCGGTTGGTCCAGTTGTGCACTTCAGTAAGTTTGCCGATGGCACCTGCGTTAATCCAGGCCATTACCGTCTCCATAGAACCGTTAGAGTCCCAAGGTATCAGATGTGTGATCACCTTAGGGCGGCTACGGGCTAGTTCAATTACCTTCTTTCCTTCCAGCAAACGGTTAGAGAGCGGTTTATGCATCAGCACATGCTTTCCCCTTTTAATTGCGGCCATTGCTAAAACTCCATGCAGGTGGTCAGGTGTCATGATCCTGACACTATCAAGGCCTTTTTCTTTTTCCAACAATTCCCTCACATCCGCATAGGCCGCACAGCCTTTGTACTTTTTGTCGGGGCGCATCGATGCGTACCAAGCTTCTACTATCTCTTTGCCGTTGTCCAATCCTCCCGGGATCGTGTTGTCGCCGCCGGGAGTCCAGTCAGGCTTGTTGAGTGCTTTACGCACTTCATTTTTAAGGGAATTGATGTCCCAATCGCGATAGCCTCTTGCTTCTTTGCAAGGATCACAAACAGCCACTACCTGAATTTCCGGAACGGTTAGGAGCGGTAACAATTCACGAATGCCCTGTGTACCCATGCCGATATAAGCCATCGTGATCTTATCGCTGGGTGCGATATAGCCGGTACCTCCCAGCACGTGTCTTGGTACAATTGAGAAGCCAAGTGCAGTTGTGCCGGTCAGTGAAACAAATTGGCGGCGGCTCATGCCGGAGGCCTTCCCCGATAGATCGTCTTTCGTTTCGGACGCGGAGATTTCTTTTTTCATAGCTGTTTGGGTATTGAAGTGCGGGAATGAATTTAAGGAAAATTCGTTAGCCCACATAATGTTAATTTACGTTGGTTGCTGTTCGTCTCAGCCATATCGATTGACTGTACGCTTCCGGGCAAGGTTCGGTATTCTTAAAAGCAATTATCGCATGAACGTGATGGGCATTACGGTATAACCGATAATATGATGCCCTTGCTTGCTGAGGTAATTGAACCAATTGTAGACGAGATCATAGCTGTTCGTCAGTTTAAATAATTTTAGCCAACGTGCACAAGTGAAAGTAATGAAATAGATTCCCTGAGATTCGTGAATAGTTCTTCTGACAGGCATAGTTGACTAAAGGTACGAGAAAGATACGTTTACCGCAGAGTCCCTATCAGGGTTATTGCTTTGGCGCAGGAGACTCTGCGGAGAAAAAAAGCCTTTTCCTCCGCTGTAATCAATTGCACTGCTATACTTCCGCCTTTGTTGGTATTGTTACCAACAAAACTGCTCACCATCTTAAATCTCGTCATAACCACGATATAAAACCGAGAAGACGAGTATCGATAGTATTCTGATTCGGGCAATCTCCTTCAGGCTTTTTGGTGACAACACCAACAAGAGCAGAAGATTAAAACTCTTTGTTCATACCTTCCACAAGTTAATGACAGTCTCTTTCATACGCTTATTACGGGTAATAAAGAACTCTCTTAAATTTGTTAAATCGACTTCTTTGAGATCGGAAAATTCATAAATAAACCCCTTATTTAGCAAGTATTGGATTCGCTTCACCAAAGAGAGACGTGACACTTCACTGAAAACTTCTTTTGTAACCAAACAGTATGAGCATAAACTTCTGATGATAATATCCTTCAAGCCTTTCGGTAATTTTTGTACTTCTACATCAACATCGTCAAGGGTAAAAAAATGAAATAAGACAAGAGAAGCTGTCCTTCTTTGAAAATAGATATTTTCGAAAAACAAAGGCGGATTTCTACTCTTATATACCCTCGCTAAGACATATTTTCCGAAGTTAGGATAAAAAGGAATATAGTCTATCTCCTTCAAAAATCGCTTCTTTAGATCCTCAATCTCGCCATTTAGGTTTTCCCTTATTTCTTCAAAACTTTTGTCTCTTATCTCCTTTATTTTAGTGTATATTTTGTTTCGAACAGTACTATGAGTTATTGACTCATTTAATAGCAATCTATAAATTGAAAAAGAATCAAGATAACTTACCGAAGTTTCTATCTTTTTATTCACCGTTTCGTTATCATCAATCTTTTGAATTGTAGAGATTATTAAAGGATAAGACAATGATTGGGAAATACCTTTGTATGAAAGTAACTTAAACCTTTGCTCTGGCAAACTCTCGCTAAACTCCATCTCGGACAATTTCAAATAGATATCACTGAAGAAATCGAAATCAGACTCAATAAAATAAAAATAATCGTCAGGAGTATTTAAATTCAACAATCTTTTAGAATTGTCCTGAACCCAATTGCTAAACCTGGTACTAATTTTTTCAAAATCCTCGTTAATAGCACCTTTTTCGGTAGTCCTTATGCCCACAGCATATTTGGCTCTTAACCAAGCTTTAAAAAAATCTTGATCTTCGTCACTACTATAGGTTTTAATTAAGCTAATTTTCTGTTTCCATGCCGCGTCAAGTTCTTTTATTTTTTCCTCATCTTTCACACTTGATAAAAGATAACTTTTTAACATTTCTGACTGAGTAAGATTTAATCCTCTGTCGTTCATTGTTTCAAAGATCGTATAGGCACTATCACTGGACTGCGACAGTATTTCAATAAATATCAACTTCTCGACAAGCCAATTAATAAATAAGGGTAATACATAGTCTTTTTTTAGCGTAGGTGGGAATAATTCAACTATATCAATATATCTGTCTAATATATTCTGGGAGGATTCATTAAGGAGAAACCCGTCTTCCAGATCAAGACTTTTAAATAAACACCTTAGTATGTCCTCGCGTTCTTGAATTTCTAAGTTAAACGTCTCCTTCTCATAAGGCTGTGAATAGATATATTCATCTAAATTTTGTATCTTCTTTTTATTTCCAACAAAAATTTCTTTTTGCAAATGGGTTAGATATATCAATAATAAAGTAAAGGAAGTTAGTCGTTGTTGACCGTCGACTATAACAAAAGAAGATTTTTCCCTATAAAGCACAACAGGCCCCATATAGTAACAATCGTAGTCGGGCACGTCTTCTCGTGTATGTTCGACTTGAAAATTTGAAAAAAAGCTCTTTTCCAAATCTATAATAAGGTCTTCGATATGGTTCTTTTCCCATTTATATTCTCTTTGAAAATATTTAACTTGATATTTACGCTCTTTTAAGAGGTCCTTGAGCGTTTTACTTTTGGCTTCAATGTTATTTGCTGCGTGATTCATTTTAGTTCAAGTCTTTAAGAATTAATCGAAGTAGATAGTAGGAGTGTTCATATAAAACTTTATTGCTATCAGTAGGGTCTATTTCACCGTGAAAAAGCATACACCGAAGCATATAAAGTACTCCAATGATTGCTTTTCCTATTGTGATTTGATCATTAACGAATTTGGCTGGTTGATCAGAATTTAAAAAAATATAATCGCCTTTTTTTTTCGAATTTGTAACTAAATTGGTGGGCTTATTGGGGTCAATATTCGCGTAACATTCAGCAATAATTTCTTGAATCTTTTTATCGGCCAATCCTATAAACTTTATATGTCGCCTCAAATGTTCTATGTCAAAACCCGGGTGTTTATAGTGCATAAGCGTCTTCCCGTTTTGAGCCACAATTAATGCTTCATAATAAGTATTTTGTACTTCTGCCTTATATCTGTTGCTTTTTTTATCTACTTTACTCGAATGCTTAACTGGATTATCTGTTAGGGTTATTGAACAAAACGAAAGCTTTTTTCCATCATGGGAAACATTCTTTTTTTCAAGATTATAATGTAATAATGATAGGTGGTATTTAAAATTTTCCGATTCGTAGTCATCATTAGTGAGCAATCCCTGAATACGTAATCGAGGCCTGCTATTCATATTTTCCTGCAATTCCTTAATTAACAAACGATCCTTTTTATTATGTTGCGGCATCTCCGCTACATACCATGCATTAAAAGGGATCCATGCACGTAAAAAAAAAGAATAGTAGTCGGGCTCGCACTGACGCAGCCAGTTATCAATATTTCCTCGAAAAACGCTCACTTGTGTGGTATATTAGATTATATTATTTAATTCGTCTTCCCCAGTTCGTGTCCGCACTATCAGAAGAAACCTTAATTTAAAAAACTTGTATTACATTAACCTATTCGGACTATCCCACTTCCTCATACAACCACTTCTGAAATCCTATAAACGTTTCCCTTATCACCTTCACCCCACCCAACTTTTGCGCTCCATCATTCAAAGAATGGTATTTCAGTTCCAACAGCTTAGGCAGCTTCTCTTCATCGAGTTCCTCAACTCCTGTTTCTATATATTTAGCAAGCACAAATTCTAAAAATTCTTTTTGATTATCATTCAAAAGTGCAAAGATGTTTGGTTGCGCGTTTACAACCCTGTTTTCTCTGGATATCGGGGTAAAGTTGCTGTTGTACACATACTCCAGCACGTCAAACAAATCACTTTTCTCCGCATTGATCAGTTTCTGCACAACTGTCAATTCTTCTTTCCCGAAACCGGCTTCATCCAGCTTTTCAAGTAGGGTTCTTCTGGTTAAAGGATTAGACCAGATGCTGCGGAGTTCATCTTCATCTTTAAATAATGCCGGTAAAGCACCAAACAGATTATCTAAAAACTCTTGAGCAGAAATCGGCCGACCATCAGCACTCCAATATGAAGTGGACATCATGTGTTGTATTTCGCGTTCTTTTCCGTCTCGAAGTTTAATTTTGATTTTTTGCTTTGGCGGAGCAGTCGGTTCGCCTCCATCTCCCGGCGGCAATGGTGTCCCAACGGGCGGACGAGGTGTTGCCGGTTCGGGTTCTAAAGGTTCTCCATCCCATTCCGGATCTGCGAAATGTTTATAAGCATCGACAAAATCGTAAATGGTAAAGAACTCTTTGCCATCAAACAAACGGGTTCCCCGACCAACTATTTGTTTAAATTCAATAATATCCCGAATCGGGCGAAGCAATACAATGTTACGAACGTTACGAGCATCCACTCCGGTAGAAAGTTTGCGGGAAGTTGTTAAAACAGTGGGTAATGATTTCTCATTGTCCTGAAACTCCTTTAAATATTGGTCGCCTAAGCCGCCATCGTTGGCAGTTACACGAACACAGTAGTTCGCTGCTGTTGATTTTTTATTCTGATTAATCAAGTCCCGCGTTAGGGCAGCGTGACCCTGACTAGCACAAAACACAATCGCCTTTGCTTTCTGATCAACCTCAGCCAGATAAAGCTGCACACGCTTCCTTTCCCGCTCTTTAATCTCTATAGTAACGTTAAAATCCTTTTCTGTGTAAGTTTTACCATATTCGATTTCGCCTTCCATCAAGATATCATCACTAGTATAGATATACTCATCCACTGTTGTTTGTATGCGCTTTACCTTAAAAGGAGTTAAGAAACCATCGTTGATACCTTGCTTTAGTGAATAGATATAAACAGGTTCACCAAAATAGGCGTAGGTATCTACGTTATCCTTCCGTTTAGGGGTGGCGGTTAAACCAAGCTGAACGGCAGGAGAAAAGTATTCCAGAATTCCACGCCAATTACCTTCGGCGTTTGCACCACCGGTATGGCATTCGTCGATAATAATAAGGTCGAAATAATCTTTGGGGTACTCCCCGAAATTTGGTACCGGATTACCGTCTCTATCCATCCCCGACATAAACGTTTGGAAGATGGTAAAGAATATACTGCCGTTTGTGGGTACCCTTCCGTTCTTCTTTACTTCTGCGGGATTTATTCGCACCAAGGCGTCTTCGCTAAAAGCTGAATAAGCAGTAAACTCGCCGAACGCCTGATTGGCTAGTATATTACGGTGAGCCAAAAATAAAACCCGTGGTCTGCGACTTCCGTCACGTTGTAGGTTCCAGCGGGTTTGAAACAGTTTCCATGCAATGTGAAAGGCTATGGTTGTTTTACCTGTCCCGGTTGCAAGGGTTAATAAAATACGTTGTTGGTTTTTTGCGATGGCGTCTACTACCCTGGTTACCGCAAGTTCCTGATAATAACGAGGTTTTTTAGTTCCGCTGATATCGGGATATGAGACTGCATCAAACTGATCTCTCCAAGTATTTTGATCTCCAAAAGTATGATCCCATAGTTCTTGTGGGGTTGGAAAATTGGCGACTAATCCCTCTTTACCCGTTTTCATGCAGATGCGGTAAATCTCTTTACCGTTTGCCGCAAACGTGGTATCCAGTTGAAGCTTCTCCGCGTAATCTTTGGCTTGAGCAACGCCTTCGCCTACTTCCTGAATATCGCTTTTGGCTTCAATGGCAGCAAGCTTGCGGTCTTTATAACTTAAAACATAATCGGCTTTTAAGGGCATCGCCCTTCCGCCGCCTGTTTTTATCTTTCCGGCAGTGATGTTAAACTCTCGATGTACTTTGCTTCCGTCTACCAAGCCCCAGCCCGCTGCTGTTAGTTGAGGGTCAATTAATTCGGCCCGGGTTTCTGCTTCGTTCATTATTTTAACTGTATTTCGAGATTAGTTTCAGGCTTAAAATTTTGTATTTAAATGGTTCAATCACATAACAATCACATAATAATGATCTATATATCAAGCTATTAGTTTTAAATATAGCATTTCCATCACATGACCATCACATAAGATTCAGGCCCAAAAAGGAATATAACTTGCATATTTTCTGGATTTGTTTGTTGGGTCATCTTCTTTTATCACGCCTTCTTCAATAGCATCCCTAATAATTCTGGACGCAGTTGCATAATTGTGGTCTTCAATTTTAAATCGATCACGCAGGGTTTGATTAGTCATTTTTTCATTAGACACATATTTTAAACAGGCGTGCTGATAACAGGCTCTGATTTTATCTTTCTTATCTGTATCATTTAATGATTTATAGCTATACAGAGTCACTTTAGTCCTTTTATCTGTTATAATTACATTAATAGCCGGTAACTGATACAGCTCATTATAAAAAATAACCTTATCCATACCACTTCCTTTTTCCTCACAAAAGCCCATTCGGCGCATCAAATCTGCCAGGCTTTCATTTCTTGAAACATATTCATCAATAAATCTATCAGGAGTAATTAGCGGAATGCCCGAATTAGAAACCTCTATCCTGTCTGAATAAATTTCAATCATTGGAAATCCCTTTTCAGAAAAGTCTTGATGGATTAAAGCATTTGCCACAACTTCGCGGATAGCGATTTCAGGATACATTCTTGTTTCAGTTCTTAGCGCTTTGCCTATTTCTTCGTTTGCCGGTAATTGGCTGTTTATCCAATCTACCAAACCTTCAAATCCCAGGGCATACCCTTTGCCGCCAATTTGTTCGCGTTCTGTTTGTACTTTATTTTTGCCTTTGTAAACTATTACACGGATAGTTTTACGATGAACGGATTCAAAATCACTTAGACTTTTGGCAAAAAGGACAGCTCCTAATTTAGTTATCGAAAAACTGCTTTTTTCTTTTACAATCAAACCTTCAGAAAGAAATTTATCAATAACACCCTTTGATCAGATGGATAAGGCAGTTTCAGCAGATCAAAATAAGTTTGGGTACTTAATAAGCGAATGACATCCGAAGCATTCAAATTAAATTCGGCTATTTCTTTTTCAAAAGAGATGAATTGCTTCCGCCATATTCGAGCTTCTTTATCAGGAAACTCTCCTAAATTTCGAGTGATACTGCCAACCCGGATATATGGCTTGTTTAAAAACTCAACCGGACGCGAATTCGTGGCAGGTATTACATACATAGAAATATGCCGCCCTTCATCATAATCAAATTCGAAAACGCTGAAATCAATTCGCGGATTTAAACGTGTTGCCAGCCAATGTTCTAAATCTTCGCCGCCCTTTTTATAAGTTTTAGCTTTAAAAGAGGTGCCTAAAATTTGATGCGTAATATCTTGGATCCCAAAAACAAGATAACCGAATGCCTGATTTTGCAGGCAAGCGCCATTTGAAATTGCAGATATCCGTTCTCCGATTTCTTCTGCAGAATGAAAATTGTGTTTAAATTCTACCCACTCACTTTCTGTAGGTTGTTTAACTAATTCGTCAAGTAAATCGTTTAGTCTCTGTGGCGTCATACGGCTACTGCATGTTCTATATCTTTCAACTCTCCCGCAAAGGCTTTTTGTAATATGGTTTTCTTTAATTCTTCGAGGTTGGATAGTTTTTGCTGGTAAATGGATTCGAGTTTTTTGGTTTGAAACGAAAGGGCATCGAGTTTATGGACGATGGTTTGCTGGTTTGCAAGTGATTTTGGAAATGCAATTTCTATTCTATTCAGATTGTCATTGTATAATCTTGAAATGGTCGCTCCTTTTGTTGAATTCCAATTACAGGCTCCATAAAATTGATATAGATAATCATTCAACACTTGTTTTTCATCATTATTAATCCATACAATATTTGAATCTTGAAAATATGCAGGTTCACCATCATACTTTACTCTTCTTCCAATTGTACCCGATGCAGATAAAAGGACGTCGCCCTCTTTTGGGAATGAGAACTTCCTTTTGAATTCATTATAAATTTCATTGGAGATAAAAGCATCAGGTACCTTTCCAAAAGTTCCAATCTTATAAAAAGGAATATCCCCTGAGTTAGTTGTCTGGTCTTTAAACACTCTCTTGCACATTGAAACTTTACCAATATCTCCCAACGTCCTCTCCTCCCAACCTTCTCCCTTCCTCTCAAACACACTTTGCAAATACGTTTCAAAAAGCTCTTTAGCGTTTTGGAGGTTTTTTTTTGCGTTTTGTTTTGCTATGGCTATCGCCGCAAAGATTTCATCTAAAATTGAAACGATGCGTTGTTGTTCGGGGAGGGGCGGAAGCGGAATTTCAACCTCTCTTATTTCATTTAGATGAAGGTTTGGTACACCAACTCCTTTTAATCTACTGTTAAATTGATTTTTGGCTAACGGAGAATTGATAAAAAACAATAAATATCTCGGCATTAAACTTTTTAAAGGTCTCAATAGGGCAAGACTAACGTAAATATCAAAAGTCACTTCCCTATCTACTATTGCCGCAACTCCTGTTGTTCCATTCTTGGCTAACAAAATATCGTTCAAACGTGGTGCGACACGTTTGTGCATTTCTAGATGTTGTTTCGTATCTATATACTTGATATTAAACCAATCAATTTCACCACTGGTTACATTTCTAGAAGACAAAAAGATTACACCTTCATCAAAATATGTCGGAGTTTGGTGGGTACCATCCGTGATCTTTTCACAAACTTCTCCCAACTTCTTTATTTCCCAACCCTCTCTCATATCAATTCCATTATTCCCTTTAAAATATCCGCACTCTCCTCATCCAAAGCTTTCATCTCATCTAAAATTTCTTGCGGCGAGCGTAATGCCGCTGTTTCTTTCTTAAACGGGTTTTTAACTGATAAATCGCAAGTAGCTGTATTAATTTCGGCAACGTTAACAGACCACGAGTTCTCACTATCCGTTTTGGCTTGTTGCAGATTTACAAACTCTGCAAGATCTGTTTCATTTAAAGGGTTGCCCTTGCCCAAATTCCGGCTTAAGTTTAGTTGGTAGAACCAAACCTTTGCGGTTGGGGCTCCTTTTTCAAAAAATAAAACCACCGTTTTTACACCGGCACCGGTAAACGTTCCGCCCGGCAAATCGAGCACCGTATGCAGGTTGCAATTTTCTAAAAGCTGTTTGCGCAAGCTTACAGACGCATTATCTGTATTAGAAAGAAAGGTGTTTTTAATTACAATACCCGCTTTACCCCCAGCCTTTAAAATTTTGATAAAATGCTGTAAGAATAAGAAAGCCGTTTCGCCGGTTTTAATCGGGAAGTTTTGCTGTACTTCTAAACGCTCTTTACCACCGAATGGAGGGTTTGCCAGAACTACATCATAACGGTCTTTCTCTTCAATATCGGCAATGTTTTCGGCAAGCGTGTTGGTATGTATAATATTGGGAGCTTCTACACCATGGAGAATCATGTTCATGGTACCGATGATGTAAGCCAGCGATTTCTTTTCTTTGCCGTAGAAGGTTTTCTTCTGAAGAATTTCTATATCCTTTGTAGTCAGGTTTTTTGCAGAGCGCAGGTAGTCAAATGCTTCTACCAAGAAACCCGCACTACCTACAGCACCATCATATATTTTATCTCCAATTTTGGGCGCAACCACTTTTACGATGGTACGAATTAACGGACGAGGGGTATAATATTCACCGCCGTTACGGCCGGCGTTACCCATGTTCTTGATCTTGTCTTCGTACAGGTGGCTCATTTCATGCTTTTCCGCATGGGTACGAAAGCGAAGTTCATCAACACGGTTTATTACTTCCCGCAGGTTGTAACCACTTTGCAAACGGTTTTTTAACTCACTGAAAATTTCCCCTATTTTATATTCGATGGTATCGGCACTTTCAGCATCTGCTTTAAACTTTTTTAAGTAGGGGAACAGTTTATGATCTACAAAGTCTTTCAGGTCATCGCCCGTGAGAGCTTTATGATGGTCTATCTTTCCATCTGCCAGCTTGGGTGCAGCCCAAACGTTCCATTTAAATTCCTCGCCAATAATTGGTTTGTATGTTTTACCGGAGAGTTCCGCGGCTGTTTGTTTGTCGATCTCTAAATCTTCGAGGTATTTTAAGAAAAGTATCCAGGAGGTTTGTTCTACGTAATCAAGCTCACTACCGCAACCGGCATCTTTATGTAGGATATCGTCTATATTTTTGAAAGTTTGTTCGAACATTATTAGTTAAACTATTCTTGATTGTGTTTTAAACATTGGGTATATTTTTTTTCTACCGGTAAACGCCTAACGAAAATGCTTCGGTTGTAGTCGGGTCTACAGATTGAGAAGATGTATGCATTGTGTGGTAACGGTTTTATCGTGTGATATTATGAATTTTTATCGAAGCTGAAACAAATTTTCTTAATTGATGTACGGAGTTAATCCTAATTGCTGATCTGATTGGGCTTAAGGCTCTCCAAACCTTTCTATTTTCTTACATCAAACACACCCTAAACCTGATAGCAGCGGCAGCTTTTTTGCCTTTGGTGAGGTGGAGATTGAGGAAAGATCCTTCACTTACGCTCAGGATGACAGGCGAAGGATGACAAGAGAAGGGTGGCAAGAGAGAAATGACAGGCAAAAAACTACAGCGTAAGCAGGGCTATCGGAACTTAAATGCTTCTACCTTTACGTTTTCTAAACCCCCAAGAAATACTCCCGGCTCGAATCAGCACGAAAAATGACAAAGAAAACTTGTGAAAAGATGTATAATCACTACCTCTGACTTATAAACTTTTACAGTTAAAAACGTTATTTAAGATGGTGAGTAAATGAATTTATTTTACTAAAGCTTGTAAATCAAACTATTATCAAAACAGCTCCTGTCGTGGCTACTACTTACTTAGGTTCTAAAAAAGTCTTAAAATTAAGTTCCTCTGAATTTGTTCCTTTAAAATCCATTCTTATTTGCAGCCCGCCCCCGGAGGTTTTTACGATATAGGGATAATTATTTTCGTAGCTTTTTCCGCTCAACGATTGCCGGCTATTAATGTTTTTGATCGTCCCCTTTGTATTGAGCACTTTCGCTCCCTTATAATATTCAAACCAATTGTACAGGCCGTCGGCTTTAATGGTGATAAAAGAAATATTATCAAGCGAATCTTTAAAAGAACTTGAATAAGCTACGGGAACCTCTTTAATATCCACCCGCATACCTGTTGCAGAATTATAATACTGTCGGGAAAGCACGTTGTAAGTACCGGCGATAGAGGTAAAACCGGGTTCTTCTCTTTTTTTAAAGCATGAGCTCAAGAGACATAATAAAACTATCAAGCAACACTTCTTAGAAAAATCTACCATTCTTAAATTTAGTTTTAATTTAACTGAATAACTATAACGTGTTATCATAAAGCAAATTGTAACAAATAGGTAGCAATACAATATTAAAAACTATAACAATTATATTTGGATAGCACAATTACTAAAGCCTTTATGGTTAAAAATAAAAAAATAGGATTCGATACATTACAAGACGCTTATAATTTTTTCTCTCTTTTATTACCGGACCCTGAAGCAAGCGCTGAAACTATAATACGCGATAAGTTTATTATTGCCGACCAAGAAACAGAGGTTTTTGCTATTAAAAATAGGTTCTCCGAAGAACCTCGGTGGGATATCTCGATTTAATCTCTGATTGCGATAGTCTTAATTCCTTCCGCAGCTTGTTCGGGAGTTTTTAAACCTCCCGTTTGGTTAAATAAAAAACTTAGAGGCTTTTCCGGAATTTTTAGAATCTCAAACATTAAAACACTCCAAGGTTTCCAAAAGTTTTCTAACACTTGAGCGTAAGTTTTATTTTGCCATTGATCAAACAACGCTTTCCCGCTACTACTAAAAAAAGGCATAGCTTCTATATAAACAGTTTCGCGAGTAGGAAGAATTGTATATTCGGGAAGACGATTGAACAAGTATGAAGAATAAAAAAAACGAGCACAAATCTCCTCAAACTGAATAGGATGAAGTGTTTGCTCGCCTATTTTTTCAAGCATTTCTTGATGATATTTCCGGTTTGAATTATTATCCTGTAAACAAGCCACAATTCCAAAATCATTCATCCTTAACGAAAACGACAGCGTATTAATTTCATCCCGGTAACTGAAAGTATCGGGCGGATTATCCACTTTAAAAACCAAAATCGTCCAAGGTTTTATCCCTTCAAACTCAACCGGAACAATTAATGAATGCAGCATGAACTGTAAATTCTCAAACTTATGAATCAGCGATTGTGAAAAGTTTAAGTTTCCGTCGGTTCCGGCCTGCTGCTTAATTGCTTCGCCTATTTCAAAATAAATCATTCCGTAAAGTAAGTTTCCAATCCACTGAAACAATCGTACTTCCGGCAAAGCCTTTATTTTTTCAAATCCTCTTTCGAAAAATTCTTTAAGTTCGTTATTTAAGTCGGAAATATTCTTGGCTGTGTTTTTTGAAGTCGGAACCGTGATGCTTTGATAAGACACTATCCTTTCGTCAAGCAATTTTATTGGTCTGTCGCTCAACTGATATTTGTCTAGGAGCCAATCCGGAAAAACAGTTGAAACTACTGTAGCTTCTTCTCCCGTTAGGAAACAAATTTTACTATTGAACGAAAAGTGCTTAAACGAGCTGTAAAGACCTAAAGCCATTCCGCCAAAGTTAAGGCTTAACCCTTCAAGTTTTGTAATACGTAAATCTTATAATTGCTGAATGATAAAACTGTCTTACCGCACATTCGACTTGCTTTTAAAGCACCCGTTCACCATTGCAGAACATACCCGAAATTCTACTCCTGTCGTTTTGTTAAAACTTAGATATCAGGAATATACCGGATGTGGCGAGGCTTCTATGGTACCCTATTTAGGAGAAAGTATAGAAACGGCTACCGGGTTTTTAACGAAAGTAGATTTTTCAAAAATTACTTATCCGTTTGATTTCGGAGAAACAACCGCATACTTAGATTCTCTGGCTGCCGGAAATACCGCAATTAAAGCAGCCGTTGAAATTGCTCTTCATGATTTACAGGGCAAAATTGAAAATAAACCCTGCTACTCTTATTTCAACGTAAACCCGGCCTTTATGCCGGTAACTTCATTTACTATCGGGATTGACAAGCCCGAAATTATCAGGCAAAAAGTTAAAGAAGCAGAAGTTTGTAAAGTTTTAAAGGTTAAGCTGGGATCAGGTAGCGATAAGGAGCTGATTAATACTATCCGGGAGGTGACGGATAAACCTTTGTACGTCGATGCAAATCAGGGCTGGCCTGATATAAATTTCGCTATCGAGATGACATTTTGGCTACGGGAGAAAGGTGTTGAGTTAATTGAACAGCCAATGAATAAAAATGATATTGAAGCAAATGCAAAGATAACCGAACAAAGCGCTTTGCCGATTATCGCTGATGAAGCAGTACAGCGCTTAAACGATATCACAAAAATTAAAGGTGCCTATCACGGCATTAATGTTAAACTAATGAAAAGTACAGGAATGTTTGAAGCTCACGAAATGATAAAAAAAGCACGCGAATTAGGTTTAAAAGTCTTGATGGGCTGTATGAGCGAAACGTCGTGCGCTACATTAGCGGCAGCTGCTTTAGCTCCGCTTTGTGATTGGGTTGATTTAGACGGACCGTTTCTTACAAAAAATAACCCGTTTAAAAATCCGGAATTTAAGGAAGGCAGATATATACTGTCGGAAACACCGGGACTAGGTCTGGAAGAACTATAAATCGCTTCTTAAGCTGCCTATGTTTTTCACGCTAAGGCGGGATGAAATAAAAGAAGCAATCATCGAAATTGAAGCAACGGTAATAAACACAATAACAAAATTAGTCCAACGTATGTCAATGGGATAGGCATCGGTTGTGAGGTTGGCTTGCTCCATTTTTATGAAAGCATACTTCTGCTGAAACAGGCAAAACGTCAGTCCTGCAAGCATTCCTGCAATACAGCCGGCCATTGATATCATTATTCCTTCGATGAAAAAGATACTTCGTATCAGTTTTCGGCTTGCACCCATACTGCTTAAAAGCGAAATATCCTTCAGCTTATCCATAACGAGCATAGTTAAAGAACCCACCATATTAAAAATAGCAATTATAAGCACAAAGGTTAGAAAAAGATACACGAAAAACTTTTCGGACGTTAGCGTTTTGTACAGCAAGCGATTTTGTTGTGCTCGATTCTTAACCACAAAATTTTTGCCTGCTCGAGTTTCAATCTCTTTTTGAAAATCCTTGACGGCAGTATTATTCTTTAGATCAAGTTCAATTGCAGATACACCTGTTTCTTCCCCAAGTAGCTCACGCATAAAACCAAGCGGAACAATTACCTGCTCGTCGAATTCCTGCTGTATTTGGTAAACTCCGATAGGATGGATTACGCGAAGTACAAATTCTTGTGCCGGATTAATTGCGTTTGTAATGCCCTTTTTCGGTGAGTAGATTTCAAGATCTCGGAAATCGTCGCTAACATTAACAGACAAATATGCTTGCACCGCGGAACCTATAACGGCAAAGTTCTCGCCTCTTTTTTGTAGAGTAAACTTTCCTTCAAGAATCGTGCTGTCGAGCTTTTTCCCTTTGGTGAAGTTATTGCTTACACCTTTTACTAAGCCGATATATTGGGCCTTCTCGTACTTAAGCAGCGCCTTTTCTTCCAGAACTTCTGTATAGTTTCCAACTCGCTTATCCGATTTTAAGCTTGTAAAAAAGGCGACTTTATCCGGCGAAAAAGTTTTTCCCTTTGCCGGCTCTATCCGTATTTCGGGAGAAAAGGTATTGTACATAGATAAAACCAATTTTTCAAATCCGTTAAAAACAGAAAGGCCGATTATTAAAGCTGCGCTGCCCACAAAAACTCCTAAAACAGAAATGCCGGAAACGAAATTAATTGCGTTAAGTGACTTTTTGGAGAATAAATAACGTTTAGCAATATAAAAAGCAGTGTTCAAAGCGGCTATTTTAGAAAAGGATTGTATTGTTTTTCGTGTAGTATAGTCGTTGCGGGGCCGTGTCCCGGATATACTTCACATTCATCCGGAAGAGTGAAAATATGATTCTTAATACTTGCAATTAATTGATTGAAGTTCCCACCCGGTAAATCGGTCCTGCCAATACTTTCGTAAAATAACACATCGCCCCCTATCAAAAAACTTTCTTCACGGGCGTAGAAGCATAAATGAGCCGAAGAGTGGCCGGGAGCAAAAATCAATTCTAAAGTACTGTTACCGACGGTTATTGTTCCGCTTTCAGGCAAAAAAGTTTCGGGTAGAGGAGAAATATTGTAAGGAATACCCTGCATAGGGGCATAGGAAGGAACGGCGCTTAGTAAAGGAAGCTCTCCTTTATGAAATTGAGGCTTTAGACCGTAGGTATCGTAAATCCATCTATTTCCTAGAACATGATCAATATGGCAATGCGTGTTCAGCAATAAAACCGGACTCAATTTAGCTGAACTTATAAAATGAAACACTTCGTTTTGCTCCGACCCGTCATTCATTCCGGGATCAATTAGAGCGCATTGCTTCGTTTCGTCGAAAAGCAGGTAGGTATTCTCCCTGTAAGGGTTAAAAGTAAATTTTTTCAGTTGAAGCATTGCTGCAAAGTAGTAACATATTCTGAACGATGAAGTCTGAAACTTTGTTTTCTGTATCCCCCCTAAGGCTTAATCCAGCGAAAGGACTGTATAAAGATGTCGATATCCTTTTTAATAAAATCAAGCACCGGCTGAATGGAATCCAATCTAGGTTCTTCGTTAAAATAAAGCGCTCCTCGAAGGTAGTTGTTTACGCTGTCGGTTAGAAAGAATTGTATTGAGGAAGCCGTGTTTCCGTCTATCTTATAGTAGATTCCGTAAACTTTTCTATCGGGATAGGCAATTCTGCCTTCGTCAATGGCTGTAGCCTTAACAGTGTGTTTAAAGGCAAAGGTTCGAGCATCTTCCACCAAGTCGGCGAATACCTTTTTCGATGTTACAGGTTGGTAGCTTAAATGAACCTTACCATTAAAACCTGCATAATTCAAGTTTATCCAACAAGGTTTTGCGCCTGATGAGCTGTCGAGTTCAATTGCAGAATAAACAGGATATTGGAAAGTGAAAGGGCAACCTCCCGAATATTTTTGATATCTCTTTTCAGGAAATTTGATTCTGAAATAAGCTCTCGGCTTTGGAGTGTAATCACTACCACCACAACCCGGGGCAAATAAAACAAGTAACGCCAATATAACAAAATAGGATCTCATCCTGCTATTCGTTCCAAATCTCCCAAGCCTTTTCTGCTTGCAATTCCAACATCTCCATCCCGTTTTTTGTAGCGGCACCATTCAATCTTCCGCGATTTAAAAATTCCGTTTCTAACGGGTTATAAATCAGATCGTATAATAAATGCTTAGATGTAAGAGAGTCATAAGGAATATCCGGGCATTGATCAACATTGGGTGACATTCCTAATGGAGTTGCATTTATAATAAGAGGATGATCTTCGATTATATCCTTTGTTAAATCACCATATTTCATTTGTTTGCGCCCCGCCTTTCTCGACACCAGTTTATAGTCTATATGAAGATTATTTAGAACATAAGTAATTGCCCGAGACGCCCCGCCGGTGCCTAAAACCAGGGCTTTGTTATGGTGCCTTTTTAATAGCGGCTTCAACGATTTTTCAAATCCGTGGCAATCCGTATTATATCCGATAAGTTTGACGCCTACAGATGAAAGCTCGCCGGAGAAGAATGATTCTGCCGGATTTGAGTTAACAATCTTTATGCAATTAACAGCATCAATAGCTTTAGCCGCCTTATCAATTTTATTTAGGTAGTACATTATGCCGATTTTATGAGGAATGGTCACGTTTATACCGCATAACTCGGGGTTGTTTTTTATTAACTCGTCAAAATCCGTAAGGCTCGGTAAAGGAAAAACCTCGTAAACATGATCTGTTAATCCTTCCCTTTCAAATTTTTTGGTGAAGTATTCTTTAGAAAACGAATGCCCGAGAGGGAATCCGATTAGTCCGAATTTTTTCATTTAATAATCTTCTGTGTGAGTAAAGTAATCATGCAATGGATTTCTTTGTTTTGCTTAATTGCATGAATCTTCATTTTAAACTACCGGGCTTATATCAATTTCTCAATAAAATGATTAAAAGTATCTCCTCTTAAACCTAAGCGAATAGTTTCGAGGGGAATTACTTCTGCCGGAGCAATATTACCCAGATTTACGTTTGCACCTAAAAGCTTTATAAAGAAAACCTGCTGGTCTTTTTGAGGAGCCTCCCAAATGATACATTCTTCCGGGATTTGAGTCAAAATTTCGTCTACTAATCCCTGTCGCACTTCACCTGAATCACGATAAATGCCTACATTTCCGCCTTCACGGGATTCAGCTATCAGCTTCCACGATCCTGCCTCAAGTTCCGCTTTCATCAACGCAATCCATTTATAAGGTGCAAATACCTTTTGGGCATCTTTAGAACCCACTTCAGATATTACGGTAACCTGTTCGCTCAGCTTCCTGATATAATCACACTTCTCATCGTGAGGAATATCGATTGAGCCGTCAGAAATTTCTGCGTGCTTCATTTCAAACCGGTCGAGAACCCGCCGATAGTCGTCGAACTGATCACGAATTATAAAGGCTTCAAATAGTGTCCCGCCGAAATATACCGGCATCCCTGCAGCTTGATAAACCTTTAGTTTTTCTTCAAGATTCGGGGTTACAAATGAAGTTGCCCACCCTAATTTTACTATATCGGTATGCGGACCTGCAACTTCAAGAAAGTCTTCAACCTCGCGAATGCTCAATCCCTTATCCATTACCATTGTTAGCCCATTATCTCTGGGTTTCAAGGTACGATCGGGAATACTTTTTAAAGCATAATTCATACAGCTGCAAATCTTAAAAAAAAATCCAATACTTTAACTATCAAAGTATCGGACCAAGCCCCGTTTCGCCTTAATATCTAATCAGTTAAACCGATATAACGATTTATAATGTCGATAATGATTTTGTTTTCTTGCAATTGAGGCAGGTACTCAAACAAAATAGGGTGTTTTGCCGGGTCAGCAGCCAAAGCTGTTTGCAAATAATTTAGCGCTTCGTTATACTGTCCGTCGGCAAATAAATAGGCCACCATCCGGTAATACAGCTCTGCTGCATCAGGATTGTTCTTTATAGCTTCAGAAATAGTTGCTATTGCTTCCCCCACTTTATCCCGTTCGTAAAGGATTGATGAATAGTCTAGCCAAGCCTCTATATCCAAAGGGTTAAGTTCCACGACCTTTTCGTAAGCCTTTTCAGACTCTTCAATGTTTTTGAGCTTGTACTGAGCATCTGCTATGGCAAACCAGTAGTCCGGGTTTTTATCGTCAATATTTAAAGCTTTCTTGTAAAAATGCAACGATTCAAAGTATCGCTCTTCTGCGTCTAAAGTAACGCCTATACCGAACCAGGCATCTGCTAGTTTTGAGTCAAGTTTTACTGACTTTTTATAGTAGGAGCGAGCTTCCTCCATCTTTTCGAGCTTTTCGTAGCACTCTCCTATTGCACAGTAGGTGTCGGCGTTTGGGGGCTCGTATTCAAAAGTTTGTTTATAGACCTCTATAGCCTCACCAAATCGATCAAGATGCACGAGTGAATTACCTTTATTGAAGTAAGCCGACGCAAAATTCTCTTTAATAATTATAGCATAATCATACGCGTCAATAGCCTTTTCGAATAAATTAAGCTTGTTATAAGCGTTACCTAAATTATACCAAGCCGCATAGGAATAAGGCTCATTATCTATGTATTGGCAATAAAACTGAATGCTTTCTTCCTGCTTGTCTAACACATCATAACAAAACGCAAGCTCATACAATGCGTCTTGGTTTTCCATATTTTGATTCAGACAGCGTTTTAAATATTCAACCGCGTTCTCATAATCGCCCATGTTCTGGTACACATAGGCAATGTGAAGCAAAATATCGTCCGTGGTTTCAGCTATGCTTAAAGCTTTTTCGTAATTATCTAAGGCGTCTTGATTGCGCTCCAAACTCTCGTAGATATTACCTCTTATAGTATAAATATCTGCCTCTGAAGGTTCTAATGTTTCAGCTTTGTCCAGCGCATTAAAAGCTTTGTCAAGCTGATTAGTTACTAAAAAAAGCTGGGCCTGTTTAATAAAAAATATTGCAGCAAAGGGATGCTGATTCTTTGCATACTCTACAACTTGTAAAGCCTTTATCGGATCATTTTTTTCGATGTAGTAATCTATAATATTTTCAAATGCTTGAGCATCGAAGAAGTACTGATCCTGGTTACGAATCATTTCCTCATACCGCTCAACCGAAGATCCGGGATCCTCAGAGAAATCAAATTCAAAATCTTCTTCCATTAATGTATAATTAAGAACGCACCTTGCCAAAGGTGTACCAAATAAAACGCTCAAAAAGGGTTTTCGGTTTTATCTGTACCGGTAAGTTACATTTTATTGATTCAAATGATAATTAAGTTTTTCAACATGTTAGCATCAAATAAGTCAAATATTTGAATAAATACGGGTATTGTGAAAAATTATGTATATAAATCGTTTGATCCTATTTTGAAAGTACAGTTTCTACTTCCACAAGCTAGGCATGGCAAAACCTTGATTTTTAAGGGTTAATTAACAATTTGTAACCTCGGCCGTGAACGTTTACAATCTCAACTTTCGGATCATCTTTCAAATACTTCCGAAGCTTACTTAAAAAAACATCCATACTTCGTCCGTTAAAATAATTATCGTCGTGCCATATTTTAAGTAATGCTTCTTCGCGAGTCAGAACTTCGTTTTTTTTTAAACACAATAAGCGTAAAAGCTCTGCTTCTTTTGTTGATACCTTTTGGCGGTCGCCGTTTCGAACTATAAGCTGCGAGGTATAATCAAAGGCATAGTTTCCGATTTCAAACCTCGTTTCTTCATTTTGAACAATTACCTCGGCATTGGTAATGCGTTTTAAAAGTGCGTTGATACGCAGCAAAAGCTCCTCTACCCGAAAGGGCTTAGTAATATAGTCGTCCCCGCCAAGGGTAAACGCTTCTACCTTATCTTCCATCATTCCTTTCGCCGTAGCAAAAATTATCGGGATTCGGGGATTAATGCTTCTTATTTCCTTCGCTAAGGTAAAACCGTCCTTTTTTGGCATCATTACATCAAGAATACAAAGATCAAAAGAACGTTCTTTAAAACACTGCAAGCCTTCTTCTCCATCTGTAGCCAATACAACTTCCATCTTGCCTTTCAGCTCAATGTAATCTTGCAAAAGAATACCCAAATTCGGGTCATCTTCAACCAAAAGAATAGATTTTGTCATGCAATAGGAAGAATAATTTCAAACTCGGAACCTTTGTCTTTTTCGCTCTTAACTTTTATGGATCCGGCAAGGCGTTTTACTATGTTATTTACATAACTTAAGCCTAAGCCAAAACCTTTTACATCATGCAGATTACCTGTCGGGATCCGGTAAAACTGTTCAAATATTTTGGAAATCTGATCTTTACTCATCCCGATACCTTTGTCCGTTACGCAAATAATAAGTTTGCCGGAGGTATTATAGGTACTTATTGTTATGTAAGGCAAGTCTTTACTGTATTTTACCGCGTTATCTATTAAGTTAAAAACGACATTGCTAAGATGGTGCTCGTCGCCGGTAACTATATTTCTTTCTGCATTAAGCTTTAACTCTACTACAGCATGTTTCTTTTGCAATTGCAACGACATACTGTCGGCTACGGCTTCAATCAAATCGTGCATGTTAACGGGCTCTAAATCAAGCCTAAGATTGCCGCGGTCTATTTTTGCTATGTTCAGCACCCGCTCAATATGGTTACCGAGCCGAACATTTTCGTCGTAAATTATTCCCGCAAGCTTATCAACCCGTCTGCGATCCTCAACAACTTCGGGATCCTTTAAGGCCTCGCTGGCAATCATAATGGTAGCTACCGGAGTTTTAAATTCATGAGTCATGTTGTTTATGAAATCATTCTTCATATCTGCGATTTTTTTCTGGCGGAAAATTATGAAGACGGTATAAGAGAAGCAGCCGATTACTACAAGCAACAATGCAAATGAAGACCCCAAAACGGCTGCAATATTATGCACCATAAAATTGCTCTTGCCCGGAAAGGTAATTGTTAAAAGTGCAGCATTATTGATAACTTCCGATGGAAATAAGTTAGTATGATACGTATTATAGTTTCGGAAATTTTCGTCTGAATCAGAAACTTGAGTAAAAATAACCGAATCTGAGTTTGAATATTTTAAGGCTGCGTTGTAGGGTAAATTTACTCCCAAATTAAATAACTCTTCTTTCAATAATTCATTAATAAAGTAAACGTCGGCTGTATTTATTCTTTCCCGAAGCGGCTTTTTTGCCTGCATGTACTCGTTAGCAAGTTCTGCAAATACAGCTGTTTTTTGCCTTAGGGATTGAAGCGAATCGAGGTATTTGTTTACTTTTTTTACTTGCCTCACCGGTTCATCTGTTACGGTTAGCTTTAGCCTCGCGTTTATCCGAGGCAACGCATATACAGAAAGCTTAGCGTTTTCATCCTGAATCAAGTAATAGACCGTGTCTTTACTTCCTCTTCTTATCGATTTTTTGTCGCCCGAGTACCAGAAATCTAAATTTTCTCCGGTGAAAACCCGACCTAAAGCGTCTACCGATTGCTGAACTTGGATATTAAGAACTATTTTCTCCAAATCAGTCGGCTCTTTCATATAGGTTTCGTAAAAATCACTTTCTACCGGAATTGCTCTCGGAAACCTAAGTCTGAAAAGACTGTCGCGTATTTTAAAATCTCTATCAATTTTTTCTTTTTGAATCTTAAATTGATTTACAGCAGGGATCAATTGTTTTAGATGTTCTTTTTGCCGAATCAGTTTAGCTTGCCGCTGTAAAGCGTTGTATCTTTTCTTTGCGAGGTCTTTTTCAAAAATCTGCGCATCACGTTTTTCATGCTTTTGCGCAACGATTTTTAACGCTTCGTTTACCGACTGATCAAAAAGTTGCGATTTGAGCCTATATGATTCCCGGATAAAATAATACTGCATAGCCAACACCCCCAACAACGCAATGCTCATTAACCCAACTATTAAGCTAATACTTCGCTTTCTCATCCGAATACAAAAATACTTAACAACAAATGATCGAAATTTTGTTTAACATAATTTAACACTTGATTTTCAAATTTTTAGTAACTTAATTGATTATTAATTTAAATTGCCGGCATGAGAACACACTTGTTCGCGGGATGCTTTATCGCGATAGTTTTAAGTTCGAGCCTTAGGACGACAGGTAACACTATGTGTGTTAAACAGCACTCGGCTCCCGGTTTTTACAACGGCCATCCCAAAGCAACCCGGGGCTTTGCAGAGATTCCTCCAGCCAACATAAACATTACTCAAGTTTCAAAAGAACTGCTCGAAGTTATCACCGGAGTTAAAGAACCCCGTTCAGATTTGCAACTTAATAACTTTGTTTTCAGCCCGGTAAGTGCCCAACACAAGTATCAACTGAATTTCGAATTGCCGGAAAAAGGCTCAATAAGCATTAAAATTTTAGATGCCTCGTTCCAAGAACTTTTTAAAGACAAAATGTGCGAGTTCGATCATAAATATTCAAAATCTTTGCCCTTGGCTGAAAAAGATACCTACTATATTTCGGTAAATTTCAACGACGATTGGTTTGTCCGGAAAATTGTAATGGACTAATTTTCATCGGCCGGCCATAGCAAGCGCTCTGTTGTACTTATTCCGGTATTCTATAGGCGAAATACCCGTAATTCGTTTAAAGGTACTTCTGAAAGCCTTAGTGTCAGTATACCCAACTTTGTACATCACTTCACTAACATTCTCAGACTGAGATTCAAGGCTCATTTTTGCCGCTTCCATTCTTACCCGTTGCAGATATTCTACTATAGAATTTGAGGTAGCTTTTTTAAACCGACGCTCTAAATTTCGGCGACTGACGGCGCAAAAAGAAGCAAGGTTATCTACAGTAACTTTCTCTTGATAATTAGATTCGATATACTGCTGCGCTTTTTTAATCTGCTCGTCATCGTGCTCTTTCTGTCCTTGAAAGATAACAAAAGGCGACTGGCTCCTCCGATCAATATCTATCTGAAAAGCTTTAGACATAAACACGGCAATGTCGCGGCCGGCATATTTTTCGATTAAATAAAGTATAAGATTTAAATACGAAAAGGCTCCCCCGCTCGAGTAAATACCTTGTTCATCGGTAATTATCTTGTCCTCAACCAAGTTTACCTGCGGAAACATTCGTTTGAAGTCATTTGCTGCCATCCAGTGGGTAGCACACTTGCGACCGTCAACGAGTCCGGTTTTGGCAAGCATAAAAGCACCGATACAAAGGCTCGCCACTTCTGCACCTTTATTGTGCCGGTCAAGAATCCAGGCTACAAATTTTTTATTAGTTTCTAGAACCTCGGGGATGTTACCGTCTAAAGCCGGAATAATAATCAAATCGGTTTTCGCAACATCTTTAATCACGGAATCGGTATAAACAGAATATTTCCCGCAGGCAACTTTCACCTCCTTGGATAAACCCACCAGCTGAACATTAAATGCTTCAGGTTTACCCATATTTTTCAAGAGCTTGTTTACTTCAGTCAGAACCTGACGGGGCCCTTCAATGCTGCCCAAAATTGCACCTTGAGGTACTAGGATTGAAATGTGTTTCATAAAGCTAATGTAATAAATAGCTTTAGCGGAATCAACCCTATTGGTATTATAATAACATTTTTGTCAAGGAAACTATCTGTAAACAATAAAGCCGACTTTCGCCGGCTTTACATATTAATTTCCGTCCCACCATACAGGGACTTTCATAGCATCGTTATAAGCTGCCGGAACATTATTAGGTATATTATCCGGATTATAAGATCGTTCTGATGAGGGATAAGGGAACCTTAACGGAATAATATCCAGTTCAGGTTCAACTTCTAATGTTTCATCGGGATAAGCTTCATTATTTAAAGGCAAGTTTGGAAATCCTGTTCTTCGATAATCATTATACGCTTCAAATTGCAAATAATTAGCAATATACTTCTCAGTCATAATTTGCTCATAAGCCCTTGCCGGGTTTAACGCATTGGCGGCTATATAAGTTGCTTCTTCTGTGTCATCTATACCCAGAATATTCATAGACGCTGTAATACCTTCATTATAAGCAGTGGTAACAGCTGGTGTTACAGTTTTATTTGCCTTTAGATATTCTGCCTCAGCTCTGATAAAGGGAACTTCTGCATAATTTAATAAATATAAAGGCGCATCTGCTGCACTGTAAAATGAACCTATTGTAGAATAATTTTCCAACGCAAGGGGAGGTTGATCATTAGTAACTCCTATGTATAAGCCAACGCTGTCACCATCTGCTACTGCATCTACTTGAGCTTTTAATCTAGGGTCACTTTTAGATTTTAGAAGATTAATATAATAAATTGATGGCCGCGGAGATGTGCTCCACTTACCGTCAATGGCGTACTGGTACCATGGATTTTCGGAATTTGGAGCATTTTCGTATTTAAACATCGGCATATCATCCTCTGAAATTGCTCCGGCATTCAATGCTTCTAAAGCTAGATTTGCTTGTGTGGCAGCATTATAACCCGGTGCATTAGATAAACGCAGATGAAAGCGTGCTTTTAATGTGCGAGCAAGTTTTTGCCACTTCGTCATATCGCCTCCGTATATCAAATCCTCTCCTCCGGGCATAACACCTGTTGTTTGACCTGCTTCAGTAATAGCTTCATCAAGTAATGTTTGAATGGACTTATATATATTTTCTTGGGTATCATACTTTGGCTTAAATACACTCGAGTCGCCACTAAAAGCCTCACTAAAAGGTGCATCGCCAAATGCATCAGTTACATATGACATATTCCATGCGAAGATAACTTTTGCTATCGCACTGTAAGCGGGATTGCCATTAACTTTAGCAGTATTAATAAGGTCATTACTAGTCTTCATTACATCGGTATAAGATGAATAGCGCCAAAAGTTGTCGGAATCATTCCCCGTAAAGCGATAATTTCCTTCGTGCGGGCCCCCTGTTGCATAACCCAAATGTTTGGTCCAAAAGCTCGTCACTCTGGCAGGCGATCCCCCGGCTACTTCAAAAGAGAAAGTAGCAATTACAGCAGGGAGCATGAGCTTTTCCGTCACTGTTTTAGGCGAGTTGGGATCTGTATTTATATCCAAATATTTCTTACAACTATAAAAAGTTGAAAAAATAAAAAGGAGCAACATTGAAATACTATATTTTTTCATATTCGTTTTTTTAGAACTTAGCATTTATACCAAAAGTTAATCCTCTAGTTCCGGGAGTTATTGAATGGTAAAAACCTTGTGAGTTTGTATCGCCTAATAAACTTCCTTCCGGATCCTTGTAACTGAAATTGGAGTCAATCCAAAGATTTCTGCCCGTCACAGAAACCCCTAAAGAACTAAAGGGACTTCTTCTAAGGACAGCCCTTGGCAAAGAGTAGGCTAGCGTAATTTCACGTAGTTTAACAAAACTTGCATCTTCAATAAAGTTCTCAGAATATGCAGAATAAAAGTTTCTGTAATAATCCTGATCGCGAACAATTGAAGTAGTATTTTCTTTTCCGTCGGACGCTCTTACTCCTTTATAAACGAAGGAGGTGTTGCGGTTTTCAGTAACTTTGGCTGTACCATAAAAAGTGGTATAAAATAAATCCAT
>JAYULL010000170.1:0-6492 GCA_043763625.1 Sphingobacteriaceae bacterium | reverse complement strand
ACTTTTGCACGTGCTTTAATAACTGCGGATAACATTCTTCAAAATTCTGATTATAAGAAAATCCGCCGGGAGCGTTATACTTCTTTTGATTCCGGAAAAGGAAGAGAATTTGAGGAAGGCAAACTTACTTTGGAAGATTTAAGGTCTTACGCAATTGAAAATGGCGAACCTGCGGTTATCAGCGGCAAGCAAGAATATCTTGAGAATTTAATTAATCGCTATATTTAATTATAGCGTAAATGAAGCCGGTGCTGCTTTAAATTGTTGTGCCGGCTTTTCTATGTTTGCATTTGCTACATAAATCTCATGTTTCAAGAAAAGGTAAAAGACAAAGAATCAGGCATTCTCCTTTACGGGATTACGCCGCCGAAGGCTCATAATACGCCGGAAAAGATTCTCGAAATCAGCCGAAAGACGGTTGAAAGAGTCCGGAAACTGGGCGTTGACGGCTTGGTTATTTATGATCTTCAAGATGAATCGGCAAGAAATCCGGAAGAACGTCCATTTCCTTTTTTTCAAACTTTAGAAGCCGATCTTTATAACGCGGACTATTTACAAGACTTGAAAATCCCTAAAATAATCTACCGTTCGGTAGGCAAGTATTCCAAAGAAAGCCTTATTTCAAGAATGGCTACTTGCTCTGAGCCTACTGTTTTTGTGGGAGTTCCTTCAAGTACAGCTTCAGTTAGTCTTAAACTGTCTGATGCATATTCCATCTGGAATCACAATAAGAACAACGGCTGCTTAGGCGGTGTTACTATCCCGGAGCGGCATCAAGCAGGGGAGCATTTGCGTATCATCAACAAGATGAATCAAGGCTGTTCGTTCTTTATCTCGCAATGCGTTTACAATGTAGAGATGGTTAAAAATATGCTTTCTGACTTGTATTTTCATTGTTCAAAAACAGGCATTAAGGTTCCTACGATAATTTTTACCCTAACCACTTGCGGCTCTTCAAAGACTTTGGATTTTTTAAGTTGGTTGGGGATAGATGTGCCGCAGTGGTTGAAAAATGAGTTGCATCATTGCGATGATATGCTCGCCAAGTCAGTTGATTTGTCTTTGGATATCGCACACGAAATAAAGCAATTCTGCGAAGCAAAATCAATTCCCTACGGTTTTAATATTGAAAGTGTTTCTATCCGGAAAGTTGAAATCGAAGCATCGGAATATTTACTGAAAGGAATTAAAAAGCTTTTGGGGAGAGAAGCGCCGGCAAATGCATTAATCAATTAAGTGTTAATTTAATATATACTCCGGAAAACTATCTTTGTCGGAGATAAAAACAGAATAAAAGTGGACATACAAAAATTAGAAGGCATTGCAAAACAAGTGCGACGCGATATTGTACGCATGGTTCATCAATGCCAATCCGGTCACCCCGGAGGTTCATTGGGTTGTACAGATTTTTTAGTTGCCTTATACTTTGAGGTGATGCATCACGACCCCAAATTCAATATGGACGGAGTAGGAGAAGATTTATTCTTCCTATCCAACGGACATATTTCTCCTGTTTTTTACAGCGTTCTTGCCCGTTCCGGGTATTTCGATATCGATGAATTGAAAACTTTCCGTAAGCTTGATTCTCGTTTGCAAGGTCACCCGACTACGCACGAACATCTTCCGGGAGTTCGAATTGCGTCGGGCTCGTTGGGGCAAGGGCTTTCGGTTGCAATCGGTGCGGCGTTAGCTAAAAAACTAAACGGCGATACTCGTTATGTGTTTTCACTTCACGGCGATGGGGAGCTTCAAGAAGGACAAATCTGGGAAGCAGCAATGTTTGCTCCGCATAATAAAGTTGATAATCTTATCTCTACAATCGACGTAAACGGGCAACAAATCGACGGACCGACCGATAAGGTTCTTTCACTTGGAAGTTTGAAAGCAAAATGGGAAGCTTTCGGTTGGGAGGTGTTAGAGATGAACGGAAATGACCTTGTGGACATTATTCGCACTTTAGAACTTGCCAAATCAAAATGCTTTAAAGGCAAACCGATAATGATTTTGATGCAGACGAATATGGGCCATGGTGTTGATTTTATGATGGGATCACATAAATGGCACGGTGTTGCTCCAAACGATGAGCAGTTGGCTGCGGCATTAGTTCAATTAGAAAGTTCATTAGAAGATTATTAACCCCGAAGGCTCATGAAAAAATATACATACACAGATAAAAAAGATACACGTTCAGGCTTTGGGGCAGGCTTATTGGAAGCCGGGAAAAAGAACTCGAATGTTGTGGCGCTTTGTGCCGACTTAGTTGGTTCTTTAAAAATGGGTGCTTTTATTAAAGAGTTTCCTGAACGCTTTGTACAAGTGGGTATTGCTGAAGCAAACATGATTGGTATCGCTGCCGGATTAACAATTGGCGGTAAGATTCCGTTTACCGGAACTTTTGCGAACTTCTCTACCGGCCGAGTTTACGATCAAATTCGTCAATCAGTAGCGTATTCAGATAAAAACGTTAAGATTTGCGCTTCTCATGCCGGGTTAACTTTGGGGGAAGACGGTGCAACCCACCAGATTTTGGAAGACATCGGTTTGATGAAAATGCTCCCCGGAATGACAGTTATTAACCCTTGCGATTATAACCAAACGAAGGCAGCAACAATCGCGATAGCCGAATACGAAGGCCCTGTTTATTTACGGTTCGGCCGACCGGTTATGCCGATTTTTACCGCTGACGACCAAAAGTTTGAAATAGGTAAAGCTTGGATGGTTAATGAAGGAACTGATGTAAGTATTTTTGCGACAGGTCATTTAGTATGGGAAGCAATTTTGGCAGGAGAGAAACTTGCCGAGATGGGTATAAATGCTGAAATTATAAACATCCACACCATTAAGCCCTTGGATGAAGAAGCAATTTTAAAATCTGTCGCTAAAACAGGTTGTGTTGTTACTGCCGAGGAGCATAATCGCCTAGGCGGATTAGGGGATAGCGTGGCCCAAGTTTTAGTTAGAAACAATCCTCTTCCTCAAGAGTATGTTGCTGTGGACGACAGCTTCGGCGAAAGCGGTCCGCCCGCCGACCTCATGACGAAATATGGATTGGATGCAGAACATATAATTAAGGCGGTACAAAAAGTAATCGCCCGAAAAAATAAATAGGTTATGTGAGCGAAGTTGAAGGATGTTTCGACTTCGCTCAACATCACAAATGTGCGTTTTGCTTCTCTTACTTTCTCAATTGCAAAATCAATTCCTTTAAGTTTTCCAATTTTTGCTTCACGAAGTTTTTTGCCGGTTCGTCAATTAATTCTCCGGCTTCGTTAAACTTACTTGAAGCTTGAGCAATCATTATTTCCTGTTTTACAACCTGTTTCATGTCCAAAGATTGAAATACCGGTAAAAAAGCAGCTTGCATTCTTACTGTTCCCCACATTCCGGGTGTTGCTCCCATCAATGCCACCGGTTTTTTTAATAATGGAGAATCTGCTCCTCTCGAGGCCCAATCTATCGCATTTTTTAATCCTCCCGGGATTGAGTAGTTATACTCCGGCGAGGCAATTACCAGTCCGTCAGCTTTGGCTAATGCTTCTCTGAACGCAGTGACTTGGGCAGGTCGGTCGTTTACTATAGGTAAATCAAAATCACCGTTGTACAAAGGGAGATCAATAGAAAGAATTTCAAGAGTTACTCCTTCGGGTAAAAATTGTAAGCAGCTCTTTAATAACGCAGTATTAAAAGATTCTTTTCTTAAGCTTCCGCTGATTCCGGCAAGGTGGATAGTGTTTTGCATGATGTAATAATGAACAGGGTTAAAAAGACAAAATAATTATTTTAAAAAAAATAAATTGCGACATTTTTCTTTATTTTTGATAAAAATGTCTTATGGATGGTTCATTTGTGAACTTATTGGGTGGAGCAGAGCAGATCAGAAAGCCTCTAAAATCGGGATTTGATTTAATCTCTTTAGGACAAGAAGGAATTACAAAATCATCCTTAGAATCGTTAATCTCACACATAGGTATTGCAAAAAAAAGTTTTATCGAGAATATCCTTGACCTTTCTGTTAAAACTATTGAGCGGAAAAGGGATTCGGATAAACTAGATAAACGCACTTCGTCGCATATTATCGAAATTACAAAAGTGGTAGAACATGCTTTTCAAGTTTTTGAAGATGAAGACGCAGTGCAAAAGTGGTTAAACACGCCAAATCGTTCTTTAAACAACTTTAAGCCGGTCGAGCTTTTTGATATGCCTACCGGAATTCTTATGGTAGACCAAGTACTGGGTCGAATTGAAGAAGGCGTTTATTCTTGATGACCGTTTACCGAATTGTTAAAACGGAAAAACGTGCCCAAGTTCTTTCCGGAACCGGGGCATTCAAATTCGGCGGCAGGTGGAACAGCCCCGGAACTTACATGCTGTATACAAGTGAAAATTCGTCCCTCGCTCTATTAGAGACGCTTGTTCACCTTGACGAATCAATACTTCCGTCTGACCTTTTTATAGTTGAAGTCCTTGTCAAAGATGAGAGTTTGATTTATTGCGTACCGGACAAGGACTACCCTGAAGATTGGAAAAAGTTAGATAACCTTCAAAATAAACAAGTTGGTGATTTGTGGATGGACGAACAAAAGCACTTAGGATATAAAGTAAAATCGGCAGTTAATCCTTCTGAGTATAATGTGATATTAAATCCCATGTTTCCCGACTTTCAGAGTTTAGTATTAATCAGATCAATACTGCCTTTAAATATAGACTTACGTCTTGTTTAACCTTTTCCACTTTTCACCTCAAAAACTTCTTTAACCTTTTTTATCTTTGCCCATGCACGAAAAAATCATCATTCTTGACTTCGGGTCGCAATACACTCAATTAATTGCCCGTCGTGTAAGAGAGCTTAACGTTTACTGCGAAATTCACCCGTATAACAATCTTCCTGATATTGATTCTACTGTTAAAGGGATTATCTTTTCCGGCAGCCCGTTCTCGGTGCGCCAGGAAGATGCACCACAGATAGATTTCCTTCAGTTTCATAATAAATGGCCACTCTTAGGAGTTTGTTACGGCGCTCAGTATATTGCGCATAAAGCAGGCGGAGAGGTGGTTCCTTCTACTATTCGTGAGTACGGCAGAGCTAATCTTCAATACATTAACGAATCTAATCCTTTGCTTAAAAACGTTCCAAAAGATTCACAAGTCTGGATGTCGCACGGGGATACAATTGCAAACATTCCGGCAGAATTTGAAACAATCGCAAGCACAGATACTGTTGAAGTCGCGGCTTATCAGATAAAAAATTCAACAACCTATTGCATCCAATTTCACCCGGAGGTAACCCACACTACTCACGGGAAGCAGCTCCTTGAGAATTTTCTAGTTGATATCTGCCATTGCTCGCAAAACTGGACTCCCGATTCATTTATTGAAACAACCATTGCTTCTCTACGAGAAAAAATCGGAAATGACAAAGTAGTTTTAGGATTATCGGGAGGAGTTGACTCTTCCGTGGCAGCTGTTCTTTTACATCAAGCAATCGGACCGAATTTGCATTGCATATTCGTGGATAACGGCCTACTGCGGAAGGATGAGTTTGAGCAAGTGCTCGATTCTTACAAGCACATGGGTTTGAATGTGAAAGGTGTTAACGCCAAAGACAGGTTTTTAGACCAACTTGCCGGAATTTCAGATCCCGAGCAAAAGCGAAAAGCCATCGGCCGAGTTTTCATCGAAGTATTTGACGACGCAGCCCATGAAGTTCAAGCTGTAAAATGGCTGGGTCAAGGAACTATTTATCCCGATGTGATAGAATCTGTGTCGGTAAAAGGGCCTTCAGCAACAATAAAGTCGCATCATAATGTGGGCGGTTTGCCGGATTTTATGAAGTTGAAAGTAGTTGAACCTTTAAATACTTTATTTAAAGATGAAGTTCGAAGAGTAGGCAAAGCTTTGGGAATAGACCCGCTTATATTAGGGCGCCATCCTTTTCCGGGGCCGGGTTTAGCCATCCGAATTTTAGGCGAAATTACTCGCGAAAAAGTGACTATACTTCAAGAAGCAGATGCGATATATATTAATAATTTAAAGAATTCGGGCTGGTACGATAAGGTTTGGCAGGCAGGGGCTATTTTCCTTCCGGTACACTCGGTGGGTGTAATGGGCGATGAACGTACTTATGAAAATGTAGTTTGCCTTCGTGCGGTGGGTTCGGTAGACGGTATGACGGCCGACTGGAGTCACCTTCCTTACGAGTTATTGTCAAAGATATCGAACGAAATAATTAATAACGTTAAGGGAATTAACCGAGTAGTTTACGATATAAGTTCGAAACCACCGGCAACAATTGAGTGGGAGTAAGCCTCACCCGGACCCTCTCCAAAGGAGCGGGAGTAGTTGTTTTGGCATCCCGAGGAACGAGGGATCTTTACCGAATTCCCTTTGTCCGACTTTTTATAGTCAATACCGGCAATTTTGTCATCCCGGGGAACGTGGGACCTTTTTTGAAAACTGTCAATAAAATAATGAAGCCGGAGCATCAGCTTAAAA